>JBJOOR010000024.1:0-7344 GCA_046051225.1 Bacteroidota bacterium | reverse complement strand
CCCGATTACATGGTTATTGGAAAATAGTAGCGTTTGAAGTGGATGGGGCAGACTCATTAGCCAATTTATATACATATACAAACTTTAAAAATTGCAACTTTCATTTTTATAGGGATGAAGGAAATTCATGGAACAAAATTGATGGTTGTGTGAATGAGTGGTTATGCCCATGGAGCATCAGTGATAAACAATTTAGCACAGGAAATTATTTTCTGCATCCATTGAAAAACAATGATGAATGTAGAACATATTTTGAGATTTTGAAGCTATATAAAAATGATTTCTGGATAAAAAAAGAATTCAATGGAAAAACTTATATCATCAAATTTAAAAAACAATGAGGATGAAAAAGTACATACCTATACTTACCATACTGCTTATGCTGGCTGCTATTGCATGTACTAAGTTTAAAGATGATAGTTTTATAAGCTTTAGGGGAGCTGAACATAGGCTGAATGGAAACTGGAAAGTATCTACTATAGAAGTTGATGGGGTTGACTCTACAAGCTTTGAGCTGGGGCTTCGAACTGGACTAATGTGTACTTTTTGTTTTACCAATCCAAGGGGAGGTGTTTATAATTATGGAATTTGTGGCTGCGATGCAAATAATTATGCAATTTTTAACAAGCAAATTTCATTTACAAATTTTTGGGATACATCAACTGTAAAAAAATCAAATTTACCGCTAATCAAATTTAATATTCAAAAGCTGTACAAAAAAGATTTTTGGATTGCAATGAACCATGAGAATAGAAATATTTTAATCAAATTTACTAAACAATAGGAATAAACATGAAAAAAATCTTTATTACGATGAGTTATAAAGGTAGTGTAAATTAGATTGTGTAAATGGGATTTGGTAGCGTTCATTAAACCGTGTGAAGTATATTTAATTAGTTAAAAGAAGATTGCGTAAATGGTGTTACTAACCAACTAAATAAGTACGTATGAAAAAAACAACTTTGTTGCTTTGTTTGCTCTTTGCATACCATGTTTTGTGGGCGCAAACCAACCCCGATACTACTACTAAACCGTACAGTCCAATACTGATACCTAATGTGGGGTATAGTTTTGTTACTAATGGTTTTGGTAAGATAGGGACATGGATAAAAATTTCAAAAGGAGTTTATGGTGAAGTGGGGTATTCTTATCTTTACTATAACCCGATAAATAATCAAAATGAATATGAAGACTTTAGGATTCATAAAATATTGGCTGGTATTAATGTTTATGTAAACGAATCTAAAACACAGTTTGTTAATTTTTCCATTGTATTACCCATTACTAAAGTAACCAATTCATATCAAGATTCTAAATTAAGTTACAACAGAAATTATACAATTTATGGCTATCGCACATTAAGCTATACTTTTAACTATGGTAATAAAATAAGTTTCTGTAAGGGTAAAGATAAGTGTGGTATAATTCTCAAATATGGTTTAATGACCCCTATATTGCTACCACGTTACATACCGTTTCCTTTTAATTTTGAATGTAGTTTTTATTTTTCATTTTAAACCAATTATTTTATGAAAAAGACTATAACGCCTGCTCTTTTAATTTTATTTTCGTTTCAATCTTTTGCTCACAAGGAATGGGTACATCAATACAAGGTGCAGCAACAAAAAGAAATAGAAGAATTGAAAAAGCAAGTAGCAGCTACATCTACTGTGAAAAGTATTCTTAACTTTTTTCCTTGATGAAAAAAGTTACAAAATTCCGAACGTTCGGAACAAGGCTGTATAAAAATCGGCTAATTTTTAAAAACTGTTGCGGCAAGCAAAAAACTTGTCAGCCGAGCTAGATTTGGGCATTGAATTAAAATGTAGGGCGGCTGACTTCGAACAGTTTTGCTTGTGAATACAGCGCAACTGTTTTAAAAAATCTTAACGCTGATTTTTATAATGCCATTTGTAATAGCAATAAAAAGGATTTTAAATCCTTTGCTCATAAGTTCCGAAACTTCGGAACGGATTATAAATCGGATTCAGCATATTCGGGGCGGCTGGTAAAAAAATGCATATATTTACTTTTATATTTTAATCGCTATGTATAAAAGGTTTTTTATTACCCTCTTTTTTTTAATTATTGCATTTAAAGGAAATGCACAACCTCAAATCATTTGGCAAAAATGCTTTGGTTCTTCGGGAGATGATGCTTTCGGTGATGTAATTCGGTTAAAAGACAAGAGTTATTTAGCAACATTATCATTTGAATTCAATGATGGTGATTTTTCTGATTCTCCCTTGCCATATAGCACTTGTATAATGAAAATAGATACCAATTTTAATATTGTTTGGAAAAAATATTTTGGTAGTACTGGTGGTGGAACAGGGGTAACAAAGTTAATTCAATTGCAAAATAATACTTATTTATGTGTAGGTAGCACAAATGCAACTTCTGGATATTCAATTGAAAATCACGGAGGCGATGATATATTTTTAATGAAGTTGGATGAAAATGGTAACAAACTATGGAGTCATTGCTATGGTAGTGCAGGAACAGAAACATTTCGGGATATAATACAAACCCATGATGGTGGCTTTTTAATCACAGGCAGTTCCAATTTTTCGGGGGGTAATATTCCATCGCATTATGGCAGTTCAGCCTCTACCGATATTATTTTAATGAAAATAGATAGTAATGGTATTTGGCAATGGACTAAAGTATTTGGTGGAACAAACTACGATTTGCCAGCAGGGGAAATTGTGGAGCAAAATCCTAATCAATACAGGTTTGATGGAGGTTCATCGAGCAAAGATTATGATTTGTTAAATTGTGGAATAGATACCTTATTGGTTAATTGGGCATTGGTAGTAGACACATCAGGCAAAATTATCAAGCACAAATTTACTTCTGCATATTCTGATATGCTTTCATGGCATACAGAAACCAAAACGGGCAACAATGAAATAACCATGATAGGAGCAGGGAATTCCCATTCGAAATTTGATTACACATACCCTTTTCATGATAAAAGTGAAGGAACCATAGCCTTTTATGATACGAGTTTGAATTTAGTAAAAATGAAACAATGGGGCGGCAGCGGCATTGATGCTTTTAATTATTGCATTAGAGATGAAAAAGGGTACTATTATTTTTTAGGTAATACGGCATCTACCAATGGTGATATTACAACACCTATTGGTGGTGCAGAAGATTATTGGATACTATGCACCGATGAAAACATGAACAAATTGTGGGGACAAACTTTTGGTGGAACGAGCCGATTTGGAGAGTTGCCAAGCGGTTATGATAAAATTATTATCCAAAATAATTTGTTGGTTTATTTTGGGCATAATATATCACCTAAAACTTTACCCGATAAAGATGTTGATTGCGGTCATTTGTTCGACCCTAATCATGACCATAACGGTGATGCATGGATAGTTGCTTTTGATTTAACTACAGGTACTGATAGTACAACGCAAGGCAATTATACTATTTACCCCAACCCTACAACCGATAAAATATATTTAAAAAACAGCAAAGCCACACTAAAAAGAGAAACAATAATGCTTACCGATATGCTGGGTAGAACAGTGAAAAGAGTTACAGTAACCGATGATTATGAACAACAGATTGATATTGGTAATGTGGCTGATGGTATGTATATTATCAGCGTTATAAAACACAAAAAAATAGATTTTAGAACTAAATTAATTATTAAACAATAAAAACAAAAGGTTATGAAAAAAATATTGTCATTAGGTATACTGCTTTTAATATGCACAATTATTAAGGCTCAAGCCCCAATAAATTATACTAATCAATCATATCAAACCTGTATTGGCTAATTTTTAAAAACTGTTGCGGCAAATGCTATAATTCGTAAAGTGCCTATTGGGCAAATAGCTACTACTGATGCTAATGGTAACTATTCAGCTATTTTAGACTTTGGTACTTTCGATTTTAATTGTACGGCTACACCTTATCAATCTTTAGATAAACTACAAGTTCAAATTTTTAAGGGTCACTCTAATCATTTGGATTTTACATTAACTCCTTAAAAAAAATAGCTCATAAAAAAAAGGGAGATAGCAGCTGCTATCTCCCTTTTTTATTTTACTTGCCTTGTAAACGTTGAGCTGTATGGTAAGATATATTATAGGTTGTTTTTTAATGTATGCAAGGGCATGTGTTTTAATATTTTGATTTATAGAATAATGATAAACATTTTTCTATATTTGTTGCCATTATTTTACTTTTAGAAAAATATTATTTATGAAATTTTTTACAAAGAAATTGTTCTTGTTTTTTATTTTCTTTATTTCAACTTTTACTTTATTTAAGGCATCGGCGCAAGTTGTATCGGCTAGTTTTAATTTTTCGCCAAGTGTGGTGTGTATTGGTGTTCCAGTAAGTTTCAATAATACATCGGTGGGTACTAAAATAGCTAGTAATGCATGGTCGTTTGGCAATAATGCTTCGTTAAATAGTTTTACAGGGCAAACACCGCCCCCCATTATTTATTCAACTGCAGGGTTGAAAATAATTAACCTAGTAGTTACCGATAGTTTGGGCAATTCGGCTACTAGTACTAGAAGTATTTTTGTTCAATCGGCTACGGTTAATGCAGGGTTAGATGTTACTATTTGTAATAGTTCATCGGCATCAATTGGTAGCATAGCATTAAGCAATTATACTTATAACTGGACACCATCATTGGGGTTATCGAATGCAAGCAGTGCTACACCTATTGCTAATCCATCTAGCACTACTACATATACGCTTACGGCAAATTCGCCAAATGGTTGTTCGGCAATTGACCAAGTGATTGTAACTAATATTGGTGCTATAAAAGCTGATGCAGGAAAAGATGTTTCGGTATGTGAAGGATTATCTACAAGTATTGGTTCGGCAGGTGTTTCGGGATTTAATTATAGTTGGTCGCCAGCAAAAGGTTTATCAGCGTTATTAATTTCAAATCCTATAGCAACTGTAACGGCTACAACTACTTATATTGTAACTGTAACGGGTGGTGGATGCACTGCATTGGATACGGTGGTGGTAACGTTATTACAAAATCCTTCTATTGTATTAAATGATACTATTCATAAATGTGCTGGTGCATCGGTATCTATTGGTACAGCATCAGTATCGGGTATAAGTTATAGCTGGTCGCCAAATATAGCTTTGTCGGCGGTATCTAATTCAAATCCATCATCATCGTCATTGATTGATAGATTATATACATTAACGGGTACAAATAGTTTTAATTGTAGCAGCTCGGCATCGGTTTTTGTGGATGTATATGATGCCATTAAGGCCTTTGCAGGATTGGATCAAGTGGTATGTAATGGCAATGGAATTGTATTGGGTGGTTCGCCCATAGTAGCATCGGGTGGTACAGGCAATTATATTTATGCATGGCAACCAGCGGCTACTTTAAACAGAACCAATATAGACCATCCTGTGGCTACGCCCACCGCCACTACTACCTATATTTTAAATGTAACAGATGCAGGGGGTAGTGCTTGTGGTAGCAGCCAAGATACAATTGTGTTAAGTATTTTGCCATTGCCTCATCCTGTTATTAATATGCCTACATTATTTTGTGAGGGTGCTTCACCTGTTTCTATTTCGGGTATTCCATCAGGTGGCTTTTTTAGTGGCGCAGGCGTTATATTCGGAAATACATTTGACCCATCTGATACAAATATTATATTGGGTACACCTTATCCAATTACTTATACTTATTCATCGGGTGTATGTATTTATGATACGGCTATATCTGTTGTAGTATTTGCCAATCCTATTGCTTATGCAGGTGTAGATAAAACAATTTGTAAAAATTTTGGTCAAACATCAACTAATTTAATAGCCACAGGAGGTACCAATTTTTTATGGTCGCCAAGTGTAGGGTTATCGGCTGTAAATACAGCATCGGTAATGGCTTCGCCTACAGTTACTACTACTTATACAGTGGCCGTTACGCTTAATGGTTGTACAAGTTATGATTCAGTAATTGTTGTTCTATCTCATAATTGTGGTATTGATTCTATTTTAATTGCAAATGATGATTATGTTCAAGTGCCATCGGGTGTATTGTCAGTAATTAATTATTTAGGCAATGATGATTTGATAAATAATCAAGTGCCAAGATTTAGTATAATTCAATTAAATTCTACCAAAGGGGGTTCGGCTTCTATCAATACTAATCATATTTTAACATATACGCCACCAGCTAATTATATAGGCATGGATACTTTAATTTATCAAATTTGCGATTCGGCAAGTGCTACTGTATCTAATCCTTATTTGTGTGATACTGCGTTTATATTTATTGCAATAGCTCCGAATGCAGTAGATGATAATTATTTAGTAAAATGTAATGATTCATTATATTTTAATCCTTTAACAAATGATAGTTATGGCAATGGCAATTACCCAGTAAGCCTTAATGTATTGCAAATGCCTGCAAATGGTACGTTTAAATTAAATAATAATATTGCTCAATACATAGCTAATAGCGGCTTTACAGGATATGATACCATTACTTATATAGTATGTGTAAATGGTTTATGTAGCATTGCTACTATCTATATTCATGTAAGTTGCGAAACATTCCCTATTGCGATTGATGATTATATTACGGTAAAAAATAATCAATCTAATAATATTGCTATGCTGAATAATGATACCACCAACGGCATTGTTACTGTTCAGGTAATTACCGACCCAATGCATGGTACTTATGTATATGATGCAGCTAAACAACAAATTATTTATACCCCAGCCGAAGCTTATGTAGGCAATGATAAAATACAATATGTAATCTGTAATCAATCGGGTTGCGATACGGCATGGATTTATTTAGCTATTGAAGATAATTCGCCATGCCAACTTAGTTCGGGCTTTTCGCCAAATGGCGATGGTGTAAACGATTTGTACATTGTTAATTGTACCAATCATTATCCTGATGCTAGATTAACTATTTTTAACCGTTGGGGAAATGTAATTTATAGTCGCAAAGGAAATACAAGCAGTTCAAATGCTTGGGATGGGCAATATAATGGAGTTGATTTGCCCGATGGCACTTACTATTATGTATTTGAAGTAAATGCAAATGATGCAAAGCCAAAAACAGGATTTATTGAATTAAAAAGATAATCCATTTTACAAATTAGATATATTAAATAAAATTAAGGATGAGAAAAATATTTTTGATGGTATTAGTATTAAGTGGATTAAGTAGTTATGCTCAACAAGATCCGCAGTATACGATGTATATGTTCAATCAGTTGGCGATAAACCCAGGCTATGCAGGTAGTCGAGAATGTTTGAGTACGACGGTACACTATCGTAACCAATGGGTAGGGATAGATGGTAGCCCCAAGACGT
>JBJOOR010000023.1:0-7585 GCA_046051225.1 Bacteroidota bacterium | reverse complement strand
ACGAGTATGTAAGTGGTTTTGTTTTTAACAAATAGTTTTGTTTCATTGTAATAATTGCAACATATTTACTTGCGTAAATGTAAAAATGTTTTTTAATTGTTTCGTCAGAGACGTTCCGAACATTCGGGATTCCTCTTACATCCTTGTTGGCGATACACATGCCTGCGCCCCAAACAAGGACGAGCAGAAAATGCTAAGCTGTTTGTTGTTGCCAATAAGTAGTTTTTTTTTATTTGCCGTAAACTTATTAGTTGCGTTGGTGGTTTTCTATTTTTGTTGAATAAAGAAAATTAAAAATGGAACACACCAAATTAAATAAATATGTAGGCTATTGGTTGCTAACGGGCTGTGTGATGATATTGATACAAGTAGTATTGGGCGGCATTACAAGGCTTACGGGCAGTGGTTTATCTATTACCGAATGGAATGCCATTTTAGGATTTATACCACCGCTTAACGATGCACAATGGATGGCGGCATTTGAAAAATATAAAGCCTCATCGCAATTTCATTTAATAAATAGCACAATGGATATAAGCGGCTTTAAACAAATATTTTTTTGGGAATATTTTCATCGCTTATGGGCTAGGGGCATTGGTGCAGTGTTTATGATTGCATTTGTGTTTTTTGTAATTAAAGGCTGGTTGAATAAAAAAATAATACCGCATTTATTGGTATTGTTTGTATTAGGTGCAGTGCAAGGGTTTGTCGGTTGGTTGATGGTAAGCACAGGGTTAAAAGATAGGGCATGGGTTACACCCTTTAGCTTAACAGCGCATTTGCTAATGGCTACATTAACTTTTGCTTATTTAATATGGGTATATGTAGATATGTTTTTACAAAAGGAAAACATTCAAGCTGGCAGCAAAACCATAGCAATATTAAATGGTTTAATTTTTTTATGCGCCTTTCAAATGATGTTGGGTGGCTTTATGGCAGGCACACATGCCGCCACATTTTTTCGTACCTGGCCCATGATGAACGGCGTTTACATACCCCAAAATGTATATAATTCATCAGTAGGTTTGGAAAACAATTTTTTAGATAATCCAGCTTTTATACAATTCTTTCATCGCAATTTGGCTTATGCATTAAGTATTTTTATTGTATGGTTTTGGTATGCTAATAAATCAACCATCAATATTCGAAGTTTTAAACTATTGCCTGTAATGATAGTATTACAAGTATGTTTGGGCATTCTTACACTTTTATATACTACCGATAAAGTGCCAGTGGTATTGGGTGTAGCACATCAATTGGGCGCATTAGTTTTATTAACGCTGCTATTAATTACAAGGTTTAGATTGAAAAAATAATAGGAGTAAAACCACAATAGTAGTTGTACTTCAAAAAGAAAAGAATACCAACAAATCAGCGCCCATCCTTTTAATCTGCCTCATCCTTGTTCCATCTCAAAATTTCAACTTCATTTCCTTTACTTCATCTTTCCTTTTTATAGTTACAATAGTTTCATCGCCTTTTTTAAAATGCGATAAAGCTTTCATGTAGGCTTGCATATCAGTTACTTCATATTCACCCAATTTAATAATTACATCGCCAGCTTGTAAGCCAGCATGGGCGGCAGGTTTGCCATCGGTTACACCATCGGCTCTTACGCCTTTGCCATCGTACATATAATCGGGCATAATGCCTAAGGTTACTTTAAATTTGGGCGTTTCTTTATTATCGGCATCAGCCGTTTTTGTAAAAATAAGTTTGTCGGTTTTGTTCAAACTATCCAACACTTGTTGCATTAAATTTATAACCAAAGCTTCGCCTTCATAATTTATTTTGTCAGCATCATCAGTAGGCTTATGATAATCGGCATGTTGCCCAGTAAAGAAAAACAATACAGGAATATTTTTTAAATAAAATGAAGTATGGTCGCTGGGGCCAATGCCCGATTCAGATGTTTTTATTTTAATAGGCGTTTGAGTAGAAAGATGTTCAATCAAGGGTTTAAAAGTTGGCGAAGTACCAACGCCACCCACTTCAATTTTCTTTTCTTCATTTAATCTGCCCACCATATCCATATTCAACATACAATTTATTGCGCCAATGTTTGTAGGCATATCATTCATAAAACTTTTCGAGCCAAACAAACCCAACTCTTCACCCGAAAAATTGAGAAATAAATAATTGTTGTTTTTTAAATTCGAATTTTTTAACCAACGAGCCAACTCAATTACGGCAGCTGTTCCGCTGGCATTATCATCAGCACCATTATGAATTTGTTTGTCTTTACCTGTGTATAAACTGCTGCCATATTCGCCCATGCCTAAATGGTCGAAGTGTGCACCAATTACAATAGTATTTTTTGCATGATTATTTAAAAATGCTACTACATTATGCGCCGCTTTTTTTATTCCTTTTGGGTTAATAATTAAAGTATCATGCGGATTTGATTTGGGCGTAAAATAAAATGTTTGCAAAAATCCTGTAGGTAAAACAGATTCTAAACCAATTTCATTGTATTGTTTGATAATGTATTTAGCCGCCTTCAACTCTTGTTTAGAGCCTGTTTGTCTGCCTTTTAATTTATCTGAAGCTAAAAAGTAAATATGCTTTTTTAAATTATTTACCAACGATGAATCAATCATCTTCTGAAATTCGCCATTCCTCTCTGTAGGAGAGGATAAGGTGAGGTTACTAAATTTGAATTTTAGAAGATGATTGTGGTTATGCGCAATTACAGATAAGCACAAAAAAAATGTGCCACAAAAAAGTATTATTTTTTTCATGGCACAAATGAAATTTTTTATTCTGATATTTTAAAATAGGTAGCCTATTTTAATTTGAGGAATTAATAAAAGCCTAAATTTATTATATGTTTTTAATTTATCTGTTTGAATGCCATATATGTTTGTACTACTATTTATAAGTGTAGAACCATTTACATTTCCAGCATTTAATATAGACCTTGGTACAACATCGGGTTGCAAATTAAAATTATTGCTTTTGATGTAATAGATGCCGTCTTTGTAAAAAGTATAACCACCTTGATAAGGCGTACCAACTTCAAATTGAGTAGTGCCATTATAATTGTAATCATAAGATGGGTATGGAGTAAAATTGGAAGGCGTAAATCTGTAATAAGCAAATCCCCATTTTATACATAAATCAAGAACCAGATTTTTTGCTAAATAAATATTTTTTCCGTAGTAAAAATTAAAATTGTAGCCTGTAGTTTTAAAGCCATAAGATAACTCTGAATTGTTAGGCATTTGTATGCTGCTTTGTTGAGAATAACCGTAGCTATTGTAAAATGTAAACTTTACATCATCATACATTTTTTGCGCTGCAATAGTATTATTTAATGTGCCACTTACATAATCAATACTGAAACCAGTATAATATCCAATAGGCATATTCATTCCTGCCGATTTAGAGTTCCATAATATACCAATGCCTAATAATTTACCGCTAAATGAAGCATCTGGAATATAACCATCTAATGTATTAGTTGCATTTGTAGTAGCCGATGTTCCTTTTTCAGAATGATGAATTAATCCTGCATCAACAATTAACGAAGCACGTTTAGAATAAGAATATTTATAGCTTGCCATATATTTTCCAGTAAATACAGCATTGTATAAATCAATTCCAACTTCATGTTTTTTACCGATGAAGCCAGATTGAGCAAATACAAACTGACTGAATAGCATTAATCCAATGATGATGTAAATATTTTTATTTTTTAGGTTCATTTTTCTTTGAGTTTAAGGCGTTGTAAAAGCTGTTTAAATAATGTGCTTGATACATTTTATAATGTACCGTTTCTTCATAATACCATTGTTTGTTTTTAGCATCGGTTGGCGTAAAGCTATAGTAGGTTACTTCATAAGCATTCTTGCAAGAGCCTTTTCCAACTCTATATACAATTTCCATGATGGGTAAAATCAAAGGGGTAGCATAAATACAAGCTAAAGTGTTTGCACCGCAATTTTCTCTTCGTGTTACATGCAATCCAAACAATTGTGTTTTATCAGTAAACGATGTAGTAGTTACTGTTTCTAACGAATGAATACCTTCCTTTTTAAAGAAACTCCATATTTCAGGATTCAATAAAAATGTTTGAATATCACGGTCAGATTTAATTACTCTTTTCACCGTTTCTTTCGCTGCTTTCTTTTTCTTTTTATTAATAGCTGCAAATGAAAAATCGCTGCTCATAATATCAGTAAATTCTTCTACTTCATCAGCCTTTGTTTTTTTATTGGTGGTAGATGTTTTTGTTTTTTTGTGCGATGGTTTTTCGTCGCTATCATCATTAGTAGCGCCATCATCTTCAGCTTTTGTAATGTTTGTTTTTTTCTTGGTAGGCTTTGTATCGCTGTCGTCGCCATCATCATCGTCATCATCGCCCGAGCTATCGCCATTATCATCATTGCCTGCATCGGCTTTATTTAATAAATTAAATGATACCACACTTGCCAACATGGCTTGTTTATATTTCATCGCTTTCGCCATATCTTCTTTTGCCATATCATCATATTTTATCAACTCTTTATTTGGGAAATTAGTTTTCATATAATCCGTTAAATCGGTTAAATATCCTTCCGATTTATCCAACGATTCTAGCTGCTTGTAATGGTAGCCGTATCTATGGTCTTCAATAAATTTCACATTGCCTGTTACCATATAATCTTTGGTATTGGCTTCTAACGATTTTAATAAATTATCTTCCTTTAATGCCACCGCAAAATCTTTCATTTTTACTTTATCAAATGATAGATATTTATCAATTAAATTTTTACGTTCGGTTTTGGTTTGAGCCGCCAAAGCCATAGTTAAATAGCTTTCTACAATATTATGGTCGGTAGCTATTTTACTAAAATAATCAAAAGCTTCTTGCCATGTTTTAAACGGAAATTTTGCAGCATCATCTATCAAAAAATTAGTAGCTACAATATTTTTGTAATGATTGGAATCGGGTACAATAATATCTAAGTTGGCTAATATTCCATTTTCTAAATCATCATATTGTTCTTTCGAATATTCATCCGTTAAAAAAGGTTTTTTGTACAAATCAGGATGCACAATCATTGCACGGCGGCAGGCTTCTAATAAATAATAAACCAACACATCATTATCGGGATGAAACAAGTAATAATTAAAAGCTTTTTCGGTACAAGTTTTATAACTAAAATCTTCCATCAACACACTTAATACTTCAATTTGCGCTTTCGATTGTAAGGTTTTAAATTTTTCTTCGCCTACTAAATATTGCTTTGCATTTTCTTCATTCATCGATTTCACAAATCGCTTAAAGTATTTAATGCGGCGCTTTAAATCGGGGTGCGATGACAATACTTTATCGCCTTTTGCATCTTTTTGTTTTGCCAATTTACTATCATCTTCACTATCGCTTTCATCTGCATCGGCTTTAGCCTCTTCTTTTTCAATCATATATCTTAATTGATAAAAATTAGCAACGCCCGATTTTAAATTATAACCAGCTTTAGCCGCCATAGCTGCGCCAATACTATCTGCCTGTTGTTCAAATTCACGGCTGCTGTGCAAACTTTCTAAAATTAAATCATCGTTTTTATTGCGTTTGCGTTTGGTAGTAGCCCTCATTTTTTGCAATAATGATTTTTTTAGATGCTGCTTTTTATAATGCGCATATTCATGCCCTAATATAGTAGCCAAGCCAGCTTCATCGGTTACATCGGCCAATAATCCAATGTTTACATAAAATGTTCCATCATGAATACAATAAGCATTAAAATCAGAATTGCGTTGCGGAAAAGCATGAATGTTGCCATTGTCGGTAGCTTTTTGCCCAATAGTAGTTTTTAATACATCGTTTAAATAACTTTCCATTTCATCCCAACCCAAATAAACTTCACCACTTAAAAATGAACTCGATTTCTGAAAAGCCATCATTTCGCAATAGCGTTCAAACTCGTTAGTTTTCCATCCAGCAGGCTTTCCGCTTTCTTTTAATTTTTCGAAATCTTCTTTTGGGTTGAAGATATATTTTGATGGCACTTGTTTAGGATACTTATAGTATCGCATTTTGTAGCCCGTTTGAGCCATCAATGATGTGTAGGTTAGTAAAGCTGTAAACAATAACAGCCATATTTTTTTATGCATAAATTATTTTTAAGTGTTCAAAAATATAATAAAAATTAAATTCAAGTATTTTTTTTTAATCGGTTTTTCAATACAATAA
This sequence comes from Bacteroidota bacterium, assembly GCA_046051225.1. GTDB lineage: Bacteria > Bacteroidota > Bacteroidia > Chitinophagales > CAIODY01 > CAIODY01. The sequence goes on along the minus strand of JBJOOR010000023.1, from coordinate 1,407 downwards.
TCTTTTGTATATATTTATAAGTAACTCAAGTTGCAATCTTAAATGATAAGTTTGCAATCGAATAACATATACCAAATACCACTAAACCTTAGTGTCCTTAGTCCCTTTGTGAGCAAAAAAACGAATTTTGAATGAATACCAAATGCAGCAACTTGCTAAATTGTATATAAAATAAAATTTGGTCTGAAAGTACCGTAGGCGATACATATAGATAAGCAGAGATTCACAAATCAAGCTATTAAGTATTGTAGATTCGAAATAATAAACTATCCTAAACTTTAGTGCTTTTGTGCGCAATTAAAATTTTAAAAGGTTGTCATTATTATCTTAAATCAGAAGCAGGCGTTACCCGTTTTTGGATATAACAACGATTTTTATAAACAATATTCATTTTCTTGAAAATTATTTTATGCTCCAAAGAGCCCTACTATATTGCATCCTATGCTATTTATATCATTTTTTAAAAGCAAGTTAAAAAAATATTTCAGCAAAAGCTTGACAAATTTAAAAATGCTCTTACCTTTGCAGCCCGTTAAAAAATTAAATGTTCTGAAAAAAGCGGTAAAAACAAGTTTCAAAAAAGTATAAAAAATATTTTAAAAAAAGCTTGACAATTCAAAAAAGGTTTATACCTTTGCAGCCCGTTAAAAACGAAATGTTCTAAGAAAAACGGAAAAACAAGTTTCAAAAAATATTTTAAAAATATTTCAAAAAAAGCTTGACAATTCAAAAAAGGCTGTTACCTTTGCAGCCCTTAAAAAAAGGAAAACGTTCTCTAAGTTATTTAAATAGATGGTTTCATTAAATGAAAATTTATAAAACTACTCTTTCAAAATTAAAGAAAAGTATTGTAACATTTACAATTCCAAGTTTTGAATAACGTTCTTTGAAGTATAGGCAAGAAACAACAAGTAAGGTAAATCAAGAAGCAAGTAAACTAACATAATTTTTATCGAACAAAGTCATTCTATTTGAATGAGCATGTTCAAACTTTTCTTACAATGGAGAGTTTGATCCTGGCTCAGGATGAACGCTAGCGGCAGGCTTAATACATGCAAGTCGTGGGGCAGCAGGGCTGTAGCAATACAGTTGCTGGCGACCGGCAAACGGGTGCGGAACACGTACGCAACCTTCCTTTAATTGGTGAACAGCCCTCCGAAAGGAGGATTAATACACCGTAATATTATGAAAAGGCATCTTTTTATAATTATAGCTCCGGCGATTAAAGATGGGCGTGCGACTGATTAGGTAGTTGGTGAGGTAACGGCTCACCAAGCCTACGATCAGTAGCTGATGTGAGAGCATGATCAGCCACACGGGCACTGAGACACGGGCCCGACTCCTACGGGAGGCAGCAGTAAGGAATATTGGTCAATGGACGCAAGTCTGAACCAGCCATGCCGCGTG
>JBJOOR010000022.1:0-10299 GCA_046051225.1 Bacteroidota bacterium | reverse complement strand
GTAAATAGGTGTGTAGATGGGGTACAATGTACGGAAGTAGAACACCAAGCTAACCGCCGCACAGAATTCAGGATATTAAGTTTTTAAGAAAAACCTCATCAACAACAAATAAAGCAAAGGCAGTACAAATGTACTGCCTTTGCTTTATTTGTTGTTATCATAGAATTCGCCATAGTAGGTATTGTAAATTAAAAAGCCCCGATAAAAAATCTATCGGGGCTTTTGCAGTTTTTAAATTTTCAAATTTATTTATTCATAATGGCATCGCTTACACCTGTCATGCTGTATCCACCATCATGATATAGATTTTGCATCGTTACCATTTGGGTATAATCGCTAAATAACGAAACACAATACTTGGCACAATCTTCAGCACTTGCATTGCCCAATGGACTCATTTTATCTGCAAAATCAAAGAAGGTATCAAAGCCTGTAATACCACTACCAGCAGTAGTTACAGTAGGCGATTGAGAAACAGAATTAACACGTACCTTATTTTTAACACCATAATGGTAGCCAAAACTACGAACGATGCTTTCTAATAATGCTTTTGCATCGCCCATATCACTATAAAACGAATATGCTTTTTGCGCAGCAATATAGCTAAGTGCTACAACGCTTCCACCATCGGCAATGGCATCCATTTTATAGGCTACACTTAGCATTTTATGCAATGAAATAGCCGATACATCCATTGTTTTATTTAAAAATTCATAATTCAAGTCGGTATAAGGTTTTCCCTTTCTTATATTGGGGCTCATACCAATACTGTGTAATACAAAATCTATTTTACCACCCATTTTTTCTTGCGCTGTGGTAAATAGTTTTTCTAAATCTTCAACCGATGTAGCATCAGCACCAATTACTTCAGTATTACATTTTTCTGCTAATTTATTTATTTCGCCCATGCGCAAAGCAATTGGAGCATTGGATAAAACAATCTGTGCACCATTAGCCACAGCCATTTCTGCCACTTTCCATGCAATACTTTTTTCATCTAAAGCGCCTGTTATAATTCCACGTTTACCTTTTAAAAGATTATTCATATAATTGTTGGTTTTTAAAAATTGAAGATGCAAATTTAATCGCTATATCAAAAATATTATTACTTTTTTTGCACCGTGAAATTATTACAAAAATTTGTATCGTTTATCAATCAGCATAGTTTTCTATTCTTTTTGATATTGTATTTTACTTTGGCTATATGGGTATATCCATTGCAAAAATATTTTATAGATGCCGATGGAATAAGTTATATCAGCATAGCGCAAAAGTATACCGCTGCCAATTTTAAAGATGGAATAAATGGATTTTGGAGTCCTATGATTTCATGGATAATTGCCCTATTATTATTTGTTATTCCAAATAAAATAGTGGCGGCAAAAATGGCTGGAGTATTAATTGGCGCTGGCATTTTGTTTTCTATTAAATTATTTGCTAAGCATTTTTCATTTAAAAAAAGTTCTGAAGCTTTAATGTATTCAATTGCAGTTCCGTTATTAGTTTGCTATTGCTATTACGAAGTACCAGTTGATTTCACACTCATTCTTTTTTTATTACCCTATTTATATTTTGTATTTCATCCATCATTTTTCGAGCAGATAAAATACCCAATTTTAGCTGGCGTAATGGGCTGTTTAAGTTATTTTGCTAAGCAATATGCTTTCCCATTTTTCATATTGCATTTTTTTATTTTAATTGGGTTTAGGTTAATAAATGAAAAGAAACTAAAATCAAAATTTCATTTTTTAATCATCGGTTATATTGCATTTTTAATTACTGCAGCACCATGGATATTTTTAATTTCGAATAAATATCAATCGGGAATAATTTATGGAACTACTGGCAAAATAAATTTTTCGCAAGCCTTAAATAATGAAGTACGAAACATAAATGATAAACAAGGTTATTTTCTTAAAAACCCCAACCCTACTGCCATTGATTATACCGAAGATGTATTTTTTATTCAAGGCAAATACGTTTCAATGTTTGATTCAAAACAAACATTTAAGAATGAAATAGAATTAGTAAAAAAATCTACTGCTGATTTTTTTTATCAAATTATTACGATGAACTATGCTATTTTATTCTTCATACTATTGGCTTTAATTTTTTTAATTAAAAAAAATATAGCAGATGAAAAGTTGAAAAGCATTTTCGCTTTCTGTTTAATTACAATTTTACTTTATCCTTCGGGCTATTTATTAATTCATGCCGAAACACGTTTTTTTTGGATAATAAATATCATTGTTTTGTTTTTAGGAATAAAAATATTTGAATTAGTGGCTAGTAAAAATTCCCTGTCAATAACATCAAAACGAATAATAGCAGCCCTTATCTTTATTTTGTTTTTAGCTAATCCTATTTTACTTTTTAGTAACGAATGTTATCGCCTTCGATATATAACACAAATAGCCGAACGATTAAAAAACGAATATCATATATCGGGCAATATTTATGCTGATGGTGGCGATTGTGCTGATACACAGCATGTAGGATTGCTACTCGATTCACATTTATTTATTGTAAATCCAAGGTACTATGATTCAAATAAAGATTTAAAAAACGAGTTACTGAATAATCATGTAAATTATTATTTTTATTGGCATTGGCAACCTAACCAAAGCGATACACTAAAAAGTTTTTATGATTTTGAAGAAATAACCCACGGCAATATTTACGGGTTGCAAGTTTTTAAAATTCAATAGAATTGATGATGGAATCGTTAAGCCGTTTCGCTAATTTTAACTTGATGCAATAAATATAAAATTGCCATTCTTATAGCTACACCATTTTCTACTTGATCTAAAATAATAGAATGTTCGCCATCAGCCACATCGCTGGTAATTTCTACGCCTCTATTAATTGGACCAGGATGCATGATGACAATTTTTTTATTCAATTTATCTAATCGTTGTTTATTCACTCCATAATAAATTGAGTATTCGCGAAGCGATGGAAAATATTGAACATTTTGTCGTTCTAGCTGTATGCGTAATACATTTGCTACATCACACCATGCTAATGCTTTGTCAATATCATACTCAACTTCTACACCCAATGAAGTAATGAACTTTGGCAACAAAGTAGGCGGACTACAAAGCTTTACATTGGCGCCCAATTTTTTTAAACAATAAATATTACTTAATGCTACCCGACTGTGTAGTATATCGCCCACAATCAAAACATTTTTGCCAGCCACATCGCCCAATTTTTCTCGGATAGAATAAGCATCTAGCAGGGCTTGTGTTGGATGTTCGTGTGTACCATCGCCTGCATTAATGATGGATGAATTGATATGTTTGGATAAAAATACACAAGCACCAGGGCTTGCATGGCGCATTACCACCATATCTACTTTCATTGCCAATATATTATTTACTGTATCAATTAATGTTTCGCCCTTTTTTACGGATGAGGATGAGGATGAAAAATTGAGCACATCTGCACCTAATCTTTTTTCAGCTAATTCAAATGATATACGAGTACGAGTAGAGTTTTCGAAAAAAAGATTAGCAATAGTAATATCTCGAAGCGAAGGTACTTTTTTAATAGGGCGGCGCAATACTTCTTTAAAATTATCGGCTTGCTGAAAAATTAATTGAATATCATTTTCAGTAATATTTTTTATGCCTAATAAATGTTTGCTCGAAAACATATAATTTTAATTAAGTAGTAATATTTCATCTTTATCGTCTTGTTCTTTCCATTTTACTTTTACTTTTTGTAAAAGGTGCGAATCAATTGCTTTGCCCACATAATCTGCCTGAACGGGTAAATGGCGGCTAAATTTTCTATCAATTAATACACATAATTCAACTTTTTGTGGTCTGCCATAAGCCAACATGGCATCTAATGCACTTCGCACTGTTCTGCCAGTATATAATACATCATCAATCAGCACCACATTTTTATTTTCTAATGATATATCAATTTTTGATGTATAACTTTTAATAGTTGAATCGCGATGCACATCATCTCTATAATACGATACATCTAACACACCAAATGGCACATCGGCAATATTAAATTCTTGTTTAATCGTTTCCACCAATCTAATAGCCATACTTACGCCACGAGGCTGTATGCCGATTAAAATGGTATTCATAAAATTTGGATGTTGTTCGAATATTTGATGAGCTAACCTACGTAAGGTAAGCTGAAGTTGGGCAGCATCGAGGATAATTTTTTGCTCCATCGGGTACAAATGTAACTATTTTGATGTTGAAACAAAAAGTAATGCAGGTAAAATTTAATAGCGCCATCTTATCATTTTAGTAAAACTGCTTATATAAATAAGTTCAATTACGTATTATAATTACTTTTTTACTCTTCTATTTTTACCACATATAAAAATCGTGTGTGATTTTTATTTATTCGATAACTATTTATAACATTCTAAAACCACATCTTATGAAAGTAAGAAATAAATTAATGTTGCTTATTGCAGCTTGCTTGTTGCTATTTGGCGGCGTAGTATATCAGTTTAATAAAGTAATTATGGGCAATACGCAATTGCTTTTAAAACAAAGATGTGCCGAAGCGCAAACCGAATTTTCAAGCCTTTTAGATAATAGTGTTTTACCAATTAAAAATTTTGTAGCCGATAAAGCCAGTTGGGCAGATATGCAGGTATATATGCAGGGCAAAAAAAACAATGATTGGTTGTTGAATAATGTATCCAATATTGCGCAGCAAATAGGTATTCAATACTTGTGTGTAACTGATCAAAATTTTAATCCAAAATTTTCGGCATTGCTTAGCGATTTAAAAAACAAAGATATTTTATTTAATAAAAATGATTTACAAAAAAATTTAAACTCGAATAAAGATGTTCAGTTTTATACATCCTATAAAAATCAATTAGTAAGAGTTTCGGCATCGCCAATAATTAGCAATAATAATACATTGGGCTATGTATTAGCCGCCGAAATTATTGATAATAATAAATTAAAAACTTGGCAACAACAATTGGCTAATTCAACTTTACAATTTGAAAAAGCAAATGCCGAAACCGAACCCGACTACGATTTAAAAAAAGGAGAAGTAAGTTTTAATATGGCATTTTTAGATGCCAATCTTCAACCCATTACATCTATTAAAGTAATTAAAAATTCTGATATCTATTCAAGCTTTGCAGCCGATTTTAAATCTAATCTTTTGTTTTTTATTTTATGCTGCGTAGGCTTTGCCACTGTATGTTTATTCTTCTTTATTATTTGGGTAAATTTACCTTTACAAAAAATTGCAGCAGCCTTAAATAGAGGCGATGCGGCAGCCATTAAAAATTTAGAAAAATCGAATACCGAATTTGGTGATTTATCACGAGTAGTAAAAAATTCATTTAAGCAAAAACAAGATTTATTAAATGAAATTGAATCGAGAAAATTAATGGTTGAAGCTTTGAAAAAAGCAATGAGCGATATGGAAGTGGCACAATTGGAAAAACAAAAAGCCGAAAAATCTGATATTGCAAAATCGCTTTTCTTATCTACCATGAGCCATGAAATACGAACACCCATCAATGGTGTAATAGGTATTGCTAATTTATTGCTTTGCGAAAATCCATCGCCAAGCCAAGAACGATATATTAAATTATTAGAGTTTTCGGCAAAGCATTTAAAACTTTTGGTAGATGATATTTTAGATTTTTCGAAAATTGAAGCTGGTAAATTCGAGTTTTCGAAAGTTGAATTTAATATGCATAGTTTGATGAATGATATTTATGCTACCAACCAATTACGGGCTTTAGAAAAAGGAATTGAATTGAAAATTGAAACTGATAAAACCCTTAATAATAATTTGATTGGTGATAATTTAAGATTTAATCAAGTGGTTACAAATTTATTATCTAATGCTATTAAATTTACAGATGAAGGCTCGGTAACTATAAAATTTCAACACGTTGAAACTACTGAAAGAGATACCATTATTCAATTAAGTGTAACCGATACAGGAATAGGAATGACGCCTGAACAATGCAATAATTTATTTAAAGAATTTACACAAGCCAATATGGAAGTAAATCGCAAATATGGCGGCACAGGTTTAGGCTTAGCCATTAGCAAAAAATTAGTTGAGCTACAAGGCGGCAACATTGCTGCTAGCAGCGAAATAGGCAAAGGCTCTACATTTATGGTAAATCTTAAATTTGAATTAGGTGGTATTATTGAAGCCGAAAAAGTTATCATCAGTCGCCAGAAAAATACGAGTGATAAAAATCTTGAAAAATTAAATGTTTTAGTGGCCGAAGACAATAAAATAAACACATTTGTAGTAAAACAATTTTTAACCAAATGGAATGTAGGCGAATTAGATTTTGCCGAAAATGGGCAAGAAGCTTTTGAAATGACCAAACTTAAAACCTATGATTTAATATTAATGGATTTGCAAATGCCCACTGTAGATGGTTATGAGGCTACACATAAAATAAGAGAATCGGAAGGCGAATATTTAAAAACTATTCCCATCATTGCATTAAGTGCCGATGCATCATCCGAAACAAAAAACCGAGTATTAGATTTGGGCTTTAGTGGTTATATCACCAAACCATTCGACCCTGATGAATTGTTTAAAGAAATGATGAAAGTAACGATGCAAGTTGCCTAATTTTTTTGAAACTTTGTGGCGATGAAAATTTATATATACGCCATCAGCAAAGAATCATTTGCTTATTACGAAAAAGCTTTTGCCGAGTTTGAAAAACGATTGATTCATTATTGCAAATTTGAAGTGGTATTGGTTAATCCAAAAACTAATAATTCGCTTTCGGTAAATGAAACTAAAAAAGCCGAAACCACTTTTTTGCTAAAACAATTGCCACAAAAAGATGCTTTCTTTTTCTTTTTAGATGAAAATGGCGAACGCTATTCTACAGTAGCCTTCACTAATTTTATTCAACGAAAAATGCAAAGCGGTATTAAAAATATTTGTTTTTGTATAGGTGGCAGATATGGCTGGGATGCCGAACAAATAAATACTTTTAATAAAATCAGAATATCCGATTTTGTATTACCACATCAACTTACCCGATTGGTTTTAACCGAACAATTATACCGAGTATTTACTATCATTAATCACGAAAATTATCATCATTAATTTTTTTGATGACTAAATATTTTACCTTTACAAAAAATGAGTTTTTTTATGGAACAAATTGTTTTAAATAATTTATCAACCGAATTTATAACTATCGAAAATGAGTACAATGCTCATAATTATCATCCCATTCCTGTTGTGTTAGAAAAAGGAAAAGGAGTATATGTATGGGATGTAGAAGGTAAAAAATATTTCGATTTTCTTTCAGCTTATTCGGCCGTTAATCAAGGGCATTGTCATCCTAAAATAATAGATGCATTAATTGATCAAGCTCAAAAACTAACACTTACATCACGTGCTTTTCACAATAATAAATTAGGCGAATTTGCACAATACATTACCAATTTATTTGGTTATGATAAAGTATTGCCCATGAACAGTGGCGTTGAAGCTGTTGAAACGGCTATAAAACTTTGTCGTAAATGGAGTTATACCGTAAAAGGATTACCCGAAAACACAGCACAAATAATTGTATGCGAACATAATTTTCATGGCCGTACCACAGGTGTTATTTCATTTAGCAGCGACCCCGATAGCTACAACGGTTTTGGCCCTTATATGCCCAATTATATTAAAGTACCGTTTAATGATATTGATGCATTAGCTGAAGCTTTAAAGCAGCCCAATGTGGCTGGTTTTTTAGTTGAGCCTATTCAAGGCGAAGCCGGTGTGATAGTACCTGCCAATAATTATTTAAGCCAAGCTTTTGATTTATGCAAAGCTGCCAATGTGTTGTTTATTGCCGATGAAATTCAAACAGGATTATGCCGCACTGGTAAAATGCTTGCCATTGATCATGAAAATGTTCATGCCGATATTTTAATATTAGGTAAAGCATTAAGTGGTGGCACAATGCCTGTAAGTGTGGTGCTTTGCAATGATGAAATAATGCTTACTATTAAACCAGGCGAACATGGCAGCACTTATGGTGGCAACCCTTTGGCTTGTGCTGTTTCAATAGCTGCATTAGAAGTATTGCAAAATGAAAAAATGGCGGAAAATGCAGAAAAAATGGGCAACTTATTTCGCCATAAAATAGCTGCATTACATCATCCATTAATAAAAGAAGTACGAGGCAAAGGATTATTGAATGCTATTGAAATAAATTCAGATGATGAAAAAACAGCTTGGAATATTTGTTTGCAATTACGAGATAATGGCCTACTTGCCAAGCCCACACATGGCGATAAGATTAGGTTTGCGCCGCCATTATGCATTAATGAAACTGAAATGAATACTGCCGTTGATATTATTGCTCATACGTTTTCAAACTTTATATTAGGTTAATTCAATGAAATACATTTCTGTTTTATTATTGATAATGGTTGGCATACATGCAAATGCACAAATTGTGTACAACAGTAAGTTTAGCAAAGATGCACAGCTAAAAGTGGCTGTTGTAAAATTTGTTAGCGATGCCGATTTAATAGTATATCAAACCAAATATAAAAGCGAAGTGGGCAACAATAATGGCATTTGGTATTTTAGCCAATTTGGTAGCGATGCACACAAGAAAATATTTATTACACCTTTTAGCACCGATGCCGATTTGAAAATATTTTATACCAAATTTTCGAGCAAAGCTGGATGGCAAAACAAAGCCAAAATGAAACTAATGGAGTAATACCCATTTTTAAAAATCAATACTGCTTTTTTATTTCGTATCAATATCTTCTTACTTTTGCACCCTCAAAAAAAACGATTGCATGCTTACACTTCAACTAATACGTACCGAAACCGAAAAGGTAAAACAAGGCTTACAAAAAAAACATTTTAAAGAAATAAATGTAGTAGATGAAATATTGGCGATGGATGAAAAACGCCGCAATATTCAACAACAAAATGATGCTGTGTTGGCGCAGCAAAATAATGCTGCCAAGCAAATAGGCGCTTTAATGAAAGATGGAAAAAAAGAAGAAGCCGAACAATTAAAATGGCAAGTAGCCGATTGGAAAAAACAAACCGAGCAATTAAAAACTGATTTAGAAGCTACTGAAAAACAGCAGCATGATTTGTTGGTTCGCTTGCCCAATATGCCACATTCATCAGTACCCAATGGCAAAACACCCGAAGAAAATGAAGTGGTTTTTCAAGTAAAAGAAATTCCTACATTGCCCGATGATGCACTGCCACATTGGGAATTAACCACCAAATACAATTTAATTGATTTTGAATTGGGTGTAAAATTAACGGGTGCAGGCTTTCCTGTTTATAAAGGAAAAGGTGCAAAATTGCAACGAGCATTGATTGCCTTTTTTTTAGATAAAGCCATTGATGCTGGTTATCATGAAGTGATGCCACCATTGCTAGTAAACGCTGCAAGTGGCTATGGCACAGGGCAATTGCCCGATAAAGAAGGGCAAATGTATCATGCTACGGTGGATGATTTTTATTTAATACCTACTGCCGAAGTGCCTGTAACCAATATATACCGTGATACGATTGTAAAAGAAGAAGAATTGCCCATTAAAATGACGGCTTATACACCTTGTTTTCGCCGTGAAGCAGGTAGCTATGGTAAAGATGTAAGAGGATTAAACCGATTGCACCAATTTGATAAAGTAGAAATTGTACAAATTGAACATCCTGATAAAAGCTATCAAACGCTGGATACCATGGTAAAGCATGTAGAAAATTTATTGCAAGAATTAGAATTGCCTTATCGTATTTTGCGCCTATGTGGCGGTGATATGAGCTTTGCATCGGCACTTACTTTCGATTTTGAAGTGTGGAGTGCAGCACAAAAACGTTGGCTAGAAGTAAGCAGCACCAGTTGTTTCGAAACATTTCAAACCAACCGAATGAAATGCAGATTTAAAGATGCTAATGGTAAAATGCAATTTGCCCATTCATTAAATGGTAGTGCATTGGCTTTGCCTCGTATTGTAGCTTCATTATTAGAAAACAATCAAACACCCGATGGCATAAAATTGCCAAAAGTATTACACCGATATTTTGGTGCTGAAATGATAAACTAAAAAAAATTAAATTAAAAAGGCGAATCCATCACAGATTCGCCTTTTTAAATTTACCCCATTTGTTTATTATTAGCCTTTAATAGGTGATGCTTAGGTTGTAAATTGTTTATTAATGGATTTCTTATTTGAAGTTAGCCTATATAAATGTGAAATAATGGAATGTAAACTTGCATTCGATCAAAACAAATGTGAAATGATGGAATGTAAACTTGCATTCGATCAA
>JBJOOR010000021.1:0-27948 GCA_046051225.1 Bacteroidota bacterium | reverse complement strand
CAGCGCAATGCGGATTGTTTTTAGTAAATGTAGATGTAGGCGATAGCAAAACATTAACTGCTTGTGTATCTAAAATAGATGTACAACCATTTTCCGAAACCGAAAGCACTACATTATAATTACCAGCAACATTCCAAACCACCGATTGATTTTTTACAGTGCCACCAGGTGTAGCAGTGCCACTTGCAAAATTCCAATTATAAGTAGCTGCATTACTTGCATTGCCAGTGTAAGTTAATGTTGAAGCCAATGCTGTACAATTTGTAGTTGGATTTATAGTAAATGTAGAAGTTGGTATTTTGAATATTCTAATTGAATCGAATACAGTGTTGGTACACTTTCCATCATTAGCTGTTACACTGATATGATTCATGCCTGTATCCAACAAAATAAATAAAGTGTCAAAACTATTTATATTACCTTTTACAATAATTGCCGATGGTGGCAATGACCAAATAGGTGTATTAATAATAGGTGTTCCACTGTAATATAGTTGCAAAGTATCTCCCAAACAATGTGGTGTATTTTTGTGTATACTTGCTGTAGGTGATTGAATAATATGGATAGAGTCATAACTAATACTTGATGTACAACCATGTTCGGCAACTGATAAACTAATAATATAATCGCCAGCATTAGGTATTAAAATAGTATCGGGTCCAATAGTATTACCGCCTGGCGAAGTAGTTAAGCTATTGAAATTCCAATTGTAAATAGCCGATGCCGAAGCCGAACCTGTATAGGTAGCTATTGTTGAAGCTGGGCTACAAGCAGTATCAGTTGACAATATAAATGTGTTAGTTGGATAAGGATAGGTTTTAAAAGTATCTAAATGATTAGCAAAGCAACTTCCATTTGATGCTACTAATTGAAGTGTAGTACTACCAATAGCTGGAATAAATTGTATTGTATCCATTGTTGTAGAATCGCCAACTAAATAAGTAGCTAATGGATTAAACCGCCATTTTAATTGCGAACCAGCAATAGATTTAGCATTGCCCTTATATATCAACGAAATGGTATCGCCACTACAGTTAGCAATTGTTTTTACATAATTAGTTGTAGGAATTTGTAATACATTTATTTGTATTGAATCTGTTTTTGTAGTACATCCATTTTGCGAAATAGAAAGTGATACAAAATACGAACCTGAATTATTCCACGAAACTGTGTTAATACCCACATTGCCACCATCATAATTCCAATGGAAAGTAGCACCAAGCGATGCATTGCCAATATAAGTTAAAATAGAATTAGCAGCAGGGCAAATAGGCGATGTGGCTGTAAAAGTGGTAGTAGGATAACTATATACAGTTACCGAATCATTAATAATTGTAGAGCAAATATTATTCGTAACGGTTAGTTCAATATTTGTTTTACCAATTGCTGGAACAAATAAAATAGTATCCATTGTAGTTGTATCACCCATAATAAATGTAGGCTTTGGTGTAATACTCCAACTTGCTGTGCTACCCAAAATGCTTTTTCCATTACCTGTATAAATAAGCATCAAAGTATCGCCATTACAACGAGCACTATTTTTTGTGAACGTGGCAGTAGGCAGTTGTAATACCTGAACTGGCACTGTATCAATAGCCGACGTACAACCATTTTCGGTTACCGATAAAGAAATATTTTTTGTACCATAACTATTCCATTGCACAGTATGAGGGCCTTTGAATGTACCACCTGGTATTGCATTGCCAGCATCAAAATTCCAATGATATGCTGCCGAAATACCAGCCGAACCTGTATAAGATACAGTTGAATTAAGATTAAGGCATATAGGCGAAGTAGTTGTAAAAGTGTTGGTTGGGTAATTATAAATAAATGCCGAATCTGTTTTGGTAGCTGCGCAAATTCCATTTTCAACTGTTAAGTTAATAAGTGTTTTTCCAACTGCTGGAATGAATAAAATAGTATCCATTGTAGTTCCATTTCCTGCTAAATAAGTTGGGGTAGGAGTGATACTCCAAATAGCATTACTACCTATAATACTTTTGCCATTGCCTGTATAAATCAGCATTAAAGTATCGCCAATACAGTTTACATTGTTTTTTGAAAACAATGCTGTTGGAGCTTGTAATACTTGTACTTGCTGTGTATCAATGCTTGATGTACAACCATTTTCTACTACATACAAAGAAACATTTTTTATACCAAACAAATTCCATTGTGCTGTGTGTGGCCCTTTTACAATTCCTCCTGGAATAGCAGTCCCACCATCAAAATTCCAATGATATGCCGCCGAGTTACTTGCCAAACCTGTATAAGTAATAGTTGAATTTGTGTTTGGACAAACTGGGGTTGTAACTGTAAATGAATTATTGGGGATGGCATAAATTGCAATAGTATCTTTAAATATAATACCGCTGCAACTTCCATTATTTACCGTTAACGAATAAATAGAAGAACCCACAGCAGGGATTAATGTAATTGGACCAAATGAAGCAATACTTCCGTTTATAATAGTAGCACTTGCAGGTATTGTCCATAATGGGTCGGCGGCTGGTATGCTTGCACCATTGCCCGTATAAGTTAGTACTAATGTATCGCCTACACAATGTGCATTATTGGTGGTAAATGTTGAAGATGGAATGGGCAATACAATTACACTTTGTGTATCTTTTAACGAAGTACATTTATTTTTTGTAACACTTAATACAATATTGTAAGTATCTGATACAGCCCAATGTACAGATTGTGGACCTTGCAATGTGCCACCAGGTGCAGCCGTACCACCTGCAAAATTCCAATTATAGGTAGCACCATTTCCTGCATTACCTGTATAAGTTAGTGTTGAGTTGGCATTAGGGCAAACAGGAGATGTAGCAGTAAAAGTAGCAGTTGGAATAGGTTTAGCTGTTACTTTTATTTTTTCTGATGTTGAACAACCATATTTGTTTGTACCAATAAAATAAAATGTATCGGTTTGTGTGATATATGAAGTTGGATTATAACAAGTATAGCAACTTAATGGATCGTGTGGGCTTGTCCATGAAAAATTTGTGTTGGCTTGGTTGGATACTAATGATAAATGAACAGTATCGTACAAGCAGATTAAAGTATCTTTAGTTTTTGTAATAGTTGGATTGGCTGATGCATACACAATCATGGTATCACGAATGGTACAAGTGGCATTAGTCATTTTTACTACAAAAGTATCAATAGTATTTGCTAGAACAATTACAGTAGGATTAGCAATATTAGGAGTTAAAATAGCAGCCGATGATGGTTTTACAGTCCATGAATAATTAAATGGCCCAGTACCCGAAACAGTTGATGAAAGTGTTATTGTTTTTTGATTTGTCGAAAAACATAAAGTAGTATCGTTACCAGCTTTTATATGCGAATTTAAAACGGCTACTTTAAATGTATCTTTATCTATACAACCATTATTATTTGCTGTTAAAAAATAAGTAGTATTGGTAGTTGGAGAAATATTAATTGAGGTAGATGAATTAGAAATACCCGATGGCGAAGATGTCCAACTATAGGTAGTTCCAGTTGGTGTATAGCTCGAGTTGCAACCATAAAATCTTACATCTGGTCGGATGTTAGAAAAGCCCGTAAATCCATTTGTTGTTTGAGGGAAAATTCTCGAACAACCAGCTTCTGTTTCACCTGTTCCTGCCAAGGCATATACAGTAGAGTAATTGCCTGCTGGCAATGTGGTTGTATAAACAGCATCAGCAGCCAAACTAGAGGTGAATCCTGTATTATCAAAACAAACTTCTACTAATAAATTGGATACCCCATCCCAATTATACGGCGTAGTAAAATTAAATTTATTTATACCTAATGATGAAGTATAAGCGTTAGATGTATAAACCAAAGTGGTAGTAGTTACAGTATCAAACTTACCCGAACCATTATAAATAGAGCTATATGGAACACAAGCCATTTTGATACTAAAATTTCTAAATGCAGTGCCTGACGATTTAGTAACAATATTAAAAGACATTGCTTTTAGCGTTCCGTTTGTTAATCCCACTGTATTTAATTCAGTAGCAGTATACAAATATTGGCTTCTTGATTTTGGGTAATTATTGTAGCAATAAAAAGGAGACGTAAATGTATTAGAAACAGAACTATTTCCTATTTTAAATGAAGTAGGACTATTGCATATTACCGATGAAGCACCACAAGTAGTAAAGCTTGGAATTATTTCCAATTGGTTTACATTTGATAAACAAACTGTATCGGAACCTACAATGCTTACACTTGGGTAGAAACCTTTTACATAAATAGGAATATTTTTATGAGCCCAACAAACCAATGGATTGGTAGATGGCGGAATAACCGTAAATCCTACATAATGCAATCCTACAGTATCAAAACTAACCACAATTGGACTAGCCGAATTTAAACTTCCACTAATTAGTGAAGCACCTCTGTTTAACGACCATTGAGCCGAGTAGCCCGAAGGTATAGAGCCTGTATAAGTTAATGTAGTGGTATCTTTTACAGCACAAAGTGTATCATTAGATACTGTAATATTTACCGTTGGTGGTGGCAATGTAATATGAATAGTTTTCAAAATAGTATCTACACAACCAGCCGATGTGGTAACAATTAATTGTACTGTATAATTGCCAATGGCAGAATAATAATGCTGTGGATTTTGCAATAATGATGAATCGGGATTGGGTGGTGCAGAGCTGCCTGTGGCATTAGGGTCGCCAAATTTCCATTTCCAACTTACAATAGAAACACCTGAAATATTTGAGGTAGATAAATCTGTAAAATTGATAATACTACCACCACAATACGGCGATGGTACCGAAAAATTTGCCGTAGGCTTAGCTGGTAAAACAGGCGTTATTTTAGTGTAAAATGTATCTACACATCCATAACCAGGATAAGGGGTACATATCACCCCATACCATTTTGTTTGAGGAGGTAATGGAATAACTGCATTTTGCACAGTATCAATACTTGTGGTTAAAGTAGAATCGTACCAATGATAATGTTGAAACCCAGCTGGTGCTGCAAGCGTTGCCAATGAAGAGTTCCAGCAATAAGCATTGATGATGGCATTATTACCACATTGCGAATTAACATCAATATAAGCATAACCAAAATGACCAAATTGTGTACAATCATTTGTGATAAAAGTTAAGTTGATGGTTTTACCGCCATAGCCTTTTAAATTAATGGCTGCGGCTGTCCATCCTTTGCACCATACAGTATCCGACTGTAATGAATTATAAACTGGATAAAAACCTGGCAAACCTGAACCTGCTATAAAATCGTATGATGCACATTGAATTAATAATCCAGTTGCCGAATCGCTTACTTCTAATTTAACTCGGGGTTGATTGGTATAAGCATGTTTTGGGTTTTCTAAAACCACCGCATATTGATAAACTAAATTAAATAAATTTTGACCAACAGGAATTCTGAATTTATAATTCACTGCTTCAGATTGTCCGCCTATTGAATCATTTCCTAATCTAATACTATGTCCACTTCCATTAGGACACAATGTAGGAAATCCACCATAAGGGTCAACAGAAGGAACAGATGATGAAACAATCATTGTTTGTCTTTTATTTACAGGAGCTGCTGCATAAAATAAATGATAATTTGTAATTGGGTTACCCGTGGGTGTTAAATTTGTTGTATCAACATAGCCAATATAGCAAGTCCAATTAGTAAAATTGCCATACTCAAAGTCAATATTGGGTGGGCATTGAGCATAACTTTTATTAGTAAAAACTAATAATGATACAATCAAAAACGAAAGATAAAAGAAAGCGGTAAACTTTTTGGGTAAATAAGGAATTAGCATAATAAGGTTGATTTATAGTTTGTTGTTTTTTAAGGTTTTAAAAACAATTCCCAAATTTATAAAATATTAGCAAATGTAGATTTATTAAATACATTTTTTTTAATCAGAAATTCCACAAATAGCTGTTTCAAGTATTTATACTTTATTTCATTTGTATTTCGTTTTTACTATTAGTTTTAACCTTATCATTATTCGTCATTTTTTATTCATATCGTTTCTACTCATTTCATTATTTGCCAATGCGCAAAATAGTTCGTTGCTGCATTATAAAAAACTAATCAATAAAGGCACAATTATTAAAGTTGATACATTGCCAATACTCAATAAATCGGCAATCATATTCAATAAAAATAATTCAATAATTAGCGATTCATTGTTTAAAGTTGATGCTATTAATTCAACGCTTCAATTTAATAAAAATGTAAATATTGATACCTTTTATATATCATATAGATGCATCTATTTTAAATTCGATTCATTTTATTTTCATAAAAATCCTGCTTATCAAATTCCGTTGCATGGCTTTATCATGAACCCTTTCGAGTATAAACCCCAAGAAGATTTAAAATCGGTTTTAGATTTAGGGTCGGGCTTAAATTATACAGGAAGTTATACCCGTGGTTTATCATTTGGCAATTCGCAAAGCTTGGTAACCAATAGCAGTTTTAATTTGCAATTGAATGGTAAAATTGCAAACGATGTAAATATTACAGCCGCCATGACGGATAATAATATTCCTATTCAGCCCGAAGGCAACACAGCGCAGATACAAGATTTTGATAAAATTTATATTAAAATGCAACGCCGAAATTTATCGCTTGTAGCAGGCGATTTCGATTTTCAACGCCCCAATTCTTATTTCTTAAATGTGTATAAAAAATTACAGGGTTTGCAGTTTCAAAGTATTGATACGTTTAAAAATAAATCACAAAACAGCGTTACTGTAGCAGGTGCAATTGCTCGTGGCAAATATGCTCGAAATCAAATTCAAGGTATCGAAGGCAATCAAGGTCCATACAGATTGCAAGGTGCAAATGGCGAAACTTTTATCATCATTTTAGCAGGTAGCGAAAAAGTTTATATAGATGGAATGTTGCTGAAACGTGGCGCTGAATACGATTATACGATTGATTATAATTTGGGCGAATTAGTTTTTACTGCCAATAGATTAATTACAAAAGACAAACGAATTCAAATTGAATTTCAGTATAGCGATAAAAATTATTTACGAACTACAGTGTTTGCGGCTGATGAGTGGAAACAAAAAAACTGGACATTAAGAATGAATTTGTACAATGAAGCCGATGCCGCCAATCAACCACAAGAACCATTTAAAAAAAATGAAAAAAATATCTTAGCATCAGTTGGCGATAGCATTCAGCAAGCGTTTGTAGGTTCTACCACATTAGCCGATTATGATGTAAATAAAATTTTATACAGAAAAATAGATACCATAATTAATGGCAATAAAGATTCTGTTTTTATTTTTTCGGCAAATAAAGATAGCAGTTTATACACAGTAAGTTTTACAAATGTAGGTATTGCAAATGGCGATTACGAGCAGCTTAAGGCAGCTGCTAATGGTAAAGTGTATGGCTTTGTAGGTAAGCGAAAAGGAACGTATTTACCTATCGTAAAAATAATTGCGCCCAACAAACAAACAGTTGTTACGGCTGCTATAAATTATCAAAATGAAGTTCAAAAAATAAGCATGGAAGCGGCTATCAGCCAATACGACCCGAATACACTTTCAACCTTAAACAATAACACACATATTGGTACAGCCATAAAAATAAATGCCGAGCAGCATTGGAATGTGTTGAAAAATATTTTTAAAACCAAACCACAAACTAACTTGGGTTACGAATTTGTAGAGAGCAGATTTAAACCAGTTGAAAATTTTAGAACTTTAGAATTTAATAGAGATTGGAGTGTAAATAATGCCATTACAAAATTTAATCAGCATATTTTTTCAGCAGGTGCAAATTTTAAAATTGCAAAGTCAACCATGCTACAATACAATGCCCAAGCCTTATTGGCAGATTCGGTTTATAAAGGCATCAAGCATTTTTCTAAATTTTATTTCGATAAAAATAATTTTCATTTTGATGCAGGTGGAAGTATTTTGAATTTCGAAAACATAAATTCGAAAGGAAATTTTATTCGCCCCGAAGCTCATTTTTCTAAAATTATTTCACAAAAAATAAATTGGAAAACAGGATTAAATTGGAACAGAGAACAAAATATTCAACACCAAAATGATACACTTTCGCACAATAGTTTTTGGTTTGATAATGTGGAATGGTTTGCAAAAAATAGTGATACCGCCAAGAATAAAATTTCGTTAAATGCTAGCAGAAGATGGGATAATGTGGCGCTGAACAATTCCTTCCATTCAGCATCAGTGGCTGATGCAGCCTCATTAAATTTTGAAACCAATACCAATGAAAATAGTAAACTTACACTGGTTGCTTCGTACCGAAATTTAAAAGTATCCGATACTTTATTAACTAAACAACGCAACGAAAATACTGCTTTAGGCAGAGCAACTTTTTTTTTAAAATTGTTTGAAGGATTAATAAATTTTGAAACTTTATACGAAGTAGGAAATGTACAAGAGCCCAAACGTGAATATACTTTTTTAAAAGTGCCCGATGGCACAGGAAAATATGCTTGGAATGATTTGAATGCAGATGGTATTCAACAATTAAATGAATTTACCGAAAATGATTTTCAGAATAAATTAAGCTATAACAGAATTTTAATTCCTACCACTAATTATATAAAAGCAAATCAGGTACAATGGAATCAATCTATCAGTATTGAACCTGCTAATTTTTGGGCAGAAAAATATGGAGCAAAAAAATGGATGAACCGAATTATTTTACAAAGCAATCTTCAATTAACTAAAAAAAGTTTAACCGCTGCTGGCATTAAAAGTTATGAGCCAATAAGTTCAACTGTTGATTCATTAAAGGTTTCAGAACTTCAATTATTTAATTCAACTTTGTTTATAAACAGAAACCGACCAGGGTGGGGGATTGATTTGGGTTGGTTGAGCAATGTGCAAAAACAATTATTAAATTATGGTTTCGAAACAAGATTAAAAAAAGAATTTACGCTGCATACTCGATTAAATTTTACTTCGAAACTAAATAATACCAACACATTGCAATTGGGCAATAAAGGTAATTCGGCGCAATATGTTTATAATCAAACTTACAAATTGCAATACACTTTTATCGAACCCAAATTAAATTTATATTTTAATAAAAATTGTAGAGTAAGCATGGCTGCATCTTTCAAAAACATTTTAAATGTTGAAGTGCAGCCAAAAGATTCGGCATTGGTTAAAAAAATTACATCTGAATTAAAATGGAATGTACTTAATTCAAGTGTTGTAAATGCATCTTTTTCGTTAGCATCGGTGCAATATAATCATGCTACCAATACGCCAGTAGCTTATGCTATGCTGGAAGGTTTGCAAAAAGGCAACAACTATTTATGGTCGATTTCTATGGAAAGAAAATTGGCAAATAATATTGAAATGAGTATTATTTACGATGGCAGAAAAACAGGAACAGCCAATATTGTACACACTGGCAGAGCTTCTATTCGAGCTCTATTTTAATTAAGAAGTGGTTATGATTTTATAAAAAAATCTTAGGGCATTAATGTTAATTTTGAAACAAACAAAAACATAAAAATGAATACATCTACAGGCATTTGCAGTATTACTAAAAACGAACTACCATTATCAATGCTTCGCAAAGGCGATGATTTGCATCAAGGTATTTTTGAATTGGTGGTAAAAGATATTCCAACATTTACAGCCAACGATTATATTTCGATTGAAGAACTAAATATTTACAGACGAAAATATTTAGAAAAAATAATTTCTGAAAATCAAGGCGAAATAAACAATATTGAAAAAACGGTTATTGATAGTATTGCCAATCAAGAATTATTAGTTGAAAATATTGATTTAAATGAAAAAGATTCATTTACATTGGGGCAGCGAATTGCTGATAAAGTAGCCTCATTTGGTGGCAGTTGGACTTTTATTATTTTCTTCTTTTCGTTTATTTTAATTTGGATGTTGTTCAACACATTTATGTTGATGACAAAGGCTTTTGACCCATTTCCATACATTTTATTAAATCTTATTCTTAGTTGTTTAGCAGCTATTCAAGCACCTATTATTATGATGAGCCAAAACAGGCAAGAAGATAAAGATAGAATGCGAAGCGAACATGATTACAAAATAAATTTGAAAGCCGAATTAGAAATAAGAATGTTGCACGAAAAATTAGATCATTTATTGGCGCATCAAAACCAAAGTATGTTTGAAGTTCAACAATTACAAACCGAATATTTTGAAGATATTTTAAAACAATTAAAAAATAAATAAGCAAAATATTTTGGTACGATTATTAACTACCAATATCTATTACTCACCAATTTTATAGCATGAAAAAAAATATATTATTTATATTTATTTGTTTAAGCACCACCACTATTTTGTTTGCACAATACGATAAATTAAAAGTAAGCACTAAGGCAAAAAAATACTTTAATGAAGCTGTAGTTGCCATGCAATTGGGTGGTAAAGAAGAAGCTATTAAAAATTTAAAAAAAGCAATTGCCGAAGATGAAAATTATTGCGATGCCATTGTATTATATGGCGATATTAAAAACAGAAATGAAGAAGTTGACGAAGCCATTTTGTTGTATAATAAAGCAATAGCAATAGATTCAAACTATTGTTACAAGAGATTTAAAACCATTGCCGAAATTTATATGAATCAAAAAAAATATGATAAGGCAATAAATTATTACAATAGATTTATATCGTTTGCAAAAGTATCGCCAACTGAAAAGAATGAGGTGAATCTTAAAATTCAAAATATAAGATTTATTGATGATGCAATGAAAAATCCTGTACCCTATAATCCTATTAATATGGGATCGAATATCAATTCAACATCGCCTGATTATTATCCATATTTATCATTGGATGGTGAAACAATAATTTTTGTAAGGCAAGAAAACAGAAACGAAGATTTTTATCAATCGAAAAAAATAAATGGTAAATGGACAGAAGCTCAACGCATGCCTGCGCCTATAAATACGCAATACAACGAAGGTGGAATAACATTTAGTGCAGATAAAAGCGAAATGTATTTTGTTCGATGTGGCGATAAAGTAAATGGTGATGGGAGCTGCGATATTTATGCTTGCTATAATGAAGGAAAAAGCTGGAGTAAAC
Organism: Bacteroidota bacterium; assembly: GCA_046051225.1. Lineage (GTDB taxonomy): Bacteria > Bacteroidota > Bacteroidia > Chitinophagales > CAIODY01 > CAIODY01. The sequence continues at coordinate 16,885 of JBJOOR010000021.1, read as the reverse complement.
CTATGAATCAAGGTTTCAATACGGCTCAATTCGAATCAATGCCAAGTTTTTCGAGCGATGGAAAAACACTATATTTTGTAGCAGCTAATAAAAATTGTATTGGCGGAATGGATATTTTTTCAACTGAAAAAACAGAAACAGGTTGGAGTGAACCAAAAAATTTGGGCAAAAATATTAATACCACTGGCAACGAACAGTTTCCATTTATTCACCCCGACAATCAAACTATTTACTTTGTATCGGATGGTAGAGCAGGCATGGGGCGAAGCGATATTTATTTTAGCAGAAAATTGCCAAATGGTGCTTGGAGCGAAGCTACAAATATTGGCTACCCAATAAATACCGAAGGCGATGAACGTGGTATTTTTATTACTGCCGATGGCAAAAATGCAATTATATCAAGAGATGAAAAAGGAAATGGCAATTATGATTTATATCAATTTGAATTATACGGAAAAGCACAACCCATAAGAGTTACGTATGTAAAAGGAATTATTACCGATGCGAAAACACATTTGACTGTGGCTGCCGATTTTCAATTAATTGATTTAAAAAGTGGAAAAATAATTACCGAAAGTACATCCAATGAAAGCGATGGTTCGTATTTAGTTTGTATTCCATCAGGCAAAAATTATGCATTAAATGTGAGCAACAAAAAATATTTATTTTACTCCGAAAATTTTTCGTTGAAAGAAAAAACAGACTCTATTCCATTTGAAAAAAATGTTGAATTACAACCTATCGAAATTGGTAAATCTGTGGTACTTAAAAATATATTTTTCGAAACAGATAAATTTGATTTAAAACCCGAATCGAAAGTAGAATTAAAAAAACTATTAGAGTTTATGATTACTAATCCAACAGTAAAAATATTAGTTGCAGGGCATACTGATAATGTTGGTAATCCAAAGCATAATCTCGATTTATCTGATAGCCGAGCAAAAGCTGTTTATGATTATTTAATTGAAAATAAAATTGATGCTACAAGGCTGCAATACAAAGGCTATGGCGAAACACATCCTTTAGTAAAAAATGATTCGGCCGAAAATAAAGCCATGAACAGAAGAACTGAATTTGTAATTACTGAAAAATAAAATTTAATTAAATGAAATCTTTTTTAGCACTTGGCGATTCTTATACAATTGGCGAAATGGTTGAATCATCGCATCGTTGGCCCAATCAATTAGTCAGGTTATTAGAAACAATTAATCTAAAATTTCATACTCCAATTCCTATTGCACATACAGGTTTTACAACTGATGAATTATTGATATCAATTCATCAATTTAAAATAGATGGTAAATTTGATTTAGTAAGTTTATTAATTGGTGTAAATAATCAATACCGAAATTATTCGCCTGATATTTATCAAAAAGAATTTACTGAATTATTGCAATATGCTATTTTGAAAGCCAATGTTAAAACAAATGTTTTTGTAGTTTCTATTCCCGATTGGGGCTTTACACCTTTTGGCGAACAAGACAAACGTGGTGCTGTTCAAATAGGCAAAGAGATTGACTTATTTAATTCAATAGCACAAGAAATTTGTAAAAAAAATGAAATATTGTTTGTTGATATTACTGCAATTTCACGAAATCACGACACTACATTTTTAGCCCCCGACCAACTGCACCCAAGTGGTAAACAATATGGATTATGGGCTGAAAAAATTTTTAAAGAACTGAAAACTGAAATGTAGCAAAAAAAAATCCTTCCACAATTCAATGTAGAAGGATTTGTATAAACATTACTTTTGTAATTAAAATTATTCGTGTTTGTTTTCCATTTTATGTCCTTCACCTTTGTGTTTTTGTTTTTCCTCTTCCACCTGTTTTTGATGCTTTTCAAATTGTTCGGGCGTTAAAATAGCTTTTAAACTATTATCACGTTCTGCTTCTAAACTTTTTGCATCTTTTCTAAAGTCATCTTTTTTCATAGTTTCTTTTTTAGCTTGCAAAGCATCTCTTTTAGTCATAAAAGATAATAAAGTACTATATACTTTATCTTGCTGTTCTGTACTTAATGTTAATTCTTTTGCCATATGTTCGCTACGTTTTTTAGCACGTTGTTCTGCCGATGGCATTTCTTTTTTCTCCTTATCCATTTGTTTATGCATAGGAGGTTTATTGGTTGGTGCAGTTTGTTGTGCAAAGGCTTGGCTACTTAAAGCAAGGGCGGCTAATACAATAATTTTCTTCATGATTTATTAATTTATTTTTTGTAAAATTAATATGCTGGCATAAAGATATGGCAGCTAATATGTAAAGGAAAGTATAATGCTTTTGTGAGTATAAGTTATTCCTTTCCTTTTTCGCCTACAAACTGATGGGAAGTATCCTTAAACAATACATTGAATGTGGTAAGCGAACCATAAATACGGGTGATGTATTGTTGCATTTCAACTTTTTCTTCATCAGTTAAAATAGAATGCGCATTTATTTTTTGTTCTAAAACCCTCAATCTATCTCTTAACATAACTATTTTATGAAAAAATGCTGTGATAGGAATATCCTTTGGTTTTAACGATTTATCGGCAGGCTGAAGCAACATAGTACCGCCAATATATTTTGGTGCAAGGCTTACTAATTCTTGCACATCTGCCCATTTTAATAGTATTTCACTCAATTTCATTTCAATAGTATCAAATGAAATGGCATCATGTTCGGGTTCAATAGCTTCAATTAATTCTAAACCTTCAAATGTTCGGCTAATTTCTTTTACTCCAATATTGAAAAATGAAATGGTAAAATATTCTAATGAAAATTTCATCAAAATGCCTTCTCCATAATTAGGATGACGCAAACGACTGCCAATGCCCAAAGAGCTTGTCATAAAATATTTGAGGGTAAATGTAAATTAAATTACGTTGAATGCTTTGGCTAAAAATACACCAGCAAAAGGTAATAAAACCCAAAAAAATTGAGGGGCGAAAATTAATAATAATACAACACCTGCTGTAAAGCCTAAGCCTAAAAACCAGTTAGCACCTTTAGGTAAATTATCTATCGACATATAAATTGTTTTTATGATTATTGGTTGTGCAAATGTAGTTAACTGAATTAAATTATTTAAAAAATATTTACAATAGATTTATTCTTTTGCATGTGGATAGTTATTTTTGAATAATAAATTGTTCAATCATGAATGAATTGATAATTGATGATAATATCGAATTTGATAGCGTAGCAAAGCCTGTTTATAATTTTGCTACTAATACTTCAAGGTTTTTTGCAATGCTTATAGATAATATTTTGGTGGTGCTTAGCATTTTTATCGCAATATTTATTTTACTTAAGTTTACATCAAATTATATTGAAGTTGCAGAAATATTTGTTTATGTTATTGTTCTGCATAAACCTTTTTGCGAATATTTATTTGGATACACTATTGGTAAAAAAATGGTAGGTATAAAAATATTAAATACTGATTTCGAAAAATGCACATTCAAAAATATTGTAAGTAGAAATATTTTATTACTTATATTTATTACTATTCAATTGGCATTAACTTGCTTAAGATACTATTTGCAGTCACGAACATTAGCCAGCAATATTTCATTTGTATACGATGCATCTTATTTTATTTTAAATACAATGGGGGTTTTGATTTTTATTGATTCTATTTCAATATGGTTTAAACAAGATGGAGTAATGATTCATGATACAATTGGAAAAACTTATGTAGTAGAGGACAAAAAATAGTAGGCATCAGTTTGTTATTGAGAATAAAATTGTTGCTTCGAAAAACTATTTAAAAACAAATACCTATTATTTATCCTCAAAAAAAATGATTGATTACATTTGCGTCCTCAAAATTTATTCATGCAACATTTATCCGAACAAGAAATTTTAAGAAGAGAAACTTTACAAAAACTGATTGATAAAGGCATCAATCCATATCCTGCTGAAACTTGGGAAATGACTTTTTCATCCAAAGAAATCATTGCAAAATTTGAAACAAATCCTGAAGATGAATCTCTAAAAGAAATTTCATTTGCTGGCAGATTAATGAGCAAACGAATCATGGGAAAGGCTGCTTTTGCTGTGTTGCAAGATAGTGTTGGCAAAATTCAGTTTTATGTAAAAGGCGAAGAAATTTGCCCCGCTGACGATAAAAGTTTGTACGAAGAAGTTTTCAAACATTGGCTTGATTTGGGCGATATCATTGGTGTGAAAGGTTATGTTTTCAGAACGAAAACTGGAGAAATTTCAATTCATTGTAAAGAAATAAAATTATTAAGCAAAGCTTTGAAACCGTTGCCAGTAGTGAAAGTGGACGAAGATGGAAAAGTACATGATGCTTTTACAAATCCTGAACAACGTTATAGAATGCGTTATGTTGATTTAATTGTGAATCCGCAAGTGAAAGAAATTTTCATCAAGCGCACCAAATTGGTGAACAGCATGAGAGAATATTTAAACGCTAAAACCTACATGGAAGTAGAAACGCCCATCCTTCAACCGCTGTATGGTGGCGCAGCTGCACGACCTTTCAAAACGCATCACAATACTTTAGACATGACTTTGTATATGCGAATTGCAAATGAGTTGTATCTCAAAAGACTGATTGTTGGCGGATTTGACGGTGTTTATGAATTTTCAAAAGATTTTAGAAATGAAGGCATGAGCCGTTTTCACAATCCTGAATTTACACAAATGGAATTGTATGTGGCATATAAAGATTACAATTGGATGATGGATTTGGTGGAAGAAATGGTAGAAAAAGTGGCGATTGATGTAACGGGTTCAACCAAAGTTCAAGTGGGTGAAAACCTGATTGATTTCAAACGACCCTGGAAACGCTTCACGATGTTTGAAGCCATTAAAGAGTACACTGGTATTGACATTGACGGCATGAACGAAGAACAACTTCGTGATGCTGCGAAGAAATTAAATTTGCACATCGACCCAAAAATGGGCAAGGGAAAAATCATTGATGAATTGTTTGGTGAATTTGCTGAAGCAAAATTAATTCAACCAACATTTATAACAGATTATCCTGTTGAGATGAGTCCATTAGCAAAATCGCACCGCAGCAAACCGGGCATGGTTGAACGTTTTGAAGCGATTTGTAATGGAAAAGAATTGTGTAATTCATTTAGTGAATTAAATGACCCCATTGACCAACGCAAACGTTTTGAAGAACAATTGGAATTAGGTAAACGTGGTGATGATGAAGCGATGGTGCTGGACGAAGATTTTCTTCGTGCATTAGAATATGGCATGCCGCCAACAGCAGGTTTAGGAATTGGTATTGACAGATTGAGTATGATTATGACCAACTCCAATTCAATTCAGGAAGTTTTATTTTTTCCGCAAATGAGGGCTGAAGTTGGACAAGAATAAAATTCATGTTATTTGAATTTCATTAAGAAATCAATTTATTAATCACCATTTATTACAGCCACATTTGTCGCAAATAAAATATATACAATGAAAAAAATTATTATTGCCATTGCAGCTCTAATCTGCATTAGTGTTGTAAACCTATCAGCACAAACTACTAAAGCACCTTCTAAAGCGAAAACAGAAGCTAAAGGCGCTGATAAAAAAGAAGAAGTAAAAAGTGATGTTAAACTAAAGAAAGACGGAACTCCTGACAAACGTTTCAAGAAATCAGAAGCTGAAAAATCAGGACCAACAAAAAAAGATGGTAAACCTGACAAGCGTTTTAAAGAAAATAAATAATACAAAAAAGCTACAATTTACGTTGTAGCTTTTTTTATGTTTTTTATTCTTTAACTTTACGCATACTTTATACTTCAAAATGAAATATTTTTTAATAGTTATTTTATCAGTAATTACATTGATGTTGAATGCACAAATTCCAATAGGTATTCAAAATCATACTTATGCTGATATTTCTACAGTGGTTGAAATGCCTGCAATTCCTTATCAGCAAATACGATTAGAAGATAGTTTAACCGCTCATGTAAAGAATATTCCTTGGCGATTTGGTTATAAAATGCCTGTTTCTATTTCACCCGAAACAAATGGTTTTTGGCAAACATTTTCGGATGGCAGCAAATTGTGGCAATTAAAAATTATTTGCCGAAATGCTCAATCTATCAATATTCAATTTAGTAATTATCATTTAGGTCAAGGTAGTTTTATTTATCTATACAATCCTTCTAACAATGCTGTGCTTGGACCTTATGATGCTTCATATAATTTACCAGAAAAAATAATGGCTTCTTCTATTTTAACAGGTGATGAAATGGTGGTTGAATATTTTGAACCTAATTACACAACAGAAAAATCTACATTTGAAATATCGAATGTTATTCATGGATACAGAACCTTTGGCTTAAAAAACACGAATGGTTTTGGTGGAAGTGGTAGTTGCGAAAACAATGTAAATTGCCCAATTGGCAGCAATTGGCAAAAAGAAAAAAGGGCAATAGGCATGATTGTGGTAGGCGGTTCGGGTTATTGTTCGGGGTCTTTATTAAATGATGTACCACAAGATACTACACCATATTTCATGACAGCATATCATTGCACAAATGGACAAAATAGTAGCTCATTACTTTCATGGGTATTTATATTCAATTATGAAAGTCCTAATTGCACCAATGTCAATGGCAATTTTAATCAATCAATGATAGGTGCTTCGATTGCTGGTGCTAATAAAAAAAGTGATTTTAGCTTAATGGTGCTTAAAAAAAAGATTCCAATGTGGTATCGCCCATATTTTGCTGGGTGGAATAATACAGATTCGATACCCGATTCTGTAGTTTGTATTCATCATCCTGAAGGCGATATAAAGAAGATTTCGATTGCTAATAATAAATGCCAAGATTCAAGTTATTTCGATAATTATCCAGCTCGTTGTTGGAAGATTGGACATTGGGATAATGGCTTAACAGAGCCAGGCAGCAGCGGTTCGCCGCTTTATAATAAATATCATGAGTTTGTTGGGCAGCTATTTGGAGGCCCTTCATTTTGCGGTTGTAATGATTCAGATAAGAACGATTACTTTGGTAAATTTTCTGTATCGTGGTTGGCTGATACTTTTATTAATCTTCAAGCCAAACATTGGCTAGATTCATTTAAAACTAATGCAACTAGAGTGGGGGCTTTTGATCCTGGATTTGCAAATGGGGTAGAACCAACTTTAGTTGAAACCAATAGATTGCTTGTGTTTCCTAATCCAGCTGCTCAATCAATTATTATTAGGCATCAAGTATTTGTAAAAACAATTGAAGTGTATGATTTACTTGGGCAAATTATTTTATGCCCAATAGATGTGAGAGATAAAAACACAATTCGGATAGATATTAGCAACTTAGTTAGCGGAATTTATTTTATCAAAATAGTAAATGATAAAGCAGAAACAATGGCTGCAAAGTTTATTAAGGATTAAACTATTTTCTTTCCTACAGCTCCGCCTACTATTTGTAAATCGGTCATTAATTTTCTGAAAGTATCAAAATCTAATTGTTGCGAAGCATCGCTCCAAGCTTGTTTTGGTGTTGGGTGTACTTCAATCAATAATCCATCGCAGCCAAAAGCTATAGATGCTTTTGCTAAATCGGGTACGCCATAATCGTAGCCCATTGCATGGCTGGGGTCTAGCACGATTGGAAGATTAGTATGATGTTTTAAATATGCTGCACCACATAAATCGAAAGTAAAACGGGTTTTAGTTTCAAAAGTTCGGATGCCTCTTTCGCATAAAATTACATTTGGATTGCCTTTGCATAATACAAACTCGGCAGCTTGCACAAACTCTTGCAATGTAGTGCCAAAGCCACGTTTTATTAAAATTGGTTTGCCGCTTTCGCCACACATTTCTAATACTGATACATCGTACATTGCTTTTGCTCCAATCTGAATAATATCGGCGGTTTCAATTACTTGCTTGGCATGGCTAAGATTTTTTACTTCGGTAATGATACTTAATCCGTATTTGCGACGTACTTCGGCTAATAATTCTAATCCTTCTTGCCCTAAGCCTTGAAATGTATATGGCGATGTTCGGGGTTTGTATGCGCCTGCTCTAAATGTTTTGATGCCTAATGATGCAATGAATTCGGCACTTTTCATTATTTGTTTTTCGTTTTCAACAGCACAAGGACCTGCCATCATTGCTGTGTAGTATCCTTTGCCACCTATTTCAACATTATTCCATTTTACGGTTCTTACTATGTCTTTGTATTTTTTACTTGCCAATTGCATATCCGATTCCATTGTAAAATACTCATCTACAAATTCTTTATCTTCTAATTTTGGCTTATTATCTTTTGATGTAGTAACTATTATAAATCTGCCATCTTCATAAAATGCTACGCCTTTATTATCGTGTGCAATAGCTAATGCATGGGGTTCGGTAACTGTATTTTTTAAATGTAAAATCATTTGATATGTTATGGTATGTTATGTTATGTATGATTGCAAAGGTAATACGCTGTAATTAATTTCATAGTAAAAACAAGTTGGTTTGTAAAAAGTTGCATCTTTTTAATTAAACAAATTGTAAGCTATGCCGATTGTATGAATTGAAGTAGTATAGCCTTAATGATGAGTTAGGTGATTAGTTAAAGTTAAAATGCTTTTACTTGTTTAACATAATATAAATTATAAAAGAATCATAATGAAACGAAAGCATCTATAATTGCTTACAAACATGTGTTGTAAGTTGTTTATAATATAAACCTGTTGTTCATTCAGCAAATATTGATTTTGATATTTATTTTAATAAAAGCAACAGATAAAAATGTTATTGATTTTGATATCTATTTTCTTAAAAGCAATAGATAAAAATGTTTAGGTTTGTACATAAAATGAATTGTTCTAAAGCAATAGCAAGGATAATGCGATGGATGGTATTTTTTTGAAATCATAAATTATTATAAAAAAATAATAATATAAGTGGAAAATAATATAGCTAGTTGGGTTATTTGCAATGAATGTAATGGCGTAGGCGAAAAGTATCATAAGCTTAACAAAAGGGCAAGAATACGCTACCAACTACAATGCGATGAATTTGAAAAATTGGGCAGCAATGGCATAGCGCCTATTCGCCCAAAGGGGCATCCCTATCCATGTATGCATTGTTCGGGGTTTGGTTTGCTTAGTTCTGCAAGTTATCCAATAGCTGATACCGAAAACTATCCTCATGTAGCCATTATAGGCGGTGGTATAGGCGGTGTGGCTTTGGCGGTGGCTTGCTTGCACAGGGGTATTCCTTTTACGCTTTATGAACGTGATAGCAGCTTTGATGCTCGTATGCAAGGCTATGGGCTTACCTTGCAACAGGCTACTAAAGCAATTTTGAAATTGGGTATTTTTAAGTTGAATGAAGGTATAACGTCTACAAGGCATGTGGTTCATACCATTGATGGAAAAATAATTGGCGAATGGGGCATGAGAAAATGGAAGCATACGGAAACAAAAGCTTCGAGGCGCACTAATATTCATATTGCTAGGCAATCATTGCGCTTAGCGCTGCTTCAGCAACTTGGCAATGCTGATATAGTGCAATGGAATCATCAATTAGTAGCCATTAAAGATGCTGATAAGGATGGTGTGGATTTAACATTTGAAATAAATGGCAAAATAAAAAATGCCAAAGCCAATTTAGTGGTAGGTGCAGATGGTATAAGAAGCACTGTACGTAAATTAATAATTGGCGATGATATTACTCCTTTGCGTTACTTAGATTGTATTGTGATATTAGGCATATGCCCTTTAGCAGCTATTAAAGATGTGGATAGTGATTTGTTAGATTCGGCAACTGTGTTTCAAACTGCTAATGGTAATGAGCGAATATACATCATGCCTTATTCTTCAACTTCGATAATGTGGCAACTTAGCTTTCCGATGACTGAAATGGAAGCCAAAGCATTAAGTATAAAAGGTGCAAAAGCTTTAAAGGAAGAAGCCTGCCGAAGAACTAAATGGCACAATCCTATTCCGCAAATTATAGCAGCTACTTTAGATGCACAAGTTACAGGCTATCCTGTATACGACCGTGAATTACTACGCCCCGAATTACTAAGCAATGCAGGAAAAATAACGCTATTGGGCGATGCTGCTCATCCTATGAGCCCTTTTAAAGGGCAAGGTGCAAACCAAGCCCTATTAGATGCCGTGGCATTGGCTGAAGCCATCTATAACGGATGCAACCCTGTATCGAATTGGAAAGATGCTGGCATAAGAGAAAGTGTGTTAACCTTGTTTGAAAAAGATATGTTAACCCGAAGTGCATCTAAAGTAAAAGATTCGGCAGAGGCGGCAAAGTTTCTGCATACTGAAACTGTGCTACACCATGGTAATGAACCAAGAGGTAGTATTGTAAAAAGAACAAAGGCATAATAACATTGTAAACCCGAATTTAAAAGAATGATAACCCAATGTGTAATAATGCAGCGTATTTAAAACTATAAATGTTTCTTTTTTATTTATCTTTACTTTATAAATAAATTTAGCATGAAGAAAATAATATTTGTTGTATTGATACTTAGTAGCCAATTATTATTGGCGCAAACCGAAAAATATTCAAGAGCAAAAGTATTTTTGAATGAACCGGGCAAAACCATCAAAGATTTGCAGACTCTGGGCATAGCTGTAGACCATGGCGAATATAAAAAAGGCATTAGTTTTACTTCTGATTTTTCGGCTACCGAATTAAAAAGCATTAACAATGCTGGTTTTAAAACCGAAATAATAATTGATGATGTAAGCCAATATTATATCGACCAAAATAATAATCATCAAACTAAAAAAAAAAGCATTGCTGGTTGTGTTGCCACTGCCACAAAGCATCCCATTAAGCCTAGTCATTTTCATTTAGGAAGTTATGGCGGCTATTATACTTATGCCGAGCTACTTGCCATTATTGATTCTATGCGTTTGCTTTATCCCAATTTAATTTCGGCTAAGCAACCTATTGATACTTTTCATTCTATCGAAGGCAGGCCTATTTATTGGCTTCGTGTTTCTAATCATCCCGATTCGAATCAAGTAAAACCTCAAATGGTATATACTGCGTTGCATCATGCTCGGGAGCCTGCTAGTATTTCGCAAATGGTATATTATTTATGGTATTTGCTAGAAAACTATGCCACTGATGCACAGGTGCAAACTGTGGTTGATAATGCCGAATTATATTTTGTTCCTTGCTTAAATCCTGATGGATATTTATTTAATCAAACTACTAATCCAATGGGCGGTGGTATGTGGCGCAAAAACCGAAGAGATAATTTGGATGGCACTTTTGGTGTTGATTTGAATAGAAACTATGGCTTTAATTGGGGTTATGATAATATTGGTAGCAGCAATCTTACCAGCTCTGATACTTATAGGGGCGATACTGCTTTTTCTGAACCCGAAACTAAGGCTATTAAATGGTTTTGCGAACATCATACTTTTTTAATTAATCTTAATTATCATACTTATAGCAATGATATTATTTATCCGTGGGGATATATTGCTTCGTTTAAAACCCCCGACTCTACACAATTCGATGCTTATGGCGCTTTTTTAACTCAATATAATCATTATAAGTATGGTACTGGCGATCAAACAGTGGGGTATGTAACCAATGGCGATTCGGATGATTGGGGCTATGGCGAACAAACTACTAAAAACAAAACCTATTCGTTTACACCCGAAGTTGGGCCTGCTTCTTCGGGCTTTTATCCGCCTGCTACCGATATTGAAGGCTTATGCGCCGATAATTTATTTGCTAATTTGAATGCGGCTAAATTAATTTTACAATATGCCCAGCTAAAAGCCACTGATAAACTTTTTACCAATCAATTGAATAATCATATTCATTATACGCTTCAACGATTGGGCATGGCTAATGGCGCTACGTTTACTGTTTCGGCTACGCCTTTAGATAGTTGGATTACTGCTATTGGTGCATCTAAAACATTTTCTAATCTTAATTTTTTACAAACCATTACTGATTCTATCAGCTATACTTTAAATGCTGCTATTACCAATGGGCAGCTATTTAGATTTGTATTAAAAGTAAATAATGGCATATATGATGAAACTGATACTATCGTGATGCAGTATCATCAGTATGCTACTTTTTTAATCATTAATAATTCAACCACCACCGATTGGGATGTTTCATTAGGCACTTGGAATACCACCACTGCTACTTATGTATCGGCCCCCAATTCTATTACCGATAGCCCATTGGGCAATTATGCTGATAATACTACCAATATTATTACCTTAAAAAATGAAATTGATTTAACCAATGCCATTAAGCCTATGCTTGGATTTTATTGTAAATGGCAAATTGAGAAAGATTATGATTATGCGGTGGTTGAAGCATCGGATAATAATGGTATTAGTTGGACGCCTTTATGTGGCCTATACACCCATGATGGTACTATTAACCAATGGCAGGGGCAACCCATTTATGATGGCGATTATGTATCTAAATGGGTAAATGAACAAATGCCTTTAGATAATTTTATTAATAAAAAAATAAAAATTCGTTTTCAGTTGGTGGCAGACCAAGCCGTAAACATGGATGGGTTTTACTTTGATGATATGAAAATATTTGGCGTTGATACTACTTTAAAAAACAATTTGGGAATAGAAACAACCCTGCCAACTAATAAACTAAACCCCTACCCCAACCCTTGCGGTGCAACGGTATTTGTTACCAATCATTCGTTATTAAGCAATACAATTGAAGTGATGGATGTATTGGGCAGAAAGCAAAATGCCAAACTAATCATTATTGCCAATGGTAATTATCAGCTAAATACCGAAGGCATGTGTTCGGGCTTATACTTTATAAAAGCCACCGATACAAATGGCAATATCATGAATGGTAAGTTTATAAAAGAATAAAAGCAAACCATTATTCACAAATCAGATTGAACCAAGCCAACCATCGAAAGCTTTATCCCAATTTCAAATTGAATAAATAATCTATAACCTTTCTTCATTTTTAATAAAATGGAGAAAGGTTTTTTTGTTTATTCATAAAACTTAATACATAATATACTGTGGAATGTTGGGGTGTTGAGGATTGGGTATCACTTGTTGTTTGGCAGGATGAACAATTAAATCCATTTCTTCCATTGGCACAGCACCAAGCAAAGCTTCATTGCCCAATACAAATGCACCAGTAAAACAAAACCGATTGCCAAAATCAATTCTAATGGGTCCTACAAATGGAACTTGTTTAATACTACCATCAGCTATCGTTACACTGCGTTTTTCTAATTCATCTAATTGCAATTGAATGCACATCGTTTCGGTAATGCTCATCATCAATGCACCTGTATCTACCAAACATTTTATTTCAATAGCTGCTAAATCCTGCTTACGAGGATTGCTCATTTTTATGGTAGTGTATGTTAAACCCATGATTGATTTTTTTTGCAAAGATAAATTATTTTCAGTAAACCGTAAATGCTGTGTTTATTGATTGGTAAACAAAGCATTTAAAAATTCGTTGCAATTTTTTTATCGAAGCCTTTGCACTTTAAAAAAATACTACTGCCTACTACCATTAGTTCAACGAACTTAATCTACCAACCTTTCTTCGTTTTTAAAAAAATCGGAGAAAGGTTTTTTTTCTATCCACTTTAGTGTTTAAAATGCTTTGGCATGTTAAGCAAGCATTAATCAATCGGCTGCCATAAACCGAATAAACAACTGATTAACCTGTTGATGATGTGATTTTGAAAAAGCCACTTCGTCATCGTTTTTCATAATCAAAAAATGTTGATGATTATCAATAGCTATTATGCCCCGTTCGTTTACCACATGCGACCTATGAATACGCAAAAATTGATGCGCTTTTAATAAGGTTTCCCACTCGTGCAATTGATGACAAAGTTTTATTTTAATATATTGTTTGTGATACCAAAATGTAAGTAAAGTATAATTGCCTTTGGCTTCAATCCAGAGCAAATCGGCAATGGGTATAATTAATACAATACCATTTGTTTTATAGATGCTAATTCTATCGGTATGAATAATATGATTGGCTGCTGGCTGTTGCACGTTTTTGTTAAAACGATTATCTATATAATATGATAGACGAATAAAAGATGAAATTTGTTGCACAGCATAATAAATTTTACAAGCGTACTATATCTATTTATACAATCATTTGCATCATTCATACATGCTATAGCCTACCGCTTATACAGTTGCTATCTATCAACCTATTGATGTAATGTAAGTTTGCATCATTATTACAAACGTTCTTTTCATTTAAACAGCAGCAGATAATCAATAAATAAAAATGTTGTAAATGTTGAAATAAGGCAATCAAACTTACATTCCATCATTTCACATTTGATTTGATCGAATGCAAGTTTACATTCCATCATTTCACATTTGATTTGATCGAATGCAAGTTTACATTCCATCATTTCACACTTGATTTGATCGAATGCAAGTTTACATTCCATCATTTCACACTTGATTTAATCGAATGCAAGTTTACATTCCATCATTTCACATTTGATTTAATCGAATGCAAGTTTACATTCCATTATTTCATTTTTTAATGGGCTTAAATAAAATAAGGTATCAATTAATAAACAAATAAAAAACAAACAATCATGGTAAAAATTAAAGTAAACGCAATTTTAAACGATTAGCCGCTGCTAATCTATCAATGTTTGGTAAAAATGTGGTGCTAAAACTTACAGGCAATGCCACTTTTCCATCGCCCGATGTGCTACCTGCTACTATTACTACTGCATGCGGCACTTTAGATGGCTTAATAGCATTGGCAGTAAAAGGGAGCAAACAAAGCCACGACAATGTGAAAGCTCAAGTAACTGTGCTAAAAGGATTATTAGACCAAGATGCAGCTTATGTTGAAAAAATAGCCAATGGTGATGTGGCTAAAATTGAAAGTGCTGGCTATGAAGGTACTAGTGGTAGCAAAACAAAAAAACCATTGCCCGAACAAGTGATTATTAAAAAATCGGGTAGTAACGAACAAGGTACTATTAGTATTGATTTTAACTCTGTAAAAAATGCTGTAGGCATTATAGCCATTGCAGCCAAGCCTGGTGTAGTACCTGCCATTAATTATAATTATGATACATTGTTGATGGGCAATATACAGCCCGATTCGGCTATCACATTTACCTTTGGCACAGGGCATCATATTGATATTAAAGGCTTACAAAGCGATGTGCGCTACGAAGTAATATTATTTGGTTTTAATGCCAGCGGCAAAGGGCTTAATAGCAATATGCTATCCATTGTGGTGCAATAAAATAAATTGAAAATGGTTAATCGGCAATACATCTGCCAATGCAATCAACCACTTCATCAACCTTTCTTCATTTTTAATAAAATGGAGAAAGGTTTTTTTGTTTATTCAACTAAGAGTGATGCGGTGGAATAGAGTGAAAATGCTTTTTTTCAAGTACGGAATTCGATTTGGAAATATTAACAATTAGTTTTATTTTTACAACAATTAAAAAATCATAACATGAAAAAACTATTTTTAACTACACTTTTATTTGGATTAATTGCTTTGCAATCTTTAAACCTAAATGCACAAACTAAATATGTTTGGACTCAAAAAACTTCTTTTCCGGGCATTGGAAGAGGTGGTGCAATTGCATTTGTAGCAGGTAATTATGCCTATTTAGGATTAGGAAGTGGTGGCGGAAATTATTTAAGCGATTTTTATCAATATGATTTTGCTAATGATACTTGGTTGCAAAAAGCAAGTTATCCAAATGCAATTCCTGGAGCAGGTGCAATTAGTAATGGAACATTTGGTGTAGTAGGTTTAGGAACAGTAACACATACTGATTGTTATAAATACAATGCTACAAGTAATCAATGGGATTCGGCTGCAACCTTTGGAGGCGTTGGCAGATATGATGTAGCAAGTTTTACAATTGGCAATAAAGGCTATATAGGGATGGGAATAGATAATGTTGTAAACTATAATGATTTTTGGTCGTATGATTTCACAACAGATACTTGGTCGCAAATTGCAAATATTGGAGGCAGCACAAGATATGGTTGTTTTAGTTTTGTATTAGGCAATAAAGGTTATGTAGGTGGTGGATGTTATGATAACAACACACATTACAGCGATTTTTATGAATATAACCCATCTAATAATACATGGACACAAAAAGCAAATTTTGGAGGTGGTACTAGAAGCTTTGCTTCAGGTTTTTCAATGTTGAATAAAGGATTTGCAGGATTGGGTAGAGATGGTGTAAATGGTGTAAACAACTATAATGATTTTTGGTCATACAATCCATCAAATGATACTTGGGCTAAAATAGATTCATTCCCAGGTGGAAGCAGAATTTTTGGCGTTAGTTTATCTTATAATGACCATGGCTATGTAAGCGCAGGATATAACTCTAATACTTCTACAATTTATAACGATTTTTGGCAACTTGATACCGTAGTTACACAAACTTCGCCATGCAATGCAGGATTTTCAGTATTTCCTGATTCTAACTTTGTAGGTCTATATTTCGGATATAATTATTCAACTGGAACAAATATTTCATGCCTATGGAATTGGGGTGATGGAGCAACTGATACAGGTTCTTATCCAGTTCATATCTACGCTAATGCAGGATTCTATACCATTACATTAACTATCAATGGCGTTTTATGTGCAGATTCATTTACAGTTAGTCATAATATTTTAAGAACTAAAGGAACAAACGGAATTCATAAAATAACTATTTTAAAACCTGTAGCTGCTGGTATTCAAAATGATATTTATAAAAATAGTTTCAGCATTTATCCAAACCCTACAAACGATTTATTAAATATTAATTTAAGTGAAAGAGAGAATTCATTAGTAAGTATTTACAATTTAAATGGGCAGAAATTGGAAGAAATTCAATTACTAAACAAACAACAAATAAATACCTCTAATTTAGAAAAAGGAATGT
>JBJOOR010000020.1:0-32608 GCA_046051225.1 Bacteroidota bacterium | reverse complement strand
AATCGGCACCACTTTTTTTACGCAAATGTGTTAAGCCATAATTTTGTAAAATGGCTGTAGTATCATTGCCATCAATTATTCCATCGCCATTACAATCTGCATGTTTGGCATCAATGGTAAAGCCCGAAGCACTTGTTCCAAAAGGTGTTGCAGGTTGGTCAATCCAAACTAATGAAGCATTATTTCTTACTGGCCCAGTTGTTCCATTCAATAACCCAATAGGAAAAATATCTAAATTATCAGCTACTAAATCGCTGTTGGCATCACCAGGCCAAACACAATCAGTAGATAATTTTATAGTATCCGTTGAAGATGCTGTGCAACCATTTGCGTCTGTTACCATTATGGTTATTGTATCTTGTAGTGGCACACTCCAACATATTGTTTTATTGATAGAATTATAAACACCACCATGAACAGTATTTACGTTAAAAGTATAAGGTGCAACACCATTAGTAGCAGTCATATTGATTGCTGCGCAAAAAGTTGGATTAAAGCAGGATTGATATTCAGTTGTGAAAGAAATTGTAGGCGATGGGTTAACAATTAAGTTTAAAGTAATAACTGAATCACAGCCTAAGTAATTTGTAAGTGTATCTTTATAAGTGCCATTAACAGAAATATTTTGGCCATTAAATAAAACTGATGAACCTGCGCAAATACTTTGGTTAATTGAACTACTAGTAGCAAAACAAGAACTGCTATATTTTGCAACATAGGGTCCAATAGAATTTCTAAACAAGCCACAAGCATATATATTTCCTGTACCATTATTGCAAATACCGAAAATGTAATTATTTGCTGCCAAAGCATTTGCGCCACCCAATTCACTCCAAGTACTTCCATTCCACTCTGCTACATAATATTGTCCGTTTGAATTTGTAAAATAGCCAGCAGCATATATATTTCCAACTACATCACTGCAAACTGAATAAATAAAATTATTTGCAGATAGAGCATTTACGCCACCTAACTCACTCCAATTAGTTCCATTCCATTTTGCTATATATTTGTTCCCATTAGAATTACTGAAATTTCCAGCAGCATATATATTTCCTGAAGCATCGCTGCAAACACTATTAATCATTCCATTTGCAGATAAAGCATTTGCGCCGCCTAACTCACTCCAATTATTTCCATTCCACTTCGCTACATAATATTTACCAGTTGAGTTGGTAAAATTTCCAGCAGCATATATATTTCCTGAAGCATCGCTACAAACTGAAGAAATGCCTTGATTCGCTGATAATCCATTAGCGCCACCTAGCTCACTCCAATTAGCTCCATTCCATTTTGCTACATACATCTTACCATTTGAGTTGGTAAAAAATCCTGCTGCGTATATATTACCCGAAGCATCGTAGCAAACAGCATTAATTTGATTATTGGCAGAAAGTCCATTCAAACCACCCACTTCATTCCAATTAGTTCCATCCCATTTTGCGACATACATCTTACCATTTGAGTTAGTAAAACCTCCAGCAGCATAAATATTTCCAGCAGCATTACTACAAATATTCCAGATTAAATCGTTAGCGGCTAATCCATTTAAGCCACCTACTTCACTCCAGTTAGTTCCATTCCATTTCGCTACATATCTATTTCCGCTAGAATTTGCAAAATAACCTGCTACATATACATTTCCCATAGCATCGTTCGTAATTGAAAGACAAGAAAAAGTGTCGTTGATTGCACCTACTTGACTCCAAGATTGGGCTTGAGAACGGTTAGTAAAAAAGAAAAAATAAAATAAACAGAAGATTAAAATGTTTTTCATGGCTATATCATTTAATTGGTTTGTTGAAATATTATTTTGATGATGCAAAACTCAACTAATATTTCATTGACTGCAAGTACAAAAAAATACAATTATCCAAAGTATGATGTAATATTATTTTAAAATAAGCCTTGTATAGTATAGCTTTACATAATTAAATAATCTTTAGTATGATGAATAATTCAAAACTACTGTTGCTTATAAATACCTTTTCGCCACAAGAAATTCACCGCTTCAGGTTGTATTTACAAAGCCCTTATCATAATACTAATCCTTTATTTTATGAGTTGTTTGAAGCCATTCGCCCATTTTTACATTCACGAAATAAAAATGAAATTAATGCTTTATTAGTTTGGAAACAAATAAACAAGAAAGCAAAATTTAATTCATTGCAGTTTAATAAATATTGCTCGGCATTATATCAATTGGCTGCTAATTTTATTTCATTAAATAATTTAGAAACTAAAAGCAGCGCCATCGAGCTTAATTATTTGCAAATATTAAATCAGCGAAAACTTACAAATTTGTTTTTGTATCATGCCTCGAAAACAAAACATCAAATAGAGTATCAAGATGAAAATCAAAATCAATATTTTGATAATTTTTTATGGCAGCAGCAAATAAATAATTATCAGGAAATATTGCAAAGCCGCACCGAACCAAGGAATACAGCCGATGTATTAACATCGTTAGATAATTTTTATCTGCATCAAAAATTAAAATATTGGAGTGCAGCATTGCATTACAAAAAAATGTTTGACCAACCTATAGAAATTTTATGGGAAGATTTTTTATTAGATTATTTGCAGCAAAATAAAATGCTTGATGAAACGATAGAAATAAATAGGCAAATATTATTGATGGAAACATCAACCGATGCTACGCTTTATTACAAATGGCTAAAAGAAAAATTATTACTTCGTAAAAGCAAATTATTAACTACTACAAAAAAAGAAATTTATTTATTCTTAATCAATTATTGCATTGCTCAAATTAATTCGGGCAATACAAATTTTTATAAAGAGATTTTTGAAATTTATAAAATAGGATTGCAGCTACATTTAATTATTCAACAAAAAACAATTAGCCCTTGGGATTTTAAAAATATTATCACCGTTGCTTTGCAACAAAAGGAAATTAGTTGGGCTGAAAATTTTATTTTAAAATACAATTTATGTTTACCAAAAGATGAAATTGAAAATGCATATAGCTACAATTTAGCTAAAGTATTTTTTATTCAAAAAAAATATACTGAATCGCTGAAACTATTGAATCAAGTAGCTTATACCGATATTTTTTATCAGCTAGATATTAAAGTAATGCAAGCTAAAACTTTATTTGAGTTAAATGAATTAGATACATTAGATGATTTGATGGCAAGCTTTAATAAATTATTGAATCGAAAAAGAAAGCTATCCATTCATTATCAAAAGCGGTATAAAAAATTTGTTTTGTATTTTCAAAAATTACTAAAAGTCAATAGTAAAAAAATGGCAACTAACATATTAGAACAATTAAATGTAGATACCGAAGTACCCGATAAAAATTGGTTGATGGAAAAGTTGAATAGTCTTCAATAAGCAGTTATCGGTATTCAGTAAATACAAAATACCGCAATAAAAAAACCTTCCAAATTTTATCAACTTGAAAGGTTTTTACTGCGAACTATTTACTGATTACTATAGACCTCTTCAAACTATTGTTTTATCAATTTACTTTCGCTGATTCCTTTTTCAGAAATAATTTTTGCAATATAAATTCCTTGGTTCAATTCTGAAATATCAATCGTAGTTTGATTGCTGGTAAATGTTTTTTGAAGCATCAATCTGCCCGTTGCATCTATCAAAATTAATTTCTTTTCTTCATTGTAATTATATCCTCTTAATTTAATAGAAACATTGTTGGTAGCAGGATTTGGAATAATTGATTGCGATAAATTTTGAGTAGATACATTGCTTATTCCATCAGGTTTATTGTATAAAACGATGGAAGAATCTGCTACTACATTTGCCGAAATCATTGAGCCATCTAATTTTAAAATAGTAACATTATCTACCGAACAATGCAATTGATATTTTTTATTGTAAGCCGCCAATGCATCTTCTCTACCAACTATATTACCTGTTGTAATATCAATAGTAACGGTTACTACATCGCCAAAACCCGATTTGCTGATATGATTATTTCGAACCAAACCTACATCAACTCTTGTGGCAGATTTCGATAATTTAAATATTTGAAAATGGTCAGTTGCATTATTAAACAGCCACGATGCAGGCGCAGTAATGGTTATAGAGTTGGTATCAATAGCTGTTGGGTCAACATTAAATGAAAATGCTACTCCATAAACACTATCTATTGGCAAGGCTGCTGTACCCAACCCGATATGAATAATTGCTGTTGTGTTTTGATACAAGGTATCTGGCCCAACAGTAAGTGTCATTAAATCGGCACCACTTTTTTTACGCAAATGTGTTAAGCCATAATTTTGTAAAATGGCTGTAGTATCATTGCCATCAATTATTCCATCGCCATTACAATCTGCATGTTTGGCATCAATGATAAAGCCCGAAGCTGTTGTTCCGAAGGGTGTTGCAGGTTGGTCAATCCAAATTAATGAAGCATTATTTCTTATTGGGCCTGTTGTTCCATTTAATAATCCGATAGGAAAAATATCTAAATTATCAGCTACTAAATCGCTGTTAGCATCACCTGGCCAAACGCAATCGGTAGGTTGAATAGTTAATACAGTATCAAAATTTTGACAACCATTTATATCTGCACCAATAAATGCAATAACACCATTCGGCGAAATATTTTTTAAACAAATAGTTTGGTTAAGTAAAGTAGCGTTAAAAGAAGTGGTTGATATTCCTCCAGCAAAACGCCAAGTCCATGAAGTTAACGCAGAACCACTAATCGTTACATTCATACAAGAATCTCCACAATGTGCAAATGTTCCTGTCATGTGAACCGCTGGCAATGGGTTTAACGTTAAATTCAAAGTG
The DNA here is from genome assembly GCA_046051225.1 of Bacteroidota bacterium. GTDB lineage: Bacteria > Bacteroidota > Bacteroidia > Chitinophagales > CAIODY01 > CAIODY01. The sequence goes on along the minus strand of JBJOOR010000020.1, from coordinate 27,823 downwards.
ATGATTGAATCGCAAGTAAATTGATTGATTAATGTATCATAATAAGTGCCGCTTGCAGTAAGGCTTTTGCCATTAAATACATAAGGTGCATAGTTGCAAATGGTTTGATTAATGGTAGTATTCGAAATAGGATTAACTGTTAAGTGCAATGTGATAATTGAATCGCAGCCTAAGTAATTAATTAGTGTTTGAGTATATGCACCACTTGTATTTAGATTTTGATTATTGAAAAAATAAAATTGATTGCCACAAATTGTTTGCGAAATAGAAGTGTTGCTAATCGGCAGCACTACTAAATTTAAGGTTACAAAAGTATCGCAACTTGTACCCAATAATGTATCTAAAAATGTTCCGCTATTACTTAGCATTTGCCCATTAAATAAATAAGGTACATTAAAGCAAGTAGTATGATTAACAGAAAGATTTATGGCAGTGGTGATAGATAAATTTAAAGTAATTATCGAATCGCATCCTGTATAATTAACTAATGTATCAAAGTAAACACCAGCATTAGTAAGGCTTTGGTTGTTAAATTGAAAACTAGAATTGCCACAAATACTTTGATTAATTATTGAAGATGAAGATGTATTTGCAAGTAGATGTAAAGTAATTATTGAATCGCATCCTGAAAAATTAATGAGTGTATCGTAGTAAATGCCAGATGCAGTGATAGTTTGATTATTGAAAAAATACGAACTGCCATTACAAATATTTTGATTGATATTGCCAAACGTTGTTGAGTTGGTAATATTAAATTGCATAGAATCTTTGCCAATGCAACCAAATGCATCGGTTACCAAAAGTTTATACACTGTATTATTTGTAGGCGCTGCAATTGGATGAGCAATGTTTGAATTACTTAAACCTATTGATGGTAGCCAGTTGTAGCTATATGCATTGCTACCATTGTAGCCGCCAGTAGCTGTAGGAAAACCACCTAATGTAACTCCATTTCCGCCACACCCATTATAATCGTTGCCTGCATTTGCAATTACAGGATTGTAAATAGTTAAGTATAAAATAAGTATCGAATCGCCACAATTAGCATGGTCGGGTAATGTATCATAATAATAACCGCTTGTGGTTAAAATATGATTGTTGAATGTATCGGTTGCACCAGCGCACAAATAATGATATTGCCAAGTATAAGTGGTTGGAACGATTAATGACAAAGTGATTAGCGAATCGCAACCCATATAATTAGTAAGTGTATCATAATAAGTACCAGGCTGTGTAAGTGTTTGATTTTTGAAAACAAAACTTCCACCATGACAAAGATTTTGATTTAAATAAGTGAAACTAATGTGGCTTATAAATTTTAAAGTAACGGCTGAATCGCAACCCACTGCATTGTTTAAGTGCGATTGGTAAGTGCCAGTTTGATTTAGTAATTGTCCATTAAAATTAAATGTGCCATGGCAAATAGTATCATAAATTGTATCTGCCGAAGCGGCTAATACATTTAGTTGAATACTATCTGTATTAATTGAACAACCTTGTTGATTGGTAACTGTAGTAAAGTATAAAGCCGAAGTTGGAATAGAAGGCGAAAAAGTATTACTACTAAATGTACTTACTGTTGAAGAACTGCTTGCGCCTACATATTTCAAATCGTACAAATTGTTGCTGGTAGTGATATATACTTTAAAATCGTCGGTGCTGCCAGTGGTATAATTTACACATGGGTTAGGTAAATAAGCACCATTAGCAGTTGTTCTGATACGCATTAAAGTAGCACCCGATAAGGTATTGGCAGGAATTGTAAAACCAGTATTTATATAATTAGTGCCTTGAGAATTTACTAATATTTCGGTAGCATCAAATATTCCATTATGATTAAAATCAATCCACATCATCACTCCAGCTCCTGCTGGATATAAATACGAAGTATCAAACGCTGCATAAATGCTATAATTATTGCCAGGAATTAAATTGGTAACCGACATATTTGTAGCACCATTAAAATAAGATGCATTGTGTGTAATACCAGTAGCATAAAAAGTATTTACCTGAATTGTATTCAGTAAAAGTTTGTTGCCACCGCCACCATTACAGGAATAAAAAATATTTGTGATGGAAGTATCTTGTTCATGCACTGTAAAAGATACTGGATTGCTGCCGCAAGCCGATGGAGAAGCCGTAGTTAAAGTTTGTGTAACTGGATAAGTTGCACTTACTGTTAAATTTAAAGTGATAATAGAATCGCAGCCTAAATAATTGGTAAGTGAATCTTTGTAAATGCCCGATACTGATAGCTGCTGAGATTTAAAGGTAAAAGTACTGCCTGTGCAAATTGATTTAGTTTGATTAATGTTGGATGGCAACACTGTTAAATACAAATAGATAACCGAATCGCAACCATGAAAATTTACCAATGTATCGGTATAAGTGCCCGATATTGCTAATGCATGTTGATTAAAAGTGTAAGGATGAATATCGCATACAGTCTGCGTAAAACCTGAATAACTAGTTTGACAAGATTGTGATTTTGCAACCAGCATCATCAAGCAAAGTGAAATTAGTGTAATAATTTTTTTCATAACTATGATTATTTTGTTGATGCAAAAGTGAACTGTTTTGCTGCTATTTACAAGTACAAAATATATCAACTATTTATACCATTGTGTAATAAAATATCTATCTTTCTATTGTATAAGTATAATTTATAATTGTAAAACTATTAATACCATTATGCAAAATTCAAAATTAATCATACTGCTTAAAACATTTTCACCACAAGAAACACATCGCTTTCGGTTGTATTTGCAAAGCCCATATCACAACACAAACCCTTTGTTTTATCAACTGTTTGAGGCTATCAGACCATTTCTGCATTCACGAAATAGAGAAATAATAAATGGTGAAAATATTTTTGCTTTGCTAATTAAATCTGCTAAAAGTAAATCTACATCAAAATTCAATAATCTTCAATTTAATTTATGGTGTTCGGCATTGTATAAATTAGCTGCCAACTTTGTGGTACTTAATCAAACAGAAATAAACAGCAATGATTTTTCACTAAAGTATTTACAGGTTTTGAATCAAAGAAAACTTACTGATTTGTTTGTTTACCATGCACAAAAAACAAAACTGCTGATTGCAAAATCTAAACATTTGCAAAGTAAATTTTATGATGAATTTTTTTTACAACAACAAATTAATGCATATCAAGAAATATTGCAAAGCCGCACCGAACCGAGGAATACAGCCGATGTGCTAACATCGTTAGAAAATTTTTACCTGCATCAAAAATTAAAATATTGGAGTGCTGTGTTGCATTATAAAAAAATGTTTGACCAGCCTGTTGAAATTTTATGGGAAGATTTTTTGTTAGAATATTTACAAAAAAATAAAATGGCAGATGAACAAATTGAAATTAACCGACAGATTTTATTGTTAGAACAAGCTACAGATGCAAAGCCTTATTATCAATGGCTAAAATCAAAATTAACAAAGGCGAAAAACAATTTACCATTAGCCACCAAAAAGGAAATTTATTTATTCTTAATTAATTATTGCATTGCTCAAATTAATTTAGGTGAGTTAAATTTTTACAAAGAGATTTTTGAGATTTATAAATTAGCATTGCAACAAGATTTATTAATTCAACAAAAAACAATTAGCCCATGGGATTTTAAAAATATTATCACCGTTGCTTTACAACAAAAGGAAATTAGTTGGGCTGAAAAATTTATTAAAACCTATAGTTTGCTGTTGCCAAAAGATGAATTAGAAAACGCTTATCATTATAATTTAGCCAGAGTTTTTTTTATTCAAAAAAAATATAACGAATCGCTGAAACTATCGCAACAAGTGGCTTATACCGATATTTTTTATCAATTAGATATTAAATTGATGCAAGCCAAAACATTATATGAACTAAATGAATTAGATACTTTAGATGATTTAATTTCGAGTTTTAAAAAGATGTTGAATAGAAAACGAAGACTATCAAAACACTATCAAACCATTTATGGAAAGTTTTTACTTTATCTTCAAAAGATACTGAAATTAAATAATTCAAAATCTGTTCCTGCAATTATTAAACAGCTTTCTTCGGATACTTTAGTACCCGATAAAAATTGGTTGATGGAAAAGTTGAATAGTATTCAGTAAATACAAAATACCGCAATAAAAAAACCTTCCAAGTTTTATCAACTTGGAAGGTTTTTACTGTGAACTATTTTCTGATTATTATAAACTTCTTCAGCCTATTGCTTAATCAATTTGCTTTCGGTAATTCCTTTTTCTGAAATAATTTTTGCAATATAAATTCCTTGGTTCAATTCTGAAATATCAATCGTAGTTTGATTGCTGGTAAATGTTTTTTGAAGCATCAATCTGCCTGTTGCATCTATCAAAATTAATTTCTTTTCTTCATTGTAATTATATCCTCTTAATTTAATAGAAACATTGTTGGTAGCAGGGTTTGGAATAATTGATTGCGATAAATTTTGAGTAGATACATTGCTTATTCCATCAGGTCGAGTGTATAAAATCAATGATGAATCTTGCGCCATATTTGCCGAAATCATTGAGCCATCTAATTTTAAAATAGTGGCATTATCTACCGAACAATGGAGCTGATATTTTTTATTTACCATTCCATTTTCTCTGCCTACAATATTGCCTGTAATAATATCAATGGCAATATTTACAATAGTACCAAAGCCCGATTTACTAACATGGTCATTTCTTACCAAACCTACATCAACTCTTGTTGCCGATTTAGTTAATTTATAAATATGAAAATGATCTGAAGGATTGTTGAACAACCAAGACGCATTGGTAGCAATGCTTATAGAGTTGGTGTCAATAGCTGTAGGATCAACATTAAACGAGAATGCAACGCCATAAATACTATCTAATGGTAAAGCAGCTGTGCCTAAATTAATAGCAATATTAGCGATTGTGTTTTGATATAATGTATCGGGGCCAACGGTTACTGAAAGTAAATCAGCGCCACTTTTTTTACGCAAATGTGTTAATCCATAATTTTGTAAAATGGCTGTAGTATCATTACCATCAATTATTCCATCGCCATTACAATCTGCATGTTTGGCATCAACAGTAAAGCCCGAAGCTGTTGTTCCGAAGGTTGTTGCAGGTTGGTCTATCCAAATTAATGAAGCATTATTTCTTACTGGCCCAGTTGTTCCATTCAATAACCCAATAGGAAAAATATCTAAATTATCAGCTACTAAATCACTGTTAGCATCACCTGGCCAAACGCAATAAGATGAATCGATGGTTAAAAATAAAGTAACGATAGAATCGCAGCCTCCAACATTTAACAATGTATCATAATACACACCGCTTGCTGTAAGGGTTTGTCCATGAAAAGTGATGCTGCTGCAAATAGTATCTACAATAGAATGATAAGTATAACTGCAAGTTGATGAGCCATTAAATTCATCGGCTCCAATATCAGGTGCAGAACCTGTTCCAACATATCCCGTATTACCAAATCGAATGTCGCCATCCACATCATCGGTTAAATTGTTGAATGAAATACCACCGCTTTCGCATTTGGTTGCAAATGCACGATTGATATGCAAATAACCATTGGTGCTTGGGGTAATACTTATAAAATTAGGATTCTCTGTAAAACTTGCAGCATCTTGATTTGTGCCTGCTTGATAAGCCGAAAGCGTTTGATATGCATTGCTTGCATCGCGGTAAATTAAATTATAGGCTGATGGTGTGCCTGCATATAAAACATTGTGATTGCTATTTAATGTAGGTCTATTACTATTTTGCTTGCCAATACATGCGGCGGAAGTTTGCCATGAAAAGGTTGATGGGTTTGCATTGGTATTAGTTGCTAAATTAACAATGACGTTATTTCGTAGCAAAATAGTATCATTTTTTGTGTCGTTCAAATAAATACCAATTGCTCCAAAATAGGCTTGCGAACTGGTTCCTGTTATATAAATAGTGTTGTTATAAAAGTTGGCAACTTTTGTTTTTATTGAGTCGGACGACAATGCTGAAAATTCAATTCCTACTATTCCCCAACCCGAATTATTATTATTGCTGGTAGTAAAATTTCCAATTAAATTATTGTAGCAATTAAATATTCCATTTGCTCCTGTTACAGACAAACCAAGACTTGCACTCAATCCATAAATGTTTGAAGCAGAGCTAAATTTTGTACTGGTGTTCGATAAATTGCTAATGGTGTTTTTGTAAAAATTATTTATCCCAGCCGTTGATTCTGTTACCACAGCCTGAAGAGCAGTTGATGAATCGGATGCAACTAAATCGGAAATAGTATTTTGGTAAGTATTTGAATTGGTACTATCTTGAAAATAACAACCCAATCCAATTATACTTTTGGCTAATGCCCCAGTAGTAATATGATTGATAGTATTATCGTGTACTGTAATGCTGCTTTTGTAATTAAAATAAGGCATGTAATTTCTAAACGAAGCACCATTTATGTTTGAAATAATATTGTTGTAAATAGCTGTAGTTCCACCTTTTCCACCACCTGGCGCCCAATACAAATATATATCTCCGTTTGAAGCACCATTATTTATGTTCGAAAAAGTATTATTAAACCAATTGGCACTTGTGCCAGCTGTTTTATAATTTACATCATTAAAGCTATATAATGGATAGAGGTAACCAGTTGTTCCATTTGTTCGTTGAAAGTTAGTCATTTGATTGCCGCTAAATGTGTTTACATATCCGCCATGACCATATAAATAGAATCCATAAAAAGTTCCTGTGTTATTATTGATAGTGATATTATTAAGTGTGTTATTAGTTATAGTCCAATCCTGACCAATAGTAGCACCTGCAACATTTGTAAAATCATAAACACCATAGTAAGTGCCACTACCAGCCGTTCCAGAAAGATTTGCAATCTTTATTGTATTACTTGAAATGGTGCGTTTGCCCTCACACCCCGTACTATAAACACATGCTAAAGTATTCGAAAATCCTGCAATTGTAGTTAGTAAAATAGAGTTATTATTAATAGTAGAATTTTGATTTACAAACGAATTAGCAGTGCAATAATTATAAAAGCCATATAACGAGGCAGTTGTTGCAACAGCACCATTCAAGCCAGCATTATAATTATCAATCGTATTGTTGGATATGTTTAAATTAAGTTGTTCGCCAGCTTTAATTCCAGATGCAGAATATCCACCACCAAAATTAACTATTCTATTGCCTTGAACTGAAGTACTTCCACCCACATCATTACCGGTATCGTATAAATTCAATGCCATCCCAACGCCTGAATAACCAATCATTTCAATACCTACAGCAACATTTTGAATGGTGTTGGAATAAATGTGATTGTTGCTGTTGCAGTCGGCAGCAGTAGCAGACGAATTATAGAAAACACCTATACCTGTTTTTAATTTGTTCTCCATCGCAATACCAGTTGATTTTGGATTTGTAGAACTTAAGGCAATGACACAATTACTTATCGTATTGTTCTGACAGCCATCATAAGGAGCCGTACTATTTAATTTAAACAAGCCAAAGCCCCATTCCATTTGAGTTGTAGTGGTTAAATTACTAACAGCATCTTGCAAATCAATTCCATCAATTATTACATAATCAATTCCATTCAAATTCCACATACCATCATAATTTCCAACTCCAGCAAATCCAATAAGTAGTGGATTTGCAGTTGCAGTTACATCCTTTTGAAACGTGATAGTGTTGGTAGCCGATGTTTGTGCATTTAAAAAAGTATTACCCAAATTCAATGCACCAGTTAATGTTTCGGTGTAAGCTATGCCAGCACCAATATTAAATGTAACAGCACCATTAATACCATTTGCATTTAAAGAATCAACAGCCATCTTAATTGTAGCAAACCCAGCAGGATAGCTACCAGGAATGGCATAGATGCCTGACAAAGGATTTGCCTTTATTGTTAGAAATAACAAGCACAATGAAATTAGTGAGATAATTTTTTTCATAACGATTACAATTTTATTGTTTGATTGAAAATGAATTTCTGATTTTGATGTTGCAAACCTCAACACTTTCAACAAACAAAACAAGTACAAATTTAATAAACTATCTAACCCGACATGTAAATTTAAAAATTAAAAATATCTTTGTGTAAAAAAAAGAGATGGTATGCAAAATACTAAATTATATCAGTTATTAAAATCCTTTTCACCACAAGAGATTCAGCGCTTTCAATTGTATCTACAAAGTCCTTTTTTTAATACTGACATTTCAATTTTCAATCTATTCGAAATAATTCGTCCATACCTACATTCACGAAACACTAATATTCCAGAAGCCGAAATAATTGGGAAGAAATTAAATAAAAGCAAACAATTCAATAATTTAAAATTCAATAAACAAAGTTCATATTTATATCAATATGCCATTGATTTCATTTCGCTTCATCAATTAAAAAATAAAACAAATGCTTTGCCCATACAATATTTACAAATATTAAACCAACGGCGATTAACAGATTTATTTTCATTTCATGCAGAAAAAACAAAATTAACTATCCATAAAAAAAATGAAGATTTAGACTGTTCATTTATTGAAAACTTTAAACTTCAGCAGCAAATAAACAATTATCAAGAATTGTTGCAAAGTAGGCAGCAACAGCTAAATACAGCAGATGTGCTTCAAACGTTAGAAGATTTTTATTTATATGAGAAATTAAAGTATTGGAGTGCTGCAAAGCATTATAAAAATTTATTCGATCAGCCAGTAAATATTCAATGGGAAGATTTTTTATTGAGTTGGATAAATAAGAATCCAAGCGATAATGAATGGATTGAGATAAATAGGCAGATTTTATTATTACAATCTTCAGTCGATAAACAACCGCATTATCAATGGTTAAAAAAAGTGTTAGTAGAGCAAGAAAATAGTTTGAATAAAACATCGCAAAAAGAAGTTTTACTTTTCTTGATAAATTATTGTATTGAACAAATAAATAGCAGCAATACTGAATTTTACAAAGAGCTTTTTCAATTATACAAGCTAGCATTGAAGCGTAAATTACTAATACAAAAAAAGTTAATGAGCCCGTGGGATTTCAAAAACATTGTTTCAGTAGCATTACAATTACAAGAAATAAATTGGACAGAAAAATTTATTAAAACCTACAATACACATTTGCCAAATGAAGAATTAAGCAATGCCTATAATTATAATTTGGCAAAGGTTTTTTTTATTCAAAAAAAGTATAAAGAATCATTACAGCTATTACAACAAGTAGCATATACCGATTTATTTTATCAGTTAGATATTAAAGTAATGCAAACAAAAACTTTGTACGAATTAAATGAATGGCAAACTTTAGATGACCTAATCAATAGCTTAAAAAAACTGATAAAAAGAAAACAAAAGTTGTCTGTTCATTATCAATCAGTTTATCGAAAATTTATTACTTATTTACAACAACTGCTGAAAACAAAATCAAAAAAAGAAGCAGCCATAATAATAAAAAAACTAGAGTTCGACACACAAGTACCCGATAAAAATTGGTTAATGGAAAAGTTCAAATTAAAATAAACTATTTCACCAAATGCCATTCATTTGATGCTTGGCTTTCTGCATTTTTATTGGCGGCAACGATGTAATAAAACACCACTTCATCGCCACTTAATTTTGAATCAGTATAAGTTAAACTGGAGTTTTTTACACTACCAATTTGTTCAGGTTTTTTGCCCGGTGTACGCCGATAAATTTTAAAATCTGTTGCATTTTTCGAAGCGTATTCCCAAGATAATTTCACAACATTATTTTCAAACGAGCCTTTCAAATTGAATGGTGAAGCCAAGTTCAAATTTTCTTTTTTCACTTCCACCACATTTGTTTTACCCACTTTATCATTGATATTGTCTAAGAAAATCAATTGATATTGATAAGCCACATTTTGCTCAATGCTTGAATCCACAAAACTTTGAATACTTAAACTCAAAGCCAATTTGTTGATTTTAGTAAATGTTTTTTCATCCGATTTTTTGCGCAATAATTCTGTTCCGTAAATTCCATTTACTGATGAATTAAAATTCCAGCTCAACAAAAATCCTTTATCAATACTTGTTGCAGATAAAATGGTCATGGGCATTTGCAAATTTTTATTACCGTGAATAGCCTGTGTTATAGTAGGTTTGCAGGCATCACTCAAAATATGTCCGTTCGATTCTTCCTTTACCTCATAGCTGTAAGTTGCACCAGTAGTCATATTTTTATCAGCATCTAAATAATTTGGCATCGAATCTTTTTTGTACGAAATAAAATTTCCAAGTTGTTTAAAATCGCCATCAATGCCTTCGCAACGATACAAATAAAATCCACGAATATTTTCGCCATTCGGAATCCAATAGAGCTGAATGCCTTTATTGGTGGGCTTTGCCAATACTCTTAATGGCGGCAAATGTTTTTGCTTGCCGCTGCAAATGGCAAAAACTTTATTGGTCGAAATTGTGCTTCTGCCCAATCTGTCAATCACTTTCAAAGTATAAAAATAGCGTTGACCAGTCGCAATCGTTTTATCTACATATTGATTTTGTGTTGGTGAAACTGACATGATTTTTTGAAAAGGTTTTTCATAATCAATACCACGATAAATTTCAACTGCGTCTAATTCTGCTGCATTTGGAATCTGCCACGAAATTTTAATTGCCTCCAAACTATCCATAGAAACGGCTTTCAAGTCGGTTGGCAAGTCAGCATCTTTTGCTAAAAGGTTTGTTGCCAAAATCGTATCGGAGTGAATATTGTAATTGCCATAATTATTTGATGGCGAAATGCAATAGCGATACATCGTTCCTTTATTCATTTTTTCATCTGTAAAAGCATAAAAAAATGTGTCTTTCTTTTCATAAATATTTTTTGCTACGCCATATTCTTTCATCGTTCCTCTTTCACCTTCGCTTCTGAAAACCTTGAAATGATGCGGCTTTCGGTCTTTTATTGTTTTCCAAATGATAGTAGCAGCAATTCCATCCGTAGTTTGCTTTACATATTTTGGTTTGCGATAGGTCATCATTTCTGGGTACGAAACTTCGTTAGTTGTGAAGCTCTGAATCGTTTTTCCATTGTCATCTACCGAAGAAATTTTGTAAACATATTTTGTGTTTTTATTGGCAGTTTCATCCAATAATAAAACCCCAAAACCTGCTTGCACAGCAGTGAACGACAAATGATGTTTTAATGAATCCCAACTTTTTATTTTTTCAAAAGCCAACCAAGCATTCAATAATTCTTCTTGATTGATGTCGGTTGTGTAAGCAAATTTGTCTTGAAAATTATTTGCTCGTTCTATAAATTCATTCGAAGAAATTGGTGTTGAATAAGCAGCTATTTTTTGGAAATTATTTTGCCCAGCCACCGAACGCTCTATTACATAAGCACTTGCACCTTTGTAAGGATTTTTTTTATTCGCTGCATGCAAAGTGTTCAATAAATAAATTCCTTTTTCGCTGCCATAAGCATTTTTCTTTTGTGCAAAAGAAAACGAACTGATAAAGCTCAAAAGTATGATGAATCCTATATTTTTTGTCATAACCAATTTTTTATTTTTAAATTAAAACTCTCTTTTTTCAAACAGTGTGGTTAAAAAAAATCAATGAAAATGCAAATCTTTAAATTCCAATTTCACTCCATCGCCTTTCTTGTAAGTGGCTGCCAATCTGATGTCCATGCCTTTGCTCCATGAGGTGGTTTCGCAAAACCAACCGTCGCAATCGCTATCACATAAGCCTCCGCCAACATAAGCTGAGCCTTCTAGGTCTAAAAAAACTTCGCCTTGCATCGTGATGTTTGCATCCAAAATTGCACTCTTTGCATCGCTCATCATTTGAAGTGGATTGATGGATGGCGATGGAATATTCAAATCAATATGCCCATAAACACCAGCACCGCCAGTGGCTGCAAAATCAGCACCACAGCAGGCTATACCAATGCTTGCACCTGCGCCTGCATGAATATACACATACGCTTGTCCACCTAAATCGTAACTGATTTTCGGATAATCCAAACTAATTCCTGTGTAAGAATTTAGATGAATGGCATGCTCCAAAGTGCAATGTACAATTGGGTCTAAATTGATATTGATTTGCGGAATGATTGGCACTGGCACAGCTGCTTCGGTGCAGAACAATGCGCCTGTGTAGCTGCCTTTGGGGAATGGGTCGGGCAAAACATTTTTATAAAAATATTGCGCCAACACATTTTGAATGTTGCCACTAATTGTTCCTTTGCCCACAAAAAACCCACATTTGCCGCTACTTACAGGGGAGTTTTGAATGTTAGTTGCAATCGCACTTCCGAACACATACCAATCGCCGCCGCCAAATTTCAAATCAACATCGCTTGATAAATGACAGTTGCTTAAATCTTGTTCAATGTGTAAATTTCCAATCAACGCTTTTTGTCCAAAGTCATACGTGATGCCGCCTGTACCCAATCCGTCCACTGCAATATTATTCACTCCTACTTTTTGATTGTCGGCAATTAAATCGCCTTTCACTGTAAAGTTCAAATGTTTTTTTGCGTTTGCAATTCCTTCTAATCCAAACAAATCGCCTTCGAAAGTAAAGTTATTCCACTCCGAATTATTGTTGATGACATTCATTGCACCAGTAATTTTTTCTAAACCCGAAGTGCCACCGCTGTACACAAATTTTTGATTCGTGTTGTCCACCCCAATAATTGTTGCAGCATTTGTTTTAGTAAGCGTAATATCAAAAGCATAATTCACCGATGAATTTTGGTCTTTAATTTTTCCATGCAACACCAAATTATTATTTTGAAAAACTTGATTAGATGAATTGAAATTCACCATCACTCCTTTTGTATTCATACTTAATCCGCTGAATGGTGCATCGGGTGCATTCAGCTTCAAACCATTGTTGGTGGCTTCATAGCGCAATGTGAATGCATCGGTTAACTCACTCATTTTTGGAATTTGCAAATCCAATTTTCCTCTAAAATTTATTGCGCCTGTGGTTGCAAATGCCATTGCAGGATGAAATTTTGAAACACTATTCACAGTAACCCAAGGTGTTGTTTCACTCAACATAATTACATTTTCATCATCGCTTCCACGGCTGTAAAGTGAAATATTTTTCAAATTAATAACATCGTTGGGAGCTAAGCCTGGCAAGTTTTTCAGCGATGTCAATACATCACCTTTTAATGGCAACATCGAAAGTGACCAAGCACCATTGCTGCCAAATCCTGCATCAAAACCAAATGAAACGGATGTGTTGTTTTTGTCTAAATTCAATGGAATATTGCCGCCCAATTTTATTTTTTCTACTTCATAAGTTCCATAATTAAATCGGCCATAATCAATCAAAACATTATTGGCAGGAACGGTCAAAGCACCAGCAACGATGCTGCCTGTAGCGTTTAATCCGTTTGAAGTAAGCGTCCAATTTTTCACTGCAAATTTCCATTTATCCATCGGAATAGTTAAGTCGCCACCAAAAGTTCCATGCGTTTCATTTTGGTCAATATCAATATTTCCAACATTCACATTTATATCTGGAGATTGTAATTGCGGAATGTTTGTGTGTAAAATGGTATTCAAATGCAAACCATTTTTATCAAATGTTGAATTGCTGATTTTTGCTTCGCCAGCATATTTATTGTGTAACAAATACCAAACGTTTTTATAGTCCCAAGTGCTTATTTTAAATGCGTTGGTGAGTGAAGTTGGTGTTGTGCCATCGCTGTTATACAAGTCTAAAAATTCAGCTACATCATAACCTAAAGTTTTTCCGTTATAGCCCGAAGTGCTGATGTACATTGAGTTTGAAATATCTTTAACAGAAAATCCTTTTTTGAAATCGGCACCATCAATAAATAATGGGGATTGAATTTTGCCCGAATTATCACTTAATTTTTTTACAAATGCACCAAATGCCGAGTAAGAAAACCCTTCATAATTATTAAACACTTTTACACTTTTCGATTGTGTGGTACTCCAAAAATCATTCTTCGGAACAGCCAATGGAAGCCCACTTGCAGTCTTTTGCGAAGAAGCAATTATCTCCACACCTTCAAAATCGAAGTTGTTATTTTTTATAGCTTCGGTAGATGTAACCAACACATTTGGAATTGAAAAATAATTGTTGGCATTGTTCACCAACATACTTCCACTGATGTAAAATTTACCTGCATTTTGTCCAAATCCATAAAGAACATTTTTCACTTCAATTGGAAAACCAAGCAGCGAAGAAATATCCATCACATCAAATTTTGAAACTGTTAATTTTATTGTTGCACCATTGTAAGCACTCATGTTCACCGCTTTTGTTGAGCCAAAATAATTCTTCATAGTGGTTGGTGGAACGGCAACGATGTTGTGTGAACCATCGGCTGGAACGCCCATCAATTCTGCATTTCCATTGATGTCAGTGTAAGCAACAGGAACAGTAAAAGGTAAATCTTCTACATAAATTTTTACATTCACCACTGGCTGACCTTTATCCGAAACATGGCACAAAACTTTTTTGCAAGGTTTCAATTCAAAATTAAAAATGCTGGTGAATTGTGCAGCATCATCAACGCTCACAATTTTTGATTCGAAACAATTGCTCGACGATTGCGATTCTAACTTCACTAAAAAAGTTTTTGCTGATGAAGCAAATTCTAATTTCGTTTGATGCACGGCATGCTTTGTTCCGTTATTATCATTTGCCCACACAGTTTCATCAGTTGAAACAACTTTCTGCGAACCATTGATAATAGTGGCTTTCACAGGAATATTGTTAGCCACAAAATCGCTGCCTGGCGAATGTGCTTTGATGATGATGTGATGTTGCCGATGCTTCATTTTAAAAGTAACCGAAGATTGGTTTCCTAATAATTTAATGTCTTGATAAACGGTAAGAGGTTCGTAAGTATCGTTGTCATCAGGATAGGCTGTAAACTTCACACCGCTTGCATATGGCGCAGTCATTGTAAGTGTTTGAGCAATTGGGAATAATGTAGGCGTCATCATGTTTCCAACTTGAACAGAGCCATAAGTTTCATTGGTTTCACTCCAACTAAAATCATCGCCCACAACAATTTTTGCATGAATAAAATTGCCATCATCAGCATCTACAACTTTGCCTAAAACTGTTGCTGGCAATTCCATAAATATTTTGCTCAATGCAGCTTTTTCACCACGTTTTATTTTCGCTCCACCATTCACAAAAACGGCAGTTGGTGTGAATCCATTTTTGCTAAAGAACACCACTTTCCTTCCCGTTTTACTATTGTCAGAAGTATTTACATTGAACTGAAACTTACCATTCATGCTGGTTTGCATCATGTCTTCGGCTACAACACCATAACTTGGCGATAATAATTTTGCAACAAACAACGCTCCCAAAAATCCATCTTTTCCAAATCCAATTTCGCCTGTTGCTGATTCAGGAATATCCAAAACTTTTACCGTTACACCTTGCAATGGATTGGTGCTGTAATTACTGTTAGGATACACGGCACCAATAATCACGGGCTTTTGCGCAAATGTGGTAACCGAAGTATTTTTTATCACTTGATGCAAATCTTTTTGGGCATTGTATTCTTTGATGAATTGTGTGCTGTTCCAAAAATATTTTTGCTCATTATCTATATCATTCATCGCTGTAAAAATGCTGATGAATTCGCTACTATAATTATCAAAACTTTGGTCGGGCGATTCAGTAAAATAAAAATAGCGGTCTTGCGCATTTTGTAAATCATTCAACACAACATGCTTAAACAGTAGCTTTCCGCCGATTTCTGAAGTTGCTTCATCAATCACTTTGTAACTAATTCCATCAACAATTTCTTTTTTAGTAAGATTAAATAATTTGTTTTCATTGATTGGAAATCCATCGGGCAATTTGTTTGCATTCACACACAAATAAACTCGTTCGCCCGATTTTTTTGTTGGATTAAATAAGCCGCCAGCATCATTAAAACCAATATCCATATTGATTGCTCTTACACCATCTATTTGCACATTTGCTTCTCGAACATAAGCGTACATATCGCCCAAATCGTAGTTGTAGCCTGGCTCTACGAGCAAATCGTTATCAGGACTATAATAATATGGACTTTGAACTTTGATACGTAAAACATAAAATTCCTTGCCGTTTACTGGTTTTGCGTTTCCATTTTTATCATAAAAATTACCACTGCTATTTTGATATTGATTCATTCCATTTTCACCCAATTGATAAAAAGTTGTGCTGCCTGTGTTCAACGAAAATTGTCCATCGCCATCTGTTGTGCCAGCCGCAAAATCATTGCTGTTGCCGTTTATAGGATACACAATACCATCTGCATCATTTTTAATCACCCATTGCCCAACTAATTTTATTGGAATATTCGCCAATGGTTTTGCATCATTAATGTTAGGCGAACCATCATCATTTGCAAAAACACTTTTCAATTTTCCACTTACCGCCAACGACATTTGATAAGGCGATAAATCCATTTCTTGTTTTACGAAATTGCTCATGTTTATATCAAACTGAAAATCTTGAAAACAATCGCCAAATGCACAACTATTCCATGAAAATTTAGTTGGCTGATACGCTACATTTTTCCCATCAGTTGGCTTTGCATAAATGTAATAATCATCGCCGCTGCTCATTTCATCGCCCGGATAAATATTTTGAATCAAATCGCTGAAAGTAACGCTGCTATTCATCTTGGCGGTTTTCTTAGCATACACCACATACGCATGTTTGTTGATAGTGATGATAGAAGTTTTGCCTTCGCTGCCACATTCATTATCGGGTGCGCCTGATGATTTTTTTATTTTCAAAACATACACATCCAAATCATAATTGTATGCGCCTTGTGTGGGTGTGATTTTTCCAGTGTAATAACTTTTTTGCTCTGCAAAATTTTTCAAATTCACTTTCAACGAATAATTTTTTGCTTGCTGATATATGAAAGCATCATCTTTTAAAATTTTTCCTTGAATAAAAAATAATGCTCCGCCAGAATAATAATATGGGCTGCCATATTTTACCCACAAACCTGTTGCATAAGCCAAGTGGTGAGCCTTTCCATCAGTTGCTTGTGCAGCAGTTAGATTAAATGTATCTAAAATTTTGGATTGAAATGATGATGGAATATCAAAATGAAAATTGCCACCATCATCAGTTTTTGAAGATGCAATTATGCTTCCACAATTGTTTGATTGCGGATATTGTGCATTGGGTTTTGTAGATAATAAAGGAATTGATGAATTACCCAATGAAGCCAAACTATCTACCAAAGCATAAGTGTATTTTCCTTTGCTATCCTTGCTCACAGCACGTTTCACTTTATACACTTCACACAACGAATACACTTCAATTAATTTTATCGAAGTATTTTTTAACGGAAAATAATCAGGTCGAGTATCATTATTGCTATTATTTCCAACACCAAATTTTTTAGCGTTAGTAGATTTTTGTTCTACAAAAAAATAATTTGCCTTGCCCGAAATGCTTGAATTTCCTGTATTTGTTTGAATATCTGATTTCGAAATTTGCGAAGAATCTTTAGCAGAAATTTTATAATCAAACGTACTGACTTCGCTTTCGCCATTGTTTTTAAATTTTATTTTATTATCCAAATCATAAGCCTTCACTCTCCAAGCATATTTTTTTCCTGCCTTCAACACTGGGTCTATGGCTGAATACAAATAGTTTACACCCGAAACAGTTTTTTCAAAAAAGGCAGGCGTAGTTTGCGAATTGATAGCATCATTCGGATTTTGCCCTTCAATCAACTCTACCATTTTCAATAAATATCGTGTTGTTCTTGAAACGCCAGGATTGTAAGTCCAGCTAAACATCAATGTTTGCGGTGATGTAGCAGTAAGTTCAGTAGCATCCACCGGAGAAGTTAAAGTTGGCGGATTCACATGTTGAATCATAATTGGCGCACAGCACGATGGAATTCCATTCATCAAACTTGCTTTGGTGTGATAATCAAAAGCTTCAAAACAAATCGTATAATTTCCTTCGGGCACACCATTATTTCTAATCACACTTGGAATTGAAACGCCAGTAATATCTACATAACTCCAATCAAAAAAATCTTTCAAATCGTTGCCATTCAAGCGTTTTGGGATGCCTGCTGTTAGCGTCAAATAATTTGTTGGATAATAATTTGTTTTCGTTTTGATGCTCACACCATTGTCGCCATCAATATGTCCTTTGAAATAAACATCAGCAGTTGAACCCGGCGAACCAATAGCTGTAACAACAATTGCAGTTCTGTTTTCGTAAATCAAATAATCAGTTAAATACGGCGAATATGGCGGCATTACAGCAATGCTCACATTTACATTCGTGATTTGTGCTGCTGCTTTCTTTGTTGAAAACAATAGCAAACAAGCGATTGAAAAAAACAAAATCTTTTTCATAACTAAATATTTATTGACACTAATTCACAAATTTATTCGTGTATTCGTGGCGATTAAAAATTAAATCTATACTGCACCATCGCAGTGAATTCATTAAAACTATTTCCTGCCGCAGCATTTTTTGAATTGTTGATTAACCAATTCAACTGCATGCGAAATGAATGTTTTTTGCTCAACGAATAATTACTTCCTAACGATGCTGTTGTTGTAAATCCATTTGCTTCGCTATTAAATTTTGTTGAATTGACATTCAAGCTGAAATCCGTATTCATCTTGTCTTTCAGCCATGTTTTGCCTAAGCCAACAGTTGCACCTTGCAATTCAATTTTACTTTCTGAAGTAGAACTTCTTGAATAATTCAACCCAAAATTGTAATTAATTTTCTTATCAATATTCATCAATGAATAATTGAAGTTGCTGAACAACATATTCATTTCAGTGTAATTGGAAGTGAATTTATTTCTATCATTCAAACTTTGATTTCCGATGATTAAAAAGAAATTATGCGCCAGATTTTTTTGCTGAAACATATAATGTGGCGCAATAGTAAATGAGTTGCTGATTTGATTTATTTTAGACGTATCGCTCAAAGTTTTTGTGCCAGATTTTTGTGCTGTTCCATAATTTGAAAAATTCACATCAACCCCAAAGTGCTGATTTAACTGGTAGTTGGCGGCGGCTGAATAAATATTTCGTTGCGTAGTTGCTAATTTTTTCTTCGCCACATTATCACTTTGAATGCCCATGCTGCCATTAAAACTTAATTTGTTTTTGAATAATCTTGTCGAAAAATTTCCAGTGAATTGCTGTAAATCAGTTTGAAAAAAATAGGCTCCCATGCTTTTATAGTCGGGTTCAATGCGCCGACATTTTAAGCCTGTTGTAAAATATTTGTGTTTGTATTTTAATTGCGATTCGATGGCGGTGTACAACACAGTTGATAAATTTGGTGTCATCACTTTTGAAATCAAATCAACATTTTTCACTGATGACAAATCAAATGATGGAGCTGTAACATCACGAGTGAAGGCACTTCCAGCCGCTTCACTTTGCCATTCCAATTTCTTTTTGAAAAAAGAAAATTTATGCATCACACCTATCACTAAATTTTCTGCAGGCAACACTTCAGTTTTTACTGGCTTGTTTGGCAATGACGAAACATCATCTTTTCCTTTCACCACATACAAATCAAAAAAGTTGCTGGCAGTGCCAATTCCAATCTTTGTAGCAAACAACATTTGTTTGTAAGCAGGGTAATTAATGCTGTTTAAATTTTGCGAAATATTTTTTGTGGTGTCTTCTGCAACAGCTTTGTTGCTACGCCCGTAAAGCACACCAAATCTAAATTTACCAGGATTTAATTCAACTCCACCACCTAAAATTACATGACCTGCCATTCCAAATTGTGAGAAAGAAATGGAGCGATAGCCAGCATGTAACTTCAACCATTTGTATTGCGGACTAACACCAATTTGATTAAATGGCTGACGAAAATCGCGTTGATTATTGCTGAATAAAAATGTAAACGGTAATTGAAATCCGTAAATGCTAATCGTTGGCGCACCGCTAATAATATAGCTATTCCAAGGCTGCCGAGCTGCTGCACCATCTATGCTGTAGACTTGTGTTTGAATAGAAAGATTGCCGTGAACATCAAATGGTTTTGCTTTAGCCATTTGTTGCAAATCTTGCGCTTTGGTAATTTTGAAAGCAAGAAATAAAAATATAAGTACGTTTATTTTTTTCAAAATATTTAGGTTAGATGCTTGTGCCTAAAATTAAAAAGAAATCTTTACATATTGCATGAAATGAATGTAAGCACATTACTATTTCTTTTGATAAGATTAGTTAAGAATTGTACCAAAAGGCCCCACAAAGGATTCCACGAAGTTGCACAAAGATTTTTTCTGTGAAAATTTGTGAAATTATTTCTCATTTTCTGTTTGCCTAACGATGAGCAATGAATCGTTTTTGAAAGTGTAATACACATCATGCCACATCAATGAATCTTTGAATTGTGAGGTTTTGAAATAGTAGCGAAACATCATGGAGTCTTGTGTTTCTATATATAAGTTGTAGTAATTCTTTTTTAAAGATGGCCATATTGGATGAAAACCTAACCAATCACCAATTTGTACTTTCAAATCTTTACACCACATTTTAGTTGAATCATTATAAAAATAGGGAGCAGTCGCATAAAGAAATTTGTCTGTAGAATCAATTTGACCAAGAACAAAAACCGTATCGAAAGTTTTATTTTTTATTTCGAGAAATTGAATATTGAATTTTCGCCATTTTCTTGTCATTGGATTTTTTATAGAATCTTCTTTGGGTAAAAAATGTGAGAATTGTTCTTTTGCAATGGTTTCAATTTCTGATTTTTTATAGTTCCATTTGATAAATTTAAATTCGGTAAAAAGTTTTTTTTCGACTGTTTTTTTACCTTCTTTTTTCTGAGCAGAATTACAATTCACAAAACAAATTGCTACCAACAAAATCAAACCATATTTCGTGAAATTATTTCTCATTTTCTGTTTGACGAATAATGTGAAGTAATATTTGTGGAGATTTATTTCTAAATGAAAACATGTAAATCACATAAATTATCCATGCAGAATTAAGCGAAACGCAAATAGTTAAATAAGTTAAAAAAGAATTTGGAAATGCAACACCAAAGAAAGGAAGAAATACTCCTGCAAAATATGGACAAAGGTTAAAGCATATTTCAAAGTTTTTTCTATGAATGAATATCAATGATAAAACATGAAAAATTTGCAGAAGAAAAAACATCCAAAAGAACAATATGAGAAATACATACAATCGTTCGCCGAAAAATGAAACTAATGATAAAAGCAACCCAAGTATTAACGCTATAAAAAAATGAAACTTTTGCATTTAATTTTCAATTTTTGAATTTCCTCATCTACTAATTTTCTAATTACCTAACTCACCCCACTTCCATTCTCCGTCTTATTATTCGGCATCATAAATTTCAATTTTCCGTCTCCATCTTCCGCCATTAAAATCATGCCTTGGCTTTCAATGCCTTTCATTTTTCGTGGTGCTAAATTGCAAAGCAAAGTTACCTGCTGCCCAATAATGTCTTCGGGCTTGTAATGCAAAGCAATGCCACTAACTACGGTTCTTTTTTCAAAACCTAAGTCAACAGTCAGCTTTAATAATTTATCAGCTTTCGGTAATTTTTCAGCTTCTATAATAGTTCCAATTCGTAAATCCATTTTAGCAAAATCATCGAATTGAATTTCAGCTTTTATTGACCTCACCCCCAACCCCTCTCCTTCAGAGAGGGGAGTTTTGCCGCCGCTCAAGTCCTTCTCAGAAGGAGAAGGATTTAGGATGAGGTCTTTACTTGCTTTTAACTTTTCCACTTGCTTCGCCATCTCTTCATCTTCAATTTTTCTGAACAACAAAACAGGATTGTTAATCGTGTAACCAACGCTCAACAAGTCCATTCTGCCTGCATTTTCCCACAACAATAATTCGTTTGCTTTTTTGTTGATGTTGAAGTGCATCAAAATTTTCTTCGCCGTAAAAGGCATAAACGGATACATCAAAATTGCAAGATTTGCTGATAGTTGCAGGCAATGATGTAAGCAATTTTCTACCCGATATTTATTTTGCAATTGCTCAAAATCATTTTCACCCACATACACATCACCTTTTGTTTTTTTCCAAGGCTCTTGTTCTGTTAAATATTTATTGCCCAATCTTGCAGCATTCATCATCTCCGAAAGTGCTTCACGTAAGCGATAATGGCTCATTGATTCTTCCATGCGTTTTTTAATCGCATCAAATTCTAACCACAAATTTTTCTCTGTTTCAGTTTCTAAGTCAACATGACGTTTTGGAATTTTACTACCGCAAAATTTTTGTGACAATACAATTGTGCGATTAAAAAAATTGCCCAAAACTGCCACCAGCTCACTATTGCAGCGGTCTTGAAAATCTTTCCAAGTAAAATCATTGTCTTTTGTTTCAGGTGCGTTGGCTGCCAACACATAACGCAACACATCTTGTTGCTCTGGAAATTCTTCTAAATATTCGTGCAACCAAACTGCCCAATTTCGTGAAGTAGAAATTTTATCGCCTTCTAAATTTAAAAATTCATTGGCAGGCACATTTTCTGGCAACACGTATCCACCGTGCATTTTCAGCATCGTTGGAAAAATGATGCAATGAAAAACTATATTGTCTTTCCCCAAGAAATGAATCAGATGTGTTTTTTCATCACACCAGAATTTTTTCCAATCGGGTGTAATTTCTTTAGTTGCTGAAATGTAGCCAATTGGCGCATCAAACCACACATACAAAACTTTTCCTTCAGCATTTGGCAATGGAACTGGAACGCCCCAGTCCAAATCACGGGTTACTGCACGTGGCTGTAAACCGCCGTCAATCCAGCTTTTGCACTGTCCGTAAACATTCGTTTTCCAATCATCTTTATGTCCAACTAAAATCCATTCACGTAACCAACCTTCATATTTATCCAATGGAATATACCAATGTTTGGTTTCTTTCATCACCAAAGGTTTGGATGAAATAGTGCTATGCGGATTGATTAAATCACGTGGATTTAAAGTGCTGCCACATTTTTCGCATTGGTCGCCGTAAGCCCTTTCATTGCCGCATTTGGGGCATGTGCCCATGATGTATCTATCGGCTAAAAATTGTTTGTTGTCTTCATCATAAAATTGCTCTTCCGTTTTTTCTTCAAACAAATTTTTGTTGTACAAATCCAAAAAGAAATCGGTGGCAGTTTCTCTGTGAACTTCACTCGTTGTTCGTGAAAAATTATCAAACGAAATTCCGAATTTGTACAAAGCTTTGTCAATCATTTCGTGATATTTATCAGCCACAGCTTGCGGTGTGGTATGTTCTTTTCGAGCCGCTAACGTAATGGGGACGCCATGTTCATCAGTGCCGCAAATAAATAAAACTTCATGATTTTGCATGCGGCGAAATCGTGCATAAATATCAGCAGGCAAATGGCAGCCAGCTAAATGACCAATATGAATAGGGCCGTTGGCATAAGGCAAAGCGGCTGTAATTAAATAGCGTTGTTGTTCTGTCATAGTTTGAATATAAAACACAAAAGTAATGAAATGAAAAAATAAAACTTAACATAAAAGTTGTTATTCGAAAAGAAAGTTCTACATTTGCAGCCCAATATTGCGGAGTAGAGCAGAGGTAGCTCGTCGGGCTCATAACCCGAAGGTCACAAGTTCGAGTCTTGTCTCCGCTACAGAAGCGGCAACATCATAATTATCATTGATGTTGCCGCTATTTTTTTGTGCTGAAATCTGCTTCAGTTGGGCTATTTGAGAAAAAAATGGATTTAATTTATCGGTTCGACACTCGTTATTTTCTTTACTATAATAGATTCCTTCAGGAAACACTAAATACTGCAATTTCTGTTTTGTGTTATAATCACCCGAAGTCCAAATGGTGGCTAATTGTGTGCAATTTTCTACTGCAAATTGAACCATGCTTTCAAGGTTCGACGCTTCCTTTGGTCTCTGAAGCAATTCTTTCTCAATTTGTTTCAGTTCTTGACTGATTTTTTCATTGTGTTTATCGAATAATTCCTTACTTAATTCTTCATTAATAAATCGTTCTTCTAATCTGTCTAACTTTTTTTGTAGTTCAATTTTTTGTTGCTCGTAACTCTCAAAATTATCTTCTTGATGCTGTGATATTTTTTTGTAGGTAGCAACAATTTGCTTAGTTATAAACTTTTCAAATTTCGTTGCAGTGATGGTAAATGATTGCAATTGTTCTGAAAACAATTGATGTAATTGAGTTGCATTTTTATTGCATCCGCATCCTTTCTTTCCGCATTTGTAGTACCAAAGGTTTTTACTTTTTACAATATAACCCCTCATAAATGTACCACATACATGGCAGCGCAAAAATCGTTTTAATGGTACTTGTTCATTTTCATGTGTTTGCTTATAGCCGTGGTTGTTATTGTTTAGGATAGCATTTACTTTTAAAAACAATTCTTTGGAAATTAATTTTTCGTGATTGCCTTCCGTCAATTGTCCTTCTAATGCTTTATGTGCCATCAAACCGCAATAAAAAGGATTTCTGAAAAGTTGTGAAACTCTTTGATGACAAACTTTTATGCCTAATGTATTTAATCGGTTGGTTATTTCTACAACTGATAATCGGTCTTCAGCAAACCAATGAAATGCTTTCCTTAAATGCTTCCCTTCTTTATTTACAACAATGATTCTTTTACCATTACTTTTAATATGGTCATATCCTCTTGGAGCTTTCGTTGCCCAATCGCCTCTTAACAACATTTCTTTTGTACCACTCATACATTTTTCTCTTCGCAACTGATTGTCGTATTCGCTAAAGATGAACTGAATATTTTGTTGCAAACTTCCACTCGAAGTTGTTGTATCTGTTGGTTGCGTAACAGCCATTAAAGAAACACCTTGCTTTTTAAGTTGCTCTGTGATATAAATCGCATTAGCACCCGAACGGCTGAATCTATCTACACTATAAACAATAATGGTGGAAATTTTTTCTTTGCTCTTTTTTACAAAAGCAAGCATATTGTTAAACTCCTTTCGTTCATCAGTCTTTGCGCTTTCGTAAGTTCCTCCAAAATAGCCTGAAACATTATATTGATTTTTTTGAGCAAAAGCATCGCAGAATTTTTTCTGTGTTGTTAAGCTCATGTTTTTATCGGCTTGTTCTTTGGTAGATACCCTTGTGTAAATCACACAATTATTAGTTCGTTCCGATTGCTTTTTACTGCCTTTAGCAAAGTTTTCAAATTCAAGTAATGAAATTACTTTAGGCTGCTTTGAGTTGGTTGTTGTCATATAAAAATTGAATATTTTTTTGTTCTTGCTTTTTCATTTGTAAACTTTCATAATGCTGAATAATCATTTCACAATAAGCGGTAATTGTATCTATCATTTCCTGTGCCTGTTTATCTGTTAGATGTTGATATTCAGATTCTGATTTTATATCCTCAATTGTTAATTCCTGTCCTACTTTTTCTTTTTTGTTGTTATTTTCCATATCCTCACTTTTTCATTTTTGTAAAAAAATCCAAAGCGATATATTGCCCTATTCAAAGGTAAATAATCGCCTTGGAATAACCTACTGTATTGACTTTCGATTAAAATGCCTTAAATCGCCTATAACTGGCTTTTGTTTCAATTTTATAGATTGACGGATGCTGTCATTTGCCAATTGTCTATACTTTTTACGTCAATTGACGCATTTAATGGCTGTTTTTTCAATCGTCAATTTTCATCGTCATTATCGTCATCTACTTCGATTAACTCAATCAATTCCATCACAGCACTTCGTTCATCGTCTTCGTAATTTACGTCAATGACGATTTCTTCTTCTTCATTTGTACCAACGATTGAATTTTCTAATTCATGTTCTTCGATGATTTCACAGAAGGCTGTAATTTGGTCTTGTGGTACGGCAAATTGTTTTGTCTTCATTTTTTGTTGTTTGTTTTTGTTAAAAAATAATTGTTCTGTTTTCATAGGGTTTCATTTCAACTAATAGTTTTTTATATCATAATCGTATCCAATTTCACAAATGGTTTTAATTAACTCAAAACGAAGTGATGTATGAAAATGAAATTTGATAATTGGAGTTGACTGTTGATGTATAAAAGCTTTTTCTATTTTGTTCATCAGACTTTCAATCAATTCGTGATAAGGATAATCTTCGGGTAATTCAGAGTTATCATCTTTTAATTGCTCGTATTGGTCATACAAATCTTGTAGTTCATCCCATGTTGTTTCTGATTGAAATTGCAATCGCAAAGTCTCACGTAATAATTCTTGTAAGAAAAAATTATGCGCTCTTATCATGTCTAATGTGTCAGCATCCCATTCAGGAAAATGATGTTGCCAAAATATTTTTGCTCCTTTGCCTTTTACAAATAATTCATGGCGTAAATCTTTCATGAATTCACTTTTCCAAATTCGTTTGGAGGAAGCTGTTTCTTTCTTTACTTCCGTCAATGTATCGTCATTGAAGGTTGCAGTATTGACGTTAATGATGGGTAAATTTTTATCTACGTCATTGACGTATTTATTGGCAATTTCAATTGTTTTATCAATAGTTGTTGAATGTTCGTTAGGTCTTTCATTTATCTTTATCAGCAATGATTTTATATCACTCAATAAATCTTTGAGATTGTTTTGCTCTTCATTTTTGCTATTTGTTTTATTGATGTTATTTACGTGATTGTTGTCAATGCCGTCAATGACTGGTTTTGCAAATTGGTTTCTTTCTATATACGCATATTGCTTACAGGTATCGCTGCAATATTTTCTAAATTCTCTTGCGGCTTCAAATAGTTTTCCGCAGTGTTCACAATGTTTTTGCATACTCGTTTTTTTTAGGATTCAGGTGTTATTACACAATAAATAGCTTCGTCATAATCCTTGCATTCTTGTTGTATATCTTCCAACAATTGAACTTGTGTTTCGTCTTGACCGTTATAGGTTATCGTCAATTGAATAGTGCCGATTTCGTTGCCTACTTTTCCAAGTGTGGCTGTCATTTGATTAACATCTAACTGCTCTGCTACTTCCATTAATAAGTCAATGGGAACTTTTACCGTTTTTGTTTTCATGTAATGATTCATGTTATTTTTTTTTATTTGATTTGAATGTAGGTGCTTGATTTTTTTTGTGGTGTTGCTATTTTCCTTTCAACTTTTTTATTTAATTTTTCTTTCTGTAATTGATGTGATTGACGATTGATTTCTGTTGCTTGTTTTTCTGCTGCGATACTTTTTTCTTCTTTCATTTTCTTTTCGTGTTTTTGTTTTTGTAATTGCCATCTTTCTACTCTATCACTATCGTCAATTTCTAAGTCGTCATTTACTGCTGTTTCTTTTTTTGACGATTGACTACTTAATAAATAGCCTAATGCTCCGCCTGCTAATGCAGCTAATGCCATTGCGCCCCAGTTAATGGTTGATGTGGGTTCTTCTGCTTTTTTTTCTTCTGCTTTTTCTGATGTTGTTGTTTGATTTTCCATTGTAGTATATGCTTGGTTGATGTTGCGTTAATTGACGTAATTGTTATGATTTGTTATTTGCTTTTACAAAGGTCTGATAAGGGTTTGACATGCTTCGGCGATTTGGATGGGTTTGCCAAGAATCTGCCAAACAAACTTTGATTGGGTATAAATTCTCTTCGATTGGGTATGTTTTTTTTGTTGTTATAAAAAGTTGTTTTGCGAAAAAAAATTGACGTAAATTCTTGCTTCATTTCATTTATAGGTTTGTTGGCGCAACAAAGCTATGATGAGTGTTTGATATGGGTTACCAACTTTTTCCACCTTTGCATTTTATGGTAGAATTAGGTAGAACATAGTACATCTTTTTCCATCTTTAGGCATCTTTTTCCGTTGCTCTGTTTCGATTAATATTATTTTTTACAAAAA
>JBJOOR010000019.1:0-43192 GCA_046051225.1 Bacteroidota bacterium | reverse complement strand
AACCAATCAGCTTTATTTCATGTGGGGTAAGATGTATATCATCATTGTATTTCATGGTGTATGAAATTTTAAAATAGATAAATTATCAACGCTTATATAGGCGGAATTAGTATGCAATACGTTGCATTATAGCCAACAAATAGCCCAACCATTTGGCTCTTGTTTGACTACTGCCTTAAAATAAATTTGTATTAGTTGAATAGCCAATTGTATATTTGAGTTTTAAAATGATAATAATAAAAACAGCCTATGGCAAAATAATACGATAAACATATTCCGCATCGCTTTCTTATTCTCTAATCAGAAACTTGGAAATTTCAAATCAGAAAAGAAGCAGTTAATACAGATGCACCCATTTGGGTGTGTCAGTTGGCTGTCTTCATTTTCTGGTAGGCTTCCAAGTGCCTCTGATTAGGTGTTGACACAAAGCCGATTGATTACACCCTTTTTATTTGCAACCTCTACATTAACTTGTACAAAACCACCGAGTTAAAAATTGTTTCCTAGTTTTATTTATTACCAACAATAACTTTCAACAATTTTTCAAATGAAAAAAACAATATTTACTACAATAATTTTTGCTTTTATTTTATTTTTAAAAGCACAAGCTCAAATATCAACAATTTCGCAACCTAATTTTAGTCATCAATTTGATAGTATAAGAGCTACACATACTATGCGATGTGGCTTAAACGAAACCGTGATTAAACGGCATACCTATCCGTATCATTCCAATATAGATTCTATTGCAGCCGCACAAAGATTAGCACCTTCTTCTTTTCCTGCTAATGCTATTAAGCATTGCGGCAAGTTTGATATTTATTATGCTGATATTGCTGCTAATATTAGTGGGGGGTTTAATGACCACACAAATACTGGCGGTACTGCATTGGGCATAAGACGGCAAAATACTATGTGTGATGTATTATCATACATTCAAAGTGTTTTTGATTTTAGCAACATTCCATCATCAGCTCCCATACGATTGTATATTGATACATCGTATATCACGGGGCTTCATCCTGTGCCTATTGGTTCGGGCTTTGCGGCTTTTGCATCGCCTAATATTCAATTGCCTGTACTAAGTGGTATAGTAAGTGGCGATGTGCATGATTATGTGGTAAGTGGCACAAACCCTACGCCAGCCAATACCTACCATGCATTTATTACTGTAAACTTTGATGTATTTTATGCCCAAAGTGGTTTGGGTTGGACTACTTATAACGTAGATTATCAAAATGATACAACAGCTAATCAAAGCAAAAAATGTATTTATGATTTATATACTATTTTACTGCACGAAGTAGGTCATACATTGGGTTGGATGAGTTTTATGCAAGCAACAGGTAATCAAAATACAACACCTTATATTCAAACTATTTTTCCTACTGTATTTGCAGGTTTAGATACGAGCATGCGATGGGGCAACCCAAACCCAACTACTACTAGTTTTAAACGATTGGTGGTAAATACAAATGGCACTTATGTAGTTAATAATACCATTGGTTTTAATTCGGGTACAACTATTTATCAAGGCGATAGCGTTTGGATAAATCGTTTTAAATCGCCTGCTAATCATTCTGTTTTTGCTGGCATGTTAAACGATTATGGTACTACAACACCAACAGGCATAAATGCTTCGTGGTTTTCGCATTTGAATGACCAACGGAATAGTTATAATTTTAGAGAAAGAGTTAGCCCTGGCGAACGGCAAGAATATGTAATGGCGCCAAATGTTATTCAAGGTGTAGAGCGCCGACTGTATACAGAGGGCGAAGTAAGAACTTTACTATCGCTTGGCTATAATTTTAATACAACTACGGGCAGTTATGGCAATGCACATAGTTGGATACCAACTAATTTGCCTCCATTTAGTCAGAAAATGGCAAACTATGTATTTACTCAAAAGATTAATACCACTAATTTCTATTATTCATCCTTCTTTCCCGAATTGGTACAAGCCGACCATACCATCACTAACAATGTAGGCAGCAGTTATACTTATAATGTATCAACCGATGCCAGCATTACTGATAAAAATGGAGATGCTATTACCATTATGCCCACTAGTATTATTAATATTAGAGGTTGTGGCAATGGCGCAAATAATCACAACCAATTAACGCTAAGTGCAAACGGACAAAGCATTACCTATACACCTAAAGCTAATTTTTATGGTAGGGCTCAATTTGCATTTAATGTATGGGATGGAAAAGAAAAAGGCTCGTATATTTTATATACCATTGATGTAAAAAAAGGAACAAATGTAAGTTGTGCTGTAGGCAGCAATATTGTATTAAATGGCGATTTTGAAAATGGAACTGAAATAAAACGAGCAGGTATAGACGAACAAAAACCATATACCGTTGAAGAGGAATATACAGTACACGAAGGCAAAATTACAACTATTGGACAAATGGCAGGATTAGGCATTGTATCGTCTGATAGTCATCCTTATGATTGGTGGTTAAATGGTTCGCTGGTAGATAGCTCTTTTATTGCTTGCTATAATGCTACAACATTTAAAACATCTGCTAATAGTCCTTATACTAGCTTTCCATCGCCACCTAGTTCTATTAATTGCCAATATCCTACAGCAACTACATCTGCTATTGGGCATAGATACGGCAATATAGCTGGCTATTACAATTATTTTTATTTATGTACAGCCATGCAAAAGTGCCATTATTTTAAATTTTCGTTCGATTATAATTCGTATGCTTGCAGCAGTGTGGGGCATGTAGATACTTTAACTGTTGCATTTACATCTAATACAAATGCATCTTTTCTTTATCCTCAACCACCGCCTTTTTTATATTCGGTACAAAAGCCTTTGCCCTATACAAATCATGCATGGGTGCACGATTCTATTCAGTTTGCTTATTGTAGCGATTCTTTAACTAGTATCATGGATTTAAGTGATTGGATATTCCACTCTGTTAATTCATTTCCTAACATTAAACAAATATTTATAGATAATATAAGTTTGGCTGAAACCACTCCGCCTGTATTAAAAGCTACCATTTTTTCAACAGGGCATGATAGTATTTATTGTAATGGGGCGGTGGCTAAAACATTAAAAGTAAAAGCACTAAACCCAATGTGTACGCCTACTTATGTATGGCAGCCAAGCGGCAGTACAGCCGATTCAATTCTTGTATCGCCTACTACTAAATCTACTTATATTGTTACTGTATTTGATGGTTGTAATAGAGTGGCTTCAGATACTTTTGTTGTTATACCTAAAGCTTCGCCTACTATTAGCATTAACCCTATTGATACCAGTATTTGCAAAGGCAAAACAGCTAGTATAATAGCAAAAGGAGCAAACACTTATGCATGGTCGCCTGCGGCTACATTAAATCAAGCTACTGGCGCTACTGTAACGGCTACGCCTGCGGCTACTACTACCTATATGGTAGTGGGTACAGATACTGCTACAGGCTGTACTGATACGGCAACAGCAATATTAAGAATTAGATATTTACCAACTATAAAAGATACCTTAACGCCACATGTAGTTTGTAGTGGTACAACTATTCATCTTACAGCACTAGGTAATGCTGTTCAATATCATTGGAGTGTTAGCCCTGCTTATTTGAGCATCAGCAATGATACAGCTATTCATACCACATCAATAGGTATAGATACTTTGCACCAAAGCATTACTGCTATATATACACTATTGGGGATAGATTCGTTTGGTTGTAAAGCTACTGATACTGCACAACTTAAAATAAACCCTGTACCACGGCTAACAATATTAGATTGCCCAAGATATTATTGCAGCAATGAATTTCCACCTGCTAATCCTATTAGTATAACTACCAAAATGCCTTGGGCAACAAATGGTAATTACAATTTCAGTTGGCAGAGTACGGTGATGGGTACTT
Source organism: Bacteroidota bacterium (assembly GCA_046051225.1). GTDB lineage: Bacteria > Bacteroidota > Bacteroidia > Chitinophagales > CAIODY01 > CAIODY01. The sequence continues at coordinate 39,299 of JBJOOR010000019.1, read as the reverse complement.
TTAGCCCTGTATCTCCTATCATTACAGCCGATACACAAAGCACAGTTATTTATACACCACCTACCAATGATTCATCAGCGGTTATATCTGTTATACTTATAGATGGTAATGGATGCAGAACCGAAGCAGGCTGTGTTATTACTGTATATCCATCACCTGATTCAGTACTTATATTTGTTCCGAGCCATTCGGTATGTTGGGGCGATTCTATTAAACTAAATGCATTAGTATTTCCGTTTAGCAATCATGGAAAATATAGTTGGTCGGTAAATAGCAATGGTTATCCAGCCATTGCAGCACCTAAAAAGAGTGCTGCTCTTTATGTGCGTCCACTAGTAACTACCACGTACTATGTACAGTTTATGGATACTATTACAGGTTGTAAAGTGAGCAATGCCGTAACGATTACTGTATTGTCTTTGCCTACTATAATAGCCACAGCAGCACCAAAAAAAATATGTGTATCTGGCACTACAATTTTACAAGCATCGGGCGGCAATACTTATCTTTGGACATCAAATCCATCGGGTTTAAATAGTACCGCAACATCAGTAAATCAATCTATTTCAGCTACTACCACCTATTTTTTAGTAGGTACTAATACAAGTAATGGCTGTAAGAATAAAGATTCGATAAAAGTAAAAATTTCAACAGATACGTTTAAAGTTTCTATCTATAGTAAGATAACTACTAACATAGATTTTTGCTCACATAACAATGTATTGGTGGCTCATGTGTCGCCATGGGATACAGGTTTGAAATATACCTGGACACCTTGTACAAGTAGCAGTACCACACTTTGCCACGATTCTGTTTTTGTTATCCCTGCCAATGCTACAACGGGTACAGTATATACTTGTGTAGTAACAAAATCAAGCGGTTGTAGTACTACAGCTACTTATACTGTTGGTAGTTCGCCATTAGCATTTTTTATTCCATCGGGTATTTCAAGTACATCAAGCCTTGGCGTTACAGCATGGAGTAATACCGATATATATTTTAGCAGTGCTGCACGATTGATATTAAATACCAATTTTACAATTAAACATTGCCGCTTACATTTTGCCTCTAACTCATTAATTGATGTAGGCAATACTCGTACATTACTAATTGATAGTAGTTTGCTTACCATTGGTTCTTGCCATATTGTAGATTCTATGTGGGAAGGATTGCATGTGCAAAATGGGGGTATGATTACTATGCATAAAGATACTGTACTACATGCTAAAAGCGGCATCACATCTATTAATGGAGGTAATTATATGGTTGATAATTGTTTGTTTAAAGCCAACTATTATCATATTTCGGTTAATGCTTATTCAGTAGCACATAATGGCATTATAAAAAACACTGTATTTGATGGTACGCCTCTGGTAGGCAATACATTGATACGACCATATTTAACAACTAGCCGTACGCCTATTGCTATACAAGTAACGGATGTGAAAAATATTGTATTTGGCAATTATACTACTTTCAATACATTTAAAAATTGTGGGGTAGGTATCAATTACATTAATACTGTAAACAAGCCCTATACTACATCGGTATTTCATAATCATTTTGTAGATTGTGCTACGGGTGTAAGAGCCGTTACGTATGGCGGCAATGTGATGGATAATACATTTGCCAATAGTACTTATAACAGTGCTGGAAGTATTAATTTGATGAATGGCAACTTGGGGGTATTGGTTTATTTTTTACGCAACCAAAATATAAACGTAACCAACAATCATTTTAATAATTTAAACTATGGTATTGTATCAGCATTTAATAATGCCGCTTCGATAATGATGGATAACAACAATATTGTATCGGGCTTAACCAACACAGGGCTTAACCTATCAAGTGTAGGCATTTACTTGTATGAGCAAAGCTATGTGGTTAGCAATAGTTATGCTATTACCAATAATTTGATTAACGATTGTAATGTAGGCATATACAGTAAAAACATAAATGGTTATGCAGTTAATGGCGATGGGCAAACATGGTATCAAAATCAATTGTATAACAATAAGATACACTTTAATATGCTAAATAGTGTAAATGCTTTAACTAGCACTAAATACGGAATATGGTTTGAGAATACAAAAAATGTTTTTGCGCAATGCAATACTATTGATAATTTTGTAGGTATGATAAATACAAACCGAGCCATACCGATGCAAAGCAGCCTAGGCAATTTTATAGAGGGCAATTATATACAAAACTTTACCAATGGTATTTTTGCATTGGGGGCTAATAGCCCCACGTATTTATTAGCTAATACATTTGATAATAATGCTTTTGGGGTGGTATTGGTAAATGGTGGTAAAATTGGAAATCAGGGTAATTTTTCTCCACCAACCCCTATATATGCAAATCATTCGCATTGGGGCAATATGTGGACTAATGTAGCTACAGCGGCTCAATGTACATATTCCATTAATGGTTCAAATGGAGCTCCATCAGACAAAATTTTCGTACGGGCTAATTCAATACCTGCTGGTAACACCGAAGTGATACCTTATTATAATAGCACATTTAATACTGGCTCAACTTCAAGTATTCCTCTAGGTTTTAGCACAACACTTACTTATACTTCAAGTGCATCAAATACTAATTATCCATACAGTTCCAGTTGCGGTAATAATGCCAATCAAGCAGCTAAAACAACTGTAGAAATAAGCGAAGAAATGCTACGTACGGCACAGGATAGCACCTTTGCAACACCCGAAGAAGGAATGAATGATTTTTTTAGTCAGTTAGCATTATACGAAAACTTGATGCAGGATAGAACTGTAAGAGACGAAGAAGGCGTACTTGAACATTTTATTGATATGGTAAACTATGATGCGATTGGAAAGTTTTACAATGCTGAACAAGAAATTGCTTTAGCTCATGATAGTAGCTTGTTATTAAATGAGGATAGTACAAAGAATACAATACGATTGCAGCATTTACAAAATGCATTAAATTATGTAAGCGATATAAATACAACACTTCAATCGGTACAATACTATCAGCAAATAAATCAGTTATACTTACATTTTTTAATTAATGATAGTTTGGATGAATCGGAAAAAGAAAATGTATCTGCCATTGCTGCCTTATGCCCTTTAATATATGGTACTGCGGTAGATAATGCTAGAGGTTTAGCAAGCGCATTAGGATTTGCCATTGATTGGAATGATAATGATATTTGCTATGGCAATTTTAGAACCGCAAATAATAATGCAAATTATGATTCAATATTAGCGGCTGTAAATAAAGAGAATGAAAATAAAATTAGTAGTTCAATTTCTTCTAATCCATTTTTTAATTTATATCCAAACCCAGTGAATAGAACACTAAATGCGAAGTTTGAAAATATATCAGAAAATTGTTCATTTATTATTTACAATGGCCTTGGGCAAAGATTAATAACAAGGATTATCAAAAAGAATATTGGCGTTGAAAGCTTTGATGTTAGTCAATATCCAAATGGAGTTTATTTGATTAAAGCACTTAATTCTGATGGAATTACTATAGCGCAACTTAAATTTATTATTGAAAAATAACCTTACAAAAGGAGCATGAATTGTCATGCTCCTTTTATTTTATTATTATGAAAAAGTATATATTATTAATCACCTTTCTATGTAGCTCGGCTCAATTGTTTTCTCAAAATCTTATTTTGAATCCAGGATTTGAAGAAGTTTCAGGTAGCGGATGTGGGTTTCATGGATTTAGTTTAGGTTTTAGTGATGCAATTATACAACCAATGGCTTGTGGCATTAAAAATTGGATACCTATTAGTTATAGCCCAGACCCTTGGTGGACTAGAGGTTATGATTTTCCTGCAAATTATTGTTCAAAATATATTTATCCGCATACTGACTCTGTTGCAGTGGGGGGAAGTTATTATTATAAGGCTGTCAATAATTTAAGAGAAATAATAGGAGGGAAATTAACTCAACCATTAATTAAAAATCATCATTACCAATTTAGTATATATGTACAATTGTTTGATACAAGCAAATGGAATGATGTAGGTAAGATTGTAGGAATTAATAGTTTTGATGCCTTATTTACTGATACTTCGTTAGGGTATCTTGGGGTATTTCCAATGGGTAAGTACATCCCCCAAATACAAATAAACCAAATGGTAACTGATACACAACATTGGGTGCAATTGGTTGATACATTTATAGCTAATGGAGGCGAACAATTTGTAAGTATTGGTAATTTTAAAACCGATTCGCAAACACAATTTATTTTGGTAGATAGCCAAAGTAATTTACCCGAAGTGGCTTATTACTTTATTGACGATGTAAGCTTGATTGATATTACACCGCTTGGTATTGATGAAGTTGGAATTAGTAAAATAGAAGTTTATCCAAATCCAACAGACAAAGAAATAAATGTAGAATACAAGGACATAGAAGCAAATAGTAAGTTTATTATTTATAATTATTTAGGAAAGGAAATTATAACAAAATTGATTATAAATAAATATGGCATATTGAATATTGATGCAAATCAATTTGCAAATGGATTGTATTTATATCAAATAGTTTCGGAAGGTGGCAATATTATTAGCAAAGGGAAATTTAATATTATTCATATCAAATAACTTTAAAGAAGGGATTGTGCTACAAGCACAATCCCTTCTTTTTTAATCAAGCACATAGCATGAAAAAAGTAGTTTTAATTACAGCGTTTATGTCCCTTTGGATCAATCAAAGCAATGCCCAAAATTTAATAAAGAACTTTGGTTTTGAAGACCATTGGGGGGGGGGTGCGGCTTAGGGACTGGAATGGCAATTTTGGATAGTTTTGGGATGCTTACTACCGTAAATTGCTCCATTAAAGATTGGATAAGAATTAGCGAATCTCCAGATGGATTTTGGAATAAAGCAAGTGATTTTCCAACCAATTGGCTTTCGCACTATGTATATCCTCATAGCGATTCTATTTGTGTGGGGGGGGGATTTATATGCAAATCAATTGTAAATTTAAGAGAGATAATAGAAGGTAAACTAACCAAGCCATTAACCCCTCATCATCATTATCAATTTAGTATGTATGTTCAATTGTTTGATAGTATTCCTTGGAACGATGTAGGTAAAATAGTGGGTAGTAATAGTTTTAGTGCAATGTTTACTGATACAATGATACCCAGCCATTTAGATTTGCCTATACAAAATTATCATCCACAAATACAAATAGATTCAATGGTTATTGATACCCAACATTGGGTTTTATTGGTAGATACTTTTATTGCCGCAGGTGGCGAACAATTTGTAAGTATTGGCAATTTTAAAACAGATGCTCAAACACAAACACAATTAGTTAAAACAATAAATAACAAACCCGAGGTTGCATACTATTTTATTGACGATGTAAGTTTAATAGATTTAGATGAAGTAGGAATAGAAGAGGTAGAAAAAAATAGGTTGGAGGTTTATCCTAATCCTGCTGATAAATATTTAGATTTACAATTTACAGATAATGAAATTGGGTATAGAATTATTTTCTATAATTACTTAGGCACTATTCAAACATCAAAATTGATTAGCAATAAAATAAGATTTGATGTTGAAGAATGGAACAATGGGCTATATTTATATTCAATCTTTAATAATACTAATGAGTTAATAAGTAAAGGTAAAATCAGTATTATTCATAAATAAGAAAATAAAGGCAATTAAAACTACTTGTAGTTTTAATTGCTTTTTTAAATTATCTATATCATGAAAAAGTATTCTATTGTAATTGGGCTATTAATTATATTTTCTGCAAATGCAAATTCTCAAAACTTAATTAAAAACCCAAATTTTGAGGAACATTGGGGAGTTGGTACTGGCTGTGGATTAGGCTTTACAATTGGATTAAATAATAAATTTGATACTTTACCTAATAATAGTTGCGGAATTAAGGATTGGATAGCTATTTCGCAATCTCCTGATGGGTTTTGGTATAATGGGTATGATTTTCCAATCAATTGGCTTTCACATTATTTATACCCTCATAGCGATTCCGTTTGTGTGGGGGGGGGCTTTTTAACTCATGCAGTTCCCAATTTAAGAGAGATTATAGAAGGGCGATTAACGAAACCGTTAATCGTTAATCATCATTATCAATTTAGTATGTATGTACAATTATTTGATAGTATTCCTTGGAACGATGTAGGTAAAATAGTAGGCTGTAATAGTTTTAGTGCTTTATTTACCGATACAGCAATTACTTCTGTTACTGATTTACCTATTCAAAATTATCATCCTCAAATACAAATAGATTCAATGGTAGTTGATACACAGCATTGGGTTTTATTAGTTGATACTTTTATTGCCGCAGGTGGCGAACAATTTGTAAGTATTGGCAATTTTAAAACAGATGCTCAAACACAAACACAATTAGTTAAAACAATAAATAACAAACCCGAGGTTGCATACTATTTTATTGACGATGCAAGCTTGATTGATTTAGATGAGGTGGGGATTGAAGAAGTGGAGAAAAATAAATTAGTTGTTTATCCAAATCCAGTTTCACAGTCATTAGTTATTAGTCAACAGTCATTAGTTAATACAATTGAAATTACAGATATGTTGGGTAGAGTGTGCGCTATTCCCCCTTTTGAAAGGGGGTTAGGGGGATTAGAACTAAACACTGAAAACTTGCCTTCAGGCATATATTTCATCAAATCAACCGACACAAAAGGCAATACAATGAATGGAAAGTTTGTAAAGGAATGATCTTAGCTCATTTCATAGATATGGAACAATATCAAACCATAGGTAAATTTTACAATGCTGAACAGGAAATATCTTTGGCGTATGATAGTACGTTAGTAATAGTAGATACAACAAATACGGAGTATGCTGATAGTGTAAATGAAGCCATAAAATTGTATCATTTAAATAATGCATTAAGTTATATTTCTGATATTAATTCAACCCTACAATCTATTCAATATTATCAATCTATTAATCAGCTTTACATTAGCTATTTAAAAAATGATAGCTTGAATGAATCTGAATTGCAAACAGCAAAAGATATAGCAGCGCAATGTATTTATACCTATGGTGCAGCCGTAAGTAATGCTCGTAGTTTAGTATCATTGCTCGATTCAACTGCTACATGGAATGATAATTATACTTGCTTTGGCAATATGCGAACTGCTAATACTGATAATGAATATGATGAATTGATAGCAAAAATAAATGAGGAAAGACTGAATGTAAAAAAAGCTATCACAAATAATAGCAGTATATTTTTATATCCTAATCCTGCTGATAAATATTTAGATTTACAATTTACAGATAATGAAGTTGGATATAAAATTATTTTTTATAATTATTTAGGAACTATTCAAACATCAAAATTAATTAGTAATAAAATGAGATTTGATGTTGAAGAATGGAACAATGGGCTATATCTATATTCTATCTTTAATAATACTAATGAGTTAGTGAGTAAAGGTAAAATTACTATTATTCACAAATAAGAAAATAAAGGCTATTAAAACTACAAGTAGTTTTAATAGCCTTTTAAAATTAGCTACATAATGAAAAAGTATTCTGTTGTATTTGTACTATTAATTATATTTTCTGCAAATGCAGATTCTCAAAATTTAATTAGTAACCCTAGTTTTGAAAAAAAAGTTGGCGGTGGCTGTAATATTCAATTTTCGGGATTAGGATTTGACGACCCTTTGTTGCAGCCAAATGAATGTGGAATAAAAGATTGGTATTCTGTTAGTGGTACACCTGATGCTTATTGGTATAACGCACTTAATTATCCATCAAACGCATATACTAAATATATCTACCCTCATTCTGATTCTGTTTGTGTTGGTGGTGTATTTTATTTTGGTGATAGCATGAGAGAAATGCCACAAGGAAAATTAATAAAACCATTAATAGCAAACCATCATTATCAATTTAGTATGTATGTTCAACTATACGATACTATTTATGCTAATGATGCTGGTAAATTAGTCGGTATAAATAGTTTTAGTGCATTATTTACCGATACAGCTTTGCCTTTTTCCGTAAACTATTTACCCATACAAAAGTATACACCACAAGTACAAATAAATACTATGGTTACCGATACTCAACATTGGGTTTTATTAATGGATACTTTTATTGCAGTAGGTGGCGAACAATTTGTAAGTATTGGTAATTTTAAAACAGATGCACAAACCCAAACTCAATTGGTACAAACAGTTAATTCATCATTACCAAAGGCAGCATATTACTTTATTGACGATGTAAGTTTGATAGATTTAGATGAAGTAGGAATTGAAGAAGTTGAGAAAAATAAATTAATAGTATATCCAAACCCTGCGAATGAATGGTTAACGATTAATGATAATTGGTTAACAATAAATACAATTGAAATAACCGATGTGTTAGGTCGTGTAATGGTGAGCTTGTCGAACCATATCAATCAACAAATCAAAAACTCATTTACTCAACAACTTCAAATAGATGTTTCAATTTTACCAAACGGAATTTATTTTATTAAAACCATCGATGTAAAAGGTAATCAACTAAATGCAAAATTTGTAAAAGAGTAAATGCTCCTTTAGTTATTGATAGCAAAACTATGGCTATGCATGCTATAATAATTAGAACCCTGCTGGCAAGTCTGAAGCCAAGGCAATAAGCGCTGATGTTCCGAACGTTCGGAATGTGCTTATTTTAAAATGTAGGCATTATTTAAGTATAGCAAAAAGCGACCATCTCAAAACTTTGAAATGGTCGCTTTTTGTTTTACAAATTATACAAATTCAAAACTATTTTTTATAATACTCTTGTTGCTTTGCAGTACGAAAGCGATTGAACAGTTATAGTACCTGATGAATTATAACGAGCAAATTGTAGTTTGATAGTACCTGCATTGGTACTGTTTTTTACTAATCCCATAATATGCAATACCGACCCATTATCAACTATTTCAAATGCAGTAGTAGTAGCTGTTGCTGTTGTTGTTATTTCTTCAAAATCGTCATTACTATTTTCATTATCTGCATGTACACCAATTTTCATAGTGCAAGATGTTGGCTCTGTTACAGCTACTTTTATTCCAGCTGCACTTCCGGTTGTAAATAAATACCATTCTACTTGCCATATTTCATTAGCTGCTATTGTAAATTGTAAATCATTATCATCTGCCAAAGTAGTAGTGCTCGAATTTTGATCGGCAGTTTTATATTTCATTTGCACACCGCCTACCATCGTAGCAGGGTTTGTCCAACTCATTGTTCCGCCAGTTGTTGAAGCCAAAACATAACCATTGGCAGCAGGTGCAGCACTTGGCAAAGTATAAGTAGTAGAACCAGCAGCCGCAGGCACTGTTAAGCCCACATAACCCGATGTAGAACCCGAAATATTGATAGTTCCTTTTACATCCAAATCGGCAGCAGGTGTAGTAGTACCAATACCTACATTACCATTTCCTAAAATAGTCATTTGTGTGGCAGGTGTATTATCAGTTGTTCCCGATGAACCAGCCGCTGCAGTTTTAAAATAAATATTTGATGAGCCAGTACCAGTTGAAATACCAGATGATAAATTTAAATCGCCACCAGCTAAGTTGGCTGTGCCGCTAATAGCACCACCCGATTGAACTGTTAAAGCATTACCAGCAGTAGCCGCAGTAGTATTACGTTCCATAGCAATTGTTTTAGCAGCAGTACCAATTAATGATACATCATAAGTTGGTGCAGTTACACCACCAATTCCAATTTTACCAGCCGAAGTAATTCTCATTTTTTCGGTATTATTTGTTTTGGTTACAAAATCAACGGCATCAGTAGTTCCAACAAAGTTTGTTCCTGCTGTTGTTCCAGCATTACCAGTTAAATTCCATGCTGTTGATGAAGCCGAACCTTTTACTAAATTACCCGATGCATCAAATCCTAAATAACTTGAAGCTGCCACTGTACCAGCCGATGGCGTTAAGGTAGAAGCTATACCATTTACAGTAGATGTTAATGCACTACTTGCAGCCGTTAAAGCGTTTGAATTAACCGCAGGTGCAGTTACCGAAACACCATTTACTACCGAAGTAATGGTATTAGTAGCCGAACTTAAAGTATGTGTAGTAGTAGGCGTAGCACCTTTTACTAAATTACCCGAAGCATCAAATCCTAAATAAGTAGAAGTACCAATTGTGCCAGCCGATGGTGTTAAAACAGAAGCTACACCATTTACAGTAGATGTTAAAGCGCTGCTTGCTGCTGTTAGTGCGTTGGTATTAATAATATTTACACCAGTTGCAGCTACACCATTTACAGTAGATGTTAAAGTGTTGGTGGAAGAGTTTAAAGCATTAGTATTAATGATGTTTACTGTTGAACCTGTTGTTCCATTTACTGTAGTAGAAATTGTATTGGCAGATGAAGTATTAGAAACAGAAGTTGCACCTGTTTGATTTGTCCATGTTAAAACACCAGCACCATTAGTAGTTAATTGTTGTCCGCTTGAACCATCAGCACTTGGCAATGTATATGTTGTAGCACCAGCCGCTGCCGCAGGCGCAAAGCCCACATAGCCAGATGTAGCACCGCTTAATCGCATAGTTCCTTTTACATCCAACGAAGTACCTGGAGTGATTGTTCCGATACCCACATTACCTGTTGAGTCAATTATCATTCGTGCTAAATTGTTTGTTCTAAAACGTAAACTTTTATTATCTGATGTTCCTAAAAAATTAGTTGAATAAGATGTACCGCTATTACCTGTTAAACTCCAAGCTTTTGAAGTAATTGCTGGCGATAAATCTAAAGCTGTTGCTGCTACGCCGTTTACTGTTGTTGTTAAATTAGTACCACTTAACGAAGTAGCATTTGAGTTGATAATATTTACAGCCGTACCAGCCACACCATTTACCGTTGTGCTTAAACTATTTGTTGATGATGTATTGCTTACACTACCTACTGCGCTTGCTGTTGCAGCCACACCATTAACAGTTGAAGTTAAAGTATTGGTAGCTAAAGCAAGTGTGTTAGTAGTTGACGCTGTTGGAGCTGCACCTTTTACTAAATTACCCGATGCATCAAATCCTAAATAAGTTGATGCCCCAATTGTACCAGCCGAAGGTGTTAGAGTAGAAGCAATACCATTTACAGTAGATGTTAATGCACTACTTGCAGCTGTTAAAGCATTCGAGTTAATAATATTTACACCAGTACCAGCTACACCATTTACAGAAGTAGCTAAAGTATTAGCTGATGATGTATTAGCAACGCTAGTAACAGCGATAGTTGTATCCGAAACACCATTAATATTACTCGTTAATTTATTACCTGAAACGCTTAAAGCATTTGAGTTAACCATTGGTACAGATGAACCAGCTACACCATTAATAGTAGTAGTTAAATTATTAGCTGATGATGTATTAGCAACAGTATTAACTGCATTGGCCGTAGCTACAACGCCATTAACAGTTGATGTTAAAGTATTGGTAGCCGAAGTTAAAGTATGCGAAGTAGCCGCAGTAATAGCAGGTGCTAAATTTAAAGCCGTAGCAGCCACACCGTTTACTGTTGTTGTTAAATTAGTACCACTTAACGAAGTAGCATTCGAGTTGATAATATTTACAGCCGTACCAGCCACACCATTTACCGTTGTGCTTAAACTATTTGTTGATGATGTATTAGCAACGCTAGTAACAGCGATAGTTGTATCCGAAACGCCATTAATATTACTCGTTAATTTATTACCCGAAACGCTTAAAGCATTTGAGTTAACCATTGGTACAGATGAACCAGCTACACCATTAATAGTAGTAGTTAAATTATTAGCTGATGATGTATTAGCAACAGTATTAACTGCATTGGCCGTAGCTACAACGCCATTAACAGTTGATGTTAAAGTATTGGTAGCCGAAGTTAAAGTATGCGAAGTAGCCGCAGTAATAGCAGGTGCTAAATTTAAAGCCGTAGCAGCCACACCGTTTACTGTTGTTGTTAAATTAGTACCACTTAACGAAGTAGCATTCGAGTTGATAATATTTACAGCCGTACCAGCCACACCATTTACCGTTGTGCTTAAACTATTTGTTGATGATGTATTAGCAACGCTAGTAACAGCGATAGTTGTATCCGAAACGCCATTAATATTACTCGTTAATTTATTACCCGAAACGCTTAAAGCATTTGAGTTAACCATTGGTACAGATGAACCAGCTACACCATTAATAGTAGTAGTTAAATTATTAGCTGATGATGTATTAGCAACAGTATTAACTGCATTAGCCGTAGCTACAACACCATTAACAGTTGATGTTAAAGTATTGGTAGCCGAAGTTAAAGTATGCGAAGTAGCCGCAGTAATAGCAGGTGCTAAATTTAAAGCTGTAGCAGCCACACCGTTTACTGTTGTTGTTAAATTAGTACCACTTAACGAAGTAGCATTTGAGTTGATAATATTTACAGCACTACTCGAAACACCATTTACGGTGGTGCTTAAACTATTTGTAGATGATGTATTAGCAACGCTAGTAACAGCGATAGTTGTATCCGAAACGCCATTAATATTACTCGTTAATTTATTACCCGAAACGCTTAAAGCATTTGAGTTAACCATTGGTACAGATGAACCAGCAACACCATTAATAGTAGTAGTTAAATTATTAGCTGATGATGTATTAGCAACAGTATTAACTGCATTAGCCGTAGCTACAACACCATTAACAGTTGATGTTAAAGTATTGGTAGCCGAAGTTAAAGTATGCGAAGTAGCCGCAGTAATAGCAGGTGCTAAATTTAAAGCTGTAGCAGCCACACCGTTTACTGTTGTTGTTAAATTAGTACCACTTAACGAAGTAGCATTTGAGTTGATAATATTTACAGCACTACTCGAAACACCATTTACGGTGGTGCTTAAACTATTTGTAGATGATGTATTACTTACACTGCCCACAGCACTTGCTGTAGCTGCTGTTCCATTTACAGTTGATGTTAAAGTATTGCCCGATAAACTCATCGAGTTTGAAGTAGTTGAATTACCAAATGCCGAAGCATTTCTTTTTCTGATTACACCACTACTATTAATAGTGATAACACTATCGCCCGAAGCACCACCTTGCAAACCACTTATTTTTAAGGGGTTTGATGCAGCATAAATTTCTAATGGATAGGTTGGCGATGTAGTGCCTATACCCACATTACCACCCGATGTTATTCGCATTCTTTCAGTATTATTAGTAATAATTGGTAGGTCATAAGCAGTTACAGTACCTAATGTTTTTACAGCAGTTTGTGTATTACCATTTTGTTTCCAATCCGAACTACCATTAGCTGGAGTTATTTGTTGTTTCACAATCCAGTTAGTACCATTACTCATAAACAAAACTGTTTCGTATGCACCTGGAATCGTCCAACCCGAATTACCATCAATAGTTTGCGAATATGCAGTAGCAATGGTTACTAAAGGTGTAGGCGATGTGGTGCTTGCATTTTTTACCCAAATTTCTCTACCAGCACATGCCGCAGCCGATGGTAAAGTGATAGTAGTAGCTACAGTACCTGTAAACACTACTGTATGGTCTGTACTTGTTAAAGTAGCCGTAGTTGTTACGGTTCGGGTGTTGAAAGAGGCCGAACCTCTTACATCTAACGTAGATACGGGCGATGTGGTGCCTATACCAACTTGCGCAAAAGACTTTGTTCCTACGAACATTGTTGCAGCGATTAAGAAATGTTTAAGTTTCATGATAATTTGTTTTGAATTGGAATAATAAAATTTGTATGATGCAAAACAAACAAATAACCAACTATCATAAACTACGATAAAAAGCGTATTTCAAAGGTGTAATCGCTGTATATCATTAAAATAAGGCACAAACGAGAATGTTTTAATAGAATAAAATTAAGCTAATAGCAGATAATATCTATTTATATTTTTCAATCATCATAGTATTCCAATTGCTCAATAATAGTAATCCATATTCTGTTAATATAGATTCGGGATGAAACTGAAAACCTATAATGGGTAGGCTTTTATGGGCTATTGCCATTATTTCATTGTTGTTGGTTTGTGCAATTATTTCTAGTTCATTTGTATTAATGTTTTCTAAAATTAATGAATGATAACGCATTACATTTAATTGGGTAGGAATATCTTTAAATATAGTATGATTAAAATGTTTGATTAAAGATGTTTTGCCATGCATTGGCTCATTTGCTATTATCAATTTTGAATTAAAAAATTCGCCAATGGCTTGATGCCCTAAACAAATACCTAATATTGGTAAATCTAAATAAAATTCTTTTATTATATCCATCATAACGCCACTATCTTTTGGTGCATTTGGACCAGGCCCTAGCACTATAGCTTGAATACTAAGCAATTTAATTTCCTCAATCGTTATTTCATCATTTCGTTTAATTATAATATCTAGACCTAGCTGCTTAAAATAATCAACTAAAATGTAGGTAAACGAATCGTAGTTATCTAAAAAAAGTATCAAATTATTTTAATTTGGTTTAAATAGCTGCCGTTCTACCACCATCCACAGGTATGCTACATCCGTTGATATAGCCAGCCGCAGGCGAAGCTAAAAATGCTGCCAATGCTGCTATTTCGCTTGGGTCGCCAAATCTGCCAGCTGGTATTTCATTTATCATTTCGTTTTCAACTTCGGTAATTTCAACATTTGTTTTGCTTGATTTATTTTCAATCAAAGTCTTCAATCTATTGGTAGCAGTAGCACCTGGCAATACATTATTTACAGTAATGCCAAATTTGGCCACTTCAAAGCTCCATGTTTTTGCCCAACTTGCCACAGCACCACGGATAGTATTACTCACTCCTAAATTTTTTAAAGGTTGTTTTACAGATGTAGAAATTACATTAATAATTCTACCGTATTTTTCGGCTTTCATGCCGCCCAAAACAGCTTGCGCCATTATTTGATTGCAAATTAAATGTTGATTAAAAATTTGCAAAAATTTATCTGTTGCTTCGTCTGTAATAGCACCACTGGTAGGGCCTCCACTGTTATTTACTAAAATATGATAAGTGTGTGTAGTGCAATGTTTGGCTATAATATTTTTCAATTCTTCAGGTTTCGAAAAATCGGCTACCAAAATATTATGATGTTGATTTTTTGAAACATCTAAATCTTTTACGCTTTCTGCAAGCGATGATTCATTTCTTGCCAACAAAGTTACATTAGCGCCAAGCAATGCCAATTCGATGGCTATGGCTTTTCCTATACCTTGTGTGCTACCACATACAATAGCATTTTTATTTTGTAATGATAAATTCATGATGATTAATTGCTGTTTTATTTGTCATCAAAATAATGAAATTTATTTCGGATGAAGATTTTTATTTTCATTACAAAAAATAAAATCAGTTGAATTGATTCTGAATTAACTTTACATCGATGATTAAAATAATTTTTAAACCTATTGAATGGATATTGTTGGCTTTGATAAAAATTTATCAAATCACATTATCGCCGTTTATCGGTAATTCATGCAGGTTTACACCCACGTGTTCGCATTATGGTAGCGAAGCTTTACAAAAACATGGCGCATTAAAAGGTGGCTGGTTAATGATAAAAAGAATTGGTAAATGCCATCCTTGGGGTTCGCATGGTTACGACCCTGTACCTTAATAAGCATAAAATAAATAAACCATTTAAGAGTTAATTTTTAGATTTGTAGCATTACAATAATTTATAAAAATGAATTGGATACAAAATATATTTTCGGATAAAAAGAAAGCAATCATCTTGTTAATTGTAGTTGCATGTACAGGATTGGCGGCTACTTCGGGCTCATTGTATTTTAAACATGCAAAAAATTTAGACATCTATGCTTCGGTAATTAAAGAAGTAAATACTTATTATGTTGATGAAATATCGCCTACTAAATTAGTTAAAAAAAGTATTGATGGAATGTGCAAATCGCTTGATCCATACACTGTTTTATTAGCCGAAAATGATATTACAGATTATAGATTAAATAACTCTGATAAGCATGGTAGTATTGGTGTTTCGTTATGCAAATGGAATGATAGCATAGCATTAGAAATGGTAAATTTTAATTCGCCAGCTTATAAATCAGGATTAAGAAATGGCGATATTATTGTATCAGTTGGCGGCGAAAATGTGGCAGGTAAAAGTGTAGCAGAAGTTACCAAATCGTTAGTAGGTTCGCCAGGCACAGCCGCTGAAATAAAGGTTTTGCAGGCTTCTACAAATTTAATGGTATCAAAAAATATTATTCGTGAAGATGAAGAAACCAAATGGGTGCCTTATTATGGTTTGGTAGATGATGAAACAGGCTATATAAAATTTACAAGTTTTATGGAACATGGTTCGAAAGAAATAAATGATGCATTGGATTCATTAAAACTGCATTCGAAAAAAGGATTAAAAAATGTAGTGCTTGATTTAAGAGGCAATGGCGGTGGATTGCTGATAGAAGCTATAAATATTGTAAATCTGTTTGTTGCTAAAAACACTTTAATAGTGAATACCAAAGGAAGATTAGCCGAAGCACAACACACTTACAATACATTGAATGATGTGAAAGATGCACAAATTCATGTAGCCGTTTTAACCAATCATAATTCAGCATCAGCTTCCGAAATAGTATCGGGCAGTTTGCAAGATTTGGATAGAGGAATTATTATTGGGCAAAAAACCTATGGCAAAGGATTGGTGCAGGTTACAAAGCCAATAAGTTATGGCAATCAATTTAAAGTTACTATTTCAAAATATTATATTCCATCGGGTAGATGCATTCAGGCTTTAGATTATTCGCATAGAAATGAAGATGGTTCGGTGGTTAAATATGCCGATTCATTAAAGAAAACTTTTACTACAAAAAATGGTAGAAAAGTATTTGATGGTGGTGGCGTTGAACCAGATATTAAAACAGATGAAAAAGAAATTTCATTAGTTGCAAAAGCATTAAAACAACAAAATTTATTTTTTGGATTTGCAGTAAAATATTTCAAACAACATTCTTCAATCACTAATGCAAAAGACTTTAGTATTAGTGAAAATGATTTTAATGATTTTGTACAATATTTATCTAATAAGCATTACAGCTATATTACCGCTACCGAAAAAAAATTAGATGCTTTGAAAAAAAGTTTAGAAAAAGAAAATTATCAAAGCATTACATCAACTGAAATTACTGATTTAGAAAAGAAATTAAAGCAAAGCCAAGCTGCCGATTTGCAAAAACATAAAACCGAATTAACAGATGAATTAAATAAAATGATTGTTGGATTTTATTACCAACAAAAAGGGCAAACTGAAAATTCGTTTAAAACAGATATTGAGCTACAGCAAGCCATTTCGGTATTGCATGATGAATTAAAATACAAACAAATTTTAGCAATTAAATAATTTTTATTGTTGGGAAAATGCTTCAATTTTAAGCATGCAATTTTTAGTAATATTGGAATTGCAGATTAGCAACAACTTATTGTTGTTCGGTTAACCACTGATTTAGTAAAGCTTTTTTTTGCAGTACCATATAAGTTTCATCATTCGTTTTTCGTTGGCGAAATAATTCATAAAGAGTAACAGCGCAAGCCACCGATATATTCAAACTGCTTATCATTCCTATTTGCGGAATAAAAATATTGCCATCGCATTTTGATAAAAGTTCGGCACTTACACCATCGTGTTCATTGCCAAAAACTAAAGCAATTGAACCTGTAGAAAAATCGTTGTTATATAATTCAACAGCTTCGGCATTTAAGTGTGTGCAAAGTATTTTATTGTATTTAGGTTTTACAATAGCAAGGCATTCATCAATCGTTTTAAACGAATGAACATCTACCCATTTATTAGCCGAGCTACTACTTTTTTTACCTATTCGCTTCGAGTATTTTACATCATCAATTACATATACTTCTGCAATGCCAACGGCATCAGCAGTTCTAAGCACTGCCGATATATTATGAGGATCGTGTACGTTTTCTAAAATAACAGTAATATCGAAACGGCGATTCATGGCTACACGAGTTATTTTTTCTAATCTTTCAGGCGTCATGTACAAATAAATAATTTTGAGCTGCAAAGTAAAGAAAAAATGAGTGATGAATTTTACTAATCTAAACCAACCCCTTCGTTTATTTTTCCTAAACAATATTACATTTGTGGCTTCAACAAAAAACGAAATATGATTTTTTTAGTGCTGTCGGTTATTACTTCTACTTTATTAAATATTATTCTTAAAGCATTTTCAAAATTTAAGATTAATACCTTTCAAGCAATCGTTGTTAATTATTGGGTTTGTACAATTACTGGTGGCGTAATCGAGAATTATTATACCCCACTTCATGTTGAAGCATTTAAGCAGCAATGGTTTATCAGTACTATTTTATTAGGCTTTTCATTTATTGTGTTATTTAATTTAATGGGTTGGACAGCACAAAAGCTAGGGCTTACAGTGGTTTCAGTAGCTAATAAATTATCGCTAATCATCCCTGTTTCTATTGCTTTTATGTTTATGGGCGAAGGCGTTACGGTATTAAAAATTGTATCTATTCTAATGGCTTTAATTGCTGTGGTTTTAGTAACTTTTAAAAGAAACAACTCGGATAAAAAAAATGTATCTAATCTGTTTTTTTTGTTGCCTATTGTATTGTTTTTGGGTAGTGGGTTTAATGATAGCTTGGTAAATTATGTGGTGCAAAGCACAGGATTAGTAGATGCTGATAAACCCAAATTTGTAATCTGGATATTTCAAATTGCGGCTATTTTAGGGTTGGTAATTTTGTTATCGCAAGTAATTTTAAAAAAACAAAAAATAGAATTAAAAAATATAATAGCTGGTATTTGCCTTGGCATACCCAATTATTTTAGCATGTATTATTTGGTAAAAGCATTGGCTGATAGCGGTATGCAAAGCACTATAGTTTTTCCTGTAAACAATGTATCTATTGTAATTGCTTCAGCTATTTCGGGCATTGTGTTGTATAAAGAAAAACTTACCCAACTGCAAATAGCTGGAATTATTATAGCATGCATAGCCATAGTTTTGCTATCAATAACTAAAGGAGCATTTACTCTTTTACAAATTTTGCATTTAGTTGATTACCTTTTACATCGATGGTTTTAATAAAATAAATTCCGTTTGGTAAAGTTGAAACATCTATTTGAAGTGGTTGAGTTGATGAGTTTTTGATTTGTTGATTGATATGGTTCGACAAGCTTACCATTACACGACCCAGCATATCCGTTATTTCAATTGTATTTATTGTTAACCATTTATCATTAATCGTTAACCATTCATTGGTAGGATTCGGATATACCACTAACTGATCTTTATTTGCCACCACATCTTCAAAACCATTTAAAGTATCATTCCAATTTACATCGCCTGGGGCTAGCTTTAAAATATACATAGCTGGTGTGCTGCTTATGTTTACTTTTTTAGCGTCGCATTGCAGTGTACTGCTTGATGTATTACCTACTATAATAATTTCATTATTATCATTGATAGCCATATCACAGGCATTAGCACCTGGAAAACTTTTAATTATTTTATGCCATTTTTTATTGCCTATGCTATCCATACATTCAATTAATACATTTTGATAACCTGTACCATAAACAGTATCATTACCCGAAATAATAGCAGCATTATCAAAATAAGAAACAAAGAAAAAATCAGAATTAGTTTTACTACTCACCACTCCAATAGGGTGTTCGGTACCACCCAATAATTTATGCGGATTTTTAGCCCATAATACATTGCCTAATGAATCATAGCATACTAAAAAACTAAGATATTCATTTGTGCCTCCTGTGCCTGTAATATTTGGTGGGAAGGTTGAATATCCTTCTATTTGAATGGAATTAAAACTATTGTAACTACCGGCTACTATAATATTTTGGTTTTTTAGTATGGAAAAATTATAATTATAGACTATATTAGGAAAAGTAATACCTAAAAGTGATCTAGCCCATAAATACTGACCTTGTTTTGAATATTTTACTAAAGTAGCTACAGACGAAGCATTTTGAGGATATAAGTATGAATTAATTGAATCAAAATATATTAATGAACTTGGGGATAATTGCATCAAAGAATAAATATTAGATTCTACATCAATTAATGATCCATTGTAGCCATCATCTAGATTAGATGACCCACCCCTTCGAACCCACAAAATATTCCCATTCTCATTGTATTTTGCAATAAATCCATCTGCTCCTTGTGTAGTAAGAGTTATGCCTCCAAAATTTGCAAATGCAATTGGTGGAGGGCTTCCACTATACCCACCGAATCCTCCAGAGACAATGATATTATTGTTTGAGTCAATCCCTATTCTTCCTGCATTAAAGCCATCACCATAAGAACCACGAATGGTAGTATGCCAAATATAATTTCCTGAAGAATCTAACTTAAATAATATCCCATCAGAACTTCCAAGACTATAATAGGACTTATTAAACACAATAATACTGTCTGTAAAATCAAACTCTAATAGCAAATTATTTTTTTTATCGCATTGAATTCTATTTCTTGGAGAATACCCCGACATAAATTCAAACTCGGTTATTTTTTTTAACCAAATTACTTTACTTTGATTATTTAGTTTTGCCAAATACATAGTATGATTTAATGTACTAGAATTGCCGCTGTAAATACTAATTCCACCTAACGAAAATACTCCATTAAAAAAACCAGAGATGTAAGTATTACTGTTTGTATCAGTTGTAATAGATGATAAATCATAATAATCAATCTTGCTAGAATAATCAAAACTTATAGCATGATAAGTTTGAGCTTCAACAAATTGAGAAAGCCCTAATAATACAATCAATACCAATTTTTTTTGCATTTTAATTAATTTAGTTTTTAAAATGCTTTACTAATGTGCATTGTAAAAGTAAAACTGTATTTGTAGTCGCTCTCCGAAGTTTCGCTCCGAAATTTCGGAGATGGAGCATAGCTTTTAAGTGTTGGCTTTGATGACGGCTTGTTCCGATACTTCGTAACAATATATTGTTGTAACATAACTTTACCAACTTTATTCTTAAAAAATCGTATCCATATTTTTGGTTTTGTAAATCTAATCTAAGTTGAGGTACAATTGCAAATTTATTTTTTAAAACCCATTGAATTATTCATTTAATTGTTAGTTATGATTAATTTTTAAGTATCGAACGTTTTTTAGATTAAGTTTTTATGCCGTTGTTGCAGTTTGTTTTTTAAAAAAAAAGTGCAGTTGTTTTAGCAAATAAAACATACCGCACTTATTTGCAACTGAATTAGTGGTTTAATATAATTTGCAAACTAATTGTATGGACAACTATTTGATTCGAAAAGTTGCAGATGGTTTAACATTTAGCTTTGCTATTCATTCGTTACAATTTCCACACATCAATATTTATCCGTAATCTTGCACCATCAAATTATGGCAAGAATACTAGCAATAGATTATGGGATGAAACGCTGCGGCATTGCTGTTACAGATGAATTTCAGATAATAGCAACAGCATTAACCACTGTTGAATCAAAAACTATTTTCGATTTTTTAAAACAATATTTTGCTAAAGAAAAAGTTGAAAAACTGGTAGTAGGCTATCCAAAAGATTTATTAAACCGTGATACTCATGGCACTAAACCAGTAGAAGATTTTGTAAAAAAAATGAACCTAGTTTTTCCAGATTATTCAATAGATTTAGTAGATGAAAGATTTACATCAAAAATGGCATCGCAAAGTATGGTGATGAGTGGCGTAAAAAAATCGCAACGGCAAGACAAAGGATTGATTGACCAAATAAGCGCCACTATAATTTTGCAACATTATTTAGCAACAAAAAAATAAGAATTTTAAGTTATGATATTACCCATTGTGGCTTATGGTAGCCCAGTTTTAAAAAAAGTAGCCGAAGATATTACAGCCCATTATGAAGGTTTAGATGAATTAATAGCAAATATGTGGCAAACTATGTATAATGCTAATGGCGTAGGTTTGGCAGCACCGCAAATTGGTAAAGCCATCCGTTTGTTTGTGATGGATAGCGAACAAATTATTAATAATGCCGATCCCGATGATGATGATAACGATTTGTACAACAACCCAATGAAACAAGTTTTTATCAATGCAAAAATTACCCGAAAAGGTGGCGAAGAATTTCCTTACAACGAAGGTTGTTTAAGCATTCCAAATATTCGTGAAGATGTATTTCGTCCATCCGAAATTGAAATTGAATTTTTGGATGAACATTTTAAAGCTCATAAAGAAACCTACACAGGGCTTAATGCCCGTGTTATTCAACATGAATACGACCATATTGAAGGCATACTTTTTACCGACCATTTAAAACCATTAAAAAGAAAATTATTAGGCAACCGCTTAAATGATATTTCGAAAGGGTATGTAAAAACAGATTACAGAATGAAACAAGGCGTAAAATAGATTTTTCTATTTTCTACAATTTGTTTATACCATTTGGTGTGATACTATAAATATTAATCTGCTGATTATTATAATATTTAATATAGTTCCATTCCCGTTTTTTTTCTTTTGCAATCACAGGTTTTAGTAAAATATTTCCATACGTTGCTTTGTAGATTTCATTACCCATAAAATAGTTAAATCTAACCCCATATTTTATTAATCCAGCACTACATAACAGCATGGTATTATAGCCACGTATAGCCAACTCACTTGGTTTAATATGATATTTGTCGGTAAAGTTTCTATTAAATTTTATTTGTTCCTGATTAGTTCTATTCACCCAATACGAATTGGTGATAAATACTTCTAGTTTTTTACCAATCATAGTTTTTAAATTTTCATGATTACTCCAAGATGGCAATCCTAAAACAGTTATTGGGTATGAATTTGAAAACAAATTTAATTTTCTTAAAACAGCATTTATAAACACCACATCATTTGATGCTACAAAAACCACATTGCGTCTTATAGAATCTAATTCGAATTTTATTGAATCGGTAGAAGTACGATTGGGCAACACTAATTCAACAGGATGTATAGTTGAAAATTTATTCAAAATGCTTGCTATACTTGTACTTGCTACATTGCTTTCAGCCACATTATCTTGCCTTACAATTAAAGTATTTATATTCTGACCATATTTTTCTTCTACCATATCCAACAATTTTACTTGTTGATTAGTAGCCGTAGGATTTAACGAAATATAATATGGATTATACTCGGGCGAAAACGAATTAGCAATTGGCGATACAAAATTCACTTTATGTTGAGATGCATAACCAGCCACTATTTTAGCATCATTGCTGTTTAATGTACCTATCAATAAATCCATCGATTCTAATTTTTTTTCAGTAGCTAATTTCTGAAAATCTTGATGCGTTGAGCTATAATCCAACACCGTTAATTCCATATTCAATTTCGTGTTTTTCAACGAATCAATAGCAATTAAACAACCTTCATAAAAATCTAAAGCAGGATAAACGCCCTTCGGAATATTATTGTATTCAATCGTTTTTTTGTCTTTATAAAACGAATCTAATTGAAAAGGTAGAATTAAGGCAACCTTATAAATGGTTCTAGTTTTAAATGAATCTTGATGCGATAAAATTTCTTTGACATGCTTTGGTGCATATTCAATCGTATCAGCAGGCTTTGCTATTACTTCTGTATTCAAACCCCAAGGTTCGTGTTTGCCTTTTTTATGCTTTTTTTTTGAAACAACAATGCTTCCTGTATGACAAGCCGAAAAAGCTATCACACAAAAAACAACAGCCCATAAAATGTAAACCTTTTTCAATTATTTTTGATTTTGTATTTGCAAAAACTAACAACTTAAAACAAGTAACTAGTTCTCTATTCCCATTCAATCGTAGCAGGTGGTTTGCTGCTGATGTCGTACACCACACGATTAATTCCTTTTACACGATTGATAATTGCATTGCTGATTTCTGCTAAAATTTCGTAAGGCAAATGCACCCAATCAGCCGTCATACCATCCACACTGGTAACGGCACGAAGAGCTAAAACAAATTCATAAGTACGCTCATCGCCCATCACACCTACGGTTTGAACGCTTGTTAAGATTGCACCAGCTTGCCAAATTTTATTGTACCAATTTTTTTCTTTCAAAATTTCGATATAAATGGCATCAGCATCTTGCAACATTTTTATTTTTTCTTCGGTAATTTCTCCAATGATTCTAATCGCCAAACCTGGCCCAGGAAATGGATGACGACCTAAAATGTTTTCATCAATTTGCAATGAACGACCCACTCGGCGCACTTCATCTTTAAACAACATTCTTAACGGCTCAACAATTTTCAAGTTTAATTTTTCTGGCAAACCACCCACATTATGATGCGATTTAATTGTTTGCGATGGCCCACCATGCACACTTACACTTTCAATCACATCAGGATAAATAGTGCCTTGTGCCAACCATTTTGCGTTGGTTAATCGCTTTGCTTCACGTTCAAATACATCTATAAAAGTTCCGCCAATGGCTTTTCGTTTTCTTTCGGGGTCGCTTTCGCCATTTAATTTTGCATAAAAATCTTTTGATGCATCTACACCAACAATATTCAAACCCATGCTGGCATAGGTTTTCAGCACTTGTTCATATTCGCCTTTGCGCAATAATCCATTATCAACAAACACACAATGCAAATTTTTTCCCACCGCTTTGTGCAGCAAAACTGCCGCCACTGTTGAATCTACACCACCACTTAATGCCAAAATTACTTCATCATTTCCGATTTGTTTTTTCAACGCATCAACAGTTGATTCGATGTAAGCATCGGGCGTCCAATCACCTTTGCAAGCGCAAACATCAAACAAAAATTGACCGATAAATGCTGCTCCTTTTTCGCTGTGTGTTACTTCGGGATGAAACTGCACACCCCACACCGGTTGTGCAAATGCACCTTTTTTATTTTGAAAAAACGCAACAGGAATATGGTCGGTAGTGCCTTTAATTTCAAAGGTTTCGGGCAATTTTAAAATTGAATCGGCATGGCTCATCCACACTTGGCTGTTGTTCAATTCGTGCAAATGAATTTGTTCATCAGTAATTCTTAAATGAGCTCTGCCATATTCACGAGATGCTGATTTTGCTACTTCGCCGCCCAACATTTTTGCCATTAATTGTGCACCATAACAAATGCCTAGCACTGGTATTTTTCCTAAAATTTTATCAAAATTAATTTGTGGCGCATCGGCATCATTAACGCTACATGGGCTTCCACCAAGGATTACACCTTTTACATCAGCCGATAAATCGAATGAAGAATTGTAAGGTAAAATTTCGCAGTAAACATTGTGTTCGCGAATTCTACGAGCAATTAATTGTGTGTATTGCGAACCAAAATCGAGGATGATTATTTTTTCCATTTGTGGTGCAAAAGTAATTTTAAATTTCAACTTTTTTGAAATCCAAAACCATGTTTATTAACGAATAAAATATTTTTTACCACTCAATCAATATTTTGTTTTAGTAAAAATTTCCGCCAGTACCGAGAAAACTAATCAAAAAATAATCACTTCCAGATTTTGCAAATTTTAAAATAATTCCACTTTCAAAACCATTAGTTTTTTTTCCTACAAATACACTGTAAAAAACGTATCCATTTTCGTTGCTTATATCAACATCTTTAAATTGTTTTGCGGAAAGAATTTTTCTAACTTCTTTATTAAAAAGAAAATGATAATGCTCCTTGAAAAATATTTTTTGTTCTTCATTTTTCACGTTTGAATTTGCTTTAATCATTTTCATCCATTCGCCTGCTAAAGGAAATCGAACATGAGCGACTACAAAACTTGAATCATCAGTAGTAATAGGCATTATAGCCTTATTCCAAAAATTAGTTAGTTCTAATGAATCATTTTTTATAGAATTATTTCTTGATTTAAATTGTTCCTTTTTAGAAGTACTTATGCGGATTGTATCTATTCGAATATTTTTATTTTTGGAAGAATTTCTTTCACACCCAAAAAAAAATATTCCTATTAGAATAAAATTAATTATTTGTTTCATGAATTCTTTTTACAAAATTAATTCTCCACCCAATCGCCATTTTCTTTTATCAAATTAATCAACTCATCTACTGCAATTTCGGAAGGAATATTTTTCTTAATCACATCCCTACTTTTGTATAAAGTGATTTTACCTGCACCGCTGCCAACATAGCCATAGTCGGCATCTGCCATCTCACCAGGTCCGTTTACAATGCAACCCATGATGGCAATTTTTACACCTTTTAAATGATTAGTAACTGCTCTTATTTTTGCAGTAGTTTCTTGCAAATCAAAAAGCGTTCTGCCACAACTTGGGCAACTGATGTATTCTGTTTTTGAAATCCTTGTTCGTGTGGCTTGCAAAATCGAAAACGAAGTGTTGTTCAAAAACTGATGATTGTTTTTTACAGGCAAATAAGTTCTGCCGCTCACTTTTAAATCTTGCATTTTCGATGGGTCGTTCATCAACCAAATACCATCGCCCATTCCATCTAACAATAATGCACCACTGTTTTTTGCGAAATGAATCAACTGCTCATCTACAGTGCTGTGGCTGCTTTCAACGCATAAAATAATTGGGACATCAATTTTATTTTCGATTAGTTGAAAAATAAAATCACGAACGCAAGGCATCGCATGTTCATTATCGCTCCACAAACAAAGCACAGCCTTGTTTTCAAGTTTGGCGAACTTTAAAAGTTCGCCAAACTTTTCTGCTGAAATTGAATTTGTATTAACTGAAATAAAATTTATTAACTCACTTTTTTCATTCGTAATTCGTAATTCGTCAATCGAAATTAATGGAAAATATTTCGTTTTATCCTCCACCAATTTCCAACTTTCATAATCACAAATCACTTTCAAAGTGCCGGGCAATGCAAACGGAATTATTTTTTTTGCAGTGTAAATAAAATCAGCTGCGGCATCACCAATTGTCCATTTATCACTCAACGAATTGTAAGTGTAACCAATGCTTTGCAAATCTTCATGATGAATATTTTCATGCAACATAAAATCTGCAACTACTATCGGAACATGCTTTCCGCCTATGTTTGCAAGCTCGTTGCTTTTTCTTCTTGAATATTCGAACGGCGAAATTGGATTTACTAATGACGAATGACGAATGTCTAATGACTTCTCTTTTTCATTCCGCATTCCCAATTCCGCATTCCCAATTCCGTTATATTTTAAAACAATGTCTTTACAAACTGGCACTTCAAATTCAGGGTCTTCGGTTAATGAAACACGAATCGTATCGCCAATTCCATCTTCTAATAAAGTGCCAATTCCGATGGCAGATTTTATTCTTCCATCTTCGCCATCGCCAGCTTCGGTTACACCTAAATGAAGCGGATAACATTCGCCAAATTCGGTCATCATTTTATCCACTAACATTCTGTAAGCCTGCACCATCACTTGCGGATTACTGCTTTTCATCGACAATACAATGTTGTGATACGATTCATTTCTACAAATGCGTAAAAACTCCAAAGCACTTTCTACCATGCCGTTTGGCGTATCGCCATATCTGCTCATAATTCTATCGCTCAACGAACCATGATTAGTGCCAATGCGCATCGCAGTGCCATACTCTTTGCAAATTTTTACAAGCGGCGTAAAGCGTTCGGTGATGCGTTCAATCTCTTCTACATATTCCGAATCGGTGTATTCAATTTGTTCAAATTTTTTCTTGTCCACATAATTTCCTGGGTTCACTCTCACCTTTTCAATAATTCTTGCAGCTACTTCAGCGGCGTTTGGAGTGAAATGAATATCAGCAACCAAAGGGGTTGTGTAGCCTTGTTTGCGCAATTCATTTTTAATATTCAGCAAATTATTGGCTTCATTAATACTTGGTGCGGTGATGCGAACCAGCTCTGCGCCTGCATTGATGCAACGAATAGTTTGAGCGACTGTGGCGGCAGTGTCCATAGAATCAGTGGTAGTCATGGTTTGCACCTTTATTGCCGAACCATTGCCGATAATTAAATCACCAACTTTTACTTCTTTGGTAATTAATCTTGAATAATTTTTTGGGAAGAAATTCATAGTGCGAAAATAACGATGTAATTGATGATTTATTAAAAAATAAAACGAGTAGTAATAAATTCCTTATTAACAATCAAATATGATTTCAATAAAGATTACTCCATTATCAAATACCAACTTTTATTAATTCTTCATTTGTAATAGTAGGCGGCATTATACCCTTTTTAATTTTATCAACTACTACTTTTGCTATAAATTCAGCTTGTTTTTTTGTTTTAAATCCTTCATTGCCTTGTCTTCCAGGAATGGTAAGTTGCTTTATCATCACTTTTTTGTCAGCATAAATTTCATAGCCAAATGTTGTATTTTGGCTATCAATAATTTTATAAGTATATTTTTTAATTCCTGATTTCATTTTTGCAAATGAAGCCGAGCTAGTTGAACTATTTAATGACACTGATTGCTGTGCAAATACAACCATTATTGATATAATCCATACAACTAAAAATAAACCTTTTTTCATCATTCAATTTTTAATGCTCAACAACATAAATAAGCTACTATTTTTTTCAGATGCTTATTTTTTAAAAAACTTCTATTTTACCAATGTACCTATTTTTACACCTTTTACCACCTCTAATAAATTGCCCGATTTATTCATATCAAAAACAATAATTGGTATTTTATTTTCTTTACATAAAGTAAAAGCTGTTAAATCCATCACTTTTAAATTCTTACTAATAGCTTCGTCAAAGCTAACAGTATCATACTTAGTAGCCGTTTTATCTTTTTCAGGATCGGCTGTATAAATACCATCTACCCTTGTACCTTTTAATACCACATCGGCATTAATTTCAACCGAACGTAAGGCAGCTGCAGTATCTGTAGTAAAATAAGGATTGCCAGTACCAGCACCAAAAATAACCACTCTCTTTTTTTCTAAATGCCTCATAGCTCTACGGCGAATAAATGGCTCACAAATTTGTTCCATTTTAATTGCTGAAAGTAATCGAGTTTCTACGCCAACTTTCTCTAATCCACTTTGAATAGCCATCCCATTTATCACAGTTGCCAACATACCCATGTAATCACCCTGTACACGTTCAATACCAGTTTCAGCCGCATTCAACCCACGATAAATATTGCCACCACCAATCACAATAGCTACTTGAACACCTGCATCTACTAAAGGTTTAATCTCTTTGCAATATTGTGCTACAATAGTATTATCAATACCATATTCTTTATCGCCCATTAAGGCTTCGCCGCTAAGTTTTAATAAAATTCTTTTATATTGTAAAGCCATTATTTGATAGTTTTAATTTGAATAAAATATTTCACATATATACAAAAAAAAAGAGAATCAATTAAGATTCTCTTTTTTAATAAATTAATTTAAAGCAACACGTTTAAAAATGTTTACTTTCAAATCTTTATCAATTCCTTTTAAATAATCAGCCACAGTTTTGTTGCCATCTTTCACAAAAAATTGATTTAACAAGGTGCTTTCTTTGTAGAATTTTTCAACCGTACCTGTTGCAATTTTATCCACAATATTTGCAGGTTTACCTTCAGCAATTGCCTTTTCACGAGCAATTTCCATTTCACGGTTTACCATTTCTTCAGATACACCATCTTTATCAACTGCTACTGGATTCATTGCTGCAATTTGCATAGCTAAATCTTTACCGATTTCGGTAGATTGGGTAATGTTTTTATTCATAGACACCAATACACCTAATTTGTTACCCATGTGAATATAAGGCACCACCATTTCGCCTTCTACTTTTTCGTATTTACTCAATGAAATTTTTTCACCAATTCTGCCTACTTGTTCGCTAATTTTATCAGCAATAGTTAATCCTTCTAATTGGCAATTTAATAATTCATCTAATGTAGATGGCGTTTTAGCTAAAGCAATATTTGCAATTTGTGTGGCAAAATTTACAAAATTTTCATTTTTAGCTACAAAATCTGTTTCACAATTTAAACAAATGGCAATACCAGTTTTGCCATCAGTAGAGGTAAGAGCAATTACTGCACCTTCTTTAGCTTCACGTTCATTACGTAATGCTGCCACTTTTTGTCCTTTTTTGCGTAAATAATCAATAGCACCTTCAAAATCGCCATTGCTAGCTTCTAAAGCTTTTTTGCAATCCATCATTCCGGCACCTGTTTGTAATCTTAATTTATTAATGTCTGCTGCAGTAATCATAATATTTTTTATTTATTAAATTATTTAAAATTTGTTTTTATTTTACTAAAAAAGCTATCTACATTATTTGGTAGATAGCTTTTTGTTACTGATACAAAATGCTAATAGCTATTTACCAGTAACTAATAACTTGTATTATCGTGGTTTTCTATCACCACCTACTTTATGAGCAGGTTTACGCATATTTTTATCACCAGCACCAGGTGCAGCGCCTCTACTACCACCTCTCTTACGACGGTCAGCAGCTTCTGCATCGCTTTCATTACCTTCGGCAGTAGCCAAGTTAGCAGCAGCTTCTTCAGCAGCGGCTTCATCACTTTCTTCTACTTTTTCATTTTTGCGTTCTTCTAATCCTTCTAATACACAATTCATTAAATAAGTAGTAATAGCTGTGATAGATTTAGTAGCATCATCATTAGCAGGAATAGCATAATCAACTGTATTAGGATCGCAGTTTGTATCTACCATTGCAAATGTAGTGATATTTAATTTTTTTGCTTCAGCCAATGCAATATGTTCATGCCCAATATCAACTATAAAAATAGCTGAAGGCAAACGGCTCATATTAGCAATACCGCCTATTACTTTTTCCATTTTATCTTTATCACGGCTCATCATTAATTTTTCTTTCTTAGTGATGTTTTCTAAAGTACCGTCAGCAAGCATTTTTTCAATACTTTGCATTTTCTTTACACTTTTACGAATGGTAGAGAAGTTAGTAAGCATACCTCCTAACCAACGTTCGGTTGCGTAAGGCATGTTAGTGCGTTGAGCACATTGAGCCACAATATCTTTAGCTTGTTTTTTTGTAGCTACAAATAATATTTTGCGACCAGCTTTAGCCATAGCTTTCATTGAGTTACCTGCATCTTCTAATCCTTCGATAGTTTTATTTAAATCGATGATATGAATGCCTTTGCGTTCCATGAAGATGAAAGGCAACATTTTTGGATTCCATTTACGTTTTAAATGACCAAAGTGAACACCTGCATCTAAAAGTTCTTGTTGAGTTATTTTATTCATTATTATGAAAAAAGTTATTCGTTAATTGTAATTGTTAATTGATAAAATACTAAAAATGTAATTGATAAATTAACGTTTGCTAAATTGTGTGCTTCTACGAGCTTTGCGATGACCTGGTTTTTTACGTTCAACCTCGGCTGCATTTCTAGTCATACAATTATTGGCTCTTAAAGTTGGTTTTAATTCGGCGTTGAATTTTACCAAAGCACGTGCAATAGCTAATTGCGCAGCTTCTGCTTGTCCTTTAACTCCACCACCATCGCAGTTTAACTGAATATCAAATTCTTTTGATGTTTCAGTAACTTGTAATGGTTTTAAAACCGCCATTTGATTGTACATTACCGGAAAATATTCGGCAATCGGTTTATGATTTACTATTACTTCGCCTTTTCCTTTTCTGATGAAAACTCGAGCAACAGCTGCTTTTCTACGGCCTACGGCATTAATTATTTCCATGTTCTATTATTTGAAATGAAATGTTTACTTAATTATTTTAATTCTAATTTTTTTGGAGTTTGAGCGCCATGAGGATGCTCGGCACCTGCATACACAAATAACTTTTTGTGCATTGCTCTTCCTAATTTTGTTTTTGGCAACATACCATGAACGCAATTTTCAATCATTCGGGTAGGATGCTTTTGCAACAAATCTTTAGGATTAGTTATTTTTTGACCGCCTGGATAACCACTAAAAGTGATAATATCCATATCCATCATTTTATTACCTGTTAATTTGAATTTGCCTGCGTTTAATACGATTACATAATCACCAGTATCAACATGAGGTGTGTAGCTTGGCTTATGTTTGCCACGTAATACCGAAGCAATACGAGTACACATACGACCTAATATTTGATCTTCGGCATCAATCACAAACCATTCGTGTTTTACTGTGGCTGCGTTTGCCATTTCGGTTCTGAAACTTAATTTATCCACTGTTATTGGCTTTTTTTATTTTTAAAAAGGACTGCAAAGGTAAGCTCATTTTTTAGGTTTCAAAATAATTGTTCAATTATTTTTTTTAATTTACTGTAATCTATTGAAAACCAATATCAAAATGATGAAAATATTTTTGCGGCTTGTTTGAAAGGCTTATTGTATATGATTTTAGGTAAAATTATTGAATAGGCTGATATATATGGCTTTTATTGATAAAAATTATTAATGACTGTCAATAATTACTATCTGCTTCGTGCCCCATAATATGAGTAATTTTTTGCCCCATTAAACTTGTTGTATAACCGATAACCATTTCTTCTTTTCGTTGTCCATTAGATAAATAAGTTACTTCGATAGAACAATCTCCAATAATGCTAACCCAAACAGTTTTACTTTCCCCGGCTTCTAACTTGTCAATATGTTCTGGCTTGCAACCTATTATTTCAATGTTTGTTAAAGTAGTTTGAGTTGTGTTTGTAAAAGTTACTCTCATAGTATCAAGTAGAATAATAGCAACCCAGCAATAAAAAAGCATTATAGGAATATTTAGCAACATTAGTCCGCAGGTTGTCAATAGCTTTTTTCTATTGTCTTTATCCTTCTTAGCTTTTAATAAAATTAAGCCTAAAATACCTAAGTTTATTAGCCCTATTAAGGCAATAAAACCATAACCAACAAATAGTAATTCAAATGAAGAAGTTAAGAAGTAAAGTATGAAAATAATTGTTCCAAGCAAGAATGAAACTAGTGCTGTTTGTCGTCCGATTTTTATATGTCGTTCTGTTGTCATATTCTTTGCTGTAAAGATTTTTGGAGATGAAGCATTGGAGGTTATAATGCTCTGCGGCTAGCACAAAGATAATAGAAACCAATACAAGTTGGAATTACTCGTCAACCGCCGATGCAAGAAGCTCAAGTTGAGGCAAATTATTTTTTTCTTTGCAGAAACTTGTCAATTAGTTTTGTAGGAATGGCTACTGTCATAAATTCTTCTCCAACTATTTTTCTTTCAGCGTCTCTGCTAAGTCTTAACCAGTCTGCAATGTTGTTGTCAAATATTTTTGTGTTAACGATGATTGTTGAATCAGTCATTTCAAAGTCGTCATCAAGTCCTAAACGATATTCAATAAGATTTTGTTTGTGAGCCGTAGAATCGGGTTCGCTCATGTAAGAAACATTGTCAACCCGAAATTTTTTGCAATAGTCACGAACAAAAGTTTCAAATTCTTTTCTTTGATTAATGATGTCGTCAAGTTTTATTGTCTTGCCAGTTAACTTGTCAATGTTTAAAGGATAAACACTTCCATAACTTGTAGAAGAGCCACAAGTACCACACATAGAAAGATGAAAGCAATAAAAAGTTGTTCGCTGTGTTGTTAGTTCAAAGTCAATGTTCCAACCAATTGCCGCTTCAGAAATTGAGTGAATTGATTTAGCAATATTGTCAATTTTATTGGTGTCAATCGTTGTATTTGTTGCCACAAAATTTCTTATGGTCTTGTTGATGATATCGTTTGTTCTGCTGTGTGGTTTTTTAATTTGAAGGATTTTGATATGCCCTGAACAAAAAGTAGC
The DNA here is from genome assembly GCA_046051225.1 of Bacteroidota bacterium. Taxonomy (GTDB): domain Bacteria; phylum Bacteroidota; class Bacteroidia; order Chitinophagales; family CAIODY01; genus CAIODY01. Next base: position 5,622 of record JBJOOR010000019.1, on the reverse strand, counting down.
AGTATCCGTCAAACTGCATTGCCTGAAAGTTGTCTGCCCGAAAGTTTTAATTGTCAGAAAAAAAAGTGCTGATATTATTAGCTGTCGTATCATTTTCAGTTTACCATCAACAATCGATTAAGAGTAAAAACATAATGACTACTAAACCACTTTTAGCATAGATAAAGCTAATGCTAATTTGTTTTTTAAATCTTTACGATGAACAATAAAATCTAAAAATCCTGTTTCTAATAAAAATTCAGAAGTTTGAAATCCTTCAGGCAAATCACGTTTAATAGTTTCTTTAATAACTCTTGGTCCTGCAAAGCCAATTAGTGCTTTTGGTTCGGCAATGGTTAAATCGCCAAGCATGGCGTAGCTTGCTGTTACACCGCCTGTTGTAGGGTCGGTACATAATGATATATAAGGCAATTGTGCTTTAGCTAATTGGGTTAATTTGGCTGATGTTTTTGCCATTTGCATTAATGAAAATGCGCTTTCCATCATACGTGCCCCACCCGATTTGCTGATAATCATAAATGGTATTTTATGCTTCACACAATAATCAATACTTTTTGCAATTTTTTCGCCTACTACACTACCCATCGAGCCACCAATAAAAGCAAAATCCATACAACAGATTACTAAATCTTGCCCATTTACTTTGCCATGACCACTGCGCATAGCATCTTTTAATTGCGTTTTTTTAATGGTATCAACTAAGCGTTTGTCGTATGGTTTTAAATCAACAAAATGTAAAAAATCTTTCGCCACCATTGTAGGCATCAATTCGGTAAATTGATTATCATCAAATATAATATCGAAATATTCTTTTGAGCCAATACGGCTGTGGTATTCGCATTTGGGGCACACATAAAGATTGTCTTTTAAGTCGACCATTGGTATGGCGCTTTTACATTCGGGACATTTAAACCATACGCCATCTGGCGCTTCTTTCTTTTCACGTGTGCTTGTGGTAATGCCTTGTATTTTTCGTTTAAACCAACTCATATTCTGATTTTTGATTTTGTAAGAAATGCGAAGATAATAATTATGTGCAAAATGCAGCTATGCTTTTTGTAATAACAAAGTAGTGTTAGGAATGGCACATCTTTCAGCCTTGTATTGTTTGAAATCGGGATGAAGCATAATACTGTTAAAGCTTTCCATTTCGGCTGGCATCGAATCTTCTTTAATAATTGATAAATTTATTGTTCTGAAAATATTTTCGAAATCGGTAATCCGTAATCGGTTTTGTGGTTGTAAATTATTATCTAATAATTTCCATTGCTCTTTGCTATACTGCAAGTAATTATATTTAGTAATAGATGAATCGATATGCGAAAAATGATCGTTCATATCAATTACATGTAAATGATAACCCGATGAATTTGTATGCTGAACATAATTTTGTAAAATATCTTGCAACATAGGTTGGTAAATATGTTCAAGCGTATTTACCGAAAAGCAAATATCAAAATTTTTGTTTTCAAAATTTAATTTAGCTGCATCTCCGTTGTAAAATTTTACATTCATTTGGCTAAATAATTCATTTAGTTTTATCAATGATGGCGATGAAGATTTTTGTAATTCTGATTTTATTTTCATCAACATTTGCCATCTATTTTCATCTATTTCAATTTTATTTTCTTTGAAAAATTGATGTTGAATTCTATTTTCAAAAAATGAAATCAATCGCAAAATATTTTCTTTTCGAACATGAAAATTTAAATCAACTGTGCAAACTTCCTTAGCATTTTCGAGGCTAAAAAGTAATGGCATAATGGGATGCCAGCCTGTACCTAATTCTAAAAAAGTAGTTTCGTTAAAATTTTTGATGGCAGTATTTTCATTCAATAATTTTTTAAAATGAATATAATGCGATAGTATATCATCAAAAATAAAATCGGTTAATATTACTCGTTTGGTAATATTTTTTTGAAAAAAATAATTTAATTGTGTTCCAAAAGGTAGATTACCAATGGTTTTTTGAACAACAGCTTTAATATACCAACGCACAATAAATATTTTTTTAGATGAAATTAATTTTGTTCGCCCAATTTTTTTAAATCCATATTTTCATGAATCAATTGATTGCTTCCATGCAAAATAATGTGCAACATTGCTTTTGCCAAAATGGTAGATTTTATCATTTTGTTGGGTATAAGCAACTCGAAAATAGGGAATAATGGAATCAATATTTTTTCGTACAAAGCCGCATTTTCTTTTTTATGCATAGGTCTTATTCCACCTGGTCGGGCTATGAATAATTGATTGAAGCCTATTCGCTTTAATTCGTTTTCGGTTTTACCTTTTATTCGGGCAAATAATGTGTTGCTTTTTTCATCGCTATCAGCACCTGCACCGCTTAAAAATAAAAATGTAATTATTGGATTATATTGAAGCATCGCTTTTGCTGCTGCTATGGTAAAATCGTAAGTAATTTTTATGTATTCGGGTTCTTTAACTTGTGTTTGCGAAATGCCCAAACACCAAATGCATGCATCATTATTTTCAAAAATATGTTGCAACAAACTGTAATCTAAAAAATTAGAATGTAAAACAGTTTTAACCTTTGAATGGTTGATGTTTAATGGCTTTCGAGCTATTAATGTGATTTCGGAAATGGCAGGATTGAGAATAGCCTGACGAACTACTTCGCTACCAACCATACCATTTGCACCTGTAATAATTATTTTCATGATATTGAAATTATTGTTGTTCGGTTGATGCAAATGCTTTCCAGCCTTTAGGTTCAATGGTTACACTATTATTTCCTTTGGTAATTAAATTTACAATATTAGCGTCATCGGTAATAAACCCGATGATGCTAATATCATTTTCATCTTTTATTTTTTCATAATCGCTTTGTGTAATGGTAAATAAAAGTTCATAATCTTCGCCGCCATTCATAGTTGTTGTAATAGGATCGATATTCATTTTTACAGCCATTTCATAAGTATCAGAATGAATAGGAATTTTTTCTTCAAAAATGGTGGCACCGCAATTACTGTTTTTACAAAGATGATGTATTTCGCTGCTTAATCCATCTGAAATATCAATCATTGAAGTAGGAATGATTTGATGTTTGTTTAAAATTTCAATAATATCAACACGGGCTTCGGCTCTTAATTCTCTGCCCAATAAATATTTTTGATTTTCTAAATCGGGCGATACGCCTGGGTGCGAAAGGTATACTTGTTTTTCACGTTCTAATAATTGCAAACCCATATAGGCTGCGCCCAAATCGCCACTACAACAAATTAATTCTTTTGGTTTTGCACCCGAGCGATATGCAATTTTTTCTTTGCTTACGCTTCCTATCACGGTAATGCTTATAAACATTCCTTTTAATGAACTTGTGGTATCGCCACCAATTAATTCAACATTATATTTTTCGCAAGCCATTTGTATGCCGCTGTATAATTCTTCAATGGCTTCAACGCTGTATTTACTGCTGATGGATAACGATACTGTGATGTATTCTGCTTTTCCATTCATAGCACAAACATCACTTACATTTACTGCCACAGCCTTGTATCCTAAATGTGTTAAAGGTGTATACATTAAATCGAAATGAATACCCTCTGCTAAAATATCAGTACTTATTAAAGTATAATTTTCGGTTCCATTATCTATCACAGCACAATCATCACCAATGCCTTTAATTACATTTTTATTTTTTATTTCGAATGTGCTTGTTATTTGATTGATTAAGCCAAATTCACCAATTTGACTGATGGGTGTAGTTTTTTGTTGCATGCTACAAAAGTAGGAATAAACAATGAAAAATCTGAAAAACAGAAGCTACACTTTGTTTATTCTTTTTCTGAAAGCAGAAAATTATTAGATTCGAAATAGCTTACTATTTGTGCCTTCGACAGGAATCGAACCTGTATTTAAAGTTTAGGAAACTTCCGTTCTATCCGTTGAACTACGAAGGCAAAATTTTACTTTAAGATTTTTAAAATGTGGGTGCAAAATTAATTTTTAAACCCACATTATCTTACCAAAATTACATCACCTTTTGTTTTTAAAATTGAACCGCCATAGCAAGTTACTTCGCAATAATATATATAGGTATCTAGTTCTTGAAGTTTGCCATTAAATGTACCATCCCATGCTTGATTTTTTTCGTTGGTTGCAAAAATTAATTCGCCCCATCGGTTATAAATTTGCAGTCTATTAATTTTTTCTACATCTTCAATATTCATAATTTTAAATACATCATCTATTCCATCGCCATTGGGCGAAAATGCATTTGGAAAAATAACAGGTTGGCAGTCTACAACTCTTACTGTAATTGTATCGTAAGATTTACAAATACTATCATTGTACATAGTTAAAATATAGTTTGTAGTTGTTTGTGGCGAAACTGTTGTTGAAGATGTATTGGCTAAAATATTTCCTTGTATATCTGACCAAATAAAATGTGTAGAGCCAAAAATTCCGATACTCGAATTTCCATTAATGGTAAAACTATTTCCTTTAGAAATGGTAGTATCACTGTAGGCAATAGCCTGAATATTATCAATTAAATTTACTGTAAAATTTTGAGTGATTGTACAATTATTGCTATCCTTAACTGTAACTATATAATACCCATCCAACAAACTATCGGCTATTAAACCATATTGAATAGGAAAGCTTGACCATGAAATTTGATAAGGCAATGTGCCACCTGTAATTCCACTTAATTCAATTTTTCCGTTTTGATTTGTTTTGCAGGTTACATCAGTTACTGAATAATTAACTATTTGTAAATTGTTTGGCTGCGAAAGTGTGGCATTTGCTGTATCGCTGCAACCTAATGAATCAATTACAATTACTGAATAATTGCCTGCAAATAAATGAGTAGCATTTGCTGTATGTTGCACAGGTGTTGTGCTCCAATTATATTGAAATGGCTTTGTGCCACCAACTATTGGTGCTGTAATAATTGAGCCGCTACTAGTAGCAAAACATTTAGCATCAATGGTATCTGCAATGGTTACTACCAATTTGTTCGGCTGAATTACTTGAGCTGTAGATGTTTGAACACATCCTAAACTATCAGTAACTAATACTGTATAAATTCCTATTGGTAAATTAGAAATAGATTGTGTTAATTTAGGGGGTGTTGTATTCCAGCTAAATGAAAATGGCGGAATACCTGTTGTTGGTGTTGCAACTGTAACAGCACCATTCGCACCACCATAACAAGATACATTCTGCAATACAGTACTTGGCAATATTGGCGATGCAGATGGCTGGTTAACTACTGTAGTTGAAAATGGATGAGCACAATTGTTTGCATCGGTTACTACAACTGTATATGTTCCTGCTACCAATCCTGTGGCTGTTTGTGTAAATTGAATTGGGATTGTATTCCATCTAAATGAAAATGGTTGTGTGCCGCCGCTTGGCACCGAGCAAGTTGCTATACCATCTGACCCATGATAACAAGATACATTTTTGGTAGTTGATGCTAATATATTTCCTAATGTGGTTGGTTGCGTTAAATTAACCGAAGCTGCTGTTGAACAATTATTCGCATCTTTTACTGTTACTGTATAGGTTCCAAATGGTAGGTTCGTAGCCGTTTGGGTGTTTTGAATCGGTGTTGTATTCCATGAATAAGTATACGTTCCTGTGCCACCTGTT
>JBJOOR010000018.1:0-54653 GCA_046051225.1 Bacteroidota bacterium | reverse complement strand
GAAAGAAAAACATCTGCTAACATAGGATTTATGCAATAAGTATTGGGGGGGCAGAATCGCTAACTTTGAAGAGTCTGCGGAAAATCCCCCCAATACTTACTGCATAAATCCTTCAAACGTTAGCGGCGATAAATCGAGATGCATCTTGTGTTTAAGAAAAGAACAAAAATAAAACAGACGACAACATGAATACCGACTTAGTTTCCTACTACAAAGACAGAGCGGAAGAATATGAAAAGATATATTCAAAGCCCGAGCGACAAGAAGACTTGAAAACTGCTGCGACTATTTTACAACAAATTTTTGCCGACAAACAAGTTTTAGAAATTGCTTGTGGGACTGGTTATTGGACAGAAAAAATTGCAACAACAGCAACTTCTATTTTTGCTACCGACATTAACGAAACAGTCATCGAAATTGCAAAAAGAAAAGATTTATCAAACAACCAAGTTACTTTTGGACTTGCTGACATTTATAATTTCCCTAACCAAAAGAAATTTGAAAGTTTGTTTGGCGGTTTTATTTGGAGTCATATTCTTCTACAAGACCTTGACAAATTACTTTCAACCATAAACAGTTTGGTTTTGCCAGGCGGCACAGTTGTTTTTTTGGACAACAATTTTGTGGAAGGAAGCAATCATCCAATAACAAAAACAGACGAACAAGGCAACAGTTTTCAGACAAGAAAACTTGCTGACGACACAACACATTTAGTTTTAAAAAACTTCCCGACAGAAATATTTTTACGGCATAAACTTAAAGACATTGCAGACGAGATTAAGTTTATCAACTTAACTTATTACTGGATAATTTGCTTCACAACAAAAAAAGGGAAAGACTAATGAATAAACAGTTGTGCGAACTTTTGGCAGACGAACTACGAACAACTTTACCGCCGCTAACATGGGCTTGCTTCATTGGCGGTTGACGGGCAACGCCAACTTGTTGTGGTTTCTATTACCTTTGTGCAGGCAGACGGCAGACGGAACATTAATCCGCCAATGCAGCAAAGCCCAAAACCGTTAGCGGTAATTTTTAGAACGACCATTCGCAGCTAATAATTTCGCATTCAGACAATAGTTTTTCAGACAGTTCTTTTACAGACAATTGAGTTGTTACAATGCAATACATTTGGTTATCCTTGACGAACTTCATAACCATTTCAATGTCTTCAACATCAACGACCTCTTCAACAGCAAGACAATCTATTTTGACATTGCTTTTGAATTTTAAATCATTGACGACATCAGCATATTCCATTTGACGACACAATAAGTAATTGACTTCTAACTTTGACAGGATTTCGTTTAGTTTGGTTGTCTTACCTGACCCAGGACGACCAATGATTAAAATAGACTTTTGCATTTTTTTACTTTTTAAATTTTTGTTTTTATGTCATTAACTAATTTCTTCAGAATCAATTTGCCCTACGGAATGAAAAAAAATTCAGACGGCAAATGGTTTGTATTTAACCGTGAATATGTTCCCATCGGTTGGACATCAAAACCTATTGGTAGTTCTTATGATGCTCCAAACGCATTTGCCGACTTCCCAATTCATTGCCACTATAAAAACTTCACGGACAAAGAACTTTTAAAAATTATCACCAACCCTGACCTTGTTAAACTCATTCAGAAAAATGAAGCTGGTGAAATTGTTGCAGTTTGGTTTTACAACGACCGAACAAACCCACAATACAAGGGCAACGACTTTGACGACTATTTCCGTATGATAAAAGAACTTTCAACTTTTGAGAGCAGATAAAAAAAACTACCGCTAACAAGGGGCTGCTGCCACTGCGGTTGACGGGTAAATTTTACTTTCATTTGTTTCTGTTTAGTTTTATCTTGGGGGACAAATGACGGCTCTTTATCCGCAGCGTCAGCAGCCCCTGAATCGTTAGCGGTGATTTTACAGACACTGCAACCCCCGACACCTGACGACAGAAAATGAAAATTGCAACTTGGAATTTAGAACGGCTCATAAAGAGAAAAAATCAGCAAATACTTGACAAGTTAGCTGACATCAATGCTGACATTTTAGTGCTGACCGAAACCAGTTCTAAAATTCAACTCGACAATTATAATTGCATTTCGACAGACCCTTTGCCGACCGACTTTGACAACATAAAATATGACGTTGGCGAAAACAGAGTTAGCATCTGGACAAAGTATAAAACCGCAACTCGACACAAAACTTTCGACAGTTTCACGACCGTTTGCACCGACATCGAAACACCTTTTGGACTGCTGATAGTTTACGGTTCTATAATCGGTGTTTTTGCAAACCGCCAACCACGTTTCGACAACGACCTTAACGGACAACTTGCCGACTTTGAGAAAATTTTTACGGGCAGACAGGTTTGTTTTGCTGGCGACTTGAACGTTACATTTACGGGACGAGCTTGGCCAAGTAATAAAGCCCGACAATCACTTGTGGACGCTTTTAAAAAATATAACTTGACAAACACAACCGCAAAAATTGACGGCACGGTTGACCACATCGTTTTAAGCAACGACTTTTTAGACAACAAACATTTAGAATTTGAAACTTGGAACACTGACAAAAAATTAAGCGACCACGTTGGACATTTATTAACTTTGACACAATGAACGGACGAGAAAAAACCACCGCTAACAAGGGGTTTGCGATAGCGGGGGTTCCGTGCTTCGCAGACACATTTGTGCAAGGTGGAAGTTCAGTTCTCCGAATAAAGTTTAGTGCTAATAAACCCCGCCATCGCAAACCCCCAAAACGTTGGCGGCAATATTATTGACACCTTTTACATAAAAAAAAATTATGGCAGACATTGAAAAAATAATAGACGGACTGAATATTCCTAAACAGGTGTTAGACAAAAGTGAACAACTTTTAAAGACGCTTTTTGGACCATCTTTTGAAGAAATAGGCGGACTAATTGCTGACCAAGTAAAATTAAGAAGATTCAACAACCAAATAAATATATTCACAAAAGCACAAGAGAAGTTAAAGCAAAACAACATTTCTCCAAAACAAATTTCATTGAAAGTTTTAGCTCCTTTAATTGAATTTAGTTCACTTGAAGAAGAAGAAAACCTTCAAGATAAATGGTCAAATTTAATTGCTCATATTTTAGGTGGAAACAAAGATGTTGTTTTTCAGCAAAACTCAATGACAATATTAAATAGACTATCGTCAGAAGAGGCAAAACTACTTGACAAGCTGCATGAAATACTATCGTTTAGACGAGTTAAGCAATATAATGATGCAGTTAAAACATTTGAAAAAATGAGCAAGCAGCACCCATCACTTTTTAAAGACCCTCCAAAACAACCAGAGACATATTCACTTGACAGCTTTGTATTTAACATTTCCAAAGTGTCAACAGATATAAATATCCCAATTCCCGAATTAGAGTTTAGTATTTCTAATTTAATTGCACTTGGTTTATTAAAGTGGGAAACGGACGTTGAAGTGAACGCTTCTAAATCTTCTTATGACCCAGACGATGACGGAATTGATGTTGATGTAAGTGTTTATAATAACGACAACTTTATTTTTACATCCATTGGGGACAAATTTATTAAAGTATGCAAAAGCTAAAATACTGCCGCCAACATGGGCTTGCTTCATAGGCGGTTGACGGGCAACGCCAACTTGTAGTGGTTTCTACTACCTTTGTGCAGGCAGACGGCAGACGGAACACCAAGCCGCCCATGCAGCAAAGCCCAGAAACGTTACCTGCAATGCTTGGGGACACTGCTAACTTGAAACTGACTGCAAGAAATTAACTTTGACAAATGAAAAAATTAATAACCGAAATAACAGCTTGCACGATTTGTAAATCTTTTCTGCCTAATTCGCCACGACCAATTCTTGCTGTAAGTAAGGACTGCAAAATTTTAATAATTGGACAAGCACCCGGACAGAAAGTTCATGATAGCGGAATTCCTTGGGACGACCAAAGTGGAAATGAATTGCGTAGATGGCTTGGCGTTGACAAGGAACAATTTTACGACACAAAGTTGTTTGGACTGATGCCGATGGGTTTTTGCTATCCAGGAAAAAGTGCAACAGGAGACTTGCCGCCAAGACCTGAATGTGCACCACTTTGGCATCATCAACTATTGGCGAAAATGAAAAGTGTAAGACTCACTTTGCTTATTGGACAGTATTCACAAAAATTTTATTTAGGAGAAAATTTCAAGCCGACCTTGACAGAAAATGTGAAAAGCTACAAAGAGTTTTTACCACAATATTTACCTTTGGTTCATCCATCACCTAGAAATAAAATTTGGCAGAAAAAAAATCCGTGGTTTGAATTAGAAGTTGTTCCGCAATTAAGAAAAATAGTAAGTAAACAATTGGCTAACTGACTTATGACAAATCAAGAAGTAATCTCTATGACACATTTCAAACGACACGATAACGAACTTCTAACAAGCAGTGGTGCGGACTTCGGGCTTGACGGCTTCGGACGAACAGCAGCACATGCAGGTAACATAAGATTAAAAGAAATTTTAAAAAGAAGGGCTTTGTTCGGTAATCAAACAGTTGTGCTTCTAACAAACAGTGGTGCGTTAACGAACAGTGGTGCTTCTAATCCCTTCTTTTTAAAACTTCTTTAATCCCTTCTTCGTTATCGGTCAGGCTATGACGACCGTGCTAACTTGAAACAGACTACAAAAAACTGACAGATAAAATAATGAGCATAACAGACAAGACACGAAAAACATTATGGGCAAAGTCGGGTAACCGATGTTTGTTGTGCCGAATTGAGTTGGTTCAAGAAACAGACGGTATTACAGAGAATTTAATCATAGGAGAAGAGTGTCACATTGTTTCTGAAAAAGGAAAAGGGCCGAGAGGCGAAGTTGAGTTTGTAGGGGATTATGACGGCTACGACAACTTGTTCTTACTTTGTGCAAACGACCATAAACGTGTTGATGAACTTACGGACATTTATACTGCTGACAAGTTACGTTTATTTAAAACGGTTCACGAAACTTGGGTAAGGACAACGCTTGAAAGAGATGCAACTGCTTTTGCTAATGACAAACAGAACATAAAGAGTTTGCCAAAAATAACTTCAGGTAAACAATTGGTTGACATCATTAATGGTTCGCACATGTTTGACTTTAACCATGACGAACTAAAAACGGAAGACGAAGCAAATGAAGTTGGTGGACTGTTTGAAGAACTAAAAGATTATGGTGACATTATATCTGATATTGGTTTTGCGGAAGTTGCAAAGTGGGGACTTCGCCTTAATGACGAAATAGAAAAACTACGACAAATGGGGTTTGTTTTATTCGGGTTAAGAAGAAAACTCAGACTTCACAACGACAAAAAGGAGGACATGGGAATTTTTGACACCGCCTCTGTTATTGCTGTCCGACAAGACAACCCATGCATAGTTGGCGACTTTTTGATTGCTAAATTTCAGACCAAAGTAAGTTTTACATGAAAGGACAAGGATTGGACAACATTGGCCGAAAGAAAGCCCGAACCGATAACACGGGTTTGGCAAAAGTGGCGGTTCAGTGCTCCGCAGACACATTTGTGGTTAATCAAAGTTTGTTTCTCCGCATCAACATTTGTGGTGAAAATCGCCACCTTCGCCAAGCCCGAAAACGTTAGCTGCCACCGTTGGGGACACTGCTAACTTTGAACTGACGAGCATTGAACGAACATTTTTAAAACCAATAACAAGAACAAAAAATAACCGATGGGACTTTTAGACGAAGGCAAAAAAGTATTAGGACAGACACTTGAGAGATTACCTCATTTTGTAATCTTTTTGGGATTGCTTGCTGTTGGTTTTTCTTTCACAACTTATGACAAAGGGTTTCACTTTCCAACAGCGACACCTAACTGGATAATATTTTATTTTGGCGTTTGCTTTATTGGTGGAGGACTTGTTTTGTATTTTGCTCTGACAGAGAGAAAAAGTAAAAAATTAAAGGACAAAACAACTCTAAAATTCAATTCAACTACGCTGACAATTAAGATTGCCGATATACAAGACGCAGAAAATTTGACAAACGATTGTGCCTTTGTTCTTCCTGCAAACACAAGTTTCGTAGACGATTGCGTAACTGATAACAAAACTGCTTTAGGTGCTTTTTTCAATAAACATCATTCAGAAAAAATCCCTCAATTCAATCAGAAACTTAAAGCAATTTTAAAATCTAAAAACCTTCAACCAGTCGAAGGAATTCACTATGCTCCTTCAACAGTTCTAATTCTACCAGAAGAATTTAGTATCAGAGCAAAAGTAATTTTAGTTGCTTCGTCAGTTAGAAACACAGGACAAGGTTTTCATACAGACCCTGCAATCATAAGCAACACCATTTACAATTTATTTCAGCAGACAGCAGACCAAAGAATTTCAACTTTCTTTATTCCTATCATTGGTAGTGGACATGCAGGGTTAGAAATTACCGAGGCACTAAATCTTTTAATCTTGTGTATTAAGTTTCACTCAAAAAAATTCCATCACCCAAAGAATGTATTTATTTTTGTCAGAGAAAATGACAGCAAAAAAATCAATGCAAGTTTTTTAAACAGTTTTTAATATGGTTGTATATCACTACACATCCCACGAAAGTTTGACGCTAATAATTAACTCAAACGACTTTCATCCTTCTTACCTAAATCCTCAAATGGACACAGCATTTGGTGAGGGTTGGTATTTTACTGACCTGCATCCCGACACAACTCCTGATGAGGATTTGCATCAATCACTTTGGATGCGACCAGAGCCAACAAAAAGCAAACGCTTCATTGCATTTGAAATTGATGACAGCTTGCTTCAGTATTGCAGACCTAATGTTTACAGAATGAGAATGGAAACAGTCAAGGAAAGAATAATTAAGTTGAACTTAACTTATACCTTTGACAATAATGGACGACAAGCAATTCGGTTTATTTCACACGGATATAAAAAACAAGTTTTCAAACCCCGAAATCCCTGGAACACATACGGAGTTATTGCTCTTATTGGTTTAGGGCTTTTGGCACTAACAGAATAAAAATATGATAAAAGTAATTCAAGGTGACATCACCAAAATTAAAGTTGATGCAATCGTAAACGCAGCAAACACATCTTTGCTTGGTGGCGGTGGTGTTGACGGTGCAATTCACCGTGAAGGTGGAAAGACCATTTTAGAAGAGTGTATAAAAATCCGAGACAAACAAGGAGGTTGTAAAGTTGGTGAGGCAGTTATTACAACTGCTGGCAACTTGCCTGCAAAGTTTGTCATTCATACCGTTGGACCAATTTGGAATGGAGGAAAAGAAAACGAAGAACAGTTTTTATCAAACGCATATCGTAACAGCTTGCAATTAGCGATTGACAATAAGGTTGAGACAATTTCTTTTCCAAATATTAGCACAGGTGTTTATCATTTCCCAAAAGACAGAGCCGCTAACATTGCACTATCAACGGTTCTTGACTATTTGAAACCTGACCACACAATTAAAGATGTAATCTTCGTGTGCTTTGACCAAGAGAATTATGATATTTATCAAGCACTGCTTCATAACGACAAGCCATCACCCGAAGTGCATCCAACGAGCTAACATCAAATGACAGAGCAATGAATGTAAATCGCCTTGAACAAACTTTGTCGGAACTTCAAACAGCAGTGCTTCGGACGAACAGCACGGCAGCAGCTAACATAAGATTAAAAGAAATTTTAAAAAGAAGGGCTTTGTTCGGTAATCAAACAGTTATGCTTCTAACAGGCAGTGGTGCGTTAACGAACAGTGGTGCTTCTAACCCCTTCTTTTTAAAACTTCTTTAATCCCTTCTTCGTTATGCCTAATTTTAAAAACATGAGACACATAAAGACAATCATTCTAATTTTTGCAACTATTTTTTCTTTTCAATCTTGTCGGCAGGACAAAACACCAAACGACCTGGACGAAATGTTTTTGAGCATTTTAGCAAATCCGGAGACAGTTCCTAATTACAAAATAGACACGATTGACCAAGTAAATATTGCAACAGTTCGGTTCGACTTTGGTTCAAATCAATTAGTTGACGCCAAAGAACTTGAAAAGTTAAAAAACATAAAAATCAAATACATTCAATACATCTACACAGGCTTTAAGAAGGAAGAAAAATTCAAGCAAGACGAATTCAATATTGAAAGGCTTTATGAAATTTATAAAGTAATGCCTGAGCTTTTCGAAAAAAATGAGGATGTTAATTGGAAAGTGATAACGCAAACTGCTGCGAAAAATGAAGAGGATGCAAAAAAACTATTTCATGGACTGGTTATATATTACAGAGAATCCCCAACTGCCGAAAGCATGAAAAAAGAAGTGGATTATATCAAAGAGCGTTTAACCTTTATTAAACCTTTGACAGACAGTAAATCATTGGTATCAACGTTAGACCGAGTTGTGTCAGACAGCACACGTTATGAGGGAGAAATGTCATTTGACGTTGCGGACACTTCATACACATCAGGTTCAGGAGACTTTAATTATTCTGATGTATTCACCGACACAGTTGTTTCGACAGTTTTAAAACGAAATAAACATTGGAACGACATGCTAATTAGTTGTGATTTAACTGGCAGTATGTCTCCCTACTCAGCTCAACTTTTTATTTGGCATAAATTAAACATGGACAAAAAGAAAGTTCAGCATTTTGTTTTCTTTAATGATGGCGACATGACACCCGATGAAAAGAAAATTACGGGCAAGACGGGTGGTATCTATTTTTCCAATGCAGACAATTTTGATGATTTAGAAAAAGTTGCTTTTAAATGTATGTGGGGCGGTGGCGGTGGCGACTCTCCAGAAAACGATATTGAAGCACTTTTATTAGCAATTGAAAAATATCCTAAAAGCAAAGACATTATTCTAATCGCAGACAACTGGGCAAATATGCGAGACTATTCTCTCCTTGCAAAAGTTAATCGACCAATTAAGATTATTCTTTGCGGGACACAATTTGGAATTAATAAACAATATTTAGACTTGGCAAGAAAAACAAAAGGTTCAATTCATACAATCGAACAAGACATTACTAATTTAATGGACTTAAAAGAAGGGCAGGAAATTAAAATCGGAAAACATAAATTCAAAATTTCAAAAGGACTGTTTATTGAAATATGAGAATAAAAACTAGGCATAACACGGGCTTGGCAAAAGTGGCGGTTCAGTGCTCCGTAGACACATTTGTGGTTAATCAAAGTTTGGTTCTCCGCATCAACATTTGTGGTGAAAATCGCCACCTTCGCCAAGCCCGAAAACGTTATGCCTCACCCTAAAAGACGACAACGAATAAAATAAGATGACAGGAACATTAGCACAAATAATTGCATTGACAGGTTTCGGAAATGACTTTCTGAAAAATAGAAAAATCCCTACTGATTTCAATACTACAAACACAACATTTCAATTTTGTAATAAAGTTGACTTCCGTGAATTTAAAAAACTGTTCTTCTTTTTAAAACCCAAAGAAAGTGTAATTGCAAACAACCCGACAGAATGGTTTCAATATTTAAAAAGTGACGGTTGCAAACATTTACGTCTTTATTTTGAATACTCAAAAGACCAAAGTTTTGCCAAAGACCATAAATTAGCTGGACTTATTGGTGGTGGTGGAAGTTGGTTAATTGAAGCTGTTTATGACAATCATTCAAATTATTGGGCAAATAGATGGGAGGTTACAAACCAAAACGCTTCTGACAGAAAAATTTGGACAGTTAATTATGGAATGGCCGTAAAGAAGCAACATATAAGCAACCTGCAAATTGACAATCAGAAAATAAGAGAGAAACTTCGGCAGACACTGACTGAAATTGCAGATTTTGCATTTAGACAAGACTTAAAAAGTTGGGGGGAACAGTTTGATAAAGCAAAATTGACTTTAGACAGTTTAACTCCTGAAAGCAATTATTATCATACAGACTTAATTCCAGTTGACAAGTATTCTTTGATAGCAAAACAGATTATTTTTTCTGCTGGTTCTGCTTGGGTCTTTGGTGGTATGGGTTCTTGGAACGACCTGGGCTTCGACAGCAAAGAAGACAATGAAACCTACGATAGACTTTCAGAACAATTATATTCAAACATTAATGAAGCTATCATTGCAGGGACAAATACATACTGACAGAAAAGAAGGGCGAAGGCATAACATGGGTTTTGCGTCAGGCGGGCTGACGTGCAAACTTGGAGCTTTGTGCTTCTAATAAACTTTTGTAATAATTTGAAACTTTGTGCTCCGAAACCCGCCCGAACGCAAAGCCCGAAAACGTTGGGCGCAAGTTTAAAAACACACGACATGAAAAAATATTTGACGATATTATCAGTAACATTACTTCTGACAAACACCTTGACATCTTATTGTCAAATTACAATCAAGAAAGAGATTATCGACAAACCAATATTAAAACCGCTACCTTTTGACAGCTCTCATAATATCAGTACACAAAAGCGAGCAATTGACTATTATCAATATGTTGGTCAAAAGATTTATTTTCTTCCATTATCTCAAAAATATAAATTTAAAGACAGTAGGTCGGATGAAGGTTTACCTAAAATCGACTACATAAAAACAACAAAATCGTCTATAATAAAGAAAACTGGTTTTAAACCTTTCGACAGCAGTTTAACGGGACTTTCTCTTTATTCCACCTACGGAGAAAGAATACAAACTGATAAAAGGGTTCATGATGAATACATGAGAGAAAAAAAGCGTTATGAAGAGAGGGAATCAATAACAACAGATATTTACTCTCCAGTTTTTTATGCGGAACATGTTAGTAGCTATGATGTCACTGGATATGTATCAACAAACATTGACTCGATTGCTGGCAAATATTTTACAATTCTTGACATTCAAGGGAGTTCTTCAAGTTGGGAATCATTTATGGACTTAAAGGAATTTAGCAGCGAATCATATTGTAGGGGACTAAAAATTAAACTTCGCAAAGACGATAATCAAGATACGCTTTTTTGGATGGTACGAGATGCTGAACTAATTTCAACATTTCCATTTTTATTAGTACCATATTATTCTCAACCGAA
This sequence comes from Bacteroidota bacterium, assembly GCA_046051225.1. Taxonomy (GTDB): domain Bacteria; phylum Bacteroidota; class Bacteroidia; order Chitinophagales; family CAIODY01; genus CAIODY01. The sequence continues at coordinate 43,625 of JBJOOR010000018.1, read as the reverse complement.
AAGATTATATGAAAGTAAAAGTGTAGTTGCTGGAAAAGATGTTGAAGATTTAGTAGAGATTAACACAGGTAATCAGGTTAATATTTCACAAGGAGAAGTTTTGAAATGTACAGAAGTTACTCTTGTAGGATTCAGTAAGCAAAAACACATGACACCAAGTTTTATTTTAAAAAACAAAAACAATGAAGAAATTGCTTTGCCATTCAATGTGTTTTTTGAATCCGAATTTATAACCAAAGAACAACTTGACGAAATTTTAAGAGTTCAAAAACTTCAAGAAGTAGAACGAGAAAAAGAAAGACGGATTTCAATACAGAGACAAAAACAAGAATCAGCAAAACATCTTGCTGACTGTATAAATAAGTACGGACAAGAACTTGGGCAATTAATATATGAAGGAAAGGTTAGTTTAGGTATGAATGCGCAAATGTGTTTATCTGCATGGGGACAACCTCTGGAAATATACAGGACAACAGTTAATGGACTTTCACACGAACAATGGCAGTATAGTTGGAAGCATTATTTATATTTTGACAACGGGTTGTTGACAGCAATTCAAAATTAACATATCAGACAAAAACCTGCACCCAACATGGGCTTGCTTCATTGGCGGTTGACGGGCATCGCCAACTTGTAGTAGTTTCTGCTACCTTTGTGCTGGCAGACGGCAGACGGAACACCAAGCCGCCCATGCAGCAAAGCCCAGAAACGTTAGCCGCAATGCTATGACACCCTGCAAACTTTGAACTGACTGCATAAAACCAACAGCCAAAAATACATGAATAAATATTTGACATTACTGCTTTTAACAATTGCCTTGCTGACAATTTCTTGTGGAGTTCCTAAAGAAACTTTACAGCATATTCAGACAAGCAAGAAAGAAACGGTTGACTTTCCGGTTGACTACGCTAACTTGTTTCCAACACTAACATTTGAGCAATGGGACAATGACTACAATTACTATGAACGCTACCTAACTCAAGACATTATGCAAACCCAAATGGGACTTTCATACGAGAACAATGGCGTTCATACTTGGTGGTGTATGCCTTCTGCAAGGACACATGTTCAACTTGACACAGCTACAATGATTAACGACAGCAAAGCAGTAATTGGCGAATGGAGAAGCGTTTGTAATAGACGAATTTTGTACTCCGACTCTGTGGTTTATGCCGACAAGAAAATTTATCGTAATTCAAAGCTTGTTCATAACGAAACGGACGCAGACGCATTTCTTTCCATTACCGACACTAAATTTAATTTGTACGGAGCAGACAAAGCTGGAGCAAAATTTAAACGGATAGTCAGCAAAAAATACGAATTACAAAGTAAGAGATTTTTAATGCTTTACAACTTATCCAAAGCTTCGGCTGCAATCTCGTTTGTTGGTATTGACAAAGAAGGACACCTAATTATTAATTCGTATTCAGTACAAGAACGAAAGAGGAAGGGAATTTATATTACTTACGAAGCTGTTATGATTCAAATGATTTACAAACGAACAATTTAACAGATGATAGCAAACATTGTAAATCGCCTTGAACAAAGTGCCTGCAAACTTAGGGCTGACGAACTCCGAACGAGCAGCAGCACAGCGGCTAACATAAAGATTAAAAGAAATTTTAAAAAGAAGGGCTTTGTTCGGTAATCAAACAGTGGTGCTTCTAACAAACAGTGGTGCGTTAACGAACAGTGGTGCTTCTAATCCCTTCTTTTTAAAACTTCTTTAATCCCTTCTTCGTTATGTGCAATGCTAAACCGCTCCGATTGAACATTCTGCTAACTTTGAAACGACATCACTTAAAAAATAGATAAAATGAAAAACACTCTACTTCTTTTTGGAATACTTCTTCTGACAACAAATTTCACTTACGGACAGGAGGACACAATTTATTCTATTGCTTATACGGCAACCGCCTATCGTAATTTTGACCTCAATGACAGAGATACTGGAAATTATTTTTTCATTGACACGACACAGCTAAATAATATTTGGCAAATTGGAACACCGTCCAAGACACTTTTTAATTCAGCTCATTCATCTCCTTTGGCTTTGGTTACTGACACAATGAATACCTATCCTACAAACAATACTTCATCTTTTACTTTTACAATCTTCACAGACGATGCAACATCAATTAATTTTTGGCATCAAATCAATACAGATTCTTTAAGTGACGGAGGTGTTGTGGAATTTTCAACAGACGGAGGTATAACTTGGAATAACATTCTCAACTCTCCTTACACTCTGACAAACTTTTATTCAAACTCAAGCACCATTGCAAGTAATTCAAACAAACCTGGATTCACTGGCACTTCAGGATGGATTCAATCAACCATTCAAGGATATGCTTTATACTTTGTAAAATTCAAATTCACTTTTACAAGCGATAACTCTAATACAAGCAAAGACGGCTGGATGATTGACGACTTCTTTGTGAACTGCTTAGGGACAGGAATAAATGAGATTGGAAATAATTCTCCATTTCATATTTTTCCAAACCCGACTGCTGATTTTATTTCAATTCTTTCTGACAACTCTACGAAACTGAAAACTGTTTCAGTTAAAAATAGTTTAGGGCAAACAATTTTAATAACAGACAAAACAATTATTGATTTGTCACAACTTGAAACAGGAATTTATTTTTGCGAACTGACTGACACGAAAGGAACAATTACGACTGGAAAATTTATCAAGCAATGACACGACATATCCCCTGCTCGTCCTCGTTTGGGGCATAGCAAAGTGTATAGCCAACGAGGATGCAAGAGGCATTTAGTTTACAACTAATAAAATAAAAACTATTGCCACTGCGGTTGACGGGCAGCTTTTAAGTTCGGTAGTTTCTATTACCTTTGTGCTGGCAGACGGCAGACGAAACACCAAGCCGCCCATGCAGCAAAGCCCAAAACCGTTATGCGGCATTTTAAAAAGACAGACAAACAATGGTAGACAACGATAGACGTAAGAAATTGGCATTGCACCTTCGACAACTTTCGACAGGACAAATAAGCAATGACGAATTTGAAAAAAGGGTTATGCAAGACGTGACTTATGGTTCGTTACCCGAACAACCCTGCTCGTCCTCGTTTGGGGCATAGCAAAGTGTATAGCCAACGAGGATGCAAAAGGCATTTAGTTTATAACTAATAAAATAAAAACTATTGCCACTGCGGTTGACGGGCAGCTTTTAAGTTCGGTAGTTTCTTTTATCTTTGTGCTGTGGGACGAATGACGGAACACTAAACCGCAGCGGCAATAGCCCCGAGAACGTTGGCGGCAATGGTTGGGGACACTGCTAACTTTGAACATTCGGGCTTTGAACGAACAGTTTTTACCAATGACTAAAATCTAAACTGACATTTTTTTGCTTAACTTTGACGAGACAATTTTATAAGAAATGATACAACGGTTTTACTTTGACACATCAGTTTTAAGCGGAGTTTTTGACACCGAGTTTGCGGAGCATTCTACAATCTTGATGGAGAGAGTTAAACTTGGACAAATCAAAGCTGTTATTTCCGAACTTGCCGAAGAAGAAATTATGAAAGCCCGTAAGGAAATTCGCGACTTCTATAAATCGTTACCTAAGGAGCATATAGAGTTTGTTGAAATCACAAAAGATGCTCTTCTTCTTGCAGACACTTACATTGCAGAGAAAGTTGTAGGCAAGACAAGCAAAGACGATTGTTTGCATATCGGCATGGCAACAGTTTACAAAGTTGACCTGCTTGTAAGTTGGAATTTCAAACACATCGTAAACATTTATCGTATCAGAGGATACAATGCAGTTAATATCAAATTGGGATTTCCCCCATTAGAAATTCGTTCACCAAAAGACATAGTATAATGAAAACAAAAACTAAAACAGTAGCAAAGACATTTGACGCAGTAAAAAGTATGCGTGAAATCAAAGACAAAATTTCTTTGGAAATTCAAGACATGAACTTTGAGCAGTTGAAGGCGTATTTCAAGCAGAAGCGATTGCAACGAGCTAAAGGGTAAACAGCCTTGAACAAACTTTCTGCGTAACCCCTAAACCATAGTAGTTTGTATTTGACAAGCGTATGTCTCCCGACTACGCTTTGGCGAAAAGCAATCTCTGATTGCAAAAACAAAATTATACAATAAAAGTGAAGCTATGCCTTAGTTGTGTCGAAGTTCCACTTCGGCACTGCTTGATTCAAAATATAGAACTAAGCAGCACCAACCTATCCCGAAGAAATCGGGAATCCCTGTTGCCCTTGATGTTCTGTTGATTTTGCAGCTTGGCATAGATAATATACATTTCGAATAATGGGAATAAAAAAAGGAAGATAGCAGCTGCTATCTTCCTTTTTAATTATACTTACCTACAAATCGAAACCCAGCATATTGTTTTCAACAAGATATTGCATAAATAAAAAATCGGTAGGCTCATCTAAATCAAAACAAATATGCGGCATTATATAAACCAACGATTTTGTAGAAATAGCTGTATGGCAATTTGCCGTAAAAAAACTTTTTTTATACCAATAAAATGAGGCATTCATATCATATACTTTGGGGGCAGCTTGCCTTGTAACAACGCCATTAGGCAATTTTTTTACCAACGAATAATAGCCTGTTTCATTTTGCTCAACCATATTAAAGTATGGGTTTCTGTTGGCATGATTAACCGAAAATAGGTTTAAAGCATTTTCATCGGCCAATAATATTTTAAAAGCATCTACTAAATCGGTTGCTGTTCTTAATGGGCTGGTTACATCCAAATCAAGTAAGAAATCGTATTTAATATGTTGCTGTTCTTCATCATCTAATAAATGCTTTAACACAGGCAATTTTCCTGCCGTATCGGTAGCTAAATCATAGGGTCGGGTATAGTTAGTACTCAATCCAAATTGGGCAGCTGTATTTTTAATAGCTTCATCATCGGTTGATAGTGCAAGCTTTACCAAGTATTCATCTTTCATTATGGCAGCAAATTGCATAGCAGTATGAATAGAGTAGGCTATTAATGGCTTATTGGCAATTAATCTGATGTTTTTACCCGGTATGCCTTTGCTACCGCCCCTAGCACAAATAGTAATTAAAATATTTTTCAATTAATAGAAAGGTTATACAGTCATAATTTCTTTTTCCTTAGCATCAATATGCTTATCGGCAATTACAATATATTTATCAGTAAGTTCTTGCACCTCGGCTTCGCTATCTTTTATTATATCTTCCGATAAGCCATCTTTTTGCAATTTCTTTATTGCTTCAATAGCCTCTCTTCTAATATTTCTAATAGCAACTTTAGCAAATTCGGCTACAGCTTTCGAGTTTTTTACTAATTCACGTCTTCTTTCTTCGGTAAGGGGTGGCAATATTAAGCGCAATATTTGCCCATCATTCAATGGCGTTACACCCAGGTTTGCCCCAAGTATTACTCGTTCGATAGGGCTAAGCATATTTTTTTCCCAAGGCTGCACTACTAAAGTTCTTGCATCGGTATTATTAATATTGCTTACTTGGTTTAGCGGTGTAGGCGTACCATAATAATCTACTACTAATCCTTCAAGCATAGCAGGCGAAGCTTTACCTGCTCTTATTTTAGCTAATTCAGATTCTAAATGTTCGATGGCTTTATGCATTGTATCTTTTGCATCATCAATGTAAATTTGTGCATCGTCGGCTGTCATAATTATATATTTTTTTTGAGTTGCAAATGTAAAAAAATATAGTTTGAATGAATGATTAATATTTTGTAGAAAATTAATTGCAAAAGTAGGTGTGCCTATTTCATTTTGCAGCAGCGCAATTTAGGCTAATAGATTATTTGCCTACTTCATTTTTGCAACTTCATCTTTATGATATAGCTGCTAAATACATTGTAATTATCCAATAACAGAAGTATTTGTGGTTATTTTATTAGCTAAATACGTAATTAAACTGATAGATGAGATGTTGTAACTTATTTTTCTTTGCGGTATACAAATTTTACTATTGCAATTCAAAACAACCATTATCATGAAACTTAAACATTTCTTAATCGCTGCAACAATGTTCGTAGGAACAAAGTCTTTTGCGCAAGTTGGTATAGGCACCACATCGCCCGTATCTACATTAGATGTAAGAGGTTCGGCATCTTTCAAAACCCGAACCCTAACTAATACCGATACACTTACTAATACAGATCATACAGTAATATTTACAGGCACAGTAGCTACTACTATTACTTTACCATCGGCGGCGGCATGTGCTGGTAGAGAAATTTGGATAAAAAATGCAAGCACCACATTGCCTACACCTTTAGTAACCATTGCCACTGCATATTCGCAAACTATTGATGGTAATTCGGGTTGGACAATTTCAGGTGCCTACGAAACAGTTTTGTTTATGAGTAATGGTACTAACTGGATTGTGAAACAACAAATAACCCCATCAAACGGAAGTGCAGATTGGAAACAAAATGGTAATGCACAAACAGCATTAAAAACATTAGGCACAACGAGTGCCTACGACTTACCAATTATTACCAATAATAGAGAAAGAATGCGAATTACATCAGGCGGCAATGTGGGTATAGGCACTACATCGCCAACCTATCCATTAGAAATTTATGCTGCATCAAACCCTTTAAAAATAAGTGGTTTGCAAGGTGGTGCTTCGGGCGATAGTATTATCACTATTAATAGTTGGGGAATAATCAAAAAAAGAAATGCTTCGGTTTTCGACAATTCGAATACCACACATACCATCAGTTTGTCGGGTAATACTTTAACATCAACTGTAAATGGAACAGCAGCTACAGCAAGTACAGTGGGCAGTGTAAGTAATACATCATCTACAAATAGTTTAAGCACAACCGTAAATGGTGTTTCGAGTAGTGCTGTAAATATAATTAATTCAAATACATTAAGTGTTTCGGGCAATAAATTAACTAGCAATATCAATGGTATTTGGGATACTACCATTGCAATTACAAGTGTTGCCAATACATCATCGGCTAATACTTTAGCTACCTTGGTAAATGGCGTAGCAGGCACAGGCGTAAATATTATTAATTCAAATACCACATCATTAAGCGGCAATAATTTAATTACAACTATTAATGGTGTAGCATCTACAGCTTTAGATTTAAAAGGGATTGATTCAAGTATTTATAAAATGGACGGAACGCTTCGTGCAGCAAGAACTGTAACGATGAATGCTAACAACTTAACCTTGAATTCAACAACAGGCAACTTAATTTTTAATCCATCATCAACAGGTAAAGTTGGTATAGGAACTACATCGCCTGGCTCATCATTAGATGTAAAAGGAACATTACGATTATCAGGTGCTACATCAGGCTACGTTGGTTTTGCACCTGCAGCAGCAGCTGGTACTACTATTTATACTTTACCAATTGCAGATGGAACAAGTGGACAAATGCTTTCAACTAATGGCAGCGGAACTTTATCATGGGCTACTGCATCGGGTTCGGGCGGTTGGGGATTAAGTGGTAATAGTGGTACTACGTCTGGCACTAATTTTATTGGCACTACAGATAATCAGGCAGTAGTTATTAAGTCAAACAATATTCAAGCTTTAAAAATAAGCGCAAGCGGTTCTTCAGCTAACATTACTGAAGGTGCTAATACAGCTATCAGTAATACTTATGCTGGCAGTACTATAATTGGGGGATATGGCAATAGTATTACTAATTCCAATTCGTTTATTGGTGCAGGTCAATCAAATAGTGTATTAGGGCAATATTCAACGGCTGTTGCAGGATATAGCAATACTGCATCGGCAGCCAACTCGGGCATTTTAGCAGGGCAAAGCAATACAGTATCGGGGCAGTATTCATTAGTAGGGGGTGGTTATAGCAACACTAATTCAGGAACAAATACTTTTTTAGGAGCAGGGCAAAGCAATACTTTATCAGGCAATTATTCATCATTGATAGGTGGATATTCCAATACTTCGGCAGGCGATGAAAATGCAATTGTAAATGGTCAATCTAATACAATTACATCTACTGCACAATATAGTTCAATAGGGGGTGGTTATAACAATACCATTATAGGTACAAACTCTACTATACCAGGTGGAACAAATATGAAAATAGGCACAAATAGTTTTGGATTCAGCGGTACATCAGGTGGTGTTACAGATTTATCTGGCACAAGTGGAATAGCAGCATTCAACAATGTAAATTTATATATTGGAAATACAAATAGCACAGCCCAAGAATTAAGACTATATGAGCCTAATGCAAGTACAACCTATTCATTAACAAATTACACAGCCTTTAAAGCTGGAGTTCAAGCAGCAAATGTTACTTACACTTTGCCCACTGCCGATGGCTCAAGCGGTCAAATGCTATCTACCGATGGTAGCGGAACTTTATCATGGATAGGTGGTGGTTGGTCAACAACAGGCAATAGTGGAACAACCGCAGGAACTAACTTTATTGGCACTACAGATAATAAAGATTTAGTATTTAAACGCTATAGTACAACCGCAGGACAATTAGGCTCTACTTCAACTTCTTTTGGTGTTTCATCTTCAGCAGCAGGAACTAACTCAACGGCATTTGGTGTAAGTGCTAGTGCAGGCGCAGCCAATTGTTTGGCAATTGGATATGGGGCTTCGGCAAATACAAATTCTAATTGTATGGCAATTGGTTATAATGCTCAAGCCAACAACAATAACTATGTAACAGCAATAGGCTATAGTGTTCAATCTACTTCAGGGCAAAATACATTGGCTGTTGGGGCTTTGGCATCAGCAAGTTCAGATGATGCAATTGCACTTGGAAAAAGTGCAACAGCAAGCGGACAAAATTCATTAGCATTAGGAACAGGATTAACAGTATCAGCATCTAATACTGCACGTATTGGCAATAGTTCTACAACTAGTATTGGCGGATATGCTGGATGGACTAATTTATCTGATGGAAGATTTAAAACAAATATTAAAGAAGATGTAAAAGGTTTAAATTTTATAATGAAACTTCGCCCAGTAACTTATAATTTGAATATTAAAGCACTAAACGAAAAATTAAAAATTTCAGGCGGAAATGAAGAATCGATTAAAAAACGTGAAGCTGAAGTTCAAAGCGGATTTATTGCACAAGAAGTTGAAAAAGCTGCTTCAGAAATTGGATATGATTTTTGTGGCGTTGATAAACCAAAAAATGAAAATGATGTTTATGGATTAAGATATGCTGAATTTGTTGTACCAATGGTTAAAGCTATTCAAGAACAACAAAAAATGATAGAAGAGCAAAATAAAATAATAACTGAATTGAAAATTCAAATTAAAAATTTGCAAAAAAAATAATAGTAGTAAAAAAAATAGAAAACAACTCTTAATACTAAAGCATAAAAATAAAAGTCTTTTTTTGTTATATGTTATGAGTGGTTGTATAGGTTGAAGTAGTTCATTGGTCAGCAATTTGAAGTTTTATTTTGTATTAATTTAAGTAATAAATATTTTTTTATACTTTTGTTTTAATACAATTCAAAAAACAAAGAAAATTATGAGTGATATTAATCCTGAATTACCAACTCCTAAAAAATCAAACAAAGCTGTTTATATAGTTCTTATCTTGCTTTTAGTAGGTGCAAATGTATTTTTATACATCAATAACCGCAACAATTCAAATGCTTTAGAAACTGTAACTGGCGAAAAAGAACAATTAGATTCTACCTACAAACAGTTAGAACACGATTACAAAAAAACATTAGCAGAGTTAGAGGAGCAACGTGGCAAGAATGCAGCATTAGATAGCTTATTGCAACGTAAAGAGTATGCATTGAATGCAAATCAAAATGAAATGCGTATTTTATTAGGGAAAGAAAATTTATCTAAAAAAGAATTAGAACGTGCAAAAGAATTAATCAATCAATTAAAGCATGAACAAAATGATATGCAAACCAAATACGAAGATTTGCAAAAGCAATATCAAACGCTTACAAGGCAATACGATACTGTTAAAACAGATTTGCATACTACCAAAGAAAAAGTAAAAGGATTAGAAACCGAAAATGCTACATTGGGCGAAGTAGCAAGAACATTGCATATAAGCAACATTGTTATTAATGGTGAAAAAGAAAAAGGTAAGGGCAAAGAAAAAATTACAAACAGCGTTCGACATTTAGATTACATCAAAATAAGTTTTGATGTTGAAAAAAATACAATTGTAGAAAGTGGCAATCAGATAATTTACTACCGTATTGCATCACCACTTAATAAATTATTATATAACCCAAATAAAGGTGGCGGAATAATGACTGCTTCAGACAATACAGAAGTTAGATATACTGGTAAAATTGAATTTAATTTTAATAAAGAAAAAATGCCTGCAATGGATAAGTATACACCAGATAGCAAATTGGAAAAAGGAAAATATCAAGTTGAATTTTACCAAAATGGTGTATCAATTGGCACAGCTAACTTTACATTAAATGCTAGTTTGTTGTAAGTATAGCTAATACTTTTAAAAACAGAATAGCCTCTGTTCTAAGTATAAAAATAAAAAGGGATTGAAAAGATAAACTCTTTTCAATCCCTTTTTTGTGATTCCGATTGGATTCGAACCAATGACCCCCAGCTTAGAAGGCTGATGCTCTATCCAACTGAGCTACGGAACCATGTTGGATTTTTTTTCGAGGCGCAAATGTAATCAATCTTTAAAATAAATAAAACCTTTCGATATATTTTATTTACGATAAACCTCCAATTAAAGCATTTAAGTTGTTTATACCTGGCGGATTGTAGGTATAAAATCCTTCGGCATATTGCACTCCTATCATTTTACCTGTATTTATATCTCTTGATTTTATTGTATCTAAAAATGAATCTGATGAAATGTACGTTTTTGGTTCATCTGAATTTGGATTATAAAATTGTGATTCGTATGCAAGAATGCTTTGCATTTTAATATCAAAATATTTAGTGGTATCAAACACAATGGTGGGCTGATAAAACCTATCCTGTATATAATGTAATAAATGTTTTGGTCGCCAAGCTTCTTGCAAATTGCCTTGTTCATCAAAAGTTTCAATTTTACGAAGCCCTGCATAAAAACAACAATCATAAATTAATTGTCCTGCTCTGCCATGGTCAGGATGTCTATCAGCAATTGCATTTCCTAATAATATTTCAGGCTTATATTTTCTGATAGCTGCAATCAATTTTAATCTATGCTCATTGTCATTGGCAAAAAATCCATCTTGCATTCCTAAATTTTCTCTTGCTACTGCGCCAATAATTTTGGCAGCATTCTCGGCTTCTTTTATTCTTAATTCAGGCGTACCTCTAGTACCTAATTCGCCTCTTGTTAAATCAACAATACCCACTTTTTTGCCTTGATGTACCGAGGCTATTAATGTACCGCTGCATGATAATTCAACATCATCAGGATGTACACCAATTGCTAAAATATCTAATTTCATAAATTATTTTTTTTCAAAATTATAAAACCCTAACAACTTTGTATCTGTTTTGTTTTATTGATTAATATTTACTTTAATTCGTTTTAAACTAATTTTCTATTGATTACTTTTGATGCGAAAACTATTTTAAATTAAATTATGAAAGTTGTAATTTTTGCAGGAGGCGTTGGAAGCCGCATCAGTGAAGAATCTCACTTGCGCCCAAAACCAATGATTGAAATTGGCGGCAAACCAATTTTGTGGCATATTATGAAATCGTATGCAGCGCAAGGCTTTAATGAATTTGTGATTTGCTTGGGTTACAAAGGGCATATCATCAAAGAATATTTTTACAATTACTATCTGCAAAACACCGATTTCACTGTAGATGTAGCTACTAACAATATTACTTTTCATAAAACCAATGCCGATAATTTCAAAATCAGTTTGATTGATACAGGCTTGAACACCATGACAGCAGGGCGTTTGAAACGTGTACAAGAATTTACAGGCAACGAAGATTTTATGCTCACTTATGGCGATGGAGTGGCTGATGTAGATTTAAAATCATTGTTAGCATTTCATAAATCGAATAATAAAATTGCAACTGTTACAGCTGTAAAACCGCCTTCAAAATTTGGAACGATGGAAGTTACGGGCGATGTAGTAAGCAGCTTTAGAGAAAAAAGCAAAGAAGATGGAAGTTGGATTAATGGCGGATTTTTTGTGTTAAAACAAGAAGTATTTAACTACTTAAAAGATGATTGCGATAAAATCATGTGGGAAGATTATCCACTCGAAAACTTGAGCAATGATGGACAATTGATGGCTTACAAACACGAAGGTTTTTGGAAATGTATGGATGCACTTCGGGATAAAACTGAATTAGAAGAAATGTGGAGCAGTGGTAATGCGAAATGGAAAAACTGGTAAGCTCGAATCTTAAACTATTAATCAATTTCTTTCTAATTTTGTAAAAATAATTTTGCTATGACACAAGTACACATCAACGAGCATACAGCACAAGGGCAGGCATTTATAGAATTAGTAAAAACATTTCCTAAAAAAGTTGCTACAATAATTAAGGAGGAAGAAGATTTAAGCGATTGTATTTCTTTGGAAGAATTTGGAAATAAATTAAAAGCCGAAGTGAAAAAAAGGTATGCTCAAAAAAAAGTGAAATAAACGATGAAAGTTATTTTAAAGCCTGCAGCTGAAAATGCAATTGATGAATTAGCCGATTATATTTCAGAAACTATTCAAATGCCGCTAACGGCTGATAAATACATTGATAAAATGTTAGCCTTCGCTGATTCGATTGCAAAAGTTCCTAATGCATATTCGATTTGCAAATATCCTAAATGGCAATTAAAAAATTTACAATGCGCCACCTTTGATAAAGCATGGGTGTTCGCTTTTAAAATCATCAAACAACAAATTGTTATTTACCACATCAAAAATGGCAAGTTGTTAAATTATTAAGTACAAACGATGAAAATATTAATCACTGGAAATTTGGGCTATGTTGGTCCAGGAACAATTCAACACTTTCGTAAAGTATTTCCCACAGCGCATTTGGTGGGTTTCGATACAGCATTTTTTAATGTGCAATTTACCAATCCAATTTTGGGTGCTGAACATTTATTGAACGAACAATATTTTGGCGATGTGCGTAATTTTCCAAAGGAATTATTGAATGGCGTTGATGCGGTAGTGCATTTAGCGGCTGTAAGCAACGACCCAATGGGCAATAAATTTGAAACTCCAACTTTAGATACCAATTTTGGCTCTACAAAAACAATAGCTGCAATGGCGAAAGCCGCAGGTGTAAAGCGATTCATATTCGCCAGCAGTTGTAGTGTGTATGGATTCGCTGATGATAAACCACGAACAGAAATTTCAGAATTGAATCCATTAACGGCTTATGCTAAATCAAAAGTAAATTCTGAAATTGCCTTGAAACCATTGGCAGATGAGAACTTCACGGTTACTTGTTTGCGCTTTGCCACCGCTTGTGGCATGAGTGATAGATTGCGATTAGATTTGGTTCTGAACGATTTTGTTGCTGGGGCAGTTACTGCCAAACAGATTTCTATTTTGAGTGATGGCACACCTTGGCGACCATTAATCAATGTGAAAGATATGCCATTGGCAATGGAGTGGGGAATCGTTCGTGAAAAAAATCAAGGAGGAAATTTTGTGATAGTAAATGCAGGAAGTAATGTTTGGAATTATCAAGTGAAAGAATTGGCAGATGCGGTTTCGAACGAAATTACTGGAACAACAGTAAGCATCAATCCTGATGCGCCGCCTGATAAACGCAGCTACAAAGTTGATTTCAGTTTGTTTGAAAAATTAGCACCTAATCATCAACCGAAATATTCATTGCAACAAACCATTCAAGATTTAATCAGTGGTTTGCAAGCCATTCAATTCAATGATGCTGATTTCAGAAAAGGAAGATTCATGCGTTTGAATGTGTTAAATGCATTGATGGATAAAGGTTTGTTAGATGAACAATTAAAATGGAAATAAATGATTTTCAATAAAACACCACTCGAAGGCGCATACACCATTGATATGACGCCATTTAAAGATAATAGGGGATTTTTTGGTAGAACATTTTGTGCCAAAGAATTTGAACAACATAATCTTAAAACACATATGGTGCAAACCAACCATAGTGGTAGTTTTGGAAAAGGATTGATTCGTGGTATGCACTATCAACGACCACCTTATGCCGAAGTGAAATTGATTAAGTGTGTGAAAGGAGCAATTTTTGATGTGATTGTTGACATCCGAAAAGGTTCTCCAACATTTTTAAAATGGTTTGGTGCTGAATTAACTGCCGAAAATAAAACGATGATGTATGTGCCAGAAGGCTTTGCTCATGGATTTCAGGCATTAACCGAAGAGACAGAATTGATTTATCAAGTGTCAGCATTCTATAATAAAGAAAGTGAAGGTGGTATTAGATTTAACGACCCACGAATTAATATTGAATGGAAATTAGACGTAAGTTTAACATCGGACAAAGATGCAACTTGGGATTTATTGGATGATAATTTTAATGGATTAGAAATTAAATAAATTATTTGAAAGAAAAGGTCACATATCATTTTTCTGAAATTTTTATTATTGCCGTTGCGGTTTTACTGGTGGCAGCTATAAGTTATTTTATTTCTACATTAGGCTATAATCCTACTGATGATGGTGTTGTATTATCATTGGCTCGAAGATTATACAGTTGGCAAGCACCACATAAAGATTTTATCAGTATTCGCCCAACTGGCAGTGGATTATTGCATTTGCCCGAATTACTTTTGGGTGGTAATTATATATTTTTTGTTTCAAGATTAGTGGTATGTGCCCAATTTGCATGCATTGCATTATTTTCAATTTTATTAATTCAAAAAGCATCATCATTTACAGCATCTAATTTTGTTAAAAGTATCATTTTTATAATTGCATTTTATTTATGCATGCATACTTTTGCACTTATAGCCTGGACAACTATTGATGGCATTTTTTGTATTATCACTGGAACTTATTTAAGCACATTTGAAAATAAATATGTAAAACAGTTTGGCTACGGAATAGCTGGTTTTGCTGTATTGTGCAAACAAAATTTTATTCTATTACCATTTTTATTAATTATTTTAAATAGAGATTATAAAAATATTGGCGTTTGGTTATTTACCATTTTACCAATGTTAGTATATGGCGAAATGGTATTTTTTTCGGGCTCAATAAAAAGTGCACTCGAACAGTTTTCGGCTCGAACTGAATTGTATCAAGTTGGCATTAAAGCATACGCATTAAACCCTTATTTATGGATTGGATTTGCTTTTACACAAATTGTTTTATGGGCTTCAAAGTCTGAAAAATTTATCGTTTTAAAACAATTGTTCTTTCTGCTTTTACCAGTTGCTTTACTTGGTTTTTTGTGTTTTCGGAATTCATATCGAGCAACTTTTTTTTTAGAATTTGGAGTTCTTGCTTCTTTAATTGTGATAAAAATAATTCAACGCAGTAATGAAAAATGGTTTTTAATTTTTGTACTTATTTTGGCTTGGAGTTCGTCTATTTCTTTAGGCAATAATTCGCCAGGATTGGCATCAGGCATAATGTGGATTGCACTATTAAGCGAAATAGATTTTTCGAAAAAATGGCTTAGCTATGTTTTATGTCTATCGTTTATTTGTTCGTCTATTGCATTTATTTATTTAAGAACTAATTTTATTTATAGAGATAAAAATGCCAAAGAGCTAAGCTATAGGTTAAATAAAGTTTATGGTTTTGGTGCCATTAAAACCAATAAAAATACTGCAGCAGCAATGAATGAATTGAATGGTATTTGTATCAGATTAAAAAATAATAATTATTGCGTTGTTGCTGATTATGCTGGCTTTTGGGCTGCTCACCCCAATCAAAATCCAATTAATTTAGATTGGGTTATTAGAGATGAAATGCCATCTGAATTACTGCACAAAAAGTGTTGGCACAGTATTGTGGCAAACAAAAAAATTAGATATATCATCACTCAAAAATATTATTCTGAATATTTAGCAGATTCGTTGGTGGCTATTAAATCAAACGATAAACAATATGATTTAATTGATAGCGTACAAAATCATTACATAAAAAAGTGGGAAGGGAAATACTTTAACGTTTTTACAAAGCCGATGCAATCCATATAGTAATTACTATCATCAAATTTCCAATCAAATATTCTTTTATTGGTGTGTAATCCAATGGCGAAATTCCTTTTTGTTGATACAAAAAATACATCAATAATAATTTATCAATTAAGTAAGAAATCAAGAATCCTACAATAATACCATAAACGCCCCAAAACTGCATCAATAAAAGGCTTAAAGCAATATGCAATGTGCATTCAACTACTGATGCAATCATTAAATATTTGTTCATTCCTAAGCCAATGATAATGCTTTGTGGAAATAAAAATCTGCTAAACACAAGCAGTGTATATAGATTAAAATAAATAGCACTTTCTGAAAAATGTTGGTTATAAAAAAGTGGAAATAAATATTTACTACTCAAAATTAAAACACATAAAATCGGAATTAAGGTTTTGATCAATTTTGATGTTTTAATTTTAAATGTTTGCAAAGCTTCTGCAATGCTTTCTTTAGCAATCACTATAATTAAAATAGTGGCTAATGAATTGGTTAGCAATTGTAATAATGGAAATTCACGAGCTCCCATTTTATAGATGGCGTAGGTTTCATTTCCATAAAAAAAATTTATCAAGAATTCATCAATATAATCGCCCAAACTACCCAATAATATGGATATTGAAATGATTAATCCTTGTTGGATGAAATTGAATAATAGAGATTTATCAATACTCGAATTTTGTTTTTGTTGGAAATAAATAAAAACAGAATACAGTGTTTTTAAAATAGAAATCACACTTAATCCTAATAAAATACCATTCACATTTTTATAAAAATAAAATCCAAATCCAGCGCCCAGCAATAATAAAAGAAAATTTAAAATGCTATAGTGTAGCAGTATTCTTTGTTTGCTGGATGAAAGAAGATAATGCTCGTTGATATACGATTGATTATTTGTGAAATGATAAATTAAGAATAATGAAAAAGTAGTAGTAGTAATGTGTTCAAAAAAACGATTTCGAAATAAAAAATATAATGCCACCATTAAACAAATAAGTATTGTATTTGATAACAATAAAATTATAAAAGTTTTTTTGTACCAATTAGTTTGATTGTTTTTCTCTTCCGATTTGCTAATATAAAAAGTAAGAAAACCACCTAACCAAAAAAAGCTAGCCGAGCCACCCAACATCAATAAATATTCGTAAGCGCCAATCATTCCTGTTGATACGCCTGCTTTTGCCAATAAAATACTAATTAAAATAAAGGCAGCAAATCGCAACACCTGAAAGAATTGGAATGCATTAATATTTGTTTGTATTTGGATTTTCAAGAATAAAAATTTAAAATGAAAACGTAAATTTACATGATACTAATTAGCTGATAAGATTATTGTATCAATTAAATTTTTGAATATTGATGAACCTTAGCAATTAAATCCTTTAATTCAAAAGGCTTTGTAATATAATCATCCATACCAGCCTCGATACATTTTTTAATATCATGTTCATTTGCATTAGCTGTAAAAGCAATGATGGCAGATTTAAAATTAAGATTCATCGAATTATTCCGAATAGCAATAGTAGCTTCAATGCCATTCATAATAGGCATTTGCAAATCCATTAAAATAATATCATATTTTTTTTGCGAAGTAATACTAATAGCTTGCATTCCATCTTCACAAATATCAATTATTGCATCTGGAATACATTTTTGAATAATTTTTTTTGTGATGGTTAAATTCATTTGATTATCATCCACAATCAACAAATTTAAATTTGGATTTATTTCAGAAATAATAATTGAATCAGTTTGTTTTGAATTTGTAAGCAACGAACTTTCATTAATAATATGCAATGGAAGTTCGATATAAAAGATAGATCCTTTTCCAATTATACTATTACAACCAATAGTTCCATCCATCATTTTTATCAACTTTCTACTAATGTTTAATCCTAATCCAGTACCTCCAAATTTATTTGAGATATAAGCATCAGCTTGGCTATAACTTTCAAAAATATTATCTAAATATTCTTTCGAAATGCCAATGCCTGTATCCTGAATTTCGATTCTTAAAATATTATCCGACTTTTGATTATTAATTAATGAGCAGCGCATTTCAACAATTCCCTCATCTGTAAATTTTATAGCATTACTTAATAGATTTACAATTACTTGCTTTATCCGTTGTTGGTCACTTTCTATATTTTGCGGTAATTTATTTTCAAATTTTAATCTGTAATCAATCTTTTTATCACTTGCTGTGTACTTCAGCATGTTGTATGCTTCGGTAATTAAATCAGGTAAATTAAATACATTTTTTCCCAATATTAATTTACCTTCTTGAATTTTAGAATAATCAAGAATATCATTAATTACAGATACCAAATGACTGGATGAAGTTTTTAATGATTTAACCAATCCATCTGCATCTTCATCTAAATTTGCTTTTTCTAACAATTCAGATATTCCATGAATGGCATTCATGGGCGTTCTGAGTTCGTGACTAATATTTGCAAAAAATTGATCTTTGTATTTTTGAGTTTTAATAATATCGTTTTGAATAATTACTAATTCTTTGTTTTGCAATGTTAAATTTTTGTCATTCAAATCTCTTAAATTGGCATATTCAATTGAAAGCAACATAATATCAACAAATAAAAAAACAATAGAAACAACGTTAATAATCTTTAATCTTTCATTATTAAAATGTTCATATTTTAAAAAAGTATCAACAAAAAAATGATTTAAAACTGGTACAGCAACAAATGCAATTAAGCATGGTATACACCATATTGCAGCCCTTTTTCCGCCTCCCATAAATAAATAAGCTCCAAGCGGAATCATCATTAACCAATCTAAAATAATACTAGTGTGATGCCACGAAAATAAACTTACAAAAAATATTTCGAGTACACCAAAACCTAATAATAAATTTAATCCAACCCGAACAGAAACAATTTTTTTTCGAACTAACAGAATGGGCGAAAAAATTAAAATACCAGTAATAATATTTACAGGTATAATTATATAAATGCCAACATACCACCAAAATAATGTGTACACAAAACTTGTAGCCCCAATAAGAGTAGCATATTTATTTAGAAAAAATTCTTCCGAAAAACTTTGGGGGGCAATAAAACTTTTTATTTTTTTAAGCAAAATCATTACATTAAAACGTATGTACGAAGATACTTTTATTAATTTCTTTTGGCAGAATTAATTAATAAGTAATTAATGAACATTTGATAAAAAACATTGCTTCAATAAAGTACTTTTGCAACTTTAAGAATAATAAGTGTAGATGAATTTACAGGAAATTTTGAGTCATGTTCAAGGCTCACAACAGTCGAAACAAATTATTGAACGATTGCAACAAACTGAACTGCAAACCATTCAATTAAATGGTTTAATTGGTTCGGCGGAAAGTCTGCAAGCGGCTGCTATTTTTTTGTCGTTTCCCAACCAAACACATTTTATAGTCTGCAATAACAAAGAAGAAGCACTTTATTTTCAAACTGATTTGGATAGTTTATTAAATCAGCACAATCACCAATCAACGCATTGCTTTTACTTCCCTGATTCATTTAAAATTGTTGGGAATTTTTCTTCCGAACTCAACAATAATCAGGTTTTAGAACGAACTGAATTATTAACTGATTTATTGAAACATCCTGCTTCGGGCAGAATTGTAGTTACTTATCCTGAAGCATTGATGGAAAAAGTAGTATCGCAGGCTGGATTGCAAAAACATATTTTGCATTTCAAAAAAGGTGATAATCTAGATTTGGATTTTGTGATTGAATTGCTCACCGAACTGAATTTTGAAAGAACTGATTTTGTGTATGAACCAGGTCAATTCAGCATTCGTGGCGGCATTGTAGATATTTTTAGTTTTGGAAATGAGTTGCCTTATCGTGTTGAATTATTTGGTAAGGAAGTGGAAAGTATAAGAACTTTCGACCCTGCATCGCAATTGAGTAATCAGAATATTGCTCATGTTACAATTATCCCGAACACCAATAATCTAAGTGATGAAAAAATTGAATCATCGCTGTTTGATTTTATTCCAAGCAATGCGATTTTTTGGTTGAAGAACTGCAAGGATATTTTTGAACTAATTGACAATTATCAAATACCAATTAACAATGAAGAAAACACCAATTCTCTTTTAATTGATAATTGCTCTTCGTTAATTGTTAATTCAATCGAAAAGTTTTCGATTGTTGAATTTGGCACTCGACCATATTATAAAGCGGATGTAAAAATTCAGTTTAATCAAATACCGCAGCCTTCCTTCAATAAGAATTTTGAATTGCTGATTGATGATTTATTGGTGAAACAACATCTTGGTTTTGAGAATTTAATTTTCTCTGATAATCCAAAACAGATTGAAAGATTCTACAGCATTTTTGATGATATTGCTTCGAGTATTAAGTACAAAGTATCAAGTACAAAGACTGTAACTTCTAATCAACAACTCAATAAATCAACAACTCAAAAAGTAAGATTTACTCCTGTTGCAATTGCATTACATCAAGGTTTCATCGACCAAGACACCAAGCTTGTTTGCTATACCGACCATCAATTGTTTGAGCGTTATCATCGTTACAAACAAAAAATTGGTTATGCAAAATCTAATGCTATCAGCCTGAAATCATTGAAGGAACTGCAACCTGGTGATTATGTAGTGCACATTGACCATGGCGTTGGAAAATATTCGGGCTTGCAGAAATTAGAGATGAATGGTGTGGTGCAGGAAGTCGTTCGTATTTTTTACAGAGATAATGATGTGTTGTATGTGAATATTAATTCGCTGCATAAAATCACCAAATACAGTGGCAAAGAGGGAATTGAGCCGAAAGTAAATAAACTGGGCAGTGAAGTTTGGGAACAACTGAAACGCAAAACCAAACTCAAAGTAAAAGAACTGGCTTTTGATTTAATTCAATTGTATGCAAAAAGAAAAGCGGCTAAAGGTTTTGCATTTACACCCGATACTTATTTGCAAAATGAACTGGAAGCCAGCTTTATTTATGAAGATACACCCGACCAGTTAAAAGCAACGCAGGATGTAAAAGCGGATATGGAAAAACCTTATCCGATGGATAGATTGGTTTGTGGTGATGTGGGTTTTGGCAAAACAGAAGTGGCTGTTCGTGCAGCTTTCAAAGCAGTTGCCGATGGAAAACAAGTTGCTGTTTTAGTGCCAACAACTATTTTAGCTATGCAGCATGCAAAAACATTTGCGGAGCGATTGAAAGAATTTCCATGTACGGTTGAATATGTGAATCGTTTTAAAACTGCGAAAGAAATAAAAGAAACTTTAGAGCGATTAGCCGCTGGCAAAGTGGATATACTGATTGGCACACACATGCTGTTGGGCAGCAAAATCAAATTCAAAGATTTGGGTTTGATGATTATTGATGAAGAACAAAAATTTGGTGTGGCTGCAAAAGATAAATTGAAGTTAATTAAAAATTCGGTGGATACGCTAACGCTAACAGCAACGCCTATTCCACGAACTTTGCAATTCAGTATGATGGGTGCTCGTGATTTATCTATCATCAATACACCGCCACCTAATCGTCAGCCTGTAACTACACAAGTGGCTACGTTCAATACTGATTTGATAAAAGAAGCGATTGAATTTGAAGTGTACCGAGGTGGACAGGTTTATTTCATTCATAATAAAGTAAATGATATTGGTGAAATTGCTGCACTCATTCGCAAGCTTTGCCCTGCGTTTGAAATCGGTGTGGCGCATGGACAATTGGATGGCGAACAGTTAGAGCAACGCATGTTGGGTTTCATCAATCGGGAGTATGATGTATTGGTTTGTACCAATATTGTTGAAAGCGGTTTGGATATTTCTAATGCCAACACCATCATCATTAATCATGCACATCATCATGGGTTGAGCGATTTGCATCAGCTTCGTGGTCGTGTGGGTAGAAACAATAAAAAAGCATTTTGTTATTTGCTGGCTCCGCCTATGCATGTGCTTACACCCGAAGCCCGTAAGCGTTTGCAGACGATTGAACAATTCAGTGACTTAGGAAGTGGGTTTAATATTTCGTTGAAAGATTTGGATATACGTGGTGCAGGAAATTTGTTGGGTGGCGAACAAAGTGGATTCATTGCCGAAGTGGGTTTTGAGATGTATCATAAAATATTGGATGAAGCCATTCGTGAATTGAAAGAAACGGAATTTAAAGATTTGTTTGAAGATGTAACTACTGATACCATTGCACCGAAATATGTGAAAGAGTGTGCGATTGATACCGATAATGAAATGCTGATTCCTGATGAATATGTGAACAGCATTAATGAAAGACTTTCTTTATATCGTCAATTAGATGATTGCGAAAATGAAGAGCAATTGCAAACATTTGCTACGCAATTAGCCGATAGATTTGGTCCATTGCCAGCAGCAGTATTTGAATTGTTTGATGGCATTCGTTTGCGTTGGGTAGCTACTGATTGCGGCTTTGAACGATTGATTGTGAAAGATAAAATGATGCGTTGTTATTTCTTAGGCGAACAACAAAGTAAGTTTTATGAATCACCAAAGTTTGCCAGCATCCTTAATTTTATCAATGCACAAGGCACACGATGCAGTTTAAAACAAACCGACAAAAACTTAATCGTGAGCATTAAGCACATCAAAGATTTGAAAGAAGCCAAAGAGTTTTTGGAGAAGATGAATGGTTAGAAAATTAGAAGATGAGAAAATGAATTTCATAGAAAAATATCGTGAGTTATCATCCCAGGTAATTGGAGAAAACAGAATTATTAATTCTTTGGATGATGCTATTAAAATTGGCAATGCTTTTAATAATTTAAGAAATGTAATTGTTCAATATTTTTTAAAGGAATCTTGGATTAAAGTAATTTTCGTACCTCATTATAGAGGTGAGCAAAACCATAAATGGAATATTGAAAATGGAATATGTCGTGGATTGAATATTTCATCAGAAGAAGCTAAAGCCCTTGAAAAAAAAGCAATTTTAAAATTTGAAGAAATTGTAAAAGAAGAAATTGGAGAAATTGCATTAAGAAATGTTTTCAATAATTTAAAATATGGGAAGGAATGGGATTTACTTTTCCAAGCTCAGCATGCTGGAGTAAAAACAACATTAGTTGACTTTACTGTATTTATTAAAGTAGCACTTTTTTTTGCAGTCCAAGAATCCGAAAAAATAGAAAATTCTGTTGCACAGCTATGGGTATTTATGATCCCTGAAAAAAATATTTTTGGGGACAATGCAAACTTAAAAGACGATGTCTTTTTAAATTATTTAGACCCATTTAATGTTTCAAATGATTTTATAGTTAGTACATCAAGTTACCTAGATGATATTATTAATAGACCGTTCGACTTAAGAAGAAATAAACAAGGTGGTAGTTTTTTTGTATCAAACAATGAAAGTATTTCTATTGCTTTGAACAAAAGAAAAGATTTAGAGCCATTTATTTACAGATTTACTATTCCTCAAGATAAGAAAAAAGAAATTAGAAAGCAATTAAAAGATACTGGCATTGACGAAGCATTTCTTGAAATTATCAAAGATGAAAAATTAGATGCTATAGCTAAAAAGGTCAATGAATTAATTTATCAGAAATAAATCATGTTCCCCAACTCCAAAATAAAAAGCTGCGACACCATGCAAAAGGCTTTAGCATTAAGCACATCAAAGATTTGAAAGAAGAAGCAGCGTTTTTGGAGAAGATGAATGGAGTGGGCTAAAGCCCTTATGTGTTTGGTTATGCTCTTTTTCCACCAGCTAAAGCAGGTGGTTATGAATACAAAGCCACTTTAGAATATTCATACACTTGCGTTTAAGTAACCCTCGACTTTAGTCGAGGGAAGAAGATGAAAAGAGATTTTATGTGCTTTAGCACCATTGTTTTATTCTTGTTTGGGCTGAAGCCTGTTGATGTTGTGGTTTGTACTTCATACTGACAGCTAAGGCAGGTGGTTACAGAATACAAATACAATTGGAATCATTTATTCACCTGCATTTAGTAACCCTCGACTTTAGTCGAGGGATTAAAAATACAGCACACTTTTTTGTGCTTTAGCACCCTTGTATTATTTTGCATTCATTATGTCGTACACCAAAATAATGATTCATGCAGTATGGGGTACAAAAAATCGTCAGCCCATTTTGCAAAAACCACAACGATATGATTTGTATAAACACATTGCTGAAAATGCAAAATCAAAAGGAATTACCATTGCTGAAATTGGCGGATTTACCGAACATATACATTGCTTATTTGAATTGCCATCTGATTTATCTATTGCGAAAGCAATGCAATTAATTAAAGGAGAAGCATCATTTTTGGCTAACAAAACAAATTTGTTTCCTAATAAAATTGAATGGGCTGATGATTATTTTGCTGCATCAGTTTCTGAAAGTAATTTACAAAAAGTGATTTCTTATATTCAAGGGCAAGAAGAGCATCATAAGCAAACAACATTCACACAAGAATTTGAAAAATTTATTAGTGAATATAATTTCAAAGGTGGCTAAAGCCCTTGTTTAATGTGGATTTCGATTTGTACCACCAGCTACAGCAGGAGATTACTTAATACAATCGTTCAATAAACAACATTCAAATATCAAATATAAAATCACCTATGCTCACCATCTACGGCATAAAAAACTGTGATACTATGCAAAAGGCTTTTAAATGGCTGGATGCGAAGGGTGTGAAATATCAGTTTCATAATTATAAAGAATCTGGAATTGATAAAACAACGATTGAAAAATGGCTGCAACATTTGCCTTTAGAAAAGTTGGTAAACAGCAAAGGCACTACCTTTCGAAATTTAACTGATGAAGAAAAAGCCAATTCAAAAACTGAAGCTAAGGCAATTGAATTAATGATAAAGAATCCATCACTGATTAAACGCCCTGTAGTTGATTTGGGGAATAATAAATTTTTGTTAGGCTTTAGTGAAGTTGATTGGCAAGCGATGTTTTAATTTTTCTTTGATTATTCTAACTGACGGTAAGCCATTACAAAATTGAAAACATAATTGGTATATAATCAATGGCTGATGAAATAGAACTACCTTAGCAACTCAATATTTTATTTATGACTTTCGAAGAATTAAATCTTAATAAACCACTCTTAAATGCATTGAACGATTTAGGATTGGAAACTCCTACAACTATTCAACACAAAGGATTTGCTCCTATCATGTCGGGCAGAGATATTGTGGGTATTGCGCAAACAGGTACAGGCAAAACGCTTGCTTTTTTGTTGCCTTGCCTAAGGATGTGGCAATTTTCGAAAGAAAAACAGTTGCAGATTTTAATATTAGTTCCTACTCGTGAATTGGTGGTACAAGTGGCTACCGAAGTTGAAAAACTAAGCAAGTACATGAGTGTAAAAGTGGTAGGCGTATATGGTGGTGGAAATATTAATACACAAGCTGCTCAAATAAAAGAAGGCGTTGATGTATTGGTAGCTACGCCTGGTAGATTTTTAGACTTGGTGTTAAATTATTCATTAAAACTAAAAACTGTAAAGCGATTAGTGATTGATGAAGTAGATGAAATGTTGGATTTAGGTTTTAGAACTCAACTTACAAGAGTGTTGGATTTATTGCCCAACAACCGCCAAAACCTAATGTTTTCGGCTACTATGACCGATGATGTAGAAGCATTAATACAAACTTTTTTTCGTCATCCACAAATAGTTGAAGCTGCACCTACAGGTACGCCAGTTGAAAATATTTTGCAAATGGCATATCCTGTTCCGAATTTTTATACCAAAATAAATGTGTTGCATCATTTATTGGCGAATGATTTAGAAATGAAAAAGGTGATGGTTTTTGTGGCTACAAAAAAGCAAGCAGATTTATTATTTGAAACATTAACACAAAAAATGCCCAATGAAAATATTGGAATAATTCACTCGAATAGGGCGCAGAATGTACGTTTTGAAGCCGTTAATTTGTTTAAAAATGGCACTAATAGAATTTTAATTGCTACTGATATTGTAGCCCGTGGTTTAGATATTTCGGAAGTAACGCATGTTATTAATTTTGATATGCCCGATGAACCCGAAGCTTATATACACAGAATTGGTAGAACAGGTAGAGCCGATAAAGATGGTGTAGCTATTAGTTTTGTAACAAAAGCTGAAAAGGAAAACCAGAAAAGGGTAGAGGAGTTGATGAATAGAAAAATTAAAATGAAGCGATTTCCTGCCGAAGTGCAAAAATCAAAAGAGTTAATTTTTGATGAAATGCCTGCTGATAATATGAAAATTATTAGAGTGAAGCAGATGAATAAAGATAAGATTGGACCTGCATTTCATGAAAAAAACGAAAAAAATAAAAAAGTAAATACCATTGTAAGCCATAAAGATAGAATGATGAAAAAATATGGCAAACCAATTACTCGTGGGCAAAAGCCAAAACGGAAAAAATAATTTTTTAGATACTATAAGTTCTTACTTTTTCAACACGTTTTGTGCCTGCGTATAATTCGTATTCAAATAATCTGCAATCAATTGTACTATTATAAAACTCAATACGGCGGCTTGGTTTTAGCCCAATGTGTTTTGCTAAATCTAGATTTCCTGTAAAAATATAACCCGTATATCCTTTGCATTTTTTTTTCATAAAATCGCCAATACGGCTATAAGTGGCTTCCAAGGCTTCTATATTGCCTAATCGTTCGCCATATTCAGGATTTATAAATACTACACCATTTTGATTTTCGGGAATAAATGTTTCTTCAAAATCGCAAACATCAAAATCAATTAATGCATCAATATTGGCATATGCAGCATTTGCTTTTGCATTTTTTAAAGCATCTTCATTTATATCAGTTGCAATTATTTTTATTGGCAAACTGATAATATTGTTTTCAATTATTGTGATTTCTTTTTTATAAATTGTTTCATCATAATCGGTTAAATGCATAAATGCAAAATTGGTTTTATACAATCCAGGTTTTCTGTTGGTGGCTATCATCAAAGCCTCAATGGCTAATGTTCCCGAGCCACACATCGGATTTATAAAAGCTGATTCCCGATTCCATTTACTGGCCAAAATGGTGGCTGATGCTAATGCTTCAAGCATAGGTGCTTTACCTGGAATTTTTCGGTAACCATGTTTTGATAATGTTTCGCCTGATGTATCAATAAATATTTCGGCACCTAATTCATTCCAATATAAATGAATTACCACACCAACTAAATCGGAACCTGAATTTGGTCGTTCGCCAGTTTTAAATCTAAATCTATCTACTATAGCATCTTTCACTTTTACATTAGCAAATAATTCATTGTTGATAGTAGGATGATGAACATTGCTAGTAATTGAAAATTGAGTATTTAGGGAAAATAATTTTTCCCATTCAATCAAAAAAATATGTTCATATAATTCTTCGGCATTATGGGCTTGAAAGGTATGTAGCGAATATAATATTTGGCTGGCACAACGTAGATGTAGATTGAGTTTGATGCAATCATTTATATTGCCAAATAATTCAACACCAGTTTTAAAAATACGTTTTGGTACAAAGCCCAAGGCTTCTACTTCTTGTTGCAAATATGGTGAAAGGCGATTGCTACAAGTAATAATTATTTTTCGGTTTAAATTTATGTCAGGCTTCATGCTGCAATATTACTACAATGCATTTAAGGATTAATATTAATTATAGCAGTAAAAATATTGCAGAAAAATAAATAATGTTTTACATCTTTTCAGGCACATCAATTCCTAATAGCTTCATTGATTTGTTTATCACTTTTGCTACCATTTCAATTAGGTGTAATCTGAATTGAATTTCAATTTCATGCTCGGCTTTAAGTACACTTAATTCAGTATAAAATGAGTTGAATTGTTTTGCCAAATTATACACATAATTGGCTATCACAGCAGGATTGTGCTCTTTGCCAGCTTCTTCAATTTTAATAGGAAATAAATATATTTCTTGAATCAATGCTTTTTCTAACGAATGAAGTGGATAGTTTTTAATACTATCTTCTAATGAAATTCTTTGCAATTTATTATTTCGTAAAATAGAACAAATACGTGCATGTGTATATTGAATAAATGGTCCTGTATTGCCTTGTAATTCAATGCTTTCATCAGGATTGAACATCATTTTTTTCTTTGGATCAACTTTTAATAAAAAATATTTTAAAGCACCCATGCCAATGGTGTAAAATAATTTTACTTTTTCAATTTCACTGAATCCATCATCCAACTTGCCCAACTCAATTGTTTTTTGTTTAGCGGCTTCAATCATTTCATCCATCAAGTCATCAGCATCTACCACAGTGCCTTCACGGCTTTTCATTTTGCCACTTGGCAATTCAACCATGCCATAGCTTAAATGATAAATGCCATCGGCATAAACTTTACCTAATTTTTTCAGAATTAGTTGCAATACTTTAAAATGATAATCCTGCTCATTGCCCACCACATATATGCTTTCATCCATTTTATAATCATCATATTTCAACTGTGCTGTGCCAATATCTTGGGTTATATAAACCGAAGTGCCATCTTTTCGTTGCAAAATTTTTCTATCTAATCCATCCGCAGTTAAATCAATCCATACCGATTTATCTTCATCTTGCACAAAAACATTTTGCTGCAAACCTTCAGCCACAGCCGATTTGCCAAGCAAATAAGTATTGCTTTCATAATAGGCTTTATCAAAATCAACTCCTAGTTTTTTATAAGTGATAGCAAAACCATCATACACCCAACTGTTCATCATCTCCCAAAGCTGCATCACTTCTTGCTTTCCTGCTTCCCAATCCAACAACATTTGTTGGGTTTCTTTCATCAACAATGATTTTTTTGCAGCATCTTCTTCGCTAATATTTTCTATTGAAACTATGTTTTTTATTTCTGCTTTATAAGTCTTATCAAACTCCACATAATATTTTCCAACCAAATGATCGCCTTTCATGCTTTCAGTTGTTGGATTGATGCTCCCAACTCTCATTTCTCTTTTCTCACAATCTTTCTTGTATGCCAACATACTTTTACAAATATGAATGCCTCTATCATTTACCAAAGTAGTTTTAATCACTTCATTACCGCAGGCTTTTAAAATTTCGGCAATAGAATATCCCAATAAATTATTACGAATATGCCCTAAATGTAAAGGCTTGTTGGTATTGGGGGATGAATATTCAACCATCACTTTTCTTTTGGTAGATGGATGTTGCCCGAATGAAGAATTGTTTTTAGATGCTAAAAATTCAGTCAACCAAAATTGCTGATTAAACACAATATTCAAAAAACCTTTTACCACATTATACGATTCAATATTGCTGTTTTTTTCTTTTAATTTTTCGCCAAAAAAATTGCCTGTTGCTTCAGGATTTAGTTTTGAAAATTTAGTGAATGGAAAAACTACAATGGTACAATCGCCCACATAATCAGTAGGTGTTGCATTTATTTGAATAGTAGCAGGGCTAATGGTTTGCTGAAAATTATCAGTTACAATTTCGGCAATAGTATCTTTTAAAAAATTAAACATTGTTATTCATTATTTCTAACAACAAAGAACGGAAAGAAAAAATAGGAATTGAAAAATAGGAGTGATTTTTTACAAATAGCCACTCATTATTTGTTGATATTTTTGAGCCACAGCGCCAGCTTTTTCAGCAAAATCTATTTGGTTAGATGCGTAAATAATTTCACGACTTACATTAATCAACAAGCCACAATTTTCGGCTAATCCATATTGGCACACATCTTCAACTGTGCCGCCTTGAGCACCAACACCAGGTACTAAAAGAAAATGCTTTGGTGCGATGGCTCTGATATGTTTAAAATATTCGGGCTTTGTAGCACCCACCACAAACATAATATTTTCTTCGTTGCCCCAAACAGCCGATTTTTTAATTACTTGTTCGTAAAGTGGTTGATTATTATCAGTTAAAAATTGAAAATCTTTTGCGCCTTCATTTGATGTAAGCGCCAAAACAATTGCAAATTTATTTTTGTATTTTAAAAATGGCGTTACGGCATCGCCGCCCATGTATGGCGAAATAGTAACCGAATCGCAATTCATATTTTCAAAAAAAGCTTTAGCATATTGTTGGGCTGTATTGCCTATATCGCCACGTTTTGCATCGGCAATAATAAAATGCGAAGAGCCAATATAATCAACTGTTTTTTGTAGGCTTTCCCAGCCTTTGCTGCCATTGGCTTCGTAAAAAGCAGTGTTGGGTTTATAGGCTACACAATAATTTCGTGTGGCATCAATTATCTGTTTATTGAATTCAAAAACAGGGTCGGATGAATGCAATAAATGCGTAGGAATTTTCGACAAATCAGTATCTAATCCAACACATAAAAAACTTTTTCGTTGTTGAATTATGGCAATAAGTTCAGTTAAATTCATTTGGAAAAATTATTTCACTTCTTCGTAATCAATGTATTCATCATCATGCGATGATTTTTTTGATGCCGAAGAATTTGGCGTAGTATTGTTTTGAAATGGTTGCTGCTGTTGGTTCATCTCGTCCATCATTTTTTTTGTTTTACGAGTTACAGATGCAATAGGCAGTATTATGTCAACAATTAATTTGTAAACTAAATACAGTACAAAAAGTTCTAATAAAAATTTAAGCATAAAGGCTAAATTTATTTTTTCTTTTTAGGAGCCAATGTGATGAACATTTTTTTACCTTCTAATTTTGGCATTTGATCAGGTACACCATATTCTTCTAATTGCTGTGCAAATTTTAATAATAATACTTGTCCTCTATCAGCATAAGCAATGGCTCTACCTTTAAATTGTACGTAGGCTCTTACTTTATTTCCTTCTTTTAAAAAGTTGATAGAATGCTTTACTTTAAAATCGAAATCATGTTCATCTGTATTAGGTGTAAATCTGATTTCTTTCATCAATTGAGCCTTTGAAGCGGCTTTTGCCTCTTTTTCCTTTCTCTTTTTTTCGTACAAATATTTATTGTAATCAATTAATCTACAAACAGGAGGATCAGCATTGGGGCTAATTTCCACTAAATCAACTTCATTTTCACGAGCTAATTTCAACATTTGAGCAGTATCGTAAACACCAGGTTCAACCAATTCGCCTACCACACGAACTTTCAATGCAATAATGCCTTCATTAATTCTGTGTTCTTGTTCTTTGCGTTGTGGTCCTCGGTTGTAAGGTCTAGGGGCATTTGGTTTAAATGCAGGTCGTGGTTGAAATGGAGTAGCAGGGCGTTGTCCGCCAGTATTGCCAGTTGGTTTTGAAGGTGTACTCAAGCTATTTATTTTTGTTTGAAATATTTTTGTTGTGCAAATATCCTACTTTTTGATTAACAAAGCAAACCATTTTTAAATATTAACCTAAATATTTTATCGGCTAATAATTATTTTTTGCGATTCGAAATTGTTTTCTGAAATTAATTGGATTAAATATATGCCCGATTCTAATTGGCTAACAGAAAGATTTATTTTTTGTTCAAAATTATTTTCAGTAATTTCTTTTGTAAAAACTGTTTTGCCTGATAAATCAACAATTTTAATCCAGCCATTTTTAATAATTGAATTGAATTTTAATTCAATTTCTTTGTCAGCAGGAATGGGCGATATGTTAAATGATTTATCAGTTGATGTTGACTTTAATTCATCGTTTTTATATTCAATTTCATCAAATGTTATTTCATGAATGTTGCCATCATCAATATTTTGAGGCATTGTGGCTGCCATCAAATCTTCCAAATCTGGATCAATAAAATGAACTCCATTAATTAAATATTCATGATGCCTAGTATTTAATCGTGCAGGGCCACTACATGCACTATAATTTGTAATGGAAGAATTCATTACTGCGCCGCCTACACATTTATAGCTGTAATAAAAGCTATAATTATTATTTAAAATTAAGTTATTTACTAAATATCCTCCAGCTGGAATATTTGCCAATGCTTGTACCCAGCCTCTGTTAGTTCCGTTCAATGCCCAAATTAAGCGAATAGGAAAAGTAGATGGTGGAGGTATTAAAGGTGATGGAACACTTATTGGCGGATTAGTAAAATTAAAATAAACCCTAGCACAATGCGATGGAACGCTTGTAATTGTTGGTGCTGGCAATACACCACCACAGCCACTGGTAGTGCCTAATGTTTTTGCTTCGCAATAAATTGCCGAACCATTTGGTGTGGCTGCATCAACAAATTTTACCCATACTTTATAATTTTGCCCCGAAATTAATCCACCAATTGTATATGAACTTATGGGGTTAATTCCAACATAGCTTGCACCGCTTGCACCTATCCTTTGCCAATAAACATAAAATTTTATATTGGGTGATGAAATGCTTGGGAAGTTAACTGTAATGGTAGTTGAAGTAGGTGCTGATAATGAAATGTTAGGTACAATACCTTGAATACTTAATGTGAAAATTCCTGATGGATTTGCGGTAGTGCCTTGCAATTGAACATACAAATATTGCCCTTGATACGAAATTAAATCGGCTGGTGTGAGTGCTAATATGCCTGTTGATGAGCATTGAATTTCATTAAATACAGGCAGCGAACATGCAGTGCCTGAAGTTATTTTATATACAGCTAATACGGCATTAAATGATTGTCCGTAGCTGTTTACCGAACGTAAAGTAACGCCAGCAGCAAAAGTTGGCACACGAAATTTATACCATACTGTTTTTGGAACATAGCCACTAGTATAGCTTACGCAACTTGGTATTGGGTCGTTTATTGATGTAGCAGAATTATTATTGCTGGTATAATAAACTAAACTTGGCCCATTTGGTGGGCTGTTTAGTACCAACGAATTCGATAAGCCCCCATATACCGAACTACCATCATCATAAGCTGAAAGAACTGTAGGTAAGCCAGCAATACTTCCTGAATTGGCACTTGCATTAAATGCACCACAAGGATTATCATTTGAAATACTAATTGGGGAAGATGGTGTAACTACCATTTTAATTTTATTGCTTGTTGCATTTGATTGCGATAAACATTGGGCATTGCTATTTAAAATACAAAAAATCGAATCGGCATTTACAGGTGTAGTAGAGTAAGTATTAGAATTTGTACCTACAACATTATTGTTTTTTTGCCATTGATAAATTGGCGATGTACCGCTGTTTGAACTAGTTGCTGTAAATATTACAGAAGTGCCTTGTGTTACAATATTTGATGGCAAAACAGTAATTGATATGGAAGGAATTAAATTAGATAAATGATGAGTAGCGTCATTATCATTACAATCTGTATTATTGATTGAATAACCTATTGGTGCTGATGTATGGCATAAAATTACACTTGTAGTTGAACCAAATCCATCGCCATCATTATCTATATAAAATGTATTGCCAATATGAATAGCAGCATTACTGTCATCACAATCTATACTGTTTGATGAATAACCCGTTGTTGGTGTTGTAGAACATAAAATGGCGGTTGTAGCACTTCCAAATCCATCACCATCATTATCTACATAAAATGTATTACCTGTTGTTAATGTTGAATTATTATCATTACAATCTAAAGCATTGATTGAATAACCCGTAGGTGCTGTAGTTGAATTGATTGCACAAACTATGGCAGCAGTAGTGCTTCCAAATCCATCGCCATCATTATCTATATAAAATGAATATTTTTGATGCATGCTAATATTGTTGTCATTACAGTCTGTATTATTCGATGCATAACCCGTTGGAGCTGTTAATGAACAAATAAAATTTGAATTAGTACTTCCAAATCCATCGCCATCTACATCAGTATAATAAAGTATTGGTGAATGAATGGCTGCATTATTATCATCACAATCTAAATTGCTTAATGAATACCCAGTTGGTGGTGTTGAAGAATTTGTTGCACATACCATAACTAAACTTCCGATGCCGTATCCATCAGCATCAGCATCTACATAAAAAGAATATTGTAAATGCATAGCTGCATTATTATCATTACAATCATTGTTGTTTGAAACGTAGCCTGTTGGCTGTGTACAAGCATTTTGACTGATTGACGGATTACCAAATCCATCAGCATCAAAATCACGATACCAAGTAGGTTGTGCGGTTACATTAATAATTACAGTATCTTTTTTTACAATTAAATTTCGAGAATGTGTAGCCGTTAAAATATAAGTTGTTGTTGTGGTTGGTGTAGCAATCGGATTACTAACTATAGACGAACTTAAACCTATAGTTGGTGTCCATGAATAAGTTACATCTGTTTCCGATGCCTTACCAATACTAATACTTTTCGAACTGCAAATAGTTGTATCTCTTCCAGCATAAGCAGTTGGCGGAATTATTTTACCCCAAATTTTTATGTTATCCAAGTAAATAGGTTGCCCATAACCAGCAATATTTCTGAACTGAAATTGTACGCCATGTAATTTTGCATAAGCTGAAACATTGATGGTGTCTCGTTTCCATTGGGTTGATGTAGGCGTAAAAATACTAGATGAATTGTTGGGGGCAGTAGCTAATTGAGTTTGCCCTTTTTTGTAAACGGTAGTAAAATTATTTAAACAATTACTAGCAATTCTAACTTCTAACGAATCTTTATAAGCAGAAGAATAAACAGCGTATGCCCTATCAAAAGCTATCCAAGTTGAATCGTAAGCATATAAATCATATTTTGAAGTATTAATCGCATCTTTTTTCCCACGAGCATCGTTGTTATAATTATCAAACCAATAACAAGCCGAGCCAATACCAAAGCCACTTACAGCCGTTTTTCTATTCCACAAAACACCATTGCTTCCATCATCATACAAACTCCAATTTGTTTTTAATGAAGCTGTTTCAAAATCTTCGGTTACAGGTATCGCATCGCTTACAACATTGATGTAGCTTGGTTTTGTGAGCGATAAACTACCCACCGAATTGGTTGCAGTTAAGGTTACGTTGTAATTTCCAGCCGTGTTGTAAACTACTGTCGGATTCTGTAACGTAGATGTAGCAGGCGTTCCACCAGCAAATGTCCAACTCCACGAAGTAGCATTGTTACACGATGTATCCGTAAAATGAACAGTTATTCCTGGACAAAAAGTTAGTGTATCGCCTTTAAATGCGGTTGATGGAAGTCGTGTGGTGTTGTAATCAGTTTCCCACAATCCTCTGCCATAAAATGCCAAACGCAGCTTGCTGCTTGATGTGCAGCCGTTGTTGAACGGACAAAAAGTTTGAGCCGAACATCCCGTTGGTAAATTTTGTGAAATATTTTGCCAACTACTCATCGAAGAATTGTGATAATAAACGCCTTGTGTGTTGGTAATAAAAATTGATTCGTTGTTAGTAAACCTATCATAGCTAATGCTTACAATGTTGGGCGATGTTGGAATGCCCGTGCTAATATCAGTAAACGAACTACCATTATTGGTGGAGCGATACGCTTTATAATAAGTGAAAAGATACACCACACTCGAATTATTATTTACACTCGATAGCCACGAAATAGTTGTCCAAGTTGAAAATGGCAAACTGTATTGTGCAAATGTTGAAGTGCTGGAAAGCGCATTGCTGCTGTAATACAGCTTTGCATTTTTGGTGCAGATGTATAATTTATTAGTATCGGCTAATGATGATTCTACATCAGTAATTTGATTGCCGCCTGTTTTGTAAAGAAAATTCCAAGTGGGTGTTGCACTCAAAATATTTTTCGAAATCCAAACCGTATCGTTTCGTGCAGCAAAACATAAATTGATGTAATTCGGATTAAATTTAAACACCGTAAAATCATTCCACACCGTTGCTGGCCCGATGTAAGATTCGCTGCTGGTAACCACTCTACGTTTTCCGCTGGCATAATAAACGGTTTTAGAATTTGCAAAATCGTACCACATTAATTTATACCAATCGCCACCACGATTGGTTTTCCAACCACTTGCATCCCTGTATAATTCGCCATTATCTTGTGTGCCAATACTTACATAATTTGCATCTATATTACTTGATGCGGCTGGCGAAATTTCATTACAAGCCAAGCCATCCGATTTTACTGCCCATGCTGTAGATGCTGATGCAAGGCTTGTTCCAGCCTCATTTGTACTCATCCACACACCACCATCATTACCATCATACAAGCGTTTGTAACACAAAGGCGAATACACAATGTGGTGCATATCGGTGTGTACATACGCATACCAATTGGTCATCTGTGTCCAAGCTCTGCCACCATTGGTCGATTTCCAAACATTATGCCCCACCATAAAAACAATATTGGTATCGGTGGGCGACATTTCAATGTCATAGTTATAATTGCCTTGTCCACCATCGCCTGCGGTGTTGTTGTATCCTACCAAATTTGGCGAAGCATTATTTTTATAAACAACAAAAGAAGTACCTCCATCAAACGATTTAAAAAAACTGCCGTAATTAGCCACCATGCCCACTATTACGGCATTGGTATCTTTTGGCGAAGTTGCCACTCTCATGCCCTGTCCATTTGCTGCGCCACCTGGCCAAAACACAAAACCCGAAGTGATGGCTTTCCATGTTTCGCCATAATCGGTTGAGCGATAAAAAGTATCTCTACTGCAAGCGTACCACACTCTGCCATTGCTTTTGGGCTTCATACACAAATCGTACATCTGTAATCCGCTTCGTGTTTTTCTTACCCAACTCGATGCCGAATTTGTTGTTTTAAAAATTCCATCTTTAGTTACAGCTATTAATGTGGCAGCGTTTCGGGGCATTTGTAAAATTTCAAACACACCTGTATTACCCATGCCCGAGTTAGCCGCAGTAAAGGTTGCACCATTATCAATACTTTTATAAACGCCATACCCATTGCTGTAATAATTGGCATCACCAGAACCCATATAAATGGTGTTGTTGTTAGATGAATCGATGCAAATAGATGCTAAACTTGTTTTCGGAATTTGTGTTGAACCTGCATATAAATTCCAAGTATTTCCTCTGTCAATGCTGTAATACAAGCCGCCCGAAGCCGATGCGGCATACATTTTCATGCTATCGGTTGGATGAAATTTTAATTGCGAAATACGACCAATGCCGTTGATTTGTCCGCTGGCATTTACAGGAAAAGTAGTTGGTCCTTTATGCACCCAACCTGTAGTAGAAATTTGACTGGTAGCGGCTTTACAGATAAACAATAAAGCAATGAGTAGATTTTTTTTCATGCTAAATTATTTTTTGGTTTGTGATTGATTGAAAATTCGTACACGTTGTTGCATCGTTAAAATTCTTCCATCAGGTTGCACATAAGGTAGGTTATCTTTTTTCCACTGTTCCATTCGTTTGCATTGAAACCTAAGCCAGTTGCGTTCTTGTGCTTCACGTTCCATTTTCTTTTTTCGCCAAAAAAAATAACGTTCCAACTTTTCTTTGCCTTCACCCATCAATTCGCCTTCTTCATCTTCGGGCTTTTCGTGTTTGGTGAAATAACTATCGTAGGCTTTTATGGTTTCAAAATAATTGGCAGTGCTATCGTCCATCATGCCTATCCAAACAGGGTTTTGTTCGTATAATTTATTTGGCAGTAAAGGAGCTTGTGCCCATATATTTTTTATAAAGAAGCTGCATGTAATCATCAAAATAAAAAAAATTTTATTCATTTATTGGTAGGTTTTATATTAAATTTTTTACTCAAACAAAGTAAACCATTTTTTTTAAATAATACAATTCAATATTCGTTGTGTGTAACTACAGTTACATGGTATTAAAACTTTTATTTTTTTTGTACAATAGAATTAAGCATTTTAATATGAATCAATTTTCTAAGTTTTTACTTTTTATTGTTGTTGCAATTATTTTTATTAATTGTAAAACTGTTCATAAAACAAAAACCAGAATTGAGGGGACGAAAGTGACCCGAAATGAAATTTTAGAAAAGTTGCAACAACCCGATTTGAAATATAATTGGTTTTTTGCAAAAGCTAAAATTGAGATTGAAGATTCGAAAAATAACAATACTGTAAATGCTATTATTCGAATGAAAAAAGATAGTGTAATTTGGATTTCATTAAATGCTATTTTAGGAATTGAAGTAAGCAGAATATTGATTACGCCCGACTCTGTAAGGTTGATGGATAAATTTAATAAACGATATTACAAAAAAGATTTTAATTACATTAAGCAGATAACACACATGCCTGGTTTAACTTTTGATATTTTGCAACGAGCAATTACGGGCAGCGAATTAAGTTTTGGAAATGCAAATCCATTGATAGAAAAAGTAGATAGTTCGTACAAAATTTTATCTTCTGAAAATCAAGTGCAGAATATAATTTGGGTAAATGCATTAAACCTTACGCTTAGCAAAAAACGATTAGAAGATAAAGTAATTAACCAAAGCTATGAGATGAATTATGCCGATTATAGATTGCTTGCCGATAGGTTATTTTCATTTAAACGGAAAGTGAAAATAAATAGCCAGGCAGATAATAATTATCAATTAGGAATTGAATACAATAAAGTAATATTAGATGAACCACAGCGAATTCCATTTAATGTTCCTGAAAAATATGAAGTAATAAAATAAAAAAAGTGAGTAAAAATTTGAAGAATATTGTTTCCATTGTTTTATCAATACTATTTGTATGTGTATGTACTATTGCATTTGCACAAAATTCAAATCGTGATGATTTAGAAAAAAAGAAAAAAAAATTGTTAGAAGAAATTGAACAGGCACAAGAGCAATTAAGCAAAACACGAGCAACTAAAAATCTTAGCTTAAATCAAGTATATGCCTTGAAAAATAA
This sequence comes from Bacteroidota bacterium, assembly GCA_046051225.1. Lineage (GTDB taxonomy): Bacteria > Bacteroidota > Bacteroidia > Chitinophagales > CAIODY01 > CAIODY01. The sequence continues at coordinate 4,877 of JBJOOR010000018.1, read as the reverse complement.
AATATTTGCACGTCAGAAATTAATTTCGAATTACAATGCTCAATTAAACAATATTGAATCATCAATAGGTAATACACAAAAACAAATTGTAACACTTGATATAAGATTAGATTCGCTAAAAGCCGAATATTCAAGGTTGATAGTAAAGGCTTATAAAACACATGGCGAATTAGACAAAGTGCTGTTTATTTTTTCGGCAAATGATTTTAATGATGCACTATTACGTGTAAATTATTTAAAACAATACAGCGATTATAGAAAGCAACAAGCCGCTTTAATTAAAGAAACCAAAGTGCTTCGCATTGGTAAACTACAAGAACTTCATGGACAAAAAGAAGAGAAGGTGGTAATGCTAAATAACGAACAAACTCAAAAGCAAACTTTAGAAAAAGAAAAACAAGAAAAGGATAGGGTAGTAGCAGAGTTAAAAGGCAAGGAATCGCAGTTGATGAACGAAGTAAAAGAAAAGAAAAAAGCTGCTGCCAAGTTGAATAAATTAATTGAAGATTTTATTCGTAAAGAAATTGAAGCAGCAAAAAAGAAAGGAGATGGCGGAACATCATCGCATGTACTAGCATTAACACCCGAAGCAAAAGCATTAAGTGATAACTTTGCAGCCAATCAAGGTAAATTACCTTGGCCTGTTGAACGTGGTTTTATTGTTAGCCATTTTGGTGTTTCCGAGCATGAAGTATTAGCTAATGTAAAAGTAAATAATAATGGGGTTGATATTAAAACTCAAACTGGCGCTACAGCCCGTGCAGTATTTGATGGCGAAGTAAGAGCTGTTTTTTCTAATCCATCATTTCATACAGCTATTTTAGTTCAACATGGCGAATATTTTACAGTTTATTCTAACCTTGAAGAAGCCTTTGTTAAACGTGGTGACAAAGTAAAGTTGAAACAAACGCTTGGTAAAGTATATACCAACACTGATGAAGATAAAACAGAATTACATTTTGAAATTTATAAAAATACTGCAAAATTTAATCCTGAAAGTTGGTTATATGGCAACTAATTAGATTAGTTTTTAGTGTTACACAATTTTTTGTACTGCATTTTTTTTTAGCTTTTATCGCTTGTCGTATTGCGTATCATAATAACTTTGATAGCTACCACTTGTAACTCTGTTGAGCCATTCTTCATTCGCCAAATACCAATCTACAGTGCGTTCTAAGCCTTCTTCAAATTGTAAAGATGGACTCCAACCTAATTCTTTATTCAATTTTGAAGCATCAATGGCATACCGCAAATCGTGTCCTGCTCTGTCTTTCACGTAAGTGATTAAGGTTGCAGTTTCACCTTCAGCACGATTTAATTTTCTATCCATGATTTTGCAAAGCGTATTAATCAAGTCGATATTTTTCCATTCGTTAAAGCCGCCGATGTTGTATGTGTCGCCATTTTTTCCGTTGTGAAAAATCGTGTCAATTGCCCGTGCATGGTCTTCTACAAACAACCAATCACGTACGTTTTCACCTTTACCATACACAGGTACAGGTTTTTTATTTTTCATGTTGTTGATTGCTAACGGAATTAATTTTTCAGGAAAATGATGTGAACCATAATTGTTTGAGCAATTTGAAATTACAATTGGTAATTTATAAGTATCGTGATAAGCTCTTACAAAATGGTCGGAACTGGCTTTGCTGGCTGAATACGGACTGTGTGGGTCGTAAGGTGTGGTTTCTAAAAACAAACCTTCATCACCCAAAGTACCATATACTTCATCGGTTGATACATGATAAAAGCGTTTGTCTTCCGTGTTTTCTTTCCAATTATTTTTTGCAGCATTTAATAATGTAACTGTACCAATCACATTTGTTTTTACAAATTGTAAAGGGTCTAAAATGCTTCTATCCACGTGGCTTTCAGCCGCTAAATGAATTACACCATCAAAATTATTTTCAGTAAATAATTCGTTGATGAATTGCTCATCAGTGATATCACCTTTTACAAAAACATAGTTTGGTTTGTTTTCAATGTCTTTCAAATTTTCCAAATTGCCTGCATAAGTCAACGCATCTAAATTGAAAATTTTGTAGTCAGCATATTTATTTACAAATAAACGAACAACGTGTGAACCAATAAAACCAGCACCACCAGTAATTAATATCTTTTTCATTTTACTATTATTAGGGCTGCAAAGAAAATAAAAATATAGACTTGAAATATATTATTAGAATAATTTTTAGGTAGTTTTTGTTAGCGAATACATTTTAACTAAAACCTTTTAATTTAATGTAAAACTGCCTTTATTTGAAACTTTTTATTCAAATAAAGGCAGTTTTATATAGATTTAAATTATTACTTAATAACTACTAATTTTTTTGTTAGCGAAAAGCCATTTGTTTGCATCGAAACTATATAAACGCCTTGTTCAAATTGAGCTAAATCAATATTAATACTACCTACACTTGGAGCTTCATTAATGATGCTTTGAGCAACTAATTTTCCTTGAATATCTACTATTTGATATTTAATACTCCTCGTATTAGCATTATCAAAATTATAATTAATAATTACATTATTTGTAGCAGGATTAGGTAATATTTCAAAATTACCAGCAGATGTTATGTCCATGTTATCATTAGTATTATCATTGGTTACTTCATTTAATGTAAATTCGTGTATTAAACCATCGCTTACATCAATATTGTAGGTGGCAGCAGCCAAAACATCTTCTATATCTACATCTACATAGTGAACATTGTTTATAATATACTCATGATGTTCAGTGCTAGTTCCAATCCTTGGTGTTCCTACACATGTGGTGTAATTACTTACAGCCGAATACATAATAGCCCCACCAATACATTTATAGCTATAAAAAACATTGTATAATTGTCCCATTGTTAAATTACCAATATAATATCCACTAGGGGCAATAGTTTGTAAAGCTTGAACATTGCCTCTAGTGCCTCTCATCCACAATAATCTGTAGGGATAGCTTGTTATTGGGCTTAATAAATTTGAAGGAATAGAAGCTGGCGGATTTGTCCAATTAGCAATTACTGATGCACAATGGCTTCCATTTGCTGAAATGGTTGGCGCAGGTAGGTTTCCACCGCAACCAACAGTTGTTCCCAATGTTTGTTTTGATGAATAGATGTTAGATGTACCGCCTGTACTTGCGTTTGAGTATTTAACCCATACATCATAATTGTTGCCTGATATTAATCCTCCAATTGTGTAAGTTGATGTAGGCGCAAGATTAATATATGAAGCGCCATTTGAACCAACTTTTCGCCAATATAATGTATATTTAGTAGGTGTAGGCAATGTAAATGAAGGAAAGTTTACATCTATAGTTGTTGTTGTTGGATTACTTAAGGTAATATCGGGTACAATACCTTGAATACTTACAACATAATTACAAATAGGCTCGGTTGAACTATTTTGAATCATTACATAAATATATTGCCCCGAATAAGGGCTAAGTGTAGATGAGTTTAAAGCCAATACTCCATTTGATGAGCATTGAATTTCAGAAAAAGTAGGTGAATTACAAGGTGTGCCTGCTGTAATAGCATAAGCAGTTAACACAGGTATGAATAATTGTCCATAAGATAATTTAGAGCGAATTGTAACACCTGCTGTAAAAGAAGGAGCTTTAAATTTGTACCATACTGAATTTTGAGAACCTGAAATTTGACATGAAGATATTGGGTCGCCAATACTTCCTGCGGCTGTACAATTCATATTATAATACACTAAACTTGGTCCAACAGGTGGATTATTGTCAACTTTACTATTATCTAGTCCTGCATATACAGACCCACCATTATCAAAAGCTGATATTACAGTGGGCAAACCAGCAATATGCCCTGAATTAGACGAACAATTTATTGCTCCGCAAGGATAATCATTAGAAATTAATGGTGGATTGGTAACTATTATTGAAATTGCGTTGCTAGTATCTGTAGGTGAAATAGTACATTTTAGACTGCTAGTTAATACACACTTAATTACATCACCATTTGCAGGAATATAAGTATAAGTATTAGCAGAGCTAGTTGCTACTGCAATATTATTTTTTATCCATTGATAACTTGGAGTTCCACCATTAGTTGGCGAAGCTGTTAATGTAACACTATGACCAGTATAAGCAATCACAGATGGGAAAATGGTAATAGATACACTTACAACAACTGAATTAGTATGAACGTTAACGTTTGCATCATCGCAATCCGTATTGTTTGCTACATAACCTAAAGGTGGGGTTAAACTACAAGCAGTTGTTTGAAAATCATTTGTACCATATCCATCATTATCAGCATCTTGGTAATAAGTAATTAGAGTAGTAAGTAAAGAATTGTTATCATCGCAATCTGTTCCTAAGGTGGTAAAAGCATAGCCAGTTAATACATGATTGCCATAACATACTAAAGCTGAACCATTATCATATCCATCGTGGTCTGCATCAATATATAATGAGCCATTATGCCAAACACTATCTTGTGCATCATTACAATCGGTATTGTTGGTTGAATAACCACTAGGCGGTGTAGAATTATTTACGGCGCATTGTGTTGAAGCTGTGGTGCTTCCGTACGTATCATTATCTGCATCAACATAAAAACTAAAAGTAGTATGCATTGTATTGTCGCCATCATTACAATCGGTATTGTTGGTTGAATAACCACTTGGCGGTGTAGAATTATTTACGGCGCATTGTGTTGAAGCTGTAGTGCTTCCATACGTATCATTATCTGCATCAACATAAAAACTAAAAGTAGCATGCATTGTATTGTCGCCATCATTACAATCGGTATTGTTGGTTGAATAACCACTAGGCGGTGTAGAATTATTTACGGCGCATTGTGTTGAAGCTGTGGTGCTTCCGTACGTATCATTATCTGCATCAACATAAAAAC
>JBJOOR010000017.1:0-73130 GCA_046051225.1 Bacteroidota bacterium | reverse complement strand
CAGCTTTCTGTGAAATCATAGAAGAACATGAATTAGAAAATTCAATTGTTGGCACAAATGAAGAAGAAGAAATCGTCATTGACGTAAATTATGAAAATGACGAACGAAGTGCTGTGATGGAATTAATTGAATTAATCGAAGTTGATGACGACAATGACGATGAAAATTGACGATTGAAAAAACAGCCATTAAATGCGTCAATTGACGTAAAAAATATAGACAGTTGACGAATTACAATATACGTCAATCTATAAAATCGAAACAAAAGCCAATTATAGGCGATTTAAGGCACTTTAATCGAAAGTCAATACAGTAGGTTATTCCAAGGCGATTATTTACCTTTGAAAGGGTAGAATATCGCTTTGGATTTTTTTAGTAAAATGAAAAATTAAAGCAAATGAATTTAGCAGAGGAAAGAAGAGAAACAAAAGCAGAACTGATAGAAAGTATCATAAAAATGAATCCGAAAAAGGAATCATTAACAACAGAGAAATTAAAAATGTTTAAAGGATTTGAGGATAATACAGAAGAAGAATTACAAGAATATGTTCAAGCAATACATCAAATGGCAGTGATAATAGCCGAACATTTAAGTCATCAAAATGGCAAAGTAATAGAGTTAGATAATCAAAATAAATTAGCAGCATGACAACAGAAAAATTAGCCTTGTTTCAGCAGTTCGGAAGAAGTGCAAAACATCAAATCAAAAAAGTAGAAACAGGTAACGTAGTCATCTACACCAGAGTTTCGAGTAAGGAACAAGCGGATAAAAACCTTTCTTTAGAAACCCAAAGAAAAGCCATAGAACAATATGCAGAACGGAACAAGCTAGGCATATTGGGCTATTTTGGTGGTACATACGAAAGTGCAAAAACAGATGGCAGAAAAGAATTTAATCGAATGTTGGATTTTATTCGAAAAAGTAAAAACAAAGTAAGTTCGGTATTAGTGTATAGCATAGATAGATTCAGTAGAACTGGTGCAAAAGGTGCAATTGGTATAGTATCAGAACTTCGTGAAAAATATGGCATCAATGTATTTGCTGTAACACAGCCTACTGACACTTCAAATCCAAGTGGTGTTTTACATCAAAATATTCAGCTACTGTTTAGTGAATATGATAATGAACTGCGCAAACAAAAAGCAGTTGCTGGGATGAAAGAAAAACTTAAAAAAGGAGTTTGGATTGTTCAACCACCAATGGGTTATGATATTGTGAAAATAAATGGAGATAGGAAAATTGTTTTAAATGAAATGGGCAAAAAATTGAAAAAAGCATTTCATTGGAAATTGGAAGGCATGAAGAATGAAGAGATTCTGAAAAGGTTAAGGGCATTAGGGGTAAAGCCTCTGTACAAACAAAAAATCGTTAAAATTTTTCAGAACCCATTTTACTGTGGCTTAATCGCACATGGTATGTTAGAAGGCGAAGTAGTAGAAGGCACACATGAAAAAATGATTAGTAAAGAAATGTTTTTGCAAATCAACAACATTATGAAAAGCTCTTCGAAGTTTGGTGTACCACATATCAAAGAGAATGACAATATTCCATTAAAAGTATTTATGAAATGTGAGGATTGCGAACAGCCTTTTGCAGGTTATATTGTAAAAGCGAAAGGAATATATTATTACAAATGCAGAACTAATGGTTGCCGATGTAATAAAAATGCCAAGCAAATGCACGAATTATTTACTGATTATTTACGTCAATTTCAGTTAGATGAGAAAGCTATCAAACCGCTTTTGTTTGAGTTAATGAAAGTTACAGAAAAATTACAATCCGAAAATATTGACAATGAAAAAACGATAAAAGGAAATTTAACGGAGCTACAAAAGAAGATAGATATACTGGAAGAAAAGCATTTTGTAAAGGCTGAAATTCCTGTAGATGTGTACACAAAATTTTCGCTTAAGTACAAACAAGAATGGTTGGAAATGTCAGAGAGTTTAAACCATTCGGGTAAAGGTATTTCGAACCTTCAAAACAACTTAGAAACGGCACTTAATTTTAGCACACAACTCAGCACAGCATGGAGTTCTGCGAATTATACCACAAAAGAAAAATTGCAAAAATTAATATTTCCTGAAGGGGTTTACTATAATCGTCAAAATCACACATTTCGAACCACAAAAATAAATTTGGTATTTACTCAAATAGCCCAATGGCAGCAGCTTACATCCGAAAATAAAAAAGGGACTTTTGATAAAAATTATCAAAAGTCCCTTTCAGCGGAGAGAGAGAGATTCGAACTCTCGGTACAAGTTTAAGCTCGTACAACGGTTTAGCAAACCGGCCCTTTCGGCCACTCAGGCATCTCTCCGTTAGCTCTTTTTTCAAAAAGCGATGCAAAGATAGGCAAAAGATTTTATCTTCAAAATATCAACGTAAAATGTTTTGCTCATTACTAAATCTTTTATACGAAAACATTACTGCCAACGAACCATATAAGGTTAAAGTAATTACTGTAATCCACCAATAAATGCCTACAGCATCGCCAGCCACCATGTATTTGGTACATAATGCAATATTTGTAACAGGAATAATAGAGGTTAATAAATTTAATTTTATACCAGGCATTAAAGCCATCATGGCAGGTAAAATAATGATAAAATTAAAAGGCGCAATAATGCTAGTTGCTTCACGATAGTTTCGGGCATAAGTGGCCACTGGTGTTAAAATACCCGAAAAGAAAACCGTAAGAGGGATGAGCATTATCAACAATTTTAAAATAAAAAGTGGTGTAAATATTTGTCCAATAATGGCCACCCATTCAGGTGGTAAACTGTTTGTATTAAAGCGTACAAATAGCATCATACCTGTAATAGACAATACGGCTGTTAATGTGCCACCTGTAGCGGCTACACCAATTTTACCAAACATAATTTGCAGTCTATTAACAGGGCTAGTTAAAATAGTTTCGATGGTGCCTCGTTCTTTTTCGCCAGTAAATAAATCAACACATAAAGTCATGCATCCCATAAAACTATAAATGATAAAAATATAGGGTAAAAATCCGCCAAATATTTTTCCGAAAATTTCTTGTGTAGAGGCAATGTCATGTTCTTCAATTATAATGGGCGTAATTTTTTCTTTATCTAATTGTAAAGCAATTAATCGTTGTGAAATTAATGGCTGTCTTATCAATTCTAATTTGGCCGTCATTCTGTTTTTATAAGTATCATCTTTCGAATTAAAAAATAATTTTACAATAGCTGTTTTGTTGCTATCTATTTTGTTTGTAAAATCTATTTGGGTAATTAATCCAATATCAGCCTTTTCAGATTTTATTAAATCTTGCAATTGTTGTTGTGTTTTGCAAAATGAAATTTTTAGGGTAGTATCTTTTAATAATTCCTTTTCTAAAATATTGTTTTTGTTTTCATTAAGCCATACCAAATGAATTACCTTATTTTCGTTGTGCTCTGCTATTAAGGTTTGAATTTTTACTATCACAAAAATAATAAGTGGCAATAAAAATGCAGGAATGATAATGGTTGTACGTAAAGTTCGTTTGTCTCTAAGCGTATCTAATAATTCTTTTTTATATACTATCCAGATTTTTTTCATGGTTTTTATTTAGCGTTTTGTACGGTATTTATAAAAGCTTCGGTTAAACTATGGCTGCCATGTAGGGCTCTAAAATTTTGCATGGTATCATTAAATAAAATTTTACCATTATGCATAATAGCTAAATCATCACAAAGCAGATTTACTTCTTCCATAATATGAGATGAAAAAATGACCGTTTTGTTTTGGTCTTTGCAGCGTTTAATTAATTGAATAATGTTGGCTGCTGTTATTACATCTAAGCCTGATGTAGGTTCGTCGAATACAACAACTTCGGGGTCGTGAATCATGGTTCTAACTATCGAAACTTTTTGTTTCATACCTGTACTTAATGAGCCAATTTTTTTATTTGCAAAATCATTCATGGCTAGCAAATCAAATAATTCATCTTTCCTTTGTTTAAATGTAGCCTCATCTATTCCATTCAAATCGGCAAAATATTTTACCATTTCATTAGGCGTTAATCGAGTATATAATCCTGTTGAGCCAGTTAAAAAACCAATTTTGCTACGAACTGCCGTATCATTTTTTTCTACATCTAAATTTGCCACCAACACTTTGCCCGATGTAGGTTTTAATAAAGTAGATATTACTCTCAATGTGGTTGTTTTGCCAGCGCCATTTGGTCCAAGCAACGAAAATATTCTGCCTGGTTTACATTCAAAACTAATATCATCAACCGAATTTTTTCGTGTAGTAGATGTTTGTATTTCCTCTTTTTTCGAAAAAATACTTTTACGTTTTTCGGGAAAAGATTTTACTAAATTTTGAACTGAAATCATGAATTTATTTTTTCAAATATGGTTAATATTATTTTTGATAGTGAGAACTAAGGAGGATTTATTTCAGAATATTATTTTTGATTGAAAATTTTAAATGAATATTCCTACTTTTGAAATCGTTAAATGATTGTATGAGAAACTTTTTTTTTATTTTACTTATAGCTGTTTTAGTTTTATTAATGCAATGGTGGTTGCCTTGGTATACATTAGCCATTCCTACTTTTATTGTAGGTTTTTTGTATAAAAGTAAATCTGCATTTCCTGTTTTTTTACTTGGTTTTATAGCTGTTTTTCTATTATGGTTTATTATGATATTTTTTATCAATCAAAATAATCATTCCATATTAGCCAATCGATTAAGTATCTTGTTTTTTAAACATCAGTGGGTAGTATTATTAATGATAGTAAATTCTTTTATTGGTGGGATTGTAGCAGCAATGGCAATGCTTTCAGGCTTTTATCTTCGAAAAACATTGTAATTTTTATTGTTTAATATCAGTTACTTTTCCATCTTTAATTAGGTAATAGCTTCCGTTATTAAATTTATATTTCAAAGTTCCATCTTTTGTTTTTGTTTTATAATCGGCATCGCCCCAACTAAGTTGTGCTTGCTCACTAGTCATACCCTTATAAATTTCTCTTGCTTCAATCGCTTGCCAAATATTTTCTTGCCAATTATATATTTTTCGAGGGTCTTTTTTATAAAAAAATTTACTTGGCAAATTTGAGTAATACATGGTATTGTCTATATTGTTATTGCTTACATTTACATATACACTGCCAGTTTCGCCCATTTCATCAGTTAATGTTAATAAATACAAGGCATTATCATCGTATCCAATTTCAAAATGATTTGCTTTAACTTTTTTAAATCTAAAACCATATTTAATTTCATTGCGTTCTTTTCGTTGATTAAAAATATACATGTAATCTACTTTCATCCAAAAAATTTTACCTTTTAATAATTTTTCAGCCTTATCGATATCATCTTCTAATACCACACGGGTAAGGCTTCCATTATATGTTCGACCATAATATACATTGCCCGTTTTAGTATTCATTTTTATTTTTACTATATATTCGTTGGGCATCAAACTATCGTTTTTTACGCTTAATACGGTAGCCGTTTGGTCTACGCAATCTGCATATTTAGGTCTGCCATTAAAACCATCGCCACCAGTAAATGAAACATAATCGTACATCTGTTTTGAATCAATAATTTTCAGAAATAATAATTTTTTACCTACCCAATTTTTAATATCAATATGAGGAATGGTATCATCAATATCAATATTAAAAGTGTTGATTGGCTTTAAAATGCCTATGGGCTGGGCATTTGAAATAATTGAAATGAAAATTAAAACAACAAAAATTAGTAATCGCATAGTTTATTCTAGATTGATATAAATACTAAAACGCTAAGTTAATAATAATAAAAAAAAGTTTTTTATTGTACGATAAAAATTATTCAACAATAATGATTTTGATAATTATTATTCCTACAATTTGTGTAATCAATTTAGTTGCATTATGTTTGGCATCAATAAATAATTATTAAAAATGAATTTACACGAATATCAAGCCAAAGCATTATTGCAACGATTCGACGTTCCAGTTCAAGAAGGTTTTGCCTGCATTACAGTTGATGAAGCTATAAATGCTTATAACGAAATAAGTAAAAGTACCAATTCTAAATTTGCAGTAGTTAAAGCTCAAATACATGCAGGTGGCAGAGGAAAAGGTAAAATAGTAGGTACCGAACAACGTGGTGTACAAGTAGCTAAAAGTGCCGAAGATGTAAAAACAATTGCTACCAATTTATTAGGTGGTACATTGGTAACTATTCAAACAGGTGCTGCTGGTAAAGTGGTAAATAAAATATTTGTAGCTAAAGATTCTTACTATAGTGGTCCATCGCCAATTGCCGAATTTTATTTATCTATCTTATTAGATAGAACAGAAGGTAAAAATGTAATTATGTATAGCACCGAGGGTGGAATGGATATTGAAGAAGTAGCGCATAATACACCTGAAAAAATATTTAAAGAATGGGTTCAGCCAGGTGCACCATTAGCTGGCTTTCAAGCTCGTAAAATTGCATTTAATTTAGGATTAAGTGGCGAAGCATTTAAATCGTGTGTAAAATTTGTAAGCAATTTATATACTGCTTATGTAAGTTTAGATTGTGCAATGTTAGAAATAAATCCATTATTCAAAACAGCTGATGATAAAATTATTGCCGTTGATTGTAAAATGAATTTGGATGATAATGCTTTAATGCGCCATTCAGATATTGGAGCGATGAGAGATGTTTCGGAAGAAGATGCTACCGAAGTAGAAGCTGGCGAATACAATTTGAATTTTGTAAAATTAGATGGCAATGTAGGTTGTATGGTTAATGGCGCAGGCTTAGCCATGGCTACTATGGATATGATTAAATTAAGCGGTGGCGAACCTGCCAACTTTTTAGATGTAGGCGGTTCGGCAAATGCTACCACAGTAGAAGCTGGATTTAGAATTATTTTAAAAGACCCTAATGTAAAAGCCATATTGGTAAATATATTTGGTGGTATTGTTCGTTGTGATAGAGTAGCTCAAGGTGTGGTAGATGCTTACAATAATATTGGCGAAATAAAAGTGCCTATCATTGTTCGTTTGCAAGGCACAAATGCTGAAGCTGCAAAAGAATTAATAGAAAAATCGGGACTAAAAGTTCAATCGGCTATCCAATTAGAAGAAGCGGCTACATTAGTAAAGGCAGCGTTAAATTAATTTATTTAATTAGTAATAATTAAAAGCGAATAGGAATAAATTTCTATTCGCTTTTTTTGTTTCATACCAAAAAAGTATAACTTAGCAATCCAATAAATAAAATATTTAATCATGAAAAAAACATTACTATTTCTTACCCTGTTTATGGCATTCGGTTTTTTTGCCAATGCGCAGTACTATTATGTTCCATTCACCAGCCCTGGTATTAATCCTGGCAACCTTAATTCTGATGTTGAATATCCAAGTGGTGGCGGATTGCCAGCAGGTTGGGTTACTGTGTTGGGGGCTTCTAATTCTGTGCCTAATTGGTCGCCAATTCAAACTTTACCTTTTGCATTTTCGTTTAATGGTTCGGCTGTTACTCAATTTAAAGTATCATCATCTGGTGTATTAACTTTTTCGGCTCATACTGCAATGGCTGCTCCTTCGTACACTAAAGCTGCTTTGCCAGATGTTTCCATTCCTGATAGCTCTATTTGTATTTGGGGTTTGGGTGGTTTAGGTGCTAACGATAATATTGTGTCAAAAACATTTGGTACAGCTCCTAATCGTCAGTTCTGGATTCAATTTAGTTCTTATGGTTATGGCGCTACTGCATCGGATGGTAGCAACTTTTGTTATTGGAGTATTGTGGTTGAAGAAACTACTAATAATATCTATTTAGTAGATAATAGAACAGGTGGCTATGCTGGTGCAAAAAATGTATCGGCTGGTGTTCAAGTAAATTCTTCTACTGCATATTCAGTAGCTACATCGCCTAATTTAGTAGCATTAGCAGGTGCTGATCCTACGCCTGTAGATAATGCTTATTACCAATTTATATTTGGTACACAACCAGCTTACGATTTATCAGTTACAAATATTACTACACCTACTTATGTTGCATTAGGTGCTACATCAATTACGGGTGATATATTTAATTTAGGTACTGCTACTATTACTTCGTTAGATATTAATTATGGTATTAATGGCGGTACAGCTGTTACATCTACCTTAACTGGATTAAATATTGCTCCGTTTGCTCATTATGCTTTCACACATCCTACTAATTGGACACCAACTGCTGTTGGCGTATACACAGTAGCTGCTAAAGCAACTAATTTAAATGGTAGCCACGTAGATGCAAATCCATCTAATGACTATTATACAAAAACAGTTAATGTATTATCTGAATTGGTTCAACGTGTGCCATTGTATGAAGTATTTACAAGCTCTACCTGTCCGCCTTGTGCGCCTGGTAATACCAACTTTCATAATATTTTAGATACTGTAAATCAAAACAATTTTTGTTATATCAAATTCCAACAAGATTTTCCTGGCACTGGCGATCCTTATGCAACTACAGAAAGTGTAAACCGCCGTGCATATTATGCTATCAACTCTATTCCACGAATGGAAATTGATGGTGGATGGGATGGTAATGCCAATTCGTTTACTTATCCATTATATCAAAGTTCTAGAAGCATACCAGCTAACTATAAAATTAGCGGTACATTTTATATGGATACTGTGAATAAATCGTATTCAGTTAAAGTTAAATATTCTCCATTATTCAATGCTTCTACCGATAAATTATACATTGGAATAATTGAAAAAGTAACACAAAAAAATATTAAAACCAATGGCGAAACTAAATTTTATCATGTAATGAAAAAAATGTTGCCAAATGAAAATGGTACTTCAATTGGCACATTGGCTGCTGGTGCATGGGATAGCTTATCAGTAAGCTACACATTTAATGGCAATTATCGTTTGCCAAGCGATGGGCAATCGGCTAATGTGATTAACAACACTACTGAAAATTCGGTTGAACATTGGAAAGATTTAAGTTTTGTGGCTTGGATTCAATCTGCTACTAAATTGGTTCACAATTCTAATTATCCTAAAAACTTAACCCCTGCCGATCCAGCTGGTATCTATAGTTTAGTAAAATCTATTGATAATATTAATGTATATCCTAACCCTGTTAGTAATGTATTATCAATGGGTATTAATATGAACACTGCCGATTATGCAGTAATAACATTGATTGATGAAAAAGGCGCAACTTATGAAAATAAGAATGTGAATTTAGTGGAAGGTAAAAATGTGTTAGAGTTTGATGTTGCAAAATTGCCTTCAGGCATTTACAATATTTCATTAACTGATTCGCATCACAATTCGTTTACAAGAAGTGTAGTTGTAAATCATTAATTGTTTTAGCTATTTTAAAAAAGCCCCGATACATTTTATCGGGGCTTTTTTTGCTAATTTAATATTAATTATCAATAAAGCTTTGCTACACTATCGGCAAAGCTTTATTATTTTTTATATTTGCAAATGTTAAAAAATAAAAAATTTCAGTTTGCATTGCTTACCATTTTCATGGTATTGTTGATAGACCAGTTTTTAAAAATTTATATTAAAACAAATTTTAAAATTGGCGATGAAGTTCAATTTACTAATTGGTTTCAATTACACTTTATCGAAAACAAAGGAATGGCATTTGGTTTAGAGTTAGAAGGTGTTTGGGGTAAATTATTATTATCTGTATTCAGGATAATTGCATCGGCATCTATCTTCTATTTTTTCATTTATAAATCAATAAAAAATAATTTGCATATAGGTTTTATCATTTGTATGAGTGCCATTTTTGCTGGTGCTGTTGGCAATATTTTAGATAGTATTTATTTTGGTTTAATTTTTTCTGAAAGCACACCTTTTCAGATAGCTACATTATTTCCGAAGGGTGGGGGCTATGCTCCATTTTTGCAAGGCAAGGTAGTTGATATGCTTTATTTTCCTTTGTGGGAAGGCTATTTACCCAATTGGATTCCATTTTGGGGTGGAAAATATTTTGCTTTTTTTGATGCCATTTTTAATGTAGCCGATTCTGCAATCACTTGTGGGGTAATTGCTATTCTTTTATTTCAAACTAAATTTTTTTCCCAAAAACAAGAAGAAAAAGTGATTGAAAATGAGGCGTAGAATTTCAAAATATTATGAGAAGCAATTTTTCTTAGTTAGTTTTAAAATATAAGTCTATTTTTTACTTCGTAAATATTTTCCAATTGTACCAAGCTTGTAAAATCATTATATAACATCCAAAACCATTTTATAATCTTAAAAAATGATGGATAAACTTTAACCAATAGCTTGGTAACAAAACAAGAAGTAGTGTCGTTTTTGCCGAATTGTTCGGCAATCTTCCTTTGTCAATCATCAAATTTTATCAAAGCTTATTTCCACTTACTTAGCCTGAACAACAATAAAAATCAGCACACAATAAAATTGAATTAAAGATGTTATACCACTCATTAATCTTTTAGCTACATTTGCAGCCCGATGAAAAAATCGTATATATATATCGCCATTATTGGTTTAGTAGGTACCATGCTTTTATCAAGCTGCGACCCTTATCAAAAGCTGCTTAAAAGCGGTGATTTGAATTTAAAACTAACCAAAGCCAAAGAATTTTACAATAAAGAAGAGTTTGAAAAAGCCCAACCTTTATTCGAAGAAGTATTGGCTACCCTACGAGGCACAAAAAATTTCGAACAGATTTATTATTACTACGCATGGTCGCATTATGGTAGCAAAGATTATATGATGGCGGCTTATCATTTTAAATACATTAGCGATAATTTTCCAAATTATGAAAATGCAACTGAATGCGAATACATGGGTGCCTATTGTTATTACTTGCTATCGCCCGAAGTAAATTTAGACCAAACCGAAACTACAAAAGGCATTAATGGCTTGCAATTATTTATCAATAATCATCCTGAAGATCCACGAGTAGAAAAAGCCAACGAGTATATAACTAAATTACGAGAAAAGTTAGAACTAAAAGCCACCCGAGCCGCCGATTTGTATTATAATATTGGCAATTTTAAAGCATCAATTATAGCCTACAAAGCCGTATTAAAAGATTTTCCTGATTCAAAAAATGCCGATTATTTATCATTTCAAATGATAAAAGCTAGCTATGATTTTGCTAAAGAAAGCATTACTGCAAAAAAAACAGAAAGATTATCTACAACAATAAACTATTATTCAGATTTTATTGATAAATTTGCCACTTCAAAATATTCTAAGGATGCTCAAAAAATTTATGATAATTCAAGAGCCGAATTAGAAAAATTAAAAACCAACAAGTAATAATATTTATATATGAGCAATACACCTCCAGCAAAGAAGATGGTTCCAAGCAATCCAGGCGTTGAAACACGTAGCATGGATGCATTAAAAGCTAAAACAAATAATGCTTACGAAACTGTAGTAATTATTTCGAAACGTGCTAATCAATTAAGCAGCACTATAAGAGAAGAGTTACACAATAAATTAGCCGAATTTGCTAGTACATCAGATAATTTAGAAGAAATTCACGAAAACCGTGAACAAATAGAAATCAGTAAGTATTACGAAAAATTACCACATCCTACAATTCTTGCTACACAAGAATATATGGATGGAAAGGTTTATAGCCGCAATCCATCAAGAGAACAATAAAATTTTTTTTTACAGTTTTTTTTCACCCCGTTTAAGCTTTTGTTTAAATGGGGTGTTTTGTTTTAACCCCAATTATGAAAAGCTTATCATCATCCTAATTTTAAAATGTGTAAATAGGAACGATTTTAATCAGTAAGCATTATTTCAATTCTGTTATCTTTGTTTCAATATTTATAGTAATGTCTGTTTGTAATTTTAATTCTGGTCCAGCAATGCTACCTAATGAAGTATTGAAACAAGCCGCCGAAGCTGTGTTGCATTATAAAAATGGAGAAAGCATTATAGAAATATCGCATAGAAACAAAACCTATGATGCTATAATTAACGAAGCAAAAGCTTTATTGAAAGAGCTTTGCAATCTAAATGATGATTTTGAAATTTTGTATTTGCCAGGTGGTGCTAGCAATTTGTTTGCAATGATTCCACTTAATTTTTTAACTGAAAAAAAATATGCTGCATTTGTTGATACAGGCTATTGGAGTAAAAAAATAATTGCCGAAACTAATTTAGTAAGCCATGCAAAAGTAATAGCATCAGGTTATTTAAATAATTATAATACCATTCCCAACATTGTAGAACTAGATAACCAAGCCGAATTTTTACATATTACACATAATAATACAATTGAAGGAACTCAATTTGATGAAATTCCACAATCTGCAATTTCATTGTTTGCCGATATGAGCAGCAGTTTGCTAAGCAAAGCAATCGATTACAATCAGTTTGATTTTGTTTATGCCTCAACGCATAAAAACACAGGCACAGCAGGCAGTACCATCGTTTTTATAAAAAAATATTTACTTAAAAAAATTAATAATAATTGCCCTTCGGTTTTTAATTTTAAAAAAAATGTAGAAGCCAATTCAATTTATAGCACACCATCTGTTTATTCAGTGTATGTAAGTTTATTAATGCTAAGATGGATGAAACAACAAACGCTTGAAAAAATATTTATTCAAAATAAATTAAAAGCCGAATTGATGTACAAAACAATTGATGAAAGTAAAATTTTTAATAATTGGGTTGAAAAAAAATATCGTAGCCCAATGAATATAGTATTTAATTGCGATGAAAAATATCAACAACCATTTATTGATTTTACAGCAAAACAAAATATCATCAATATTATAGGACACCGTAGCGTTGGCGCTTTTAGAGCTTCAATTTATAATGCGATGGGGCTGTATTGTGTAGAGAAATTAACAAATACAATGAAAGAATTTGAAAAAGAAAATAGCTAATTCTATTCTTAAAAATCAATACATAAAAGTTATTATTTACGCCTTATACTTCTATTTTTGCAATCCATAAATTTATAAAAAAATATTTATACTACAATGAGAACAATAGCCTTTCGCCAAGCCTTACGTGAAGCCATGCAAGAAGAAATGCGTAAAGACCCTAAAGTATTTTTAATGGGCGAAGAAGTGGCACAATATAATGGTGCATACAAAGTAAGCCAAGGCATGTTAGATGAATTTGGTGCTAAAAGAATTATTGATACACCCATTGCCGAATTAGGTTTTGCGGCTATTGCGGTGGGTGCAGCTATGAATGGTGTAAAACCAATTGTAGAATTTATGACTTGGAATTTTGCAGTATTGGCTTTTGATCAAATTATTAATTCGGCAGCAAAAACACGGGCAATGAGTGCAGGGCAATTTGGTTGTCCCATTGTTTTTCGTGGACCATCGGGTAGTGCAGGGCAATTAGGCGCTCAACATAGCCAAGCTTTTGAAAGTTGGATGGCAAATGTACCAGGGCTAAAAGTAATCAGCGTTTCAAATCCTTATGATGCAAAAGGTTTATTAAAATCTGCCATTGTTGATGCCGACCCTGTTTGCTTTTTTGAAAGCGAAATGATGTATGGCGATATGGGCGAAGTACCGGAAGAGGAATATTATATTCCGATAGGAAAAGCGGATGTGAAACGTGAAGGAACAGATGTAACTATAATATCATTTAATAAAATGATGAAGGTTGCATTGGGTGCTGCTGAAGAATTAGCTAAAGAAGGAATTAGTGCTGAAGTGATTGATTTGCGTACTATACGCCCTTTAGACATGGCTACAATTATTGAATCGGTAAAGAAAACAAATAGATGTGTTGTGGTTGAAGAAGCTTGGCCATTTGGATCGGTGGCTACCGAAATTACTTTTAATTTACAACGTGATGCATTTGATTATTTAGATGCACCAGTAAGAAGAATAATGACAGCAGATTCATCTATGCATTATGCACCAAATTTGGTAGCTGCGTTTTTACCAAGCGTAGAAAAAACTGTGAAAGCAGTAAAGGAAGTGATGTATAAATAAATTCTGTTTTTTTGTACAAGAACAACTTAATTTACAGGGTAAAATTTTACTTTTTAGAATAAGCTTTCGGTATATTCATAGTGGTAGCTGTATTTTTATCATCGCTTGTAATTGTTTCGCCAGCAGTGGTTAAAATACCTTCGGTGGTAAGTAATGTACTGGTATTATAACCACCATTTATAGCAGCAATTTTCATGATATTGTTTTCTTGAATAGGTAATCTTGAGCTGCGTTTTGTACCATCGGCAAATTGTCCTTTTTCGTTATTTCCCCAAGCTACAAATGCACCATTTGCAAGTAAAGCCATTGAATGATTTGCACCTGCCGCAATTGATTTTACATTAGCAATGCCGCTTACTACAGTTGGATAAAATTTATTAGTAATAGTTCCATCGCCAATTTGCCCTTGATCGTTAAAGCCCCATGAATACACAGCTCCATCGGCGGTAAGTGCTAATGTATGATTAAATTCAGAAGCAATATCTATCACTGCAGCTAACTCAAGTTTAGTAGGATTTAATGCATTTTTTACTCTTCCAATACCTAATTGTGCTACATCATTTGCTCCCCAAGCATATACGCTACCATTAGATGTTATAGCAATACTATGTTTTTCGCCAGCTACAATCTTTACTACATCTGTTAATCCTTTTATTTTTACAGGTTTATTGCTTCCTTTATAATTGCCTGTACCCAATTGCCCATATCGATTGCTTCCCCAAGCATATACAGTTCCATCTGTAGCTAAAGCTAATGTATGATTTGCACCAGCTGATACATATTTAATATTGGCTAAACTTTTTATTAAATAAGGATAATTAATTTGTAATGATGCTGTATCGCCTGCTTGCCCATAGCCGTTTACACCCCAACAATATACTTTGCCACTACCCGTTACAGCCACCGAATGATAAGTGCCAGCAGATGCTTGAACAACATTTTTTAAATCGGCTATACTTCCAGTTTTATTATTGTCGCTTTCGCCTAATTGGCCGTATTCATTTGTTCCAGAAGATGTAATTTTACCATCGGCTGATACCAATAAGGTGTGCATTAATTTTGATGAAGCTGATATAGTTTCGGTTTCTTTTAATCCACGAACGGTAACAATATTATTTTTTACATCTTTAAAATTGGTGGTTAATTGTCCGTCAGTATTATTACCCCATACATACACCATTCCATTGCTTTTAATAGCTACATTAAAATGGCTACCCGAAGCAATACTTAGAAAATTAGAAGATTCGTTTAATAAAAATGGTTTGAAAATATTGGGTTTAGTTTGTCCGCATTCATATAATTCATTACTACCCCATACATATAATTGTCCTTCGCCTGTGATGGCTGTGCAATGATCGGCACCACACGAAATATTTTTTACAATTGGTAAATCGTTTACTTCAATTGGCAAATACGAATTTGTCATTCCGTTATCCATTCCGAGTTGTCCTTTTTCGTTATTTCCCCAACTATAAACTTTTCCTTTACTATCTAATGCTAATGCATGAAATCTACCTGCTGAAATTTGAATAATATTTTTTAATCCGCTAACTACTATTGGTGTTAATTGCGAATTATTATTTCCTAATCCTAATTGCCCTTGTTCATTACTGCCCCAAGCAAATACATTACCTTTAGCATCTAAAGCAAATGAATTACCAATGCCTGCTGTTACTTTTACTATTTTTTCTAATCCTTTTATTTCAATAGGTTTAAATTGATTAATTGTTGAGCCATCACCTAGTTCGCCATTTGCATTGCTTCCCCAAGCCATTACACTTCCTTTAGATGTTAAAGCCAATGCATGATCGCCAGCTGATGCAATATATTTTATATTAGATAATGAAGTTATTTCAACTGGTTCAGTAGCCATTTGTATATCAGTTAATCCCAATTGTCCTAAAGTATTTGTACCCCAACTATAAACTTTTCCTTCGGATGTTAAAGCCATTGAAAAATATAAACCTGTACTAACAGATACTACATTATTTAAATTTTTTACTTCAACAGGTATTAAACTATTTACTTTAGTGCCATTGCCTAACTGACCATGATCATTATTGCCCCATGCATATACTTTTCCGTTTTTTATTATTAATGCATGACTGAAGCCAGCAGATGTTTGAAGATTGGCTTTGGTTACATAAATTACTACAATAAGTTGTAGCATTAAGATACTGGCAATTTTAAGTGCATTGGTAAATGCTCTTCTTGTTTTTGTGCTCATTGGGTTGTGTGTTTTGTGTTCTGTGTTTTTTTTCCTTGTTGTGTTTTCAGAAAAATTACTCCACAAAACTACTATCAACTTAAGCATAAATTATTCACTTACAAATCGTAATTATACTTCATCTGCAACGTATTTTTTTATCCGTATAAATAGGGATGCAGTAAGTAATAAAACTTAAAATGCCTCAATCAAATGAATGATTGAGGCATTTACTTTTTTCAAAAATTTAATATACTACGATTCCATTAAACCATTAGCCATGGCGTATTTTATTAAGCCTGCAATATTGTGAACTTCAATTTTTTTCATAATATTTGTTCTATGTGTATCAATTGTTCGAGGGCTACGAATTAATTTTTCAGCAATTTCAGCATTCGAATATCCTTCAACAATTAATCTGATAATTTCAATTTCACGAAGTGTTAAATGGTCTTTCATCATCGTTTGTTGAGCCATTTTCATTTTTTCACGAGATGCCGCAAAACCATTCATCATTGTTTCACTTACATCACTACTGAAATATTTACTGCCACTTGCCACCTTCCTTAAAGCACTTAATAATTCGTCTTTCGATGTAGTTTTTAATACATATCCCGAAGCACCAGCTTCTAACATTTTTGTAATAATTGGTCCTTCATTAACCATTGAAAGGGCTAATACTTTTACATCAGGATAATTAGCTTTAATTTCTTTAGTAGTAGCAATACCATCTTTTACAGGCATATTCACATCCATCAACACCACATCAATTTTCCTTCTGCTTAATACATCCAATACTTCTTCGCCGTGGTTTGCTTCATCCACCACATCAATATCTGGTGCGTCTTTAATCAACAAATTAATTCCATCTAAAATTAATTGATGGTCATCTGCTAATAAAACTTTAATTCTTTCAATTGCCATATTACTTAGTGTTTTTTTGTTTCGATGTAAAAATAATCAACTATTGCAGCTATGCATATATTTTAAGTTTATAAAATTAACAAAAATTAAAAAACTTGTACAATTTAATACACTTAATTCTTTTCACCCTTGTTTGCTAATTGTCCGCAAGCAGCGTCAATGTCTTTACCACGGCTTCTTCTAACTCGAACATTTATTCTGCTTTCTTCCAATATTTCAATAAAACTATCAAATCTTTTATCGGTAGGTTTTTCAAACCCAGTTCCAGCCACAGGATTGTATTCAATAATATTAACTTTTGAAGGCACTCGGCGGCAAAGCTTAATTAAGTTTTGAGCATCTTCTTCCGAATCATTAATATCTTCAAACAAAATGTACTCGTAGGTTACAGGCAATTTTGTTTTCTTATAATAGTAATCCAATACCTCCATTAATTCTTCAATTTTATTCGAATCATTAATCGGCATTATTTTGCTTCTGGTTTGATTATCTGCCGCATGAAGCGATAAAGCAAGATTGAATTTTGCATTTTCGTCAGCCAATTGTTTTATTTGCTTGGCAATGCCTGCTGTACTTACAGTAATCCTTGTAGGGCTCATACCTAAAGCTTTTGGCGATGTAATTAGCTCAATTGATTTCATTACATTTTTATAGTTCAATAGCGGTTCGCCCATGCCCATGTACACAATGTTTGTTAATCTTCTACCGTATTCATCCATCGTTTTCTTATTAATGATGGCAACTTGATCAAATATTTCGGCAAATGATAAATTTCTTTCTCTTTCCATTTTTCCTGTTGCACAAAACTTACAAGTAAGGCTACAGCCTATTTGCGAACTTATGCAAGCCGTTAATCTATCAGTAGTTGGAATTAAAACGCCTTCAATAAAATGGTTATCAAATGTTTTAAATCTAAATTTCATTGTACCATCCGTGCTAACTTGTATGTGGTCGGTTTGAATAGCTTTAAAATCAAATGTTTCTTTTAAAAATGCTCTTAAATCTTTCGATAAATTTGTCATTTCATCAATACTACGGCATTGTTTCAACCAAAGCCAATCATGTATTTGTTGAGCCCTAAACGATTTTTCATTAATCGCTTCAATTGCTTTTTGAATATCATCTAAAGTAAGTTCACGTATATCACGTTTGTTTTTTTCGTTCATAATGCAAAGGTGCTTATTTTGAAGCAGATATTTATTACAGATGTTTGAAAAAATATCTTATCAAACAAATAAAAAAATGGAATAAAAACATGAACTTTGGCAGCTATAAAAAAATAGCCCAAAAATGGCATTATTCAACTTTTTAACGCAAGAAATTGCAATAGATTTAGGCACAGCCAACACTCTTATTATTCATAACGATAAAGTGGTGGTTGACGAACCTTCTATTGTTGCTATCAATAAAATTACAGGAAAAGTAATAGCAGTAGGCAAACGTGCGATGATGATGCACGAAAAAACCCACGAAGATTTAAAAACAATTCGCCCATTAAGAGATGGTGTAATTGCCGATTTTAATGCTGCCGAAAGTATGATTCGTGAAATGATTAAATTAATTAATCCGAAACGGCCATTGCTTACACCAAGTTGGAAAATGGTTATTTGCATACCAAGTGCTATTACCGAAGTTGAAAAACGTGCGGTGAGAGATAGTGCCGAACAAGCTGGCGGCAAAGAAGTATATTTAATTCATGAACCAATGGCGGCTGCAATAGGCATTGGCATTGATGTAGAAGAACCTGTGGGCAATATGATTATTGATATAGGTGGTGGTACTACCGATATTGCAATCATTGCTTTAGCAGGTATTGTATGCGACCAAAGTATTCGTGTGGCTGGTGATGAATTTACGGCTGATATTATTGAATACATGCGCAAAGCACATAATATTTTAATTGGTGAACGTACAGCCGAATCAGTTAAAATTAATGTGGGTTCGGCATTAACTGAATTAGAAAATCCACCTGATGATTTTAGAGTAAGCGGTAGAGATTTGATGACAGGGATTCCAAAAGAAATTACTGTAAATTATAGCGAAATTGCACAAGCATTAGATAAATCAATTTCTAAAATTGAAGAAGCAATTTTAAAAGCTTTAGAAACTACACCACCCGAATTAGCATCTGATATTTATCGTACAGGTTTGTATTTAACAGGTGGTGGCGCTTTGTTAAGAGGTTTGGATAAACGTCTTTCAGCCAAAACAAAACTTCCTGTGCATGTAGCCGATGACCCTTTAAGAGCCGTAGTTAGAGGTACTGGCATAGCATTGAAAAATATTCATAAATATCCTTTTTTAATGAGCTAATCGTTAAAATGAAATTTTATTAATGCGGAATTTATTCCAGTTTTTTTTAAAGTATTTTCAATTCTTTCTTTTTCTATTTCTCGAAATCATTAGTATTTCGTGGATAGTAAAAGAAAGTTCTTTTCATCAATCTGCCTATATTAATAGTTCAAATCAGTTAGTGGGAAATGTGTTGAATTATTATCATAATATAAAATCTTATGTAAATTTAAAACGAGTAAATGATAGCTTGGCTGCTGATAATGCAATGCTAAAAGCTAATCAAACCTATTCGTTTATGATGTTAAAAGATTCGAGTAAAATGATTGTAGATAGCAATAAACGAGCTGCTTACAGATACATTGCTGCTAAAGTAATTAGTAATGAAACTAATAATTTAAATAATTACATTATTATTGATAAAGGGTTTAAAAATGGCATCAGAAAAAACATGGGTGTTATCTGCGACCATGGTGTGGTGGGCATTGTGAAAGATGTATCAGATGATTTTGCTTTAATTATTTCGGTATTGCATAGCAAATTAAAAGTAAGCGTAAGAGTAAAAGAAAGTAATTTTGTAAGTATGATGTGGGAAGGCTATGATGCTACTACTACTACTATTGGCGATGTACCTAAACATATAAAAATTAAAAAAAACGATACCGTTTATACTAGTGGTGAATCTTTGATTTATCCTGCTAACTTAATGGTAGGCACTATTGATGAATTTGAATTAAAAAATGGTTACAACTTTTATCACATAAAAGTAAAATTGAGTACCGATTTTCAATCGTTAGAACATGTATACGTTGTTAATTCATTACTACGAGCCCAAACCGATACATTAACCTCAAGAATACACGATGAATAACACTTATGTAAAACTTGTATTGCGGTTTGTTTTTTATCTACTATTTCAAGTATTGGTATTAAATAATATTGAGCTTAATGGTTTAATGAATCCATATTATTATCCCTTGTTTGTATTGTTGTTGCCATTAAGTTTTCCTAATTGGCTTTGTTTGTTGTTGGCTTTTATTATGGGGGCTGGGGTTGGTTCGTTTACCAATACCATGGGCTTGCATTCAATGGCATTGGTTATTATGGCATTTGCCCGAACCTATATAATACAAGTTATTTTTCCGCAAGCAAATGCTGATGAAATGGAAGAATTTTCGATAAGCAGAGCAGGTTTTATAAACTTTGCATTATATACTTTTTTATTAATTTTTATTCATCATTTTGTATTTTTCATTGCCGAAGTATGGAGTTTTTCTAGGTTTTATTTAACCATTTCCAAAATATTTTTAAGCTCGATACTTAGTACACTATTAATTATTTTGGGCGAATATTTATTTTGGAGAAAAGTAAGTAGATAATAAATTATGAAACGCCAAATACTAAAATGGACTGTACTTTTTTTACTATTTAGTATATCGTTAATTATCCGAAAGCCCTTATTTAATCGTGCTTTAAGCGATCATCACGAATGGCTTACAGCCCATACATTAATTACTTTTGATATTTGGAATAAAAAGGGAATTGCCAATTGCCATTATGCACCTATTTATACTTATTATGAACAATGTAATAAACATATTTTGTCGCTAGGTGGTGTAGATGATGCATTAGGCGACGGTTATTATGTTTCGTATCCTCCACTTGGCTTTATACTTCCTTATTTTTTTATTCAACTATTTAATTTACCCATAGCACCTTATAGCCTCGAATTGTTTAATCTGCTATTGCATCTTTTAGGCGGCTTAATACTTTATCATCTTATAAAAAATAATAGCGCTGCCAATAAATATTGGTTGCATCCTGCTGCCCTTACAGCTTTTGTTGTCTACACCTTTTCGGCTTCTACACTTTGGTTTTTATGCAATGCCTATTTTGTTGATATGCAAGCTCAATTTTTTTTAATTGCTGTTATTTATTGTTGGATGAAAATTCAAACATCAACCACTGATAATGGCAAATTTAATGGATATGTTTTCGCACTTGTTGTTTTATATTTCTGCCTTTGTTTTACCGAGTGGATTGGTTTTTTATTAGGCATAACTTTTTTTGTATATACACTTATCAATCATAGCCTTTTAAAAAATAGCAAATTGCTGTTAATGCTTGCTATCACAGCGCTTTCGGCTTTATTGTTCAGTATTTTTATATATGGTAAAATAGATGGATTAGCACATTTATATAAAGCTATTGCAGAAAAATATATTAGCCGAAGTGGCTGGAATAATGATGCTGCCGAATCACAATTATCTATTTTTTCGAACGAAGGAATAGGTAGCATTGTACATCATTATAAATCTAATTTTGCACCACTTATTAAGTGGCTGTTCGTGATGATTTTATTGGTAGTAGGGTTGCATTTTTCTGCAAAAAAAACAATTAAATCAATCCTATATAAAACAGAAATTAATTTAATATTGATAACTGCTATACCAATATTATTGCACCATATATTGCTGTTTAATTTCACAGCCGTTCACGATTTTTCAACCACCAAAACAGCTATCTTATTTTCAATAATAGCAGCCATTTTGGTGGATAAATTATTTGAAAACATAGTTCATTCAAAATTATATGTGCTTTTATTTTTTGTGGTGAGCTCATTCTATTTATATAAAATGGTTGAACAATATTATTTGATGAATCAGCCAAACTATGATACTTTTTATTTTAAAAGTGTAGCCATCGAAATTGCAAAATCGAATATAGATGAAGTAGTATTTTTAAATCAAGAAAATAAATATATACCTTGGAATATGCCACAATATATTTTTTATTCAAAGCGCAATTGTATGCAGTTTGAAAACGATTCAATAACATTAATTGCATTGCAAAAGATGCATCAAGCTAAAGCCCGAATTATTGATGTGCCTTGGAATGATGGCAAAGTTTCTAAAAATTTTCGCTATCGAATTTTAATACAAAAAAAGTAGTTTTATTAAGTTTTGAAATAATAATTATTTATTCGTTTTCGGCTTGCAACTCTTTTTTATCCACCACTTTTATTTTCATCCCATTGGTTAATCGGCGGCTAACAGCACTGGCTGGCGAAATAATTACATCATCGCCCATATTTATGCCTTCAGTTATTTCTATAAATTTAGTGTCTTGCAATCCTGTTTTTACTTTATGTAATTCAGCAGTATTATTTTTTGCAATAAATACTACTTCAGATTGAATAGTTTTTTCGGCGGTGCTTTTAGCCGAATCATCACGAAGTGTAACGGCTTGAATAGGCACAGCTATTACATCGGTAGTTGAACTGGTAAATATTTCAACTCCAGCATTCATGCCAGGTAAAAAAATATTTTTCATCCGTTTTTGTTCGGCAAATGCTTGATAAGATGAGGCCTGAATTAATATTTTAACTGTGAAAGTGGTAGCTTGGTCTATCGAGCCATTTGACGATGAGCTTTTAGAAGCATTGGCAACTTGGGTTACCATTCCTACAAACTCTTTATTGCCATAGGCATCTACTTTTATATGTGCCGAATCGCCTACATGAATTTTAACTACATCGCTTTCGCTTATATCAATTCGTACTTCCATGGCATCCAAATTTGCAATACGCATCATTTCTGTTCCTGCCATTTGCGAAGTACCTACAACACGTTCTCCTTTTTCAATATTCAATTGTGTTACAGTTCCGCTCATTGGGGCTACAATTATGGTTTTGTTTAAATTTTCGTTTGTTTCTTTTACATTAGCCACAGCACTATTAATATTAAAATCGGCAGCTGAAATATTTTCTTTAGCAGCTTCTAATTGGGCTTGTAAATTTTTATAAGCAGTAGTTGCCGATAAAAAATCTTGTTCCGAAATTACTTTTTCATCATATAGTTTTTTTTGTCGCTTCATGTCTGATTCAGCTTTTTCAAGCTGTGCTTGTATTTGTTTTAAAGTAGCTTTGCTGCTAGCAGCATTGGCTTTGGTGGCGTTTAAAGCAGCCACTGTTCTATCTACATTGCTTTGATAAATTTCGGGATTAATACGAGCCAACAACTGTCCAGCTTTTACTATATCGCCTTCTTTTACATACAATTCTTTTATTTCGCCTGGTACATCGGGCGATATTTTTACTTCTTCTACAGGAAGTATTTTACCACTTGCCGATACTGTTTCAATAATTGTATGCTTAGTAACTCGTTCAATAGCTACTTGTTCATCATGTTTGCCGCCCAACCAGCCTTGCCATTTAGCAATGCCCAATAAAGCAGCCACAATTATTACCCCTATGATAGTTTTCTTAATCATATAAAAAAGTTTTTTAAAATAAGATTAGTATAAAGATTTGCCTTGATAAAAATCAAGAATTTTTACTTTAAAAAGGTAATCGTATTTAGCATTTGTTTCATCACTTAATGCTTTTGTAAGATTATTTTTTGAAGTATTAAAATCGAAAAAATTGATAACACCAGCATTATACTTTTTTGTATTGGCATCAAATGCACTTTGCTGCGCTAATGCTACAGCCTTTGCTGCTTCTTGCTTTGCTGCTGCTGCTTTTACATTTAATAAAGCTTGAGCAATATCTTGTTGCAATTGTTTTTCGGCTATTTGCAAATTAAATTTTGCATTAATGGCTTGCAATTGGCTACGGCGCAAAGCACTTCGGGCTTGAAATCCGTTATTGATAGGAATGCTTAAATCGAAGCCAATTGATTTGCCATAGTTTTTATCAATTTGATTTTCAAATTTTATTTTTTCGGTAATAAAATTTCCATTTGCATCTAAACCTATAATATTTTTAGCAGCACTTGAATAGCTTGTTCTTAAACTTCCAAAAAGGCTTAATGTAGGCAATAGTGTTCCTTTATAATATTGAATAGATTGTTGTGCTGATTTAAATTTTAATTGTTGGCTTTTAATAGATGGCTGCTGTGTAAATGCTATACTATAAGTTCTATTAAAATCTATATCGGCTTCGGGCTGAAAGGTTATATTTTTATTTGTTGTATCAATGTTTACAGATTGACTTACATCAATATTCATTAATCGTTTTAAATTTAAAATAGCTACATCATAATTGTTTTGCGCCGATACAATATTCAACTCATCATTGGCTACAGTAGCTTCTACATCTTTAATGCTTATTTCGGCCATTGCCCCAGCTTTTATTAATTTTTGTGTTTGTGCTTTTTGCAATTCAGATATTTCAATCTGATGATTCATTATTTTTAATTGTTCCCAAGCATTAAGGCTCGATAAATAATAGGCAGCTACATTTAAGGCAATATCATTTTTCATTTTTTCGGCATCGTATCCCGATGCTTGCCAATCTAATTCTGTTTGTTTTAATTGATTCATTTTAGTAAGCCCAGCAAATAGCGGAATACTACTATTTAATGAAAAAGTATTTGACGAAACTGATGTTGAATTTTCGTACGAGTTGGAAGTAACATTTAACGAACGCCCAAAGCTAAAATACTGCGTAGCATCGCCTGTAAGCGATGGTAGATAAGCCAATTGAGCTTGGTTATAATTTACACGGGCTATCTTTTGGTTTACCACATTTTGCTTTAGTTGCAAATTATTTTCGATAGCATATTTTACACATTGTTGCAAATTCCAAACGCTTTGAGCAATGGATGAATGAGCAACACAAGAGATAATTAAGGCAAAGATTATTTTTTTCATTTGATTGAAATGAGGTGTAAAGTTAATGCAAGGATTGATATTAGTGAATGGAAATATTTTTACATTTGCATCGCTAATTAAAAATAAGATGGAAGCATTTGTAGTATCGGCAAGAAAATATCGCCCAGCACGTTTTGAAGATGTGGTGGGGCAAAGCCATATTACTACTACTTTAAAAAATGCCTTACGTCAACAGCAATTAGCACATGCATTTTTGTTTTGTGGCCCAAGAGGTGTGGGCAAAACAACCAACGCCCGTATTTTAGCTAAGGTAATTAATTGCGAAAATCTTACAGCCGATGTTGAACCATGCAATGAATGCCGCAGTTGTCAATCATTCAATAGCAATTCATCCTTTAATATTTTCGAATTAGATGCTGCCAGCAATAATTCGGTAGATGATATTCGCGAATTGGTGCAGCAGGTTCGTATTCCGCCACAAGGTTCAAAATATAAAGTTTATATTATTGATGAGGTTCACATGCTTAGTTCGCAGGCATTTAATGCTTTTTTAAAAACATTAGAAGAACCACCACCTTATGCCATTTTTATTTTAGCTACTACCGAAAAACAAAAAATAATTCCTACTATTTTAAGTCGTTGCCAAGTATTCGATTTTAATAGAATTAAGATGGATGATATGGTAGCTCATCTTAAAAAAATTGCTATTGATAGAAATGTATCGGCAAGCGATGAAGCCTTGCACCTGATAGCTTTAAAGGCTGATGGTGGCTTACGTGATGCATTAAGTTTGTTTGATAAAATGGCAAGTTTTTGCAGTGGCAATATTCAAATAAATGATGTATTAGAACAGCTTAATATTTTAGATTACGAATTTAATTTTAAAATGGCTGATGCCATGATGGTTGAAGATAGAGTAACGGTATTGCATACATTTCATCAAATATTACAAAAAGGATTTGAGGGCGATAATGTAATCAATGCTTTAGCCGACCATTTTCGTAATTTATTAATGTGTAAAGATGCAGCCACAGTAAACTTATTAGAAGTAACTGAAAGCCTTCGAGAAAAATATGCATCGCAAGCAAAACAAACACCATTAGCATTTTTATTAAGTGCTTTAAATATTTTAAACGATTGCGATTTGCATTATCGCAGTAGTAAAAATAGAAGATTGCATGTAGAAATGTGTTTGATAAAACTTTGTTATTTGAACCGAGTTTTATTGCAGCCTACTCAAATTGTAAACATTCCGAATACTGAATCGGATAGTAAAAAAAAAACTGAACCAATAGCAGGAATTGAAGCACCAAAAGTTGCTCAACCTATTGTTGCACAACAGCCTGTACCACTGCAAAATAATAATCCAATAGCAGCCGAACCAACGCCACAATACATACCCAAAACGGCACTGAAAGCCACTGGAAGTTCGGCATCGGATACTAGTGGTATAAATTTAAAAGGTTTTGATTTAAGCAAAATGCAACAGCAAATGCCCAAGCAAAATGTTGTTGAAAAACCGATTGAAGTGATAAATGAAATTTTGCCAAAAATTGAACAAGAAATTACTCTTCAAAAAAGCCCCGAAAAAAAATTATATACCCCAATGGAAAAATTTAATGCCATGGTAGAAAAAAATCCTGCATTAAAAATATTAGCCAATGAATTAAAAATGGAAGTAGATTTTTAAATAATTTGATGCTGCTAATAATAAAAAATTCTGCCATAGCCTAGTTTGGATACATACGCTTGATTTAAAAAAAAAATTTAATGAACAGATTTGTATGTTCGCAATATGGTTATTTGTAAAGACTAGTAAACAAATAGAGTTAAAAAACTTGATAGAATATCAAGAGTAATGGGTAATGGACAGAAGAGATGATTTTATTAGTAATGCCCAAATCATTTATTTAAAAAACCAAACCTTATGAAACACACATTTCTATCTTTTCTTTTTTTGCTTTTTGCTTCGGCTTTATTTGCACAGCAAAAAACTGACTCTGCATCCTTAAAAAACAGAAAGGATAAATTTTCTATCAATATTAATGGAGGATTAACACACATGAAACCTAATATTGGAGTATTCGATCTTAGTAAAAGTAAAGGGGTATTTCATTACAATTATGGATGTGAAATAAGTTATAAAATTTACAAAAGACTTAATATTTATGTAGCCTACAATCGAGAAACTTTAGAACAAGAAGATTTCTATAGAAAAAATGTAAACAACCATTTGTATTTTAATATGAATGCATATCAAGGCGGCTTAAACATTAAAACGTATCATTTTAAAAGATTTTTTTTATACACTAAACTAGGATACAAGTATTCTGAAATGTGGCAATATTCCTATGAAGATAATTTGTGGTTAAACATATCAAGCCAATCTAACAAACACTTCTTTTGGAAAGAAAATGAACAATCAATTGTTTTCGGTGGATTTGTACAATACCAACTTTTTAAAAATATAATTGCTCAATTAAATATTGTTAAAACGGTTGGATTGACTGAATTTTTAGCCTACGATTCCTATAATTACAAACTACAATACTTTATTTTTAATCTAGGTTTTATCGCATATTTACATTAAATTCAATAGTTATGAAAAATATACTTTTTGTAATTTTATTAATTGTTTCAATTAATCTAGATGCACAATCTTTTCGTCAACAATTTGACAACCTTGACCGAGGTCAACATTTTAATGGTGGTGCATACAGTTGGTCTTCAAATTTTACTTCGCAAATTAAGGAGTATGAAGCAAAAACGATGAACGCCTATTTAAACATGTATGAAGCAACGAATGACGTAAAATATTTGAATGAATTTTTAATACATTCGAAAAGAGTGATGGATAGAAGAGATGATTTTTATTATTAAAGCCCAAATCATTTATTTAAAAAACCAAACATCATGAAAAACACATTTCTATCTTTTCTTTTTTTGCTTTTTGCTACGGCTTTATTTGCACAGCAAAAGGATAGTATTGATATAAAACATAAAGATAAGCTAAAAATCGAATTCTCTTTTGGGGCTTTGCTTGTAAAAGAAAATGTAAATTTGTATTTAATCGATATTAAAAAATTTGAACCAGACTGGACCCCCTACATCAGACCTTATAGAGATTATTCTACCCTAATTGGACATGATTTTTTTGCAAATGTTAATTTAGCTTATGGTAGATTTTTTTCGGCTTTTGGTATTTCGTATAGGTACTCATTGCGGCAATATTATGCAGATGGTTTTGAATATAACCATATACCACATGCAGCTACAAGTAACTTGAAAATTGAAGATGCTGATTATAGAGGAAATTTAATTATTGGTTTAGGGTACAGATTATTCAAAATAAAAAGAAATGAATTAACAATTCATGTTGGGTTTGAAAAAAATCTAATTTCTTCAAGCTACTTGAAATTTATTAATAAAGATTATTATCAACTTTTAAAATTCACAGATGATTTTAGAGATTTTGAAAACATAGGACTAAGTATAAAAAGAACTTATAAACACTTTTCCATTTCAGTCCCATTAATTATTGAAACTAGCTATTCAAAACCAGTTCCAGATTGGTCTCCAGCGCTTTATATATACTATAAAACAGGCTTAATTATTTCATTCTAAAAACTACAATTATGAAACAAATTTTAATAGCAATATTTTTATTGGGTATAGTTTGCTCAACTGCTTTTTCACAAACGTATCGCAATAAATTTGATTCAATAGAGTTACAAAGTTATGGAGGGCAGGGAGCTTCATTTAGAAGCAATGTGTTTTTTTTATTCATTCTATTGGTACTAAGTTTTTACAATCCTACATCAATATGTTTGAAGCTACTAATGATACAAAATATTTAAACGATTTTTTGATTTATTCTAAAAGAATAATGGATAGAAGAGATGATTTTATTAGTAATACCCAAATCATTTATTTAAAAAACCAAACATCATGAAAAACACATTTCTATCTTTTCTTTTTTTGCTTTTTGCTACGGCTTTATTTGCACAGCAAAAAAGAAGTAAAAAAATGAAAAAAATAATATCAGTTTTTGTTATCTATGTAGCCAATCGTCCATGATTTTCTGTTGAGTTTGTACTCGGCATAGGTAATAGACGTTCCGAATAATCGGAATTAAATCGTCAAATAAAAACAAAGAGTGATAAACTCGTTTGAACAATAAAAACAACAACGGAGCAAAGCTGAAAATCCGAATAAAGAGTAGGCGCAAGAAATCAATATGAATGCAGAAGAATTAAAAACTTTACAAGCACCGCTAAAAGAAAAATACCGTCATCAACCTAATGCAGCCATTATCACATTAAAAGCAAACGGAAAAGTTGGCGAAGGTATATCATGCAAAATTGATACGGGCAAAGCCATAGTAGAAGCTGGCTTACACAGTGCTACAGGAGGCACAGGCTTGTTGGCTTGTAGTGGCGATATGTTGTTGGAGGCTTTAGTGGCTTGTGCAGGTGTTACACTGCAAGCCGTAGCAACAGCTATCGGTATTGAAATAAAAGAAGGTAGTATAACAGCCGAAGGCGATTTAGATTTTAGAGGCACATTGGGTGTATCGAAAGAAGTGCCTGTAGGGTTTACGGCTATTCGTCTTTCTTTTCTTCTTAAAGCAGATGCAACAGACGAACAAATGCAATCGCTTGCAAAACTTACCGAAAGATATTGTGTGGTGTATCAAACTTTAGTAAAAGGTGTAAACATCGAATCAGCATATCATCAAATTGGCTAATTATTCCAAAATCTTTTTCCCTTTCATCGCATCCGCAATCGCAATATCCATCGCACGTTCAGCAAATGGTCGAGTGAAATTATTTTTCTACCACCAACTTTTCATTCGCATCGGCATAACCACTGCAATGTGATTTTAAGAAATAAATTCCAGCAGGGAATTGTTGTGTGTCTATTTTGAAATTGGCTTGATGAATGTCATTTTTCGAAAAAATATTTTCACCTAATAAGTTTGTAATACTTACACCAAATCCTTTTGCAGCAATAGTTTCATCGGTTGTTAAATTAAAATTAGAAGAAGATGGATTGGGGAAAATGGTGATGGGGATTTGAGAAGAAATATTTTCAATACCTGTTGGACAATATTGCCACCAAATTCTTTGAAATGAAATGCTATCAATTTCACAACCTGGTAAACTATCATATGTAGAATCAGTGAGTAAAGAGAACCGAAACCAAATAGAATTTTGGGTAGCATAAATCTGAGGCCAGCTTCCAGATTTTATTCTAGCTGGGAAGCAGCCACATGGGTTTAAAAAAAACGAAGCAATATTCCAATTGATTAATTTCCCAGAAATCAAGGCGCTATCAGACCAATTATTATTAAAACTGAAGCTTGATACGCATGAGTATTGATTTGCTAAGAACCAACTATTACCATTGTCATAACTGAAATCTAATTGGCAAAAATCTTTTGAGGAATCTGTGTTCATCCTAAAAGCAAAATTGAAATACATATGCTCGATAACTCCTTGCACTAAACTTCCATTTAAATACATTAATGAATCAAACTTCACAATAAATCTCA
This sequence comes from Bacteroidota bacterium, assembly GCA_046051225.1. Lineage (GTDB taxonomy): Bacteria > Bacteroidota > Bacteroidia > Chitinophagales > CAIODY01 > CAIODY01. The sequence goes on along the minus strand of JBJOOR010000017.1, from coordinate 42,610 downwards.
TCGTATCATTTTTAGGATAAGATTTTGATGAATCTGTTACAATTACTTTTGTTGAAGTGCCGCTACCAAAGCCAGCTTTATTGGTTTTGCATACTTGCCAACGAAATGATGAAGTGGTATCAATCACCACATATTTCTTGTAAGAGTTGTCATCGAAAGTGATATTGATGATATTGCTTTGCCCCACCGATTTCAAACAAAATGAAACCGAAAAAACAACAAAGAGTAAAAATGCTTTTTGCATCAAATGAATTTTTGGTGCAATAAAAATAGGGAATTAAAATTAAAGTTTTGTATTGGTCATTCAGGAGGAATCTATTTCAACTTTTGTACACACTTCAAAATAGTTTCCTGCTGAATGAAGCCTCGATTATGATTTGCATTTACTCAAAACCAACAACAAGTAACAAGCAACTTTTTCTTCATTAGCACATCAGCACATTAGCCAATTACTCAAGTATCTTCTTCCCTTTCATCGCATCTGCAATCGCAATATCCATCACACGTTCAGCAAATGGACGGGTGAATTGATTGAGTTCATCCATGCGCCCGTGAATGATATTTCTTTCCGTTTGTTGTAAAGAATTTTTCAATTCAACCAATAAATTTTTTGTGGTAGAAATTTCTTCATTGGTTAATAACGATTCATTTTTTTGCAAGAATTTTTCTGTTACCAAAATCATTTGTTCGGCTTCAGTTTTGGCTTCCTGCAAACCTCTTACAGCCATATCATCTTTTGCATTTTCGATAGATTCAATCAACATTTTTTCTACTTGCTCATCTGTTAAACCATATTGAGGTTTCACTTCAATGCTTTGTTCAACGCCGCTTCGCAGCTCTTTTGCTTTTACCATTAAAATTCCATCAGCATTTATTGTGAATTGAATTTCAACTTTCGGAAAACCTGCTGGCATACCCGGAATGCCTGATAATACAAACTCTGACAGCTTACGATTATCTTTCACTAAATCACGTTCGCCTTGAAAAACAGAAATTTTTATTTGTGATTGTCCATCTTTTGAAGTGGTATATGTTCGCCCAGCACGAGTTGGAATTTTTGAATTTCGTGGAATAATTACATCCATCAATCCGCCCATTGTTTCGATGCCCAATGACAGCGGCGTAATATCTAATAACAAAATATCTTTTTGATTACCAGCCAGTACATCGGCTTGGATAGCGGCTCCCAAGGCAACCACTTCATCTGGATTTAATGAATCATTCACAGGTTGATTGAAAAATTCACTCACTTTTTGTTTTACAAAAGGCGAACGAGTGCTACCACCAACCATGATAACTGCTTCAATTTCTTCTTTCTTCAAACCTGCATCCGACAATGCTTTTGCACAGCATTGCAAAGTTTTTTCCACAAAAGGATTTATCAACTCTTCTAATTTTTCAATGGTTAAATCCAGTTTGAAATTATCGAGTTGATGATGCGTTGAATTGGTACAGGCCAAACTTTTTTTCGATTGCTCGGCAAATAATCGAATGGCTTGTTGTGTGTTAGAACTACTGCTGTAAGCAGCTTTCAAGCCATCCACATTTTCTAACCAATAATCTACAATGGCTTTATCTAAATCATCTCCACCTAAAAATGTATCGCCATTTGTGCTCAACACTTCAAATATTCCGCTTTGAATATGCAAGATGGAAATATCAAATGTGCCACCGCCCAAATCATACACAGCAATTTTCTTTTCTTCATCTTTCTTCAAACCTAATCCATAGGCAAGGCTTGCAGCCGTCGGTTCGTTGACAATTCTTAAAACATCCAACCCTGCTAACTTACCAGCATCTTTAGTTGCTTGGCGTTGTGTGTCATTAAAATAAGCAGGAACGGTGATGACACATTTTGTAACCACTTTATTCAAAGCCGCTTCTGCTGTGGCTTTCAACTCTTTCAAAATCAAACTTGATAATTCAATGGGCGAATAAAATTGATTGCCGATTTTTATTTTCACCAAACTTTCTGTGTTGTCATCAATCACTTCATAACTGAAAAAGTTTTTAAAATCTTTTACATCTCCAAAAGATTTCCCCATTAATCTTTTTACGGAAAACACAGTACGTTCAGGCGATTCAACAATTTTTGCTTTGGCTTCATCGCCTACTAAAATGTTTCCGTTTTCTTCAAAATGAATGATGGATGGAATCAAAGTGTGCTTGCCATTTTTTGCTAAACAAACGGGCTGACGATTACAATCATCAATGTATGCAACTAAACTGTTAGTAGTTCCTAAATCAATTCCTAAAATTATTTCATGATCGGCAGGAGTATCAATCTTACCTTTTGCTACGTTTATCGAAATTTTTGCCATAATTATTTAATGATGCGAAGATAACAGATGAAACCTTATTTGGTTTCGGTTTCAGCAAACCTTTTCGATAAATTATTGTAAGCCTAAAATATATTTTTTACGAGTGATACAATTTTTTTGATAAACCTCGAATGGATGTTTTAAAAACCATTTTATAAATTCATCATACTTTTTTTTGTTTAATTCCATCCAATCGTTAAATGTTTTTGGGTCGCCTTTGCTTAACAGCCAGTGATTGTAGCATTCAAAATATCCTTCGCTAATTATTTCACGTTGGTAATCAAATAATGGGTTAGGAAAATCAAGCGGTCGATTTTTATTATACCATAAATCAATACTTCTTTTTCTGAATTCAATTAATTTTTCGGTATTAAATTTATCTTTAAATACAATTAAACTTCGTTGCGAAATATCATTAAATGCAATAGCAAAATTTTTATGCAAAAGCATGGTATCACGGGCTTCTACATCAGTTAATCGGGTTAGTTCATCAGTAAATAAGGCAAATTTATTTTTAGGCGATTTTATAAAAATAGATTGCTGATAAAAATCGTAAATACGTTTCATTATTTCGTAAGTTCGTTCGGTATTGCTTTCAAGATTGATAAATATTTCGCCATAAATAATGCCCCACATTTTTTCGGTTGTGCTGCCATAAGCCAATGATAAATAGTAATAATTAGATGGATACATAGGGTCGGATTGAACACCATTTTCCCAATGTTGAATGGCAAGATTAAAATTTTCATGGTCGTATTCAATTTTACCTAATTGACTATATATACCACCACTATTGGGATATTTTTTTAATCCTTCTTCTAAAATAGAGTATGCTTTTTTATCGCTTCTTGTTTCCGAATAACAACTTCCAAGCAATGAATAATAGCGCTCATCAGCAGGAAATTTCTTTAATAAAGTTTGTAAAACGGTGATAGTAGTTTTATAATTTTTAGCAAAATAATGAGCCAAGCCCAATTGAAATTGATAGTTGGCTTTGCTGCTATCTAAATCAACGGCATCATTATAAGCTTCAATTGCGCCTTTGTAATTTTCTTTATGCATTAACTCGTTGCCATGCACAAAACTTTTTTGAGCGCTTGCTGCATCTATCTCTCCAGCAGTTTTATCTGTTTGGGCAAACGTATTATTGAATACTGAATACTGAATATTGAATATTGCAACTAGCAATAAAATTCGAACTACATTTTTCATTTATATTTTTTGTGTTTACTTTCTTCTATTCGGAATAACTAATAACTTTTTCCCTACTTCACACCATGCATCCACTTCTTAACTAATGGCGAAATAGCAATCATTACAATGCCCAATATAACGGCATAAATTGCTAATTGTTTGTAACCATCGCAATAAATTATTAAGGATGCCAAATTGCTTGAATCTTTAGATGCAGAAGCAATATTAGCTCCTAAAATGCCTGCAAAATATTGCCCGTAAGCGCTTGCTAAAAACCACATCCCCATCATTACGGCTTGTGTTTTTTGTGGCGATAATTTAGTCATTACCGACATACCAATTGGCGATAAACTTAATTCGCCAAAGGTGATAATAAACCAACCCAGTGTAAATATATTTAATGATGTAATACCGTTTTCATTAGCTAAATGTTTGGTATAATAAAAGGTAAAAAAACCTGCGGCTAAAAACAAAAATCCTAACCCGAATTTAACAATTGAATTAGGTTCCATTTTTCTTTTATGAAGCCAAAGCCAAATTATGCCTAACAATGCTGCAAATATGATTACGAAAAATGAATTAGCTGAATTATTAACGCCAGCTGGATTTAATTTCATTCCTAACACATTGTTGCTAAGATTATTATCGGCAAATAAACTTAACGAGCCTCCACTTTGCTCGAAAAATGCCCAAAAGAAAATAGAGAAAATAATGAATACCAAGGCTGCTAAAAGCTTTTGACGTTCTACTTTAGTAAAATTTCTCATTTCATAAAATAGATAAATTAATGTGCATGGCCCAATGGTAAACATAAAATAATCAGTGTATTCCGTTACCGAAACCATTTTCATAATGATAGGAATTACTAATAATGAACCGCCATAAACTGCATATTCATACCATTTTTTTGATGTGTTTTCATTTGCAATAGGCGATAGCCCAATTGTGCCTAATGAACGTTGTGTAAAAATGAAAGTAATTAAACTAATTGTCATTACAATAGCTGCCATTCCAAAGGCTACATTCCATCTTAAATTTTCGGGTATTACTTGCCCCAACACATCGCCTTGTGCAATGGATATACATAAATAACCGCCTAACAAAGCGCCTAAATTTATGCCTGCATAAAATAATGAAAAACCTGCATCGGTTCGGTGGTCGCCATCTTTATACAATTGACCAACCATGGTAGAAATATTAGGTTTGAAAAATCCTGTACCAATAATGGTAAAACTTATACCAAAGAAAAAATATTCATGCGGATTTAAAGCCAAAATACAACTACCAATTATCATTAAAATGCCACCCCAAAAAAGCGATTTTCTGAAGCCTAAAATTTTATCGGCAAACAAACCACCTATAAATGTAAATGCATAAACAAAAGCTTGTGTAGCGCCGTATTGCAAATTGGCTACATCTTTTGGCATATTTAAACCAACCAATTTATCAACCATAAAAATAACAAGCATACCTCTCATGCCGTAGAAACAGAACCGTTCCCACATTTCGCTAAAAAATAAATACCAAAGTTGTTTAGGGTATTTGCCTTTGAAATTTTGAATTTCAGAAAGTGTAGATGTATTATTCATAATGTATTTTGAAAGCAACGAAACTAAAAAAGTTTTTTTATTACTAGGCAATATTTACAAATTGTTTAAATACTATTTTCTGTTGATTAATTCAACCCATTTACTTTTTCAAATTCTATATCTTTGAAAAATCAATCACCAATAATTAAATTTTTATGCGCTGGTTTAAATTTATACTTACTTTTTCAATTACTATATTTTTATGTTTTGCATTGAATCATCGCTGGGGCGAAGTGCCACCAATTGCAAAGTTTTTAAATCCATTTATGGGTTGTTGGCAAAATGCAGAATCTGTGCAAGATAATGCTTCATCTGAAATACATTTGAATGGCTTAAAAGCTAAAGCCAATGTATTGTTTGATAAAAATAATGTGCCGCATATTATTGCCGAAAACGAACATGATTTATACTACATACAAGGCTATTTAACGGCAAAAGATAGATTGTGGCAAATGGAATTGCAAACCCATGCAGCGGCTGGTAGAGTAAGTGAAATTGTGGGCGAAAAAGGTTTTGAATTTGATAAAACACAACGCCGAAAAGGAATGGTTTATGGTGCCGAAAAATCATTGCAAGAAATATTGAAAAATGAAAATACTAAGCAGATGATTGAAAATTATGCCAATGGTGTAAATGCTTTTATTGATAATTTAGATAGTAAAAAATTACCATTAGAATATAAACTTTTGGATTACAAACCTGAACATTGGACAACGCTGAAAACCGCATTGCTGTTGAAATTAATGGCAGATGATTTAAGTGGATACTGTAATGATTTTGCATACACCAATGCAAAAAAATTGTTTGATAAATCGTTGTTTGATGAGTTGTATCCCGATTTTCAAAATTATATTTCGCCTATCATCCCAAAAGGAACAGAATATAATTTTGATGCTATTAAGCCCGATTCAACACCCTATAAAAATTATGAAACGCAGCAAGAAGGCTTTGCAAATGTGCCACCAAAGCCAGATTACACAGTGGGTAGCAACAATTGGGCAGTAAGCGGTAGCCGTACAAAAACAGGTTATCCAATTTTATGTGGCGACCCACATTTACGATTATCACTGCCTTCAATTTGGTACGAAGTGCAATTGACTATTAATGGTAAAAGCGTTTGTGGTGCTTCATTGCCAGGCGCTCCAGGCGTAATTATTGGCTTTAATGATTCATGTGCTTGGAGTATGACCAATGCCGAACGTGATGTAAAAAATTTCTATCATATCAAATTTAAAGATGCATCGCAACAAGAATATTGGTGTGATAACCAATGGAAAAAAACCGAACAAAAAATTGAAAAAATAATAGTTCGTGGTAAGGGCGAAGTGTTGGATACGGTTTATTACACTGCATTTGGTCCTGTTCAATACGATAAACGAAATACATTAAATGGTAAAATAGAAAATTTATCGGTGGCTTGGATTAGCCATTTGCCAAGCAACGAAATGCTTACTATTTATAATTTAAATAGAGCCAATAATTTTAATGAATATGATGAAGCCATCAGTCATTTTCAATCACCAGGGCAAAATTTTGTATTTGCTGCAAAAAATAATGACATTGCTATTTGGGAACAAGGCAGATTTCCTGTGTTGAAAGAGGAGGAAGGGAAATTTATTTTAGAAGGAAATGATAGCCGAAATTTTTGGCATTCATTTATTCCGCATGAACAAAATCCACATATTTTAAATCCCGAACGTGGCTTTGTAAGCAGCGCCAATCAACAACCTACCGATAAAGCTTATCCGTATTTTTATTATGGCGATTATTATGAATACAGAAGTTTAAGAATTAATTCGATGTTAGAAAAAGATACAATGGCTTCGGTTTCATCCATGAAAGCTTTGCAAAATGATAATTATAATTTGTGGGTAGAGGATTTTATTGATGCAGTGAGCTACGTTTTTTTTCCGAATTATTCTGCTGAAATAATTGATAAAGATTTTAGAAATGGTAAAGTACTTGTGCATCCAAATTGTGATGGACTCGATGGTTTTGATTTATTTTTGAAAAGATGCAACGATGCAAATTTTGCAATGGAAATAAAAGGTTGGAATAAACAAAATACCTCTCGAAATGAAAATACTACATTTTACAATCTCTGGTACGATGCCTTTGTTGATGATGTTTTCAATGATGAATTTAGTAAGAATAAATTCAAATTAGAAAAACCAAACAGAGATGTTGTAATTGATATTATGAAGAATGATTCTAATTTTATTTTTTGGGATAACATCAATACAAAAAATAAAAAAGAAACGTTGAAAGATTTGCTGGTTACTTCATTTGATACGGCATATTTTCAATTTAAAAATCTTCAAAAACAAGGCAAAAGTAAATGGGCAGATTACAGAGCTACAAGCATTGCTAACCTTGCAAAAATCGAACCTTTTAGTGTAAAAGTAAATGGCAATGGCGAAAAAAATTCGGTTAATGCAGTAAGCTCAACTCATGGACCATCATGGCGTATGGTGGTTTCGTTAACGCCAAAAACCGAAGCCTATGGCATTTATCCTGGTGGGCAAAGTGGCAACCCTGGTAGTTTTTATTATGATAATATGATTCCGAAATGGGAGAGGGGCGATTATGATAAAATTGAAGTGTTATCTGCCAATGATAAAGCAGAAAAAAAGATTACTTTTTTACCATAATTTTTTAAAAATATTTTATTTATACGTATAAGTATTTTATCTTTGTAGTATAAAAATAATTAAAATCATGGATGCAAAAATTACATTAAGTTTTGATGCTTCGGTAATTGATGAAGCTAAAAAATTTGCCGAAAGCCATAATATTAGCCTTTCACGATTAACTGAATTTTTACTTCGTAAAACGGCTTCTACAAAGTATTACAGCCTTGATGATTTACCCGTTTCTGATTGGGTAAATATGGTATCCGAAGGCAAAGCCGAATATAATACAAAGCCCAAAAGCAGCAAATCGCTTAAAAAAGAATATCTAAAAAGCCGCTAATGAATATTTTTTTAGATGCTAATATTTTAGTTTCGGTGGTTAATAATGAATATCCGTTGTTTACTTATTCAGCAAGGGTTTTAAGCCTTGTTGATCATAAAAAATATAAAGTATTTACTTCGCCATTGTGTTTGGCTATTGCATTTTATTTTGCTGAAAAGAAAAATGGAAATGCAGCAGCCTTGCAAAAAATACGATTGCTATCATCTAAATTACAAATTACTACGGTTGATAGTTTGGTAGTAAAAAAAGTAGTGACAGAAAAACAAGTGCACGATTTTGAAGATGGAATGGAATATTTTTCGGCTATTAATTCAAATTGTAAATGCATTATTACGCAAGATGAATCTGATTTTTATTTTAGTAAAATTGAAGTATTAAATGCACAAGCATTTTTAGAAAAATATGTTTTATAGGCTTACTTTTGAAAATCGTATTTGCTAAATTATTTAATTAAATAAATTATGACAGATGTTAAAATAATGAGTGAAATGGCTGCTCAAGGCGAAACTCCAGAAATTCTTTTTTGGGTAGGTTGTGCTGGAAGCTTTGACCAACGTGCTCAAAAAATCACAAAATCTTTTGCCGAAATTTTAAATAAAACAAAAATTTCATTTGCCATTTTAGGTAGTGAAGAAAGTTGCACAGGCGACCCAGCCCGAAGAGCAGGCAATGAATTTGTATTTCAGATGTTGGCATATCAAAATATTCAAGTTTTGAATAATTACAATATTAAAAAAATTGTAACAGCTTGTCCGCATTGTTTTAACACTTTAAAAAATGAATATCCTGAATTGGGTGGTAATTATGAAGTGCTTCATCACAGCTCATTTTTACAACAATTAATTAACGAAGGAAAAGTAAAAATGAAGGAAGGCGAATTGATGAAAGGCAAAAAAATAACTTTTCATGATTCATGTTATATTGGAAGAGCAAATGATATATATGAAGCGCCACGTAAGGTTTTGGAGGTATTAGATGCAGAATTGGTAGAGATGAAAAATTGCAAATCGAATGGTTTGTGTTGTGGGGCTGGCGGTGCTCAAATGTTTAAAGAAGATGAACCTGGCGATAAGCGAATTAATATTGAACGCATTGAACAAGCTATTGAAACCAATGCAAATGTGGTGGCATCATCTTGCCCATTTTGTATGACGATGTTGGAAGATGGTGTAAAACAAAAAGGTAAAGAATCTGACATTATGCTAAAAGATATTGCTGAATTAATTGCCGAAAGAATGGCTTAATCTTTATTTTTTTTGATTGCATGAATCAACCACAAAAAGGAAATTTATTAATAGCCGAGCCATTTTTGTTAGATAATTATTTTAGCAGAAGTGTGGTATTGCTTTGCGAACATCAAACCGAAATGGGTTCGGTAGGCTTTATTGTAAACAGAATTTTATCTGAAAAATTGGAAGACTTTTTTCCTGAATTAGAAAATAGTAAACCTGTTCCAGTTTTTTTTGGAGGTCCTGTGCATAGCGATAGGCTTAATTTTATTCATTCGCTTGGCGACCAAATTAAAGATGGAGTTGAAATTTTGGATGGTGTTTTTTGGGGTGGCGATTTTAAATTAGTAAAAAAGTTATTACTTAAAAATGAACTTGATTTAAGTAAAATAAAATTCTTTTTAGGCTATAGTAGTTGGGATAAAGAGCAGTTAAGTAAGGAACTTCAAGATAATTCATGGATAATTTCTACATCAAAAAATGAATTAATTTTTTCGGAAAACGAAACAGAAATATGGAAACAATCGCTTGTTAATTTGGGCGGAGATTATGCTGTAATGAGTAATTATCCTATCCATCCTTCATTAAATTAATTATTTGAAAAGCAACGTAATTAAGATTTGAATAGTCATTTCTATAAAGCATTTATTATGCAACATAGTTTTGAAAGAATACTAGCACTTGCAATTATTTTATTCTTTACAATTATTTCTATTTCAGGTTTTTTGTATTGGATTATTAAAGATGCTCTAAATCCTTAAAATAAAGATTTTAGTATAGTATTTGTACTCATTTTTTTAGCTAAAATTAATTGAGTAAAAAGATTAAATTTGAAAAATAAATTTTTTTCACTTTGAAATTTTACTTTTTAATAATATTGTGTTTTTACTTTGGTTTTACAAGTGCACAAACTTATAGTTTCGATAAAATCATTGATTATGATTCAACTTATAATTTTATTAGCAATCCTTTAGTTTATGATTGCAATACGTCAGTTGCAATTCAAAGCTATGCCTATTCTCAAACTCAAAAAAGCGGATACATATTTACCGTTTTTGATTCATTAGGAAATATTGGATATTCAAAAAATACAGTATTTGATTCTTTATTTGTCATTGGACCTTCGATAATTTGTGAAAATTCTGATAATTATATTTACGCAATTTCTTTGGTAGGTAATCCAAAAGATAGTAATTATTATAACCAATTAATTAAATACAATAGAAATGGAGATATCTTGTTTAGTAAATTAGAGAACCGATTTCGGAATAATTTAGGGGATAACTATTCTAAATTGATTAGTACCAATGATGGGAAAATTGTTGCTATAGGAACAGCTTCAAGTGGAAATGGAATTACATCGCATATTTTGTTTACAGTGTTTGATGATACAGGAAAAATTTTGGTTAGAACAAATGTAAGTAATAATAAATATTGCACCGGTCAGGATATTGTTGAATGCAGTAATGGCGAATTTATTTTAGTAGGAACAGTTGATGATTACAATACATCAGCATTATATACCCATTATAATTATAATGGAATTTCGATTATAGTTGAAAAGATAGATGAGGGAGGAAATATTTTTTGGTTTAAAAAAATTGAAAAAAAAAATATAGACGAAGGAGCTTGTAGTATTATTAAATTAAAAAATAGTACCAAGTTTCTTGTTTCGGGTTACAGTCAATTTATTGATAGTATTTATATTTCTGGTTTATATTTTCATTCAGATATATCTCATTACTTAATGATTGATGATACTGGAAAAATAATATGGGAGAAAAACCTTGATGCACTTGAGTCATTTGTAAGCCAATCGGTTGAACTTGATGATGGAAATTTTGTAAGTTTGGGGACTATTGGAAGCCAATTTAGAATTATAAAATTAAGTTCAATTGGGGATAGTCTTTGTACATTTAAACTAAATATAACGGATAGCTTAAACGTGGCTTCTAATAAAAATATAGCATCGATTTCTGATTGTTCATTTTTGATAAGTAATACTATTAATTATCATTCAAATTTCCCAGATGCAGAATTTAGTCGTATAAATTTTAGTAATTGTAACCAAATAAAATGCAATGTAATTCAAAATAGTAATGAAGCTTTAATTTCTATTTTTCCTAATCCTTGCCATGAAAAGATAAACATTTACATTAATAACACAGATATTAAATATTCTTGCGAAATGTATTCTTTGTTGGGACAAATTTTTTTAAGTAAAGAATTAAAAACAAAAAAATATGAAATTTTAAATATTGACAATATTCCATCGGGTATTTATTTTTTAAAGATTATATCAGAGATTGGAGATGTTAATGTTTATAAAATCATTAAAGAATAAAAAGTATTTTTTTATTCTTTAAACTAATTACTGATTAAAATGTAACCTAAAATAATTAGCCTTGCGATTTAATATTGTTTTTATATTCCATTTAGCGCTTAAAATATCAGTGCCAATTTTTGAATTGCTCGTTTGATTTTTTTATTTCTTCAAATTCTTTTTCGGTGAGCATGAATTATTTTTATGAAATTCGTTTTTGAATCGGATTAAAAACTTTCCAAAAACAATTTTTAAAATATTCGTCATTGCCATTAAAGCCCGAAGTCAAACTGTAATAGCCAACATATTTTTTCTCAATGTTGTATGTAACTAAATCAAAATTTTCTTGGTCAAGCATTTTTATTTTTATTTGATTCTTGGAAACTCTTTTCCATAAAATTTCTTCTTCTAAATCATAACCTTCCTCATGGTCAGGGCTGGAACTTCCCCAAGAATAAAGAATTCCTTTACTATTATCTCTAAATTCAATTGCCATTCCTGACATCATACTCATGCCCCCATCATTATACGGAAACCATTTTCCAATTAATTCATCGGGTTTTTCTTTAAAGAATAATGATAAAATAAACGATTTCATTTTTGGAAATTTTATTGGTTCTCAATTATCATTCTAAAACAATTCCCCCGTTTTCGGTTCTTCTTCCACAAACAATTCAGCGCTTAAAATATCAGTGCCGATTTTTGTGCCCACAGTTTTCCAGCCTTTCACTTCTGTCACCATTGATAAGTCTGTTTTGTATTCCACCGCTTCGCTTTTCTTTTTACCAGCTTTCAATCGCACAATGGGCTTGGCTTGTGTGGTGGCTAATAGCAATTCATTTTTCTCACCTTCTTTTATAAATAGAAATTTGGTGTTCAAAGTTTGTGTTTCAATCAAAAACCGTTTGGCATTGTAGCACTTCATTTCAGCATCGTAATAAATGCAACTAATTGGTTTTTGTGCATCAAATTTTTCAACCGTTACAATTTGATTGCTTTCAAAACGGTTGGTCAATTCATAATTCGTCAACTCATAAGTACCATCTTTATACAACGCAATTATTTTATCATCGCCCTCAAAGTTGCCCAGCAGCTTGCCTTTGCCGTCGGTATTCAATCTGCCCACTTCTTCATCGTAATAAATTTTGATGCCGCTTAAAGTTGATTTTCCTTTTTCTTTCAACGAAATTTTATGCACCGGATATTTCGTGAGTTGATTGCCATTGCTGCCTCTTCCTTTAATTTCTAATTCAGCAAAATCGAAATCAAAAACCTTGATTCTTGCGCTGGCTGTAGGTTTTAAAATTACATTCACTTTTTCAGCTTCACCATTTGGGTTTGATGAAAAATATAAAACTTTCGATTTTGGGTCGCCTTTTGTTAAATCATATTCTTTATCTCTTGTTATGCCACCAGCCTGAAACCTTTTCACATAGCTGATTCCCGAAGCTCCATCCAAATAAATTAGGTTGTAAGTTGTTCGTTCGTCATTTTTTCTAAAAATTTCAACATGAATAATATCCTTGCCCACAAAAGTTTTGTCGCTCACTTTTGTTACTATCATTTTTCCATCTTTTCTGAAAACAACAATGTTATCTAAATCGCTACAATCAAACAAAAATTCATCTTTTTTCAAACCGCTACCAATAAATCCTTCATTCCAATTTACATACAACTTAGTATTGGCAATAGCTACAGCCGATACTTGTATATTATCAAACGGACGAATTTCAGTTTTTCTATCTCTGCCTTTGCCATATTTTTTTAATAAATTTTCAAAATAAGCAATGGTAAATTCACGTAAATGATCTAAATCAAATTGTGTTTGTTTGATGTCATTTTCAATATTATTGATTTGTTCAATCAATTCATCAATATCTAATTTGTAAATTCTTCGAACGGGTTTTTCAGTCAGTTTCAAAATATCTTCTCGTTCAATATTTCGTTTCAAACTTTTTTTGAAAGGCGCAAAAGCCTTATCAATAGCTGTAATTACAGCATCCCACGTTTCGTGTTTCTTTTCTAATTCTTTATAAATTTTTTCTTCAAAAAATATTTTTTCTAATGAAGTGTAATGCCATTTTTCATTTAATTCGTTCAGTTTTATTTCTAACTCTTTCTTCAACAAATCCATTGTGTTGTCGGTAGAAATTTTTAATAACTCTGAAACCGTTATGAATACTGGTTTATCATTTACAATTACACAAGCATTTGGCGAAATAGAAACTTCGCAATCAGTAAATGCATACAAGGCATCAATAGTAACATCAGGCGAAATGCCTGGTGTAAGCTGAATTTCAATTTCAACATTAGCCGCAGTATTATCAACTATTTTTTTGATTTTAATTTTTCCATTATCATTTGCTTTTACAATGGAATCCATCAAAGAGGATGTGGTGATGCCAAAAGGAATATCTTTTATCAACAAAGTTTTTTTATCTAATTCTTCAATCTTGGCTCTAACACGTACTTTTCCGCCACGTTTACCATCATTGTAATTGGCAATATCAATCATTCCACCTGTTTGAAAATCGGGAAATAATTCAAACTTTTTACCTTTTAAATAATGAATAGATGCATGAATTAATTCAACAAAATTATGCGGTAAAACTTTTGTAGCTAAGCCTACAGCAATACCTTCAACGCCTTGCGCCAACAACAAAGGAAACTTCATTGGCAAAACTATTGGCTCATTTTTTCTACCATCATAGCTTAGTTGCCATTGTGTAGTTTTATTGTTGAAAGCCACATCCAAAGCAAATTTTGATAATCTGGCTTCAATGTATCTGGGTGCTGCTGCATCATCACCAGTACGTACATCGCCCCAGTTTCCTTGCGTTTCAATCATCAAATCTTTTTGCCCAATGCCCACCATGGCATCGCCAATAGAAGCATCGCCATGCGGATGGTATTGCATAGTTTGCCCAATTACGTTTGCCACTTTATTAAATCTGCCATCATCCATTTCTTTCATGGCATGAAGGATACGGCGTTGAACAGGTTTTAAACCATCTTGAACGGCTGGTACTGCACGTTCTAAAATCACATACGATGCATAATCCATAAACCAACCTTTGTATAAGTCGCTTACGGTATCTATTTCGTTTCCGCTATTTTGAATGGGAATAATTTCTTCTGACATAATTCTTATTTGAAAATATCCAATATCCAACTTTCAATATCCAATATCGAAGTTGAAAATGAATTTATTTTTTAGGTTTATTTTTTTCAGCAGTTTGAATACTTTTAGCAAAAATGGCAACTAATTCATTTATTTCATTTAAAATAGGTTCTAACTTTGACACTGGTTTTATCAATGGTTTGCGATGAATTATTCGTAAATTATTTTTTGATTCTCTTAATTCTTTTAAACTAATTTTCATTTTGTGAATAAAATCATTTTGCGATTCGGCACTTTGTGCTTCGCCATAATTTAATGCTGGCGAAGTTCCTGAACGAACCAACTGACCACCCAAATGATTTCCTGCTTTAGTATTTGGTAGTGCTTCTACTACATCAATTATTCTTACTGCAAAATCTATAAGTCTTTCTTCTAAATCATATTTTTTGTTTTTTTCCATACTTGGTTATTGATTATTTAAAGTTGGATATTGGATATTTATTAAATCGTAATTTATATTTAGTTTATTAATTCTTCAGCTAAATCTTTTTCAATTACTAAATTTCTAATAATATCTTCTTGTCGGCTGGGCGTATTTTTACCCATATAATATTCCAACAATTTTGGTATCGTCATATCGGGGCTCATGATGATAGGTTGCAATTTCATTTCAGTACCAATAAAGTTAGCAAACTCATCTGGCGATATTTCACCCAATCCTTTAAACCTTGTAATCTCGGGCTTGTTGCCCAATTTCGAAATTGCATTTCTTCGTTCTTCATCGCTATAACAGTAAATGGTTTCTTGTTTATTTCGTACTCGGAATAATGGCGTTTCTAAAATATATACATGTCCATTTTTTACCAAATCAGGAAAAAATTGAAGAAAGAATGTCATCAATAATAATCGAATATGCATACCATCCACATCGGCATCCGTAGCTACTACAACTGAATTATAACGTAAACCTTCTAAGCCATCTTCAATATTTAAAGCATGTTGTAAAAGATTAAACTCTTCATTTTCGTAAACAATCTTTTTTGTTAATCCATAACAGTTTAAAGGTTTACCACGAAGGCTGAAAACTGCCTGCGATTCTACATTTCTAGACTTTGTGATAGAACCACTTGCCGAATCGCCTTCGGTGATAAAAATGGTGGTTTCTAATTTTTTTGTTTCTACATCTTCTTTGTTTTTTCCTTCGGCTACATCATTAAAATGGTATCTACAATCACGTAATTTTTTGTTATGAAGATTAGCTTTTTTAGCTCGTTCGTTGGCTAATTTTCTAACACCAGCTATTTCTTTTCTTTCTCTTTCGCTTTGTAAAATTCGTTTTAATAAAGCATCGGCAGTAGTTGGATTTTTGTGTAAATAATTATCTAATTGCTTAGATAAAAATTCGGCTACAAAGTTCCGCATCGTTACACCATTTTCGGGCGCAGTAGTTATCGAGCCTAATTTTGTTTTGGTTTGCGATTCAAAAACTGGTTCTTGCACACGAACAGCAATAGCCGCTAAAATGCTTCCTCTAATATCCGCAGCATCAAAATCTTTTTTATAAAAATCACGAATAGTTTTTACCAATGCTTCTCTGAAAGCCGCTAAGTGTGTGCCTCCTTGGGTGGTATATTGTCCATTTACATAACTATAATATTCTTCGCCATATTGATCATCATGCGAAATTGCCACTTCAATATCTTCACCTTTTAAATGAATAATGGGATAACGCAATTCAATGTTTTGCGATTTATTAGTCAACAAATCATGCAATCCATTTTTTGAAACAAATTTTTTATCATTAAAATTGATTACTAATCCTGCATTCAAATACGAATAATTCCAAAGCTGACTTTCGATATATTCATTAATGAAATGAAATTTTTTAAAAATCATTTCATCAGCATAATAGCTCATTTCGGTGCCATTCGGCTCGGTAGTTTTTTGTTCTTTATGGTCTTTGGTTAATTCGCCACGTTCAAATTCAGCCATTTTCATCACCCCATCTCTAACCGATTTTACCATAAAATAATGGCTTAATGCATTTACGGCTTTTGTACCCACACCATTTAACCCCACAGATTTTTGAAATGCTTTACTATCATACTTTCCACCCGTATTTATTTTGCTTACCACATCTACCACTTTGCCCAATGGAATACCTCTGCCATAATCACGAACACTTACTTTTTTATCTTCAATTTTAATGTCAATCTTATTGCCATAGCCCATCATGTGCTCATCAATACAATTATCAATTACTTCTTTTAATAAAATATAAATGCCATCATCAGGCGAACTGCCATCGCCTAATTTACCAATATACATACCAGGGCGCAGGCGTATATGCTCTTTCCAATCTAACGACCGAATGCTCGATTCATCGTATATTACTTCTTCTTTTGCCATGTGTTAAATAAGTTATTTGTTACTAGTTATTAGTTATTGGGAATACAAAAAATGATTTTACTAAAAACCAATAAAATAAAAGGGACGCAAAGAAAATTGTTTTAAAATTTTCTACTCCATAAAAATATCAACAACATAGATAAAGCACAACTAATGCTTTGGTGAGATTTCTACTTATAAATTGTGAAGTGTCTATTTCAGTGCATTTTAAGCATTTATTGGCTTTAATGATTGGCTTATAATTATTTTGAAATTAATTTTAATAAGTTGTTGAGTAAAAATAAAATTTGTAATTTTGAATACTAAATGGAAAGTGATTATACCCATACCAGCCCCGAAAATAATATAGCCGCCGAATCGGTTGCTAATTATCAAAAGCAAAACATTGATGATAATCATCAATTAGAAGATGCTTTGCGGCGTACAGATATGGAAAAGTTTCAGTTTTTGATGAAGTTAGTTAAAACTCAACGAATAATGCAAAAAATGAGCATCAGCCACAAGCCTTAATTTTTTATGGATATATTAGATGAGGATATTTTATCCATGTGGTTTTATCTTGATAAATTTAAGGTTAAATACATTATGATTGGTGGCTTTGCTACTAACCTGCATGGTTTTCAGCGTTATACTGGCGATTGTGATGTATGGCTAAAAGATACTTTAGAAAATAGAAAAAACTTAAGAATTGCCTTGCATGAATATGGCTTACCCGATATGGAATCGTTGGAAACATTAGATTTTGTGCCTGGTTGGTCGAGTATTATGTTGATTGATGGTTACGAATTAGATATACTTACCGAAGTAAAAGGGTTAGAAAATATTCCATTTGATGAATGCCTTGATTTGGCTTCAATTGCAGAATTAAATGGCATTAACGTTCCGTTTTTACATATCAATCATTTAATTGCAAGTAAAGAAGCCACAGCCCGACCAAAAGATTTAATTGATATAATTGAATTAGAAAAAATAAGGAATTTTAGGAATACAAAATAGGGCGATTTGAAATCAATCAGAAGCTTTATTCAAATATAGTTCGCAAGTTTTATTATCACTTCTTAATTCTTTTAAAATTAATTCTGTTCCTTTTTCGAAAAAATCATTTGATAAATTCCATCATCAATTATACTCGAAGTTTTTGTTTTGTTTGTAACTTGAAGTTTGTTTAATGCATAATCGGCTTTATATATAAAAGTTTCAGCTTGATAAATATATTCACCATTAAATGCATTAAATTTTATTATTGGACAAACATTGTACGACATACCTCCGCCATTAAAATTCGAATAACACATTACCCATTTACCAAACACAGACGGACTTTTTGTTATAGCTTGTTCTTTGGGTGTTGAATTATTTGATAATTTATTTTTGTTTTGGCAAGCAAAAAATGAAAACAGAAAAAGCAGTGAAAATATTTTTTGTATAAAATGACTTTTAGATAAAGTAAAAATAAACATATCGCTTGACTTTGCGGTATATCAAATATATTTTTAGTTTAATGCTATTTGTTAAAAAAACGATACCAAAAATAAGATGTGAAAAAAAATGTAATTAAAATAAACAATGCCCCCATATATAATTGGTTTTCAACTAAACCATTAAAGCCATATTTGTATACAAACAAACCAATTGAAACCAAAAAATTGCAAATACCCCATGCTATATTTTTTGTATTCCCCACACCAAATCCGCTTACCATTTTGCCTTTCCAAACACCCAAAACATAATGTGGCATGGCATTCATTAATGTAGCACCAATTATTAAATCAATATAATTCATATATTTTTTTTGCTGAAAGATAAAAAGATAATAGATAGCATAAACTAAACAATATTACCTTTGTTTGCTTCATGGGAATAGTAATCAAACAAAGTATAGGTGCTGCAATTTATAGCTACATAGGCGTTGGGCTTGGTGTGGTATCTACACTTATTTTGTATCCTCATTATTTATCTGCCGAACAGTTGGGTTTAACAATGGGTGTAATGCTTCCGTTGGCAAGTATTCTATCTAATTTTTCGATGTTGGGCACAGGCAATGCAGCCTTTTATTTTGCTTCTCATTTTAAAAATGATACCACCCATCAACCCCGATTTTTGCAATATTTATTACGTATGATGGTGGTAGGATTAATTACCGTTTCTATTGCCTACATTGTGTTTAAACCATTTTTTGCAAAACATTATTCGCAACATTCACCATTGTTTATACAGTATTATTGGTGGATATTGCCACTTACTATTTTTGTAACTTGTTATAATTTTTTAGAAGCATTAGTAAGGTCGCAAATGGATATTGTGTTCACTAATTTTACCCGTGAAGTTTTGCTTCGTATATTAACTATTTGTTGCCTTTTACTATTCATTTTAAATGTTTTTAGCTTCCATTCTTTTGTAGTAGGATTTGTATTGGTATGGGCAATTTTATTTTTAGTATTATTAATTTACAGTTATAAAAAATCATGGTTTGCTTGGAGCAATTCAACCGAAATTAACAGCATTGCACAAAAAAAAGAAGTATTATTTTATGGTTTAATAAATGTGTTAAGTGGTGCTGCATGGGCTTTGGCAAGCAATATTGATAGCTTGATGATAGCAAAATATGTAGGTTTAGCCGATACAGGTATTTTTAGATTAGCTGTATTTATTTGCACTGTGGTGCAAGTGCCACAGCGCAGTATGACTCAAATTTTATTATCGCTTTTATCCGAACATTGGAAGAAAAACGAAATGCAAAAAATTGATGAATTGTATAAAAAATCATCACTTCAATTAATCATTGCTGGTGGTTTTTTAGTAATGCTTATCATCATAAATATTGATAGTTTTCTTAAGCTGTTACCACCTGAATATGCTGCGGCAAAATGGGTAGTTATTTTATTATGCATAGCCCGATTGATTGATATGGCAACAAGTATTAATGGCGAAATAATTCAAACATCAAAATACTATCGCTTTAATTTTTATTTAATCTTAGCATTGTTAGTATTTACAATTGCTGCCAATTATTTTTTAATTCCTGGCAATGGAATTATTGGCGCAGCAATAGCAGGCATGCTTACCGTTGTTTTTTTCAATATCATCAAATATTTATTTGTGTGGTATAAATTAAAATTTCAACCTTTTACATTTAAAAGTGTTGTAGCATTATTATTAGCATTATTGGCAGGCATAGCTGCTTATTATATTCCATCGTTTCAAAATCCATTTGTAACTATTTTTTGTAAAAGCTGCGTAGCTACAATTGTATTTGTTATATCTTTAACCACATTAAAAATTTCGCCTGAAATAAACGAAATAATTTTTAAATCAATTTCATTCATTCGTAAAAATTAAGCTTACAAACCCCTATCATCATTGGCTTCTATCTCTCAAATACAATCAATAGTTCAATCAGAAATAAATGAATTTGAAATCATATTTGAACAATCTATAAAGAGCAAAGTATCACTGCTTGATATTATTATGAAATACATTGTAAAGCGCAAAGGCAAACAAATGCGCCCAATGTATGTAATGCTAGCGGCTGGTATGTGTGGCAAAATTTCTGAAAAAACTTATCGTGGTGCTTCGCTCATTGAATTGCTGCATACCGCCACATTGGTGCATGATGATGTGGTAGATGATGCTTATAAGCGCCGTGGTTTTTTTAGCATAAATGCATTATGGAAAAATAAAATAGCGGTATTAGTTGGCGATTATTTATTAAGCCGTGGTTTATTATTAAGCGTAGAAAATGAAGATTTTGAATTACTGAAAATAGTAAGTACTGCTGTAAAAGTAATGAGCGAAGGAGAATTGTTACAAATAGAAAAAGCTCGAAAACTAGATATTACAGAGGATATTTATTTCCAAATCATCACCGCAAAAACAGCATCGTTAATAGCTTCAGCTTGTTCGGTAGGCGCTGCATCTGTAGCAGCTGATAAAAATACAATTGAAAAAATGCGATTAATTGGCGAAACAGCTGGTATTGCATTTCAGATAAAAGATGATTTATTTGATTATAACGACGCTGATGTGGGTAAGCCTACACACATTGATATCAAAGAAAAAAAGATGACATTGCCCCTGATTTATACTTTGCAAAATGTAGATTCGAATACCAAACGCAAATTGATAAACATTGTAAAAAATAAAAATGAAGATAAAAAATCGGTAAATGAATTGATTGAAATTGTGGTAAAAACAGGTGGTATTGAATACACCAAAAACAAGATGAATGATTATTTTAATAAATCTATTTCATTGCTAAGCGAAATGCCTGAAAGCAAGTACAGAAAGGGTTTAGAAGATTTAATAGCTTATACTATCGAAAGAGAAAAATAAATTTTTATAATAGTTTTGTACCTAGCTCAACAAACTTTTCTTCGTTAATATTGTATCGTGATAAAACCATATTTTATTTTATTTGTAGCATTTATATTTCAAACAACAGCAGCACAAAGCAAGCCTACAAAACCATTTCGTGTGGTGGGTTATTATTGTGGCGTTGGTATTCCTGTTGATAGTTTTGAAATAGAAAAACTAACACATCTTATTTTTTCGTTTGGGCATTTAGAAAAAAATAAATTTGCTATTCGCACAAAAATTGATTCTGCAACCATTAAACAAATGGTTGAATTAAAACGCAGAAATTCAAATTTAAAAGTAATGCTTTCGTTGGGTGGTTGGAGTGGCTGTGCAACTTGTTCGGATGTATTTAATACCATACAAGGCCGAAAAGATTTTGCAACATCATTACAAAAAATTACCCGTTATTTTAAAACAGATGGAATAGATTTAGATTGGGAATACCCTGCCATTAAAGGATTTCCTAGCCATACCTATAGAAAAGCTGATAAACACAATTTTACTTTATTGCTAAAAGAAATAAGAAAAACGATGGGCAAAAATTTTGAAATAAGTTTTGCTGCTGGTGGTTTTACTGCTTATATCGATTCATCAATTGAGTGGGAAGAAATAAATAAATATGTTGATTTTATTAATGTAATGAGTTACGATTTAATACATGGTTACAGCACTTCAACTGGGCATCATACGACACTTTATTCAACATCACAACAAACTGAATCTACCAATCATGCTGTGGAAATGATGATGAATAATGGCATTCCATCTTTTAAAATTGTAATTGGTTCTGCATTTTATGGTAGGTATTTTCATCTTAAAAATACAACCAATAATGGGCTATATCAATCAGGTTCATTTTATAAATCTGTTAGCTACAAACTTATTAAAGATAGTATTATCAACCCTTCAAATGGTTTTGAAATGTATTGGGATTCTATCGCACAAGCGCCTTATGCTATTAACAAAAGCCGAAAATTATTTTTTACTTTTGATAATGAACAATCAGTACAATTGAAAGTAAAATATGCATTACAAAAACAATTGGGTGGTATAATGTTTTGGCAATTATATGATGATAAGTTTCATAATGGATTACTAAATTGCATTGATACTGAACTCAAAAAGTATACTAAATAATAACACATTATGCGGAAATATGCATTGGGTAAGCTTTTAGAAGCCGAGCAAAAAGCTATCGAAATATTCAACGAAGCTGAAAGAAGAAATTATTTTATAGCAGGGCAAATGGAAAGCGAATTGAATATTAAATTATTTCATTTGGCAGATGAGTTATTTGGTATTCAAAAATTTTGGCACAAACGTATTGTTAGAAGTGGCGCAAATACATTGTTTCCTTACAAAGAAAATCCTACCGATTTACTGATTCAAGACGATGATATTTTGTTTTTTGATTTCGGACCTGTGGTGGAAGAATGGGAGGCTGATTTAGGAAGAACTTATGTAATTGGAAATGATGCTGCAAAATTGAAGTTGAAAAATGATGTTGAAGAAGCTTGGCATTTAGGTAAAAAATATTTTGATGAACACTGCCAAACTATTACCTGTGCTGATTTTCACACCTTTACAAAACAGTTAGCCGAAAAAATGGGTTGGGAATTTGGAAACGTACATTGCGGACATTTAATTGGAAATTTTCCTCATGAAAATATATTGGGTGATGAAATGATAAATTATTTTCATCAAGATAATCATACAAAAATTTCAGATAAAGATATTTTAGGCAATGCCCGATATTGGATTTATGAAATCCATTTTATAGATAAATCAAAAAAGATGGGTGGCTTTTTTGAGCAATTAGTTAGCTAATAGTTTATTCCAGTTTTCAATTCAAAATATCTAACTTCGTTTATCATCAATCAATTATTAATGTGAATACATTAGGCAATATTTTTAAGATTACAAGTTTTGGCGAATCGCATGGAGTAGCTATTGGTGCTGTAGTTGATGGCTGCCCAGCAAATTTAAAATTAGATTTTAAAAAAATTCAACATGAATTAAATAGGCGCAAACCTGGGCAATCAAGCATCACTACTTCACGAAATGAAACGGATGAATTTGAAATAATTTCGGGTGTAATAAATAACACAACATTAGGTTCACCAATTACTCTTCTTATCAAAAATAAAGATGCAAAACCTAATGATTATGAATGGTTGAAAAATACTTATCGCCCTGGTCATGCTGATTTTACTTACGATAAAAAATATGACATAAGAGATGTTAGAGGTGGTGGACGCAGCAGTGCTCGTATTACTGCAGGTTGGGTGGCGGCAGGCGCTATTGCTAAACAATTTTTAGCATTACATAATATCAAAATTGTTTCGTGGGTAAATCAGATTGCAGATTGCAAATTTGAAATTGCTGATTCGTTTTTGAATGGAAATATTTCTTCAAAAAAAATTATTAATTTAGAAAAAGCGATAGAAAAAAGCATCGTTCGCTGCCCAAATGAATTGATTGCTAACAACATGATTTCTTTATTAGAAAAAATAAAAAAACAAGGCGATACGGTTGGAGGCTGCATTCAAACTGTTGTGTATGGTTTACCAATTGGATTAGGCGAACCCGTTTTTGGAAAATTTCAAGCCGAGTTAGCGCATGCATTATTAAATATAAATGCAACTAAAGGTTTTGAATTAGGCAAAGGATTTGAATCAGCGGCAATGAATGGAACAGCTTATAATGATATTTTTATTTCATCGAAAAAGAAAGTATCAACTAGAACTAATAATAGTGGTGGCTTATTGGGTGGCATTAGCAACTCGATGCCAATATATTTTAATTTGGCTTTTAAGCCTTTATCAACCCTTTTTACCGAACAAAAAAGTATTGATAAAAAAGGAAATATAGTAAAAATAAAAGCCGAAGGCAGACACGACCCATGTGCTGTACCAAGGGCTGTGCCTATTGTTGAAGCTTTAACAGCTTGTGTAATTGCTGATTTAATATTACAAAATAAAAGTTCGAAAATTTAAAATAAATGATGAAAACCATAGTAATTACAGGTGCTTCGAA
This sequence comes from Bacteroidota bacterium, assembly GCA_046051225.1. GTDB lineage: Bacteria > Bacteroidota > Bacteroidia > Chitinophagales > CAIODY01 > CAIODY01. Next base: position 18,056 of record JBJOOR010000017.1, on the reverse strand, counting down.
AGGTATAGGAAAAGCAATTGCAGAAAAATTTGCAAAAGAAAATTTCAATTTAGCTATTTGTGCTAGAAACGAAAATGAACTCAACGAAGTAAAAAATGAGTTACAAGCTCTCAATCAAAACATTGATGTACTATGTATTAAAGCCGATGTAAGTAATAAAACCGAACGTGATTTATTCTGTAAAAAAGTAGCTGACCATTTTACAAATATTGATATTTTAGTAAACAATGCTGGTACATTTTTGCCTGGTAATACGTATGATGAACCCGAAGGAAGACTTGAATTTTTATTACAAACTAATTTGATAAGCGCTTACGAAATTACCAGATATTTTTTGCCAAATATGATGCAACGTAAATCGGGTTATATCTTCAATATAAGTTCGGTAGCAGGTTTGCAGGCTTATGCAAATGGAGGTAGTTATAGCATTTCGAAATTTGCTTTAACGGGTTTTTCTAAAAATTTAAGAGAAGAAGTTAAACAATTCAATATTAGAGTTAGTACCATTTACCCAGGCGCTGTTTTAACTGATTCATGGAAAGGAACTGATTTACCAAAAGAAAGATTTATTGCTTCAAAAGATATTGCAGATATCATATATACCGCCTACCAAATGCCCTATTCATCATTGGTTGAAGATATTGTAATTAGACCTACCGAAGGAGATATTTAAAATGGATATATATGAGCATTGCAATAAATAGGTACTTGCCGAAATATTTTATTTTTCAATTGGGTAAAGTCTGTTTTTCAATAATCCTTCATTATACGTTTGTATTACTGCTTTTAAATAGGTACTCATTTGTTCCGCTTTTTGTTGATGCGTTATCAAAACATTTTCGGTACAGGCTTTATCTGTTTTGTAAGTAAATGCACTTAATAATTTATTGCCATTGTACCTTATGGTTAAATTATTATCCATCAATAAAAAATTATTATTTAACCATGTAAATGTTTTTGCAGTAGCCGAATCTTGTTGCAAAATATTTCTGCCAAAAGCTGCTACCTTGCCTTGGTAGCCCACCATGTTTAATACTGTTGGTAAAATATCAACTTGTTGCGTTACAAAATTTATGTTTCCTTTTAGCTTACCTGGCATATAAAAAAGCATGGGTAATTTGAATACTCCAGCATCGCCCGAGTAGTTTGGGTCGGTATTCCATGCGGTGTGGTCGCCCACAATTACAAACAAAGTATTATTAAACCATTTCATTTTTGATGCTGTTTCAAAAAACTTACGAAGCGAATAATCAGTATATGCAATTGGCTGTAAAAGTACATTTTCATCTTTCGGAAATTTATTGGCAAACTCTTCAGGAATTTTAAATGGATTGTGTGATGAAAGCGTAAACAAGCCAGTACAAAAGGGTTCGGGCATTTCATTTATTTTTTTTGCCACATATTGAAAATATTTATGGTCCCAAATTCCCCAAGTTCCATCAAAATCTTTATCGGGTTCGGGGTATTCATCTCTACCATAATAAGTATCAAAACCACACCTTCTGCTAAACGAATTAAACTTCATCGAACCATTATTGCCACCATGAAAAAAAGCTGTAGTATAGCCCATCTCTTTCATGTATTCGCCCATGCCTTTTATTTTATTATTTTGGTATGATGAATAATAAAAACATTCTTCCATCATAGTTGGAATGCTTGCCATGATGGCACACATGCCTTCGTGGCTATGTTTGGCATTGGCAAATGCATTGGTGCATAGCAACGAGTTGTTGCATAAAGAATCTAAAAATGGAGTAAAATTTTTGCCTTTATTAAAGTGCCCTACATATTCTTTACCACAACTTTCCCAAATAATTATCATCACATTTGGTTTGCGGTGCAATATTTTTTCAAGCGTATCATTTTTGGTTATATAAATTTGATTGGTAAAAATCTTTTTACACTCTTCATCTGTATAATATTTTACCGGTTTTATTTGTGGTAAAAATGCTGATTGAAAAAAGATAACTGTTGAATTAGTAACCAATGGCGAATATTTTTCATCTACCATTTCGCCAGCCGTGGTGCCGCTTATTGGTATATATTGCCAACCGCCCCGAATCATTAAAAAACTTAAACCACCCGATATTAAAAAGCAGATTATCCAATTGGCAAAATATTTTTTATTCAGAATAGGTTTAGTAGTAAAATATTTTTTGTTGGTTTTATTTGCTAAAAACCAAACCAAAAAAAGTAAAACAAATAATACTATAAATAGCCACCAATAAAAGCTTACATAAGTTTTCCATTGCCCTGCTGCCTCATCGCCAACTTTTGTAATACCAAATGTAGAACGGCGCAAATTATAAGGATAAAATATAGCATCAATCAACTCTAAAACCAATAATGGTACATGCATCAGCACATAAAGAGCCACTAATATTTTTTGATAAATCTTATTATAGTTTAATTGAAATGAAATAGAAAGCAGAATGAAAAATAAGGTATTTAAATACATAGCTGCCACCATATCAAATCGTAAGGCAAAGAAAAAAACTTTGCCAGCATCAACAATTGTGATGTTTTGAAACGAATGTAAGTTATAGGCTAAAAAAATAAATCGGCAAAGTGTTAATAGCAACATAGTGATGCAAACACGAATCCAATAAACTTTAAATTGAGGTAAAAATAAATTCATAAAAATTAATCTAAAAATGCTGTAAGTGGGCTACTGGCTTCAGCTTTATTAAAAATGGGCGATGCTAATTTTGATTCAAAAGCCATTCTACCAGCTTCAATAGCCATTTTAAAAGCAATTGCCATTGCCACAGGATTGCCTGCTACAGCAATTGCAGTATTTACCAACACAGCGCTAGCACCCATTTCCATGGCTTCGGCTGCATGCGATGGTGCACCAATACCTGCATCAATTATTACAGGTACATTGCTTTCGGCAATAATAATTTGCAACATGGCTTTGGTTTCTAATCCACGATTGCTGCCAATTGGCGAACCTAATGGCATTACAGCCGCTACGCCCACATCCTCTAATCGTTTGCACAAAACAGGGTCGGCATTAATGTATGGTAAAACAATAAATCCTTTTTTTACTAACTCTTCGGCAGCTTTTAATGTTTCAATTCCATCGGGTAATAAATACCTTGGGTCGGGGTGAATTTCTAATTTCAATAAATTAGTTTGCATGGCTTCCCTTGCTAACTCGGCTGCAAAAATGGCTTCGGCAGCAGTTCTTACGCCTGATGTGTTGGGCAATAATTGAACTTTTTCTGATTTGATATTTTCAATCAAACCATCTTTTTTATCCTTCATATCAACACGTTTTAGTGCCACAGTTACTAATTCAGTACCGCTTGCTATAATTGATTCGTGCATCAATTTATTCGAACTAAATTTTCCTGTTCCTAAAAATAATCGTGATGAAAACTCAACGCCACCTATTTTAAAACTACTCATTTTTATTTTTTTGTAAATTGATTACTTACCACCAAATCCTTGCTGCCTGCCGTATATACATAAAACCCTTCGCCACTTTTTACACCATATTTACCAGCAGCCACCATGTTTACCAATAGCGGACAAGGCGCATATTTAGGGTTTCCGAAACCATCATGCAATACTCTTAAAATTGCCAAGCAAGTATCTAAACCGATGAAATCTGCCAACTGCAACGGCCCCATTGGATGAGCCATTCCCAATTTCATAACGGTATCAATTTCGGCAACACCACCTACGCCTTGAAACAAAGTTTCGATGGCTTCATTTATCATCGGCATTAAAATTCGGTTGCTTACAAATCCTGCATAATCATTTACTACTACTGGTGTTTTACCAATTTTTTTAGATAACTCAACAATGGTATTACTCACTTCTTTTGAAGTAGAATAACCATCAATAATTTCTACCAATTTCATTAATGGTACAGGATTCATAAAATGCATTCCAATTACAGATTCGGGGCGTTTTGTAACAGCCGTAATTTTAGTAATGGAAATTGATGAAGTGTTAGATGCCAGAATGCAACCTGCAGGCGCATTGGCATCTATTTCTTTAAATATTTTTAATTTTAAATCTACATTTTCGGTAGCCGCTTCTACCACTAATTCGGCTTGGCTTACACCATTAGCAATAGATGTATTTGTAGCAATGTTTTTTTTGCAATTTTCAACCTGTTCGGCTGTAATTGTGCCTTTGGTAAGCATGCGGTCATTGTTTTTGGCAATAGTTGCCAAAGCTTTATTTAAGGCATCTTCCGAAATATCAATTAATGTAACTTGGTAGTTGTTTAACGCAAATACATGAGCAATTCCATTACCCATTTGTCCTGCACCTATTACCGAAATTTTTTGCATAATGTATGTATATTGAATGTGATTATAATTAAACTTTTATTTAGCCGATTTTGTTTTGTTTTTTTCTTCCAATTTTTTCATAAAGCCTGCTACAATTTCATCATCCGAAAGTTTGTTTTCCATTTGCTGTAATGAAAATTTAGCATCTTTTACAAATGGATGGTTAGGATATTTGGCAATAAAATCTTTGAATATTAATTTAGCTTTTATGGTGTCATTAATATTGGTTTGATAAGTAAAAGCCTGAAAGAATAAGCTGTTGGCAGCTTTTTTTGAAGTAGGGTATTTAGAGAAAATAATACCGTATAAATCGGCGGCTTGTTTAAATTTTGAAATGCCTTTTGAATATTCGGCAGCTTTATACAAATATTCAACGGCTAATGAATCATCAGGATTTTCTTTAGCATAGGTTTGAAAATCTGAAATTAAAACCGATGCTATCGAATCTTCTTTGGGTGTAACCATTTCATCAGCCAAAAGTATTTTTTCATTTGCTGAAATTTTTGCTTTTAACTTATCTTTTTGCGATGTACAAGCAAATAAAAACAATACCGAGCCAGAAATAATTAGAATGCTTTTTTTCATACTTAATTTTTAGTACGCAAATGTAAAAAAGCACAACCGAAATTTATTGATTTAAACAGAAAGAAATACATAGCATAAAATGAATGCTATTTTTTTTATAAATTAAATAGTTTTATTGTTCGATAAATTCCTTATTCTTTTACAAATTTTGCATTCATCACATTGCCTTTGCTATCAGTGGCTTTGACGAAATATAAGCCATTTGATAAACCCGACACATCAATTTGAATTTGTTGAGTAGATGATTTTTTGATTTGTTGATTGATATGGTTCGATAAGCTTACCATAACACGACCCAACATATCCGTAATTTCAATTGTATTTATTGCTAACCATTTATCATTAATCGATAACCATTCATTGGTAGGGTTTGGATAAATAATTAGTCCACTATTGTTTGCTGCAAAGTCTTCAACGCCACTAACTACAATAGTTCTGCAATTAGATGTATCGCTGCAATAGGTTAAACTATCTTTTACAATTACAGCATAACTGCCCGAATGATGCACCATAAATGTATCATCATTTGCATTTTGAATGAGTTGATGTTCGGTACAATCGTACCATTGAAAACTACTGTGTTGGGCTTGGGCAATTAATGTATTACCGCTTTGAACCACAGATGTATCAGCATTTGTAATCATATTTAAGGTAATAGAAATAATAGAATCGCAGCCCAAATAGGTTTGCATCGAATCGTAAATAATAGTTGATGTGGTGTACACATTTCCATAATAAAAATATCTATCGCCCTTACACATGCCAATGGTGGTGGTGTTTTGCTGATACGCAGTATGCGATATTAAATGCAGATTGATGATAGAATCGCAGCCTACATAATTTGTTAGCGTATCTTTATAATTGCCCGATGTGTTTAATAAATGACCATTAAATAAATAAGGCTGATTGCTACAAATGGTTTTTGTAAATGATGAATTGGTGGCAGGTTTCGCAGTTAAATGAAGTGTGATTAACGAATCGCAACCCATATAATTTATTAATGTATCATGATAAATGCCCGATGTATTTACATAATTATTATGAATATAAACAGGCTGATTGCTGCAAATAGTTTGGCTATAAGAATAACTACTAATTGATTTTACCACCAAATGCAAAGTGATAAAACTATCACAACCCGAATGGTTTTGAATAGTATCATAATAAATGCCGCTTTGATTTAAAATAGTTCCATTCAAATTATAAAAACTATTGTTGCAAATTGTTTGATTTATCGTTTTTGATGTGGGTTGATTCACATTCAAATGCAGCGTTATAAAGCTATCGCAGCCCAGATAGTTTTGTAAAGTATCATAATAAATTCCTGCTGTGGTTAAATTATTTCCATTGAAATAATAACTTTGATTAGGACAAATACCCATTGAATAAGAGCTTCCATTTGGTAAAACAGTAAGATTAAGAGTTAGTATTGAATCACAACCTACATAATTTTGTAATGTATCTAAATAAATTCCTGTAGAATTCAATTGATGATTGTTGAATAAATAAGGCTGATTGCTGCAAATAGTTTGATGATAAGAATGGTTACTAATTGGTAATACTGCTAAAGTCAAGATTATAAAACTATCGCAGCCTAAATAATTTTGCAAAGTATCATAATATGTTCCGCTTTGATTTAATTGATGATTGTTAAACAGATAAGATTGATTGCTACAAATAGCTTGCGAATAGCTGTAATTACTAGTATTGTGTACAATTAAATTCAAACTTAAAATCGAATCGCAGCCTAGATAATTTGCTAAGGTATCATAGTATATTCCTGCTAAGTTAATTTTATGATTATTAAAATAATAGAAACCATTACTGCAAATGGTTTGATTTGGTAATTGATGAAAACCAATATTTTTTACAATTAAACTAAGTGTAACAATTGAATCGCAGCCTGTGTGATTAACTAACGTATCGCTATAAACTCCTGCTGTATTTACAAATTTATGGTTGATTAAAATGGGCTGATTTGAACAAATTGTTTTAGTGGTAGTTGAATAAGATGGAATTGAAAAATTTACAATCTGATTTGCTTTTGAAACGCAACTATAACCATCAGTTACTTGCAAAGTATAAGTTGTTGGAGTAGTAGGTTTAGCCACAGCTCGGTATTTAGTAACAGTATCTAAATTAGTTGCAGGAAACCATTTGTAAAGTAAAGGTGGATGTGAAGTAGTAACATTATTATTCGAGCCTAATACAACTCCTTTTGATGAGCAAATAGATACTGGACTTAAAACTGGAATGATGGGCTTTTTATATATTGAAAAAGACGCTGTATTTGTTGGACCTTGAATATATACCGTACTACAATAATAATCATACGTATATGAAATATCTACTGATATCCAATTTGTATCAACTACCGCTAAAAAACCATTTTGGAATACATTGCTTCCAAATTGATAGTTGTTAGCTGAATAATTTGTTACACTTCCCCACCAATCACTTATATTAGGCGAACTCCATAGATTACCACTGCCATTCCAAGAAAAGGATATTGTATCCCCTAGGCATACACTAAAATAAGTAGAATATAGTATCCCCTTTTTATTTATTACTGGACCTCCATTACAATTATAGCAATAACAATTAGTGGCACTAGCTCCCATTGTGCCCGATGAAGCACCAGAACAATTTGGTAAACAACTTCCTCCTGTTCCTCCGTTACCACCAGAACCATTATTATTAGGCATCGTATCACATACAGTTGAGTAAGAAAAATTTACATAATTATTAAAACCACCAATTGAAGTAGGATACGGAAACCATTTAACTGTCCAACTTGTAGAACCAAATGTTGAATTATAATGGCTAATGTAACTAATACTGCCACTATGAGTGATACGTGTTTTGTTCGAATCAACATTCATAAAATATCCTTTTGAACAAGAAAGTTGAAAACCTCCCCTTGTAGCACCAGGAATAGTAATAGTAAAAGTTAATGTATCAATAGCAGCACCTGGGTCTAAATAAGATATAGCAGCCAAATTGGTTTGAGGTCCTAAATAAAAACTTGAACAAGTTATTACAGGGGTGCATGAAATTCCACCACCACTTCCTCCGCCATGGCATCCGCTTGAATTGCAAGCTTGCCCTGCTGGTGGTGTTAATGAATGCGATTGCAATACATTACTAGAAACAAATATTCCAATAATTATTGCCAATAAACAAAGTAGAAGTTTTTTCATTCTCGGTGTTTTAGGTTTTTCAAATATAAAAGTTTTATACAAGATGATGCAATATTTTTTTGCACGTATGAACAAGAATTACCGCAGTTAAGCTGTATTCGTTGTCGCCCTCCGAATGTTCGGAGTTGAAGCATAGCTTTTGTGCATTGGGCTTGCAGCTTGTTATGATACTTCGGAACAATACATTTTATAATACAAACGTGAACATTTTTATTGATGATAGTTTATGCTAAAATAATATAGTAGCAAGATAAAATAAACCTGAAAAAACAAAAATTTATTGATTATCAGTAATTTAGGTAGTGAACACCATTTTGTTTACCATCAGAAAAATGTTTTTTCTAGTCAGAATAGAAACTATTCTAATCAGAAAAAATGTTTTTCTAATCAACATAGAAACTATGTTCATCAGAAAAAGTTCTAAGTTCATCAACATAGAAACTATGTTCATCAGCAAAATGTTTTGTTTGCCTTGTTGCTCTACTAGCAGAGTGCTATGTAAAATGTTGAATACTAATTGTAGGGATACTATATAAAAATAAAAAAGGGCTTCAAGAAAACCTTGAAACCCTTTTTTATTTGTTGTATTCGAGGGAGTTATCAAAACCTTGAAAGACTTGTTATTGTTGAATTTATAGACTTTTATTTTTATTAAAGGGACAATTGAGAGACAAATGTCTATGTTTTAGCAACTTTTTTAGTTAAACAGCTTTAAAAAGCAAATTGCCGTCTATGCCTAACTTTTGGTGCATGGCTTTTAGGAAAACTAAATTAGGTTTTCTTTTGTAGTGCATAATTTCTGAAAGCTTGGTGTCGGTTGTTTCCAATAATTTTGCCAAATCTTTTTGTTTTAATTTCCTTTCATACATTTTCAATTCAATCAAACCTTGCACAGTTTGAGGCATTGGAATTTGATAGTGTATATCTTCATAAGCCTTTACTATTTGGGTATATTTGGCAAGGGCTGTATTTTCTTTTGAAGTTAGAAAATCAAAGCCACCTTTTTCAGTAGCAATAGCCAAAATTTCATTCATCTTTTTTTCAGCTATTTCAAACTCTTTTTTTGTTACTTCGTTTTTCATTTTGTTAAATTGTTTTGCAGTCTATTTTATCGTATTGTTTGTGAGTGCCTACAAAGCGTATGTAAAGCGTTCTTGTTTTAAAATGTATCATGGCTACAATTCTAAACTTATTACCAGCTACATCAAACACATATCTATCGTTGCCTACATAATCAACACTATTAAAGGTTTGCTTTATGGCTGCTAAATTTTTCCAATCGCTAATTTCAGTTTCATTATACCATTTCAACAATGGCTCTTTTGCCTTTGTTTCTATTTCATAAAACTCAATTAGCTTTCGTTTGGTAATTATAACCATATTATAAAGGTACTACTAAAATTATCAAAAACAAAAAAAAAATATCAAAAACAAAAAAGTAGATGTAGGCATTTTTGTGGATACAACTATAATTTTTTGCCAATTCAATAACTCTTGTTACTTTGTAAAATAAAAAAAGCCTCAAACACTTATCTGTTAAGTATTTGAGGCTAATTATTAAGTACTCGAGACGGGAGTTGAACCCGTACGGGCGTTTCGGCCCACGGGATTTTAAGTCCCGTTTTTAATGAATCAATATGGTTTAATGTGAATGCATGAATGCCGAAAGTATTGATAAATATAGGTTTTATGTATAAAATTGTTTCGGTGCAATTTGTCGAAAAACCATAAATGTTGTACCTTTGTTGTACCAAAATTGATTACTCATGGCAACAATAAAAATAGTTCTTCGTGCAAAGAAAAAACTGGATGACACATTTCCCTTGGCAATTCGTATTACAAAGGATAGAAAAACTTCGTTTATCCATTTAGGATATGATTTAAAAGAATCACAATGGGATGCAACAACTCAACGGGTAAAAAAATCACATCCTAATTCAAATCGGTTGAATAATTTTTTGCTAAAAAAATTAGCAGAAGCAAATGATACTTCTCTTGAATTAGAAACTAATAAAAGTACCGTGTCGTCTTTTTCGGTTAAGCAAAAACTTAGACCAACAAATGGAGAAACATTTTTACCTCAATCAACACTCTATCTTGATACACTTGAAAAAGCTGGCAAATACAATAGATTGGGTTCAGATAAACCTCGAGTAAAACATTTTAAAGAATTCTTGAAATCTTCATTACATCAAGAAGATATAGCGTTTGCAGATATTACTGTACCACTATTACAGCGTTTTCAATTGTACCTTAAAAGTACCCGAACCATTACTGAACGTACTGTTGTAAACCATTTGGTTGTTATTCGTTCAATTTTCAGTCAAGCAATGAAAGCGAATTTAGTGGATAGAAAATACTATCCATTTGGGGATGGTAAGATAAGAATCAAATTTCCCGACTCCCTAAAGATTGGCTTATCATCGGATGAGGTTAAACAATTAGAAGAGCTTGAATTAGAAAATGGTTCATATGTCAATCATGCTCGTAACATATGGTTGTTTTCTTTCTATTTTGCAGGTATGCGCATTTCTGATGTCTTACGTTTACGATGGACTGACATACAAAATGACCGTTTACATTATACCATGGGCAAGAATGCAAAAGGTGGTTCGTTAAAGATTCCTGCTAAAGCTATTGCAATAATTAATGAATATAAAAAGGATAAGCGAAGTAATGATGATTTACTATTTCCCGAACTCAAAATGTTTGATGATTTTAATGATAATATTATGGTGCAAAAGAAAATTGCCACTGCAATACATCGAATTGACACAACTCTTCAAAAGGTTATTGCTCCTATGATTGAGCTTGATAAACCATTAACCATGCATATTGCACGTCATACCTTTGGTAATATTTCTGGGGATAAAATATCAATTCAAATGTTGCAAAAACTCTACCGCCACTCCTCCATTACTACAACAATAGGCTATCAAAACAACTTTATACATAAAGATGCTGACGATGCTTTAGATGCTGTAGTTAGTTTTTGATTATAATAAAACAATAGAATAGCAAGCAATAATTATATTAAAAATTATTCTCGTATTAACCTTTATCTCCGTCCAATATTTTTTTTATCATAAAATTCATTATATCATATTTTTATTACATTAATATAGTATCCTTGCTCCATATAAATAAGCCCCTTATAAGAGTATTTAGTAGAATGGGTTGTTTCACTTTGTTTTAGAAAATCTTGAAGTGTTCCACATTTTTTTAACTCTATTCTAAGTTTATCTTTTGGATAATGTATTTCAACTGTCATTTTGTGAAAAATTCTCCTAGCCCCAAAATATATTATGTTGTCAAAGGTAACATCATATTTTTTGTTTTCTATACGCTCTATCTCGTATTTATCTGAATTAGACAAAGTAACACAGAATTCGTTTATAACCTCTTTTCCTTTTACGCTTTTTTTATGAGTTGGTTTCGTTACTATTCCATTAATTTTTACACTAGTAGATTCGTAATATATATCTGTTTCATTAGTGAGTTCATTTTTAAAAGGCATAATATTTGAAAAATCATATGTATAAGTCTCTTTATTATTAATTGGAATAGCGGTTAAATTTGTAGTTTTTTTAACAAGTATATTATTTGATCCTTCCTTTTCTAAATCAATTTCAATAATGTGTTCACAATTGTCATAATACATAGTATGAGTTGTTGGGAAGTATATATTTTGTACGTCTTTTAAAAGTTTTTGACTAATGTTAGGAAATTTATTTCTAAACATTTCTTGAGAAACTTTTTCCCAATAGTCAAAAATATCTTTTCTGTTTGATAGAAATTTAGTTTCAAAAATAATCTTTGTTAGCTCTTCTTTAAATATGCCCATAAATTGCATTGACTTAAGGAGAAGGCTGAAAATTCCACCAATTAAAATAGCCTTACCTAGACCATCACAAAAATGTTGCCATTTTAAGTCTTCGAACGTACCAAAAATCCCGTAAATAAATAAGCCTAACCCAATTACTAACAAGATTATTGGGAAACTTGTTTTTAAATTTTTTTCAGAAAAAACAAATAAAATTTTATCCATTTATAATTTTTTAAAAATTAAAAATAAAAGTAAAGGTAAAAATTTATATAATTTAAATGGAAAATTAATTTATATAAATACCAAATCAAATATGACCTGGTATTTCAGTAAGTAAATGACGTAAGGCAGAACGTTTTGACTGCTCTATCATGGTTAAGTACTCTTGTAATTTCACGGAACGTGATTGGAATACTCGTAACTTGGCAATTGAGTTTACAATACGTTTGTTACTATCCATCTTAGGGATATACTCACTCAATGTCCAAAGTAATTTACCAATCCGAAGAAATGGAATTACATTGCCTGTAAGGCGTTGTTCAAAGATTTTGGTTTGCCACAAGGCGTAACAAAACCAATACATGGTTTCTTTATCAAAGTCATTCTCCATCATGACAATGAAACAGTTGGCGCAAGCTTCTGTTAATGGCTTACCTGCGTTTAAACCTTCTCTCAAGATGTAGAAATGAGGCTTGTGTACTTCTGTACTTTTCGTGTACGTTTTAATTGTGTAGTTCATCATTTTCTATGAGTTTAAAGCCCCTAGGCTTCAACCAAGTGTCAAGGGTTACGAAGTAACGTGCGAAGCCCTTGTACGCTTAGGTTAGATTTAGAAAGATGATGAAACTATGCAATGCGGAAAGTGCGGAATACAGCTAATAAATTTTAATTTGAAAAAGATACAAAGTTACTATGCATCATAGATAGAATAAAAATGGGTTTTTAAACAAAGGTTTATAACTTCATTTGCAATCTGCTTGATTGCTGTTTAACTTCGTGTAAAACATTCTATAAACCAATATTTTAGAAAAAAATGAATTTACATTTCAAAATCATAGTTATAAATAATCCTAAACATATAGTTTTTTTAGAAGATAAAATAAAACATAAAAAATGCAAAATTACAGCTACATAAAGTCAGTTGAATATTTTTATCTAAGCGGAGGATAAACTAGAAGTTTATTTCCCGCTTTTTTTATGCAAAAAAAAAGGGGAAAGAGGTAGCAGCCTCCTTCTCCTTTTTAGTGATTTACTCAATCACAACACCAATAGAACTATACAAGTCTATTTAACAAAAATACTACGATAAAGTCAACTATAAAAAAAATTGACAGATAAATAGTAGGGTGTTATGGTTGGTCAAATTACTTACGCAATTTGTATTTGAACCTTTTTTACTTATTAAAAACCACAACGCCATGAATATCTTAAAACTATTACAATCAATCGCAACTGTAAAGTCAAGTGAAAAATGTGAAGGAAACAATCTCATCCCGAAAAAAGATTTTGCAGAAATTCACATTATTTTCTCAGTAGATGAAATATTCAGAAATCTTATTACAATAATGCAAGATTGTCGGGATTATTTTAGTGATTTAGGTATAGAGAAAGCAATAGATGAGATTGTTTTTTGGCTCTATCGGACTAATATTAGCTGCGTTGACTCTGGATTAATTTGTTTAGCAGATTTTAGGGCGTTTGCATTCTTCTTGTTAAAGACAGTGTAATATATCCTTATAAATATTGTTGTTTTTAAAATTATCCTATCTGGAGTATTTTCGTTCCATGTCAATATCCCTCCGCACTAAACGGCTTACTCACTCCCCCATCAATCATCAACTTTAAATACATGGCAAACCGTGGAAGATTCACTAAATCTTCTTCATTGAAGATTGGATAAAATTCTTTTGCTAAAATAACTGCATCATCTACTCCAATACGGAAAGAAATGATCGTACCCACATTTCCAAAAATAGCAGAGCGAATTTCATCAGGCATCTGCTCCATATATTGATGAGTAAGGAATAAAGACAATTTGTACTTACGTGCTTCAGATAGAATAGTGATGAAAGAAAGTGTCAAGAAAGAATGTGCCTCATCAATATACACGTAAAAAGGAGTACGGCTGTATTCCGCTATGGCAGCACGATGTAAGGCTGCTAACTGAATAGATGAAATTAACATACTGCCTAATAGGGATGAAGCATCTTCCCCTATTTGCCCTTTAGAAAGATTCACGATAAGTATTTTTTTGTTGTCTAACACCTGTTGCATCTTAAAACTTGAAGCCTGTTGTCCTACTATGTTTCGTAAAGGTAAACTTGTAGCAAACAATCCTACTTTGTTGAGTATTGGTGCAATGGCTTCTGCTTTTAATGTGGCAGAATATTTCTCAAACTCATCTTTCCAAAAGGCTTGTATATGCCCATCTACAACATACCCTAAGATATTGTTTCTAAAAATATGATTGGTTAATAGTGGTTGAATATCCAACAACGTAGCATTTGGATAGTGCATCAAGGTTAATAACGAAAAACGTAAAATGTATTCTAATCTCGGACCCCAGGAATCCGCCCAAATCTTTTTGAATGTTGAAATTAACCCTGCTGCAACAAGATGGTGATAGCTCTGTGGGATGTTGTGAAGTGGATTAAATGCTAGCGGATGTTTACTCGTTGTATCAAAATAAATGAGGTCAGTTTTTCTTGACTCTGGAATCTGTTGTAAGAGTTCTTTTGCTACATCCCCGTGTGGGTCTATGACACACAAGCCATTCCCTCTGTGAATATCAGACAAAGCCATTTGCTTGAGCAAAGTAGATTTTCCTGTTCCTGACTTACCAATCACATACAAATGCTGCAATCGGTCTTGGTCTTTGATACCAAACTTTTGATTGCTATTTCTGAAATTAGTTTTTCCTATGTAGGTAATAGCATGGTCGTTCATGCTTTAATGATAGCGGTACTATGGAATTCATAACAGGGGGAATATTTATATAGAAGTAGCAAAATCTTCCGTCTATAATTCCCCTACAATCCACGTCATACTTCATTTGTACAAGCTAATTATTTAATGCTATAATGAAAACGCTAGACAAAGGTGTACAAAGAATTGACGAAATGAATATTGAACCTAAAGAGGGGCAACGAAGGCTTTTGTCTAGCAACAAAGTCAATTCTCGTTGCTCCTCTTTGCGTAGTAATAACCCTCTTCTCACAAAAGAGATGTTATTAGACCAATTAACAGATTTGCTAATTGATATATACTTTCAATAACCATGACTACTACCACAAAAAATGCAGTAATCTATTGCCGTGTTTCTACCAAAGAGCAAGTGGAAGAAGGTAACAGTTTGGTAACACAGGAAAAGGTGTGTAAGGAGTATGCCTTACAAAACGGCTATACGGTTATTGCCGTGTTCATTGAACAAGGAGAAAGTGCTAAAACACAAAATCGCACAGAATTGCAAAAATTGCTCTCCTACTGCACTGACCGTACAAAAGGTATCCAAGTAGTCATATCCTACAAAATAGACCGCATATCACGTAATACGGACGATTACAGCTATATACGCATGCTGCTCAAGAAGTATGGTGTTGAAATCAAGTCAACAAGCGAATATTTTGAGAATACCCCTGCTGGCAAATTCATGGAAAACATCATCGCCAATGTAGCCCAGTTTGATAATGATGTGAGAACGGAACGATGTGCCAATGGCATGAAAGAAGCTGTTCGAGAGGGTAGATATGTGTGGAAAGCTCCCGTAGGATATTCAAATATAAAAGTATTGGGTAGAGCCACAATTGGAAAAAATAAAATGGCGGCATTGGTAGAACAAAGTTTCATGCTGATTTCAACAGGTAAGTACACTATTTATCAAGGTTTTGAATGTGCTTTACACCAAGGACTGGCAATCAATGGTAAACCAATTTCAAAATCACAGTTTTATAGAATGCTCTCCAATGAATTGTATACTGGAGTGATACATAAATTTGGGGAAACTCATGCTGGACTTTTTGAACCCATTGTTTCAAAAGAGCTTTTTACTCATGTTCAAGAAGTAGTAAAAAGAAAGAACAAAAAATATACTCGAGCATATATCAGACTACATACTGATTTTCCTTTAAGAAATTTGATAAGCACACCAGATGGATTAAAGATGACAGGTGCATGGAGTAAGGGTAAAAAAAGTAAATATCCTTACTATCGTTTCTTTATGCCCCAAGGCAATATTTCCAAATACAAGATGGAACGCTTGTTCATTGAATTATTAGATGAAATCCGATTGGAAATGGATGATGTGCTGATGATACAAGAAAACCTAAAACAGAAATTTCCTCAAAAGCTTGAGGAAGTTGAACAAGAAACAAAATTAATACAAGCTCGTATTGATGAACTAAAACAAAGAGAGCAGCAAATTATTAATAAAAATTTGGATGGCATTTACCATGATGCAATTGCCAAAGAATACCTAGAAACTCTTCGCCATGAACAATATGAATTAACTACTGAATTCTATGAAAAACAGAAACAAGCTGATGAATCATACAACATCCATGAGCTAATAGAATCTTCCCGAGAGTTCATGTTGCATCCTTCTACGGTATGGGAAAAAGCGACCTTAGAGAATAAGGTTAAATTGCAGGTGTTCGTATTCCCATCAGGATTGATTTATGAAAATGGAAACTTACGAACACCCGAATTATGTAGCATTTTCAAGGCTAAAAGTGTTTTTTTAGCCGAAAAATCGCATCAAGTGGGCTCTAAAAAAATAACTACAAACAACCACCAACTAACAAGTGTACAGAAAAACATTGCTACATCAAGTTCAAATAGAAATCAACAAAAAATAGAACTTGTTGTAAGCACCAAATTTCTTGAACAAGTAGCACATGATTTAAAAACACTTACAAATATTTTAAACAAAGAAAGGCAACCTCCATAATGAGTTATTCACAAAACTTGCTACTTACGACAAATTATTCCCCCTAGTATTTACCACCTATATCTCTCAAACTATTTATATGAACTATACTCAAGCAATACAAATCAATACCCTTGCACAAAGACGTAAAATCTTTGGACTTACCCAACAGCAGGTAGCTGACGCACTTACCATGACAAGTAGCGACCGTATCTCACATTGGGAGAAAGGAAAAGCAATACCTAACTTAGTAAACTTATTTCGTATCTGTGCTTTGTATAAATGTTTACCGCATGAATTGTATCCTGTACTACTTGTGAAAACGCAAGAAAATTCTCTATCAGTATAATCGCTGTAATACACTCCCCTCAAGTCTTCCAAGTTGATACACCACCTTCCTCTCCAATTCCCAATTCGTTGGTTTCAGTACAATTGAAAATAATTCTTTTAACTTATTTACACTCTCTTCGGGTGTTCTTCGTATTGGGTCGTAACAGGTAAACGTACAGTAAGAATATTTTTTCTTGTGCTGTGGTTCTTGTAATTCGAAGTGTACAAATCCATCTCGTTTGGTAGTTTTAGTAAGTAACTCTTTAATGGATAAGTAGCTTACTGCTTGTATGGGTGGTGGGGATTCTTTTGGTGGTTGCTCAAAGTAGATACTGATGAGTACGTCTGCTAATTCATTGAGTAAACGCTCCTTGGTTTCTTCTGGTGTTTCCATGTATTTGTGTGTTTAGGAATAAGTACACAAATGTCAATTAGAGCGGAATATATGTTTACCGTCAATAGTATTTCTGACGTACGAAACTACTCTTTTGGTAATGTGAGCTAAAACAGAAAACACCCTGTACTGATTGTAGTACAGGGTGTTTTCTGAATATCCTTACCACATATGTCTGTTTGACACATGATAAAAAATATTGGTTAGATTTGTTAGCTCTAACAAGTGGTGGGCTCTAAAAAAATAACTACAAACACCCTTAAATTACCAACATTCAATAAAAGAATTACTACACAACGCTCAAATAGAAACCAGCAAAATATACTACCTAGTGCTACTACCAAATTATTACAACAAGTGGCACATGATTTAAAAACACTTACAAATATTTTAAACAAAGAAAGGCAACCTCCATAATGAGTTATTCACAAAACTTGCTACTTACGACAAATTATTCCCCCTAGTATTTACCACCTATATCTCTCAA
>JBJOOR010000016.1:0-90398 GCA_046051225.1 Bacteroidota bacterium | reverse complement strand
ATGTAAATGGTAAATATTGGGAACTTATTACCGAATTAGAATTAAATCAGCTAGTTAATAAATTCATTGAAAGTGAAATTTTTCAAAATGAAATTTCTTCATTAAAAATTAAAATAAATCAGAACAAAGAAACAAGAATTTTGATTGATGAGATTCAAAATAAACTTACTCAAAATCAAGAGCACCTTAATAAATATAAGAGAATAGAATTGGAATTGTTTTCGCAATTAGAAATTCTTAAGGATAAAATAAATCAATTTTAATTGTTCTACTTTTTGTATTTATGTCGTCTTTATACTTAATTGAAAAATGAAGTACATAGAATTTCTTTTAATAGGAAAACATGTTGGTAAATAAAAAAAATCCTGAACCGTTTTAAAAAGGGTTCAGGATTTTTTGTGTGTGTTTTCGGAAGGTAAACTTTGATGGGCTGTTTTATGTATAACGCAGATTATTTGGATTTATATTTTTTATGAATGAACAACTTTAAATACTTTTTTCTTTTTACGTGATGATGTACCACTGCTCAACACCGCATAATACATGCCTTGTATATCGGGCAAATCAATTGGAATAATTTGCGAAGCACCTTGTAATACTTCTATCGGTTGATTATCGGCTACTTGATTACCTTTTTCATCATATAATTTTAATGTAAGTTCATCTTTGCTTCCAGCTACAGTTTTAATTTTTAAGGCTGTAAAATTTTCTTCACTAATCAATTCTACATATTCGCCATCGGCATCTGATTCATCATTTACAGTGCCTAATGAATAAACTGATTTGTTTTCGCTTTCATATTCTAAAACAAAAGTTGCCATATCCATTTCTTCTTTAATCGAAAAATTTATATCGTATCTAATGTTTAATCCTGATTCATTTTTCATTGCTTTTTTTAAATACACTTTTTCGCCACTACCATTTACATAACTAATTTTGTAAGTGCCTTTCAAATTGTCATCCTGTATGGCTTTCCACGAAATACTATATTGTTTATTACCATTATTTACTACTTGTAAATCATTTATAGTAATGTTTGGATGTTCATCTTTATCAGCAAATGCAATAGCAAAAAACTTTTTCATCGCATTCAAATTCACGTTTTGAAATTCAATTGCACCACCATTAATACTGGCTGTAGGCATGTATACTTCTGCATTTGCAAAATTATTATCGCTGCCCATTATCAATCTTAAATTACTAATATTTGAAGTATTGCCTACAAAAGCTGCATCTAAACTAACTGTAGCAGTTGATGATAAATCGGATGGTGTTGTGGTAAATATTTGCGCCATTCGTTTTTCTAAACCGCTTGGCAAATTTTCAAAACTAAATGCATTATTGGTTGAATTATTAAATGTAATTGGAATTTTTACAATCGGTTTACCATTGGTTAATTCAACTTTTTTATCTGTAATTATTAAATCGTTTGTGTTAGATAAATCAATATTTTCAGCCGCTATGGTTGTAAAATTTGTAGCCGCATTTGTATTTGTTTTAGTTAATAAAATACCACCAGCCACTGCAATAAAAATTGAAAATATTTTATGAGTATGTTTCATCTAATTGTTTTTGAATTTCTGTTTTTTAAATTATTCATCAAAGATACCATTGCTTTAAAGCCTTTACTATAAGGCATTTAGCGTATTTATCTAATTTTATTTATTGAATTTGATACCAGTTTGTACCATTGCTTTGTAATACAATTGCTAAGCTATTGGCTACCGCAGTTTGTGTTAATCCGCCAATGGCAATGTATCCAGTAATGGTACGAGCACTACCCGAATTATTCACAATATGATAAATACGATTTGCATTTGCCGATGCTGCTGGCAATGTAACATTAGCTGTTGCATTGCTTAATATCACGGTATAGTTTGATTGTGTTAATGCCACCGCAGTAGTTGCTACTGTTATGTTTGCGCCAAATGAACCATTCACATCTAAAGTAGATTTTGGCGATGCTGTGCTTACACCCATCATACCTGTTGCAGCCGATAAAGTAACATCGGCAGTAGTTCCATTTTTGCTAATTATTAAATCAGAATTATTAGTATTGATAAAAGATTTACTGGTAA
The DNA here is from genome assembly GCA_046051225.1 of Bacteroidota bacterium. Taxonomy (GTDB): domain Bacteria; phylum Bacteroidota; class Bacteroidia; order Chitinophagales; family CAIODY01; genus CAIODY01. Next base: position 88,320 of record JBJOOR010000016.1, on the reverse strand, counting down.
AAATTCCACTACAACTTGAATTTCCAAATCCTACACTCATACCCAATGTTGATGTTGATGTTGTAAAATCAATGGCCGATAAACCTGATGCATTTGTATTCTGAATATTTAAAATTGATTTTCCTAAATCGTTTTTAACAACGTGTAATGCTGATGCAGGCGTAGTTGTACCCATTCCGAAATTGCCACCATTATTAAAATAATTTGCAGCACCTGATGTAGCAGTTAAATAATTTTTCAAATTTCCACTCATATCTTTTACAGCCAAATCGCCATCTTGATTGCCGCCACCAATATTTAATGTGCCTGTTGTATTATCCATCAACAACATGGTTCCAACCGAATTGCTCATTAATAAATTACCATTAAAAATATGCAATGGTGCTGTAGGCGATGATGTACCAATGCCCACATTTGCAGCATTGCCCAACACAATACTATTGCTGGCTGATACCACTGCATTGTAGCCAATTGCAGTAGCATTAGTTAATGTACCCGATGCATTTGCACCCGAACCAATAAAAGTATTATTACTGCCTGAAGTGTTTGAATTGCCTGAATTGTAGCCTAATGCTGTATTATTACTTCCTGATGAATTACTATACAATGCATTAGCACCATTGGCCGTATTATTATTTCCTGTTGAGTTTGAATACAATGCAAATGCGCCATCGGCAGCATTCAAATTGCCCGATGTATTACCATTTAATGATTGCTTACCAAATGCAGTATTTTGATTTCCTGCTGTATTATTAAATAATGAATTAAAACCAAAAGCAGCATTGTCAGTACCCGATGTATTTGAATATCCTGATTGATAACCATCAAAATTATTATTAGAACCTGTAGTAGAATTATTGCCCGATTGATAGCCTACAAAAATATTTTTTGTACCCGTTGTATTATTGTAGCCTGCATTGTTCCCAAAGAAAATATTATTGCTTGCTTGATTATTATAACCCGAATTATGACCAATCATTAATGAGTTTGTAATGCCCGAATATTTTGTAGTACCATTTCCATTATCAATATTATTACCAATAAAAATATTGCTGCTACCACCCACAATGGCCTTGTTGGTATAGCTTCCAATCGAAATTTGATTATTAGATGAACTATCAGCATCTAAAGCTTGTTGCCCTACAACTGTATTATTGCTACCAATTCTGTTTACTTGTAATGAACCAGAACCAATAGTTGTGTTGCCGCTTCCGCCTGTGTTTGCCAGCATTGATGAAAACCCAACTGCTGTATTATTATTGCCCGAATTATTATTTTGCAATGAATTAAAACCTAATGATGCATTGTAGTTTCCTGCTTTATTCATCATGCCCGAATTTGTACCTACAAATGAATTTCCACCACCTGTTGTATTTGCCGTACCCGATTTAAAACCTACGAAAGTATTGCCATTGGCTGTGTTGGTGGCTCCACTCAAACTTCCAATAAAAGTATTATTCATGGCAGCATTACTTACTGCACCACTCTGAAAACCAAAAAATGTATTATTATTTGTATTGTCTATTCTTGCGCTTTGAATATTATTTACTTTAAATGTTAAGGGAATAGAAGTGGTAGTACCAATAAAATTTGAACCATCTACAATTCCTGTATTACCTGTAATTCCCCATCCACTCGATGTTGATGAGGAAGATGATGATGAGCTAGCAATAATTGTATTTGAAACTATTTCGTTTGAAATAATAATCCATCTTGAAACACCATCACTAATTATACTAGCTACTTGCCCAATATTTGAAAGTGAAATCATCGAATTGCCATCAATTGAATTTCCGCTCGAAGGCATAATTGTAATATTTCCTACACCATTTTTTTTAACCCAATAATACCTGCCTTTCATTTTGTTGGCTAGTGGCAATGTGATTAAAATATTAGATGAATTTTTTCCCACTACAAAACATTTCATTGAATCTAATTGCATGCTCGTGTTTATAGAATCAATTTTGAAACCTGTTGAACCATTAATATCTAAAGTAGATTTTGGAGATAAAGTGTTTATCCCCACACCTTGTGAATGTGCTTTAATAGAAATAATTTGCAAAAACAAAAATACTAAAATATAAAAAAGCAGAAGTCTTTTGTGTCGGCTAACGATAGCAATAGAGCGTTGTTTCATACAATATATTGGTTAATTGTTGGGATAAAAAATCCTTTTAATTCTCGGTTTATTTAATAACATAAAAATCAGTTAAAAAGCATTGATTTACCATCCGCTTTTCAACTGATTTTTATACATGAAATCTTGTATTACTGAATTTCTCGAACTTTGAAAACAGTATTAACCGCCAATATAATGTTGAGTTAAAATTTTAATCCTAAAGTGGCAACTACCATAGTATTGGTGTTTTGCAATGTAGCAGCATAAGATGTTGCATTGGTTTGAAGATATGGAATATCAATATTTTTATACATCGTTTTTTGAATACCCATATCAAAAAAATAGTCTTTGTCTCTTATTCCAAAACCTAACGAAACAACATTTCTAGTTTCATCAAATCCTTTTACTGTAGCTGTTTTGTATGGCGAACCATACATAGCATATCCAGCTCGGATAGAAAATATATCTAGTTTTAATTCGCCGCCAATTTTAATATTAGAAGCTGTTGTATAATTATTTCTAAGCGTTCTGTTGATGTTTGATGCAGCTTGAATATCAGCAGCATCGGTACTGTTAAAATGAATATTGCCACTTGAGTAATCTACAAATTCATAATCAATGGTAATAAATCCATATTTTTTAAATAAGAAAGCTGCACTGCCAATTGCTCTCCAAGGTGTAGTAATACTATAATTTATAGTATTGCTGGTAGATGAATTTTTTATACCAGCATTTGCCGAATCTTTTCTTTCTGTCGTCATTGTTATTGTTCCCTCATCATGAATATTATAATAAGTAGGAGTGTGCAAAGCAACGCCTAATCTGATTACATCATTTACTAAATACATGGCTCCAAGTTTTAAATTAATACCAGTACCACTTGCTTTAATGCTAGATATTGAACTATAATTTTTAAATTTTGAATGATATAAAGAATCATCTGATTCATAATATGCTGTTTCATTCATGTAATTAATAAACGGAACGCCCAATGTACCACCAATCATTAATTTATTATTGTAATTACCTGCAAAGCTTATCACCATTTCGTTTGCTGCGCCTTTCACTACTTTATTCATTGTTTGGTTTACTTTACCACCTGCCGATACTGCTGTATAGTGTGTTGTATCTGTTGTCGAATTTGCATCTAATAAAAAAGCATCATAAGCTAAGCCCGAACTCCAAGGATCAGAACTTAATGCGCTTCTTGGCCCAACACCTTTCATGCTTAAATCATAAGCATATTTATCGCCTATTGAACTGTAATTATTAAAAGCGCTATAAGTAGTTGCATTATTAAATGATGCTAATTTATTTATACCAAAGGCAAAGGTTATACCTGTCCAACCGCTTGTTACTTCTTTACCTTTTATGGTATAATTATTTTTAAAAACTAATCCGATATTCCCTAATCCAAATCGAGTTAATCTATCGCTATTTTCAACATTAAAATAGGTAGCATTTGTTTTACTAAAATTAATAGACGGCGAAAAAGTAAATTCGCTGCTGCGATACAATGCTAATCCTGATGGGTTGTTAGATGCATTGCTAAAATCGCCACCTAATGCCCCAGTTGCGCCTGCTAAAGAAAAACTTCTTGCTGTTCCGCCCGATTGTAATTGGCTATATCTTAATACATCAGCATCGTCTTGCGCTTGAATTGTTGAACAAAATGCTACAATTAAAACGAATAAACCAAAGAGATTTTTTTTCATTTTTTGAAATTATTTTTTTGAAAAAGAAAATTGAAAAAGAGATTTAAGCTTGTTAGTTTTTTATCTAACTAGTTTTATCTATGACGACCACCACCGCCACCACCGCCACTACTTCTACCACCGCCGCCGCCGCCAAAGTTTCCACCACCCGAACTTCTGCCACCGCCACCAAAATTACCACCACCACTTGGTGCACTCATTCTTGGAGCTGGTGCTGAATAGCCACCACCACCATTGCCACCATAATTTCTAGGAGCTGATGGTTCACTTCTTTGGTATGAACGTGGGCTACTTGATTCATTACGTTCATAATTTCTTGGAGCTTGTTGTGGCTGTTGATAATCAGGTCGTGAAGATTGATTATTTTCATATCTATGTGGTGCTTGTTGATTCCCGTTATTATTGTTTTGATTTCCCCCATCATCATTTCTTCTTCCAAAGCCACCATTACTTCTAGGTTGTTCGTCATTATTATTGCCATAATTTCTTGGCGATGTTTGTTGTTGATTACTTCTTGTTCCACCATTTTCAAAATCATACGAATTGCTACGATGAAATCTTGATGGTCTTGAACCGCCATTATCGTTTGAACTATTATTATCTGTATTTCGTGGCGCTTGATTGTTGTTTATTTCATCACGATTAGTTCTTCCTTGTTGTTGAATACCATTTTGTCTGTCGGTTCTGTTCATTTCATTTCTGCCTATTTGATTCTGTCTGTCAGTTCTATCAATATTTCTATTAAAATGGTCGTTGTTGCTATTCGTAATAGAACCATTTCTATTGTTTCCAGCACTTACATTATTATTGTTGGCATAATGAACACCACCATTATGAAATCCTGTAGAACTTCCTGCACCATTTCTGCTACCATAATAATGATAATGGTTATTATTGTAATAGTTGTTATTGTTTGAATAGCTACCTGCATAGTATCCATTGTTATAACCATTCCAATAGCCATTATTATAACCCGAATAATAAGAGTTGTATGGGCTATACCATGAATTATAATAGCCATAAGAACTATAGTAATAAGGATTGTAATAGCTTACACCATAGTAGTAGTATGGATTATAAGTGGAATAATAAAATGGAGCACTGCAAACCGAAATACCAAAGTAAGGGCTAACATAAATACTTGAACCCCATGAAACAGGATTGTAATCGTACCAGTAACGGTTAACATAGCAATCGTCATAATATCCAAATCCAGAATAAGAATGATTAAATCTTCTTAAACGGCTACTATAGTAATAATCATTATCATCATCATAATAATAACTGCTATTATTATTCGAATTATAGTTGTTATTGTTATCGTAATTATCATTGTTTTGAGAATTACTATAATTACCATTCTGATCATTTTGGTAATTATTATCTGAATCATTTGAAGAATTTGATTTTAAATTTCCTTCATCATCATTATTGTTATAATTATGATTTTGCGATGAATAATTATTATCATCTCTTTTATCGTAATTGTATTGTTTAGGCTGTCGGTTGCTCGGTGGGTCATAATTCCCTTTTGTTGAGCTGTAATACACATCATCATAATTTCCGTGAGCACTTTGATACTCGGGTGAACAAGCGGCAAGCGAAATAATAATTAAGCTAAATGCCAAATAATACAATGGTTTCATGTTCTTTTTATTTAATTAATTAATAGACAATTTGGTTATCGAAAAGTTTAATTTCTTAGTTATTCTCTAACTAAAATTTTCAAATGCTATGCCAAACAAATTGGTTATATTTATTTGTGAAGTAAAGTTATTGCATATCAGCATTAAAAAATGTTAAAAACCAAACTTTAACAAATTAAATATTTTAACCACTTTTACATCGCTAACCAAAAATAGGAAACACAAAAAATGGCAATCAATATTTTATCTTCATCTAATTCAAATTTTAAGTGGATTGATATTATAACACCAACCGAAGATGAGCTAAAAAAAGTAAGCGATGAATTTAATCTTCATCATTATACCTTAAGAGATTGCTTAGAACCCGACCATTTACCAAAGTACGAAGATATGGGTGATGTTCATTTTATTATCACTAGAGTATTGCTCGAAAATGATACTTCAAAACCACATACTATTCAAAGCATAAGTAGTAAAGTTGCTATTTTTTATAACGACCATTTTATCATCACCATTCATCGCTTACCACAAAATTTTATTGATGTTATAAAACAGAAATATACCGATAATGAAAAATGTAAAACCACTAGAGAGTTGGTAACCAAAATAATTTGGTATGTATTGCACTCGTATGATAAACCAGCTATTCAATTATCGAACGAAGTGGATGTATATGAAGCAAAAGTTTTTTTGAAAAGCCTTACTCCATCTATGTTAGAAGATTTGTATTTTATAAGGCATAAAGCTGCTATTTGCAATAAATTATTAATGCTTACCGGCGAAGTAACCAACACAATTAGAACTAATAATACCGATACAGTGGCTTTGCAAGATGCTAAAGATTTGCATATTAAATTAACTACTTTATATAATCAAGCGCATGAAGATGTAACCAATTTGTTGAATATTTATCTATCACTTTCATCACAAAAAACTAATGAAGTAATGAAAGTGCTTACCATCTTTTCAGTATTTTTTATGCCACTAACTTTTATAGTTGGTATTTATGGTATGAATTTTAAATTCATGCCCGAACTTGACAGTAAATTGGGATACCCATTAGTATTAATAACAATGCTTGTATTAACTGGTATTATTTATTTATGGTTTAAACGTAAAAAATGGCTTTGATTCAATTAGTTTAAACTTACGCTTTTTCCATTTTTAATATAGCTATATGCCTTTTGAATTTTGCTTAATAATTCATTGTTATAAAATGGTTTCGATATATAATCATTCATGCCCGATTGCAAACATTCATTTATTTCAGCATCGGATGTAGCTGCCGTCATAGCTATAATTTGAATAGATTCATAAGCGTTATTTTTTCTAATTTCTAAGGCAGCAGTAGGTCCATCCATTTGAGGCATTTTCATATCCATTAATATAATATCAACTTTATTTTTTGCGATAAAATCAAGCGCTTCAAAACCATTTTCGGCTTTATAAATTTGGGCTAATGGCAATGATTTTTCGATTAATTTTTCAGCTACAAACAAATTCATTTTATTATCATCTACTAATAAAATTTTTATTTCGGATGATTTAATAAATTCAAAATCCGAATCATTTGAGGCTGTTTCATTTTCATTTTCAGAAAATTCGAATGGCAAATAAATAGTAAAACATGTACCCAAATTCAATTTACTTTCGCATTCAATAGAGCCATGATGCAATTCAACTAATCGCTTTGTAATGCCCAAGCCAAGCCCTGTTCCACCAAATTTAGCAGCTATATTTTCATCAGCTTGCACATAATCATCAAAAATTGATTTAATTTTTTCGTCCGAAATACCCATGCCAGTATCCGATATTTTTATCCGTACGGTGCATTTTTTTGTATCCAAATATTCTGCCGAACATTCTACTTTTATCGAACCCGAAGCCGTAAATTTTATGGCATTGCCAATCATATTTACCATCATCTGAATCAATCTACTTTCATCACCAATTACATTTTTAGGCAATGATTTTTTGTGCAGCAAAAATGCCAATCCTTTATCATTTGCATTTATTTTCATTAGCCTACAAGCTGTGTTAATACAGTCTTCCAACATAAATGATTGCTGTCGTAAAATCAATTTCCCTTCTTTCAATTTTGAAAAATCAAGTACATCATTAATCATGTTTAATAAATGATTACTCGATTTATTTAAGCCATCAATCATTTCATTTTTTTCAAAATCTGAATTTTCCATTTTTAATAATTCCGAAATACTTTTTATGGCATTTAATGGTGTACGAAGCTCATGCGTAATGTTAGCCAAAAAGTTTTCTTTATAATGCTGCAATTGCTCAATCTCTTCTTTCGAATTTTGTAGCTCAATATTTTTTTCGGTAAGTGTGGCAATAAATTCTGTATTGCGTTCTTCAATTACACCAACTATTTTTATTCCTAATAAAAACACACCCACAATTACTGCAAAAAACCAGCTATGATAAACACTTCCAGCATAATCATTAGGAAACTGGTAATTAAAAAATGTTTCGGCAATCCAAAAAAATGCGATACTACATAGCGCCATCAATGTCCAAAAAATAGCCACTTTTTTATTGTTTACCGTTAACGAAAACATATTGATAACTATGTACCATGGCACAATAGCAGATGTTAAACCACCCGATCTATAGCTTAGCGAAAACATGGTTAAATAAGCAATGGCAAGCAATAAATTTTCCGATGTGGTTCGCCCAATCCACTTATTTTTTCTTGAGTAAATAATAATAGCAAGTAAAATTGATGAACCACCATTAATAATTGCGCCTAAAGTATTATGCAAAATAAAAAATGAGAATGGGCAGTAACAAAAATTAAAACAAGTAGCCATTATCGAAAAACTAAGAATATATTTTTCGTCGAAAACCCGTAAAGCTGGCGATTTTAAAACACTAAAAGTTTGTTTCATTTCCTTTAAAAATAGTGCTGCTAAATTAGGTGTGTGTTGATTCATAATAAATAAGTTATTGGGCTTAAATAACAGAAGAGAATTACGTACTTATTCTAAAAATGGATTTATACTTTTAATTTAATTCATTTCAAAAAAAATCAAAACCACACTTCTTATTTTAAATTACATTTGCACTTTTAAAAACAGATTATAATGAGCAAAGAAATTACATCTCGTGAGCAAGATTATTCGCAATGGTATATTGATTTGGTGCTGAAAGCTGGTCTGGCAGACTATTCTGCGGTAAAAGGCTGTATGGTTATCAAACCTTATGGCTTTGCATTGTGGGAAAATATGAGAGATGTGTTGGACAAAAAATTCAAAGACACTGGTCATCAGAACGCCTATTTTCCTTTGTTCATTCCAAAAAGTTTTTTGAGCAAAGAGGCAGCACACATCGAAGGTTTTGCAAAAGAATGTGCTGTGGTTACACACTATCGGTTGAAAAACGACCCGAATGGCGGCGGTGTGATTGTTGACCCAGAAGCCAAGCTGGAAGAGGAGTTGATTGTTCGCCCAACTTCCGAAACTATCATTTGGCACACTTATAAAAGTTGGATAAAATCGTATCGTGATTTGCCTTTGTTGATTAATCAATGGGCAAATGTGGTGCGTTGGGAAATGCGTACAAGATTATTTTTACGAACCACCGAATTCCTTTGGCAAGAAGGACACACAGCGCATGCTACCGAACAGGAAGCCGTTGCTGAAACCGAACAAATGCTGAATGTGTATGTTGATTTTGCTGAAAATTTTATGGCAATGCCTGTGATAAAAGGCGTAAAAACTGCGAATGAAAGATTTGCAGGCGCAGTTGAAACTTATTGCATCGAAGCCTTGATGCAAGACGGAAAAGCTTTACAGGCAGGCACTTCACACTTTTTGGGGCAAAATTTTGCTAAAGCATTTGATGTTACATTTTTGAATAAAGAAAATAAACAGGAGTCAGTTTGGGCAACATCTTGGGGTGTTTCAACCCGATTAATTGGCGCATTAATTATGGCGCACAGCGATGATGATGGATTGGTATTACCGCCAAAGTTAGCTCCAATACAAGTTGTCATCGTTCCGATTTTTAAAACTGCTGAACAACTGAATGCGATTTATGAAAAAATAAAACCTTTGATGGATGAATTGAAAGCGAAAAATATTCGTGTAAAATTTGATGATGGCGATAACAAATCACCAGGTTGGAAATTTGCCGAGTACGAAATGAAAGGTGTGCCAGTCCGTATTGCTATTGGTGCTCGTGATTTAGAAAACGGAACTGCCGAAGTTGCAAGACGTGATACCAAAGAAAAAATGAGTTTGCAAATGTTGGGTTTAGCTGAAAAATTAGAACATCTGCTTTCGCAAATTCAGGAAAACATTTTCAATAAAGCTTTACAATTCCGGGATGAAAATATTGTGCATGTTGATTCTTATGAAGAATTTAAAAAAGCATTAAATGCTAAAGGTGGCTTTATTGCTGCGCATTGGGACGGCACAAGCGAAACAGAAGAAAAAATAAAACAAGAAACCAAAGCTACTATTCGTTGCATTCCGTTAAACAACAAACAAGAAGAAGGCAAATGTATTTATAGCGGAAAGCCTTCGAGCCAAAGGGTTTTGTTTGCGATAGCGTATTAAAAAAAAGGGTTATCAATATAAAAAGGGATTCAAAAATGAATCCCTTTTTTATTAATCATTCCGCCAATTTGCTCTGTCTTCGTTGCTAAATTTCCATGGCGATTGATTGTTTTCTAAATTGCCAAACATCATCGCCCATTCGTTCGGCACATTGCTATCTTCCATCACCAAACTGCGGCGCAATTCGGTAATAATATGTAATGGACTAATTAATATTGGACATTGCTCTACGCAAGCATTACAGGTTGTACAAGCTCGTAATTCTTCCACCGAAATATAATCGCCCAACAAAGTTTTATTGTCGGTAAAATCCATTCCATGTTTATCAATATTGTTGCCCACTTCTTGTAATCTGTCACGAGTATCCATCATTATTTTTCGTGGCGATAATTTTTTGCCCGTTTGATTGGCAGGGCAAGCAGCCGTGCATCTACCGCATTCGCTGCAACTGTAAGCATCCATCAAACTTTTCCAGCTTAAATCTTTCACATCTTTCGCTCCGAATTTCATTGGTGCATCATCGCCAGGAAATTCAGCAGCACGTTCAGGTTGAAATGACAACACCACTTCTTTCTGAATCAAAGGCATATTTTCCATTTGACCGATGTTATTTAATCGAGCAAAAAATGAATTTGGGAAAGCTAAAATGATATGCAAATGTTTGGAGTAAGGCAAATAATTTAAGAAAGCAAAAATGCCTGCAATGTGCAACCACCAGCAAGTTCGGCTTATTGTTTCCAAAGTAAGTTGTGAGCTATGAATAAAAAATGAGTTTAGGAAAGCAGAAATAATTCCTACAAATGTGAATCGTTCATCTACATTATCTAAACTACAATCAACTGCATTCATGGTCAAAAACAAACTCATCAAAATAATTTCAGTAATCAAAATATAATTCGCATCACGAAATGGAAAGCCTTTCAATTCGGGCTTTGTGAAGCGATTTACTTTTGTAATATTTCTTCTGATTAAGAAAACAACACAACCTATAATTACCAAAACAGCTAAAACTTCAAAGCAAGAAATTAAAATGGAGTAAATTGAAAACCCTAAAATTGGAGCAAACAAACGATGCGTTCCTAATATTCCATCCAAGAAAATTTCTAAAATTTCGATATTGATAATCACAAATCCAATATAAACAAACAAGTGCAAAACCGCTACCAATGGATTTTTGAACATCTTTTTTTGCCCCAATGCAAAAATGAACATGTTGCGCCAACGCAAATTGGGATTGTCATTCAATTTTTCATCTTTCCCCAATAAAATATTGCGGCGGATGCTCATTACTTTTTTTGTAAAAAAATAAATAGATACAGCCGAAAGTAATACGAATAGAATTTGTTGAATCATGATGGTTTGTTTTTCAGTTCGCTAAAATAATTCAATTGTGTTATTTAACGTAATCAAATTGATAGGAGTTTTAATGGTTCGCCAAACTTGTTTTATTTTATGGGTGTATAAAACTTAAATGTATTTTCTTTTTCAAAAACAAACTTATATTTGAACATCAAAATTTCACACATGAAAAAAATACTTTGTCTTTTTATCATTAGCATATTAGCAAATTATCACATCAGCACATTGTCTGCGCAAGTTCCCACTACCCCTGGCAGCTACCAATGGGTAAAAGGATTTGGGAGTGCGTTTCAGATGAGCGGAGAAGATGAAAAAATAACCTCAATGAAATTTGACTACGAAGGTAATTTAATTGTTTGCGGTAAATTAGTTGGGTTTCCGCATATACAAGGTTTGGGTGGCAAAAAAGATAGTATTTTAACTAATCGTTGGCAAAAACCAAGTGTATTTCAGGGCTTTATTTCAAAGTATGATTGTAATGGCAATTTACTTTGGTTTAGAGAGTTAAATGATTCTATAAATAATACTGCAATTCATGATTTTGTATTAGATTCTATGGGAAATATTTATGCATTTGCTACTTGTAATATTGGTGGAGAAAACATATATTTTAACGATTCATTATTTGCACCTTGGAGTTTTAGCCCAAGTATTCAAGGTCCTCAAATTATGATGAAAATAAATAAAAATGGTAGTATGAATTGGGTATGGGCACAAGCATACAATGCTTCAAATTATGTTGTGCTTTATTCAGAAAATTACTTAAGCTATAGTAATCTAACTCCAAATTGTTTAGCAATTCATAACGATACATTAAGCTTGTTAATTGCTGGGGGTGGTTTATTAGGCACTATGAATTTAGGTAATATTCCAATTTACACAGGTATAAATATTTTAAGGTATACATTGCAAGGTCAATTAACAGATATAAGTTTAATTGATTCTGTAGGATATTATACATCGGCTGGATTTGGGATTGATAAACAAGGCAATTATACTGCTATAGCTAATTTCGGTAGTTCAGTTAATAAATTTTTAGATAGTACATATAGCCGTTCAACTGCAAGTACATTCAATCCATTAAGCACCATCATTAAATTCAATCGCAATCACGTGATTAGGCATATTGAATTAGGAGATAGTACATTCGCTAAAGCTATTGATTTTAATGCTACTGACAATAGCTTTAATATCTTGGGGGGGGGGGGGTATGGTAAACCTATTTATGGTGGGTATGCGACACACTTATCCGCTCCAGGCTTTGGAAAGATTTTAGGTACTGGTGTAATAAAGTTCAACAATTTGAGTGATTTTAATTGGGGACAGTGCCCCGATTCAACAGGAGGTAATAGAGGTTTTTTTTCAATTACATCTGATCCCAATCAAGATGTTTATGGACATTTGCCTTTTAATGACATATTAAAATTTCAAAATTTAAGTTTAAGCATCCCACATACTCAATTTAGGGCTAATATCGTAAAACTATCAAGAAATACTGGTACACTACTAAGCCGCTTGCCAGATTTGAATACTACTACAGTTAATAGTTCTACTAATTTAGCTGCTTATCAAAACCTATTAATAAATGAAACAGGAAATTTGTACATAACAGGTAATATGACCTCAAACAATGTAGTAGCAGGCTTAGATACTGCCTATTATTATGGCGGTCAAAATGATATGTTTATTATTAAATATGGCAATAATTGTGGTAATACTAGCTCATTAATAACAGCCGCAGCACCTATTGAAGTATTGGCAAAATGTAATAATAATAGTATAAAACTAACATGGAAAGATATTAGTAATACAGAAGATAAATATTATATTTATCGTAGCCTTACAGCAAGCAGCGGTTTTGCAAAAATTGATAGTGTAGCTGCTAACACCACACAATATATTGATAATGCGGTAAGCAGCGGTACAAATTATTGGTATGCTGTTTCAGCTCATAATAATATGGGCGAAGGCTACCAAAGTAATATTGATTCATCAACCTTATGTGGTGTAGGTATTAATGAAATAAATACAAATAATCATTTAGTAGTATATCCTAATCCAGCATATCAGTCATTAGTAATTAGTCAACAGTCAATGATAAATACAGTTGAAGTTAGTAATGTTTTAGGGCAACGATTGAACATAGAAATTAAAGGTTTGAAAACTAATAACTGTGAACTAAACACTGAAAACTTGCCTTCAGGCATTTATTTCATCAAAACCACCGACACAAAAGGCGATGTGTTGAATGGAAAGTTTGTGAAGGAATAATTATAATTCTGACAGGTTTTTAAAACCTGTCAGAATTTTGTGCATAAATTGTTTGGCGAACTTTTAAAGTTCGCCAAACTTGTTTTGAACTATATTGAATTTAAATAAAAATATAATCTAAGGAAACATAAGCTTTGAAAATCAAATTTACTTTTTTCATTTTACTATTACTAATGCAAGCATTTAACGGCTTAGCACAAAACCAATTACCAATGGGTATTCGTGGTGCATTAGTAGTAGAAACAGAAAAGCCTTATTGCTATAAATTACAAGGTAAAAATTTGCAAGCAGGCAGTTGGAAATTATTCCCCTTAAATAGTGGTGAAATGATAGCTATTGATTCCTTACAATCCGTTACCGTAAAATGGAAAAACTATTGCAGTAAAGCAAAATTGGAATGGAGTCCTATCGAAAATTCGAGCATCATTTTAGCTACTGATATTACCATTAAAGCTTGTACCGAAACCGAAAAAAATTGTTTATTTGATAAACCCTTACAAGCAGGAATGATAGATGCACATTCGATTTTACAAAATGGCATTTGGGCAAAATATCAATGCGATACAAGCAATGCTATGACAGTAGAACTTAGATTAGATGATAAATACACAACTAAATTAAGTGTACTACAAACGGATAACATAAAATGGTTTTTTGAAAATAAGGCAATAGGCAAAGGCGAAAAAATAGTAGCTCATCTTCCTTCGGGCAATCAAAAAATAGCCGTTAAAATATGTGATTCAATTCCAACTATCGAATTTGATTTAATAATTCCTACTAATACATTTTTGCAAATAAAAGGCATTCCTGAGCAGCCAATTTGTGCAGGTAATAGTATAAATATGGAAGCTGTTTCAACAGATAGTAGAGCATTATTATTTACAAAATGGATGTTGAATGAGGATTGGTATTGGTTTGAACATGTAAGCACAAAAATTAAAAATCCAAAATCGGGTAATATTTCTACAGTAAATGTAGCAAGCATTGATGAATATGGCTGTATAAACGAAATAGCCAAAGAATTTGTAGTATCAAATGGATTTGGATTAAGCGTTAATACTATGTTTTCAAAAGCATTGCCCGATAGTATTGCTTTATTACAACCCGATACTGTGGGCTTTATTCAATCATCCATATTTGGCGGTACAGCACCATTTCGATATGAATGGAAAGAACGAGAAAAATTAAATGGTAAAACATTTAGTACTTCACCTTCATTAAAAACTACCAACACAAAAGTGGAATATTTTCAACTACGAGTAACAGATAAATATGGTTGTCAGGCAATTAGTAGTGCTACTTTAAATCCCATAATTTTTCGTGAACGGTATAAAGCTTGGAAGAGAAATAACAATAAAAATGCTTTAAAATAAAGATTGCAAAATTTTATCTCAAGTTTAATCCTGATAGGTTTTTGAAACCTGTCAGGATTTTTTTTCTACCTTTAAATTCTTAAATCAATTTATTTTATTTCATGAAAAAAATAATTTTTCTATTGCTTATTTGTTGTTCGGTATCAAACACAAAAGCACAAACATCTGATTCGTTAATGCTTCGCAAAATATTTGCTGAAGCCATGTTGCATGGGCAGAGTTATAAAAATTTAGAACATTTATGTAAGCAAATTGGTGGTAGATTAAGTGGTTCGCCACAGGCATACGAAGCAGTTGAATTTACCAATATGTTGATGAAAGAAATGGGTGCTGATAGTGTTTTTAAGCAACCTTGTTTTGTGCCGCATTGGGTTCGTGGTAAAACTCAAATTGGTAAAATATATCGCAAAGGATTGCAACCATTAGATGTAAATGTGTGTGCATTAGGTGGCTCGGATGCTACGCCAGATAATGGTTTGAAAGCATCCATTGTAGAAATTTTACGTTGGTCGCAATTAGATTCATTAGGTAAAGCAGGAAAATTAAAAGGTAAAATTGTGTTCTATAATCGCCCAATGAATAATGCCGATCCAAGTTCGGGTTCGGGGTATGGTCATGCCGTTGACCAACGTTGGGCTGGTGCTTTTAGGGCTGCAAAGTATGGCGTAGTAGGTGTTGTGGTTCGTAGTGTTACACATTCGTATGATATGTTTCCACATACTGGCGCTATGCATTATGAAGATACAATTACCCATATACCAGCAATGGCAATAGCTACAATGGATGCCGATATTTTACATTATGCTTTGTCGGGTAATTATGAAGTTGAATTTTTTATGGAAATGGATTGCAAAACATTGGCGGATGAGCTATCGGCAAATGTGGTAGGCGAAATAAGAGGAACTGAATTTCCCGATGAAATTATTACTGTTGGTGGGCATTTAGATTCGTGGGATTTATCCGAAGGTGCACATGATGATGGCACAGGGGTGATGCAAAGCATCGAAGTTTTGCGAATTATAAAAGCATTGGGCATAAAGCCAAAACGCACGATTAGAGCTGTTGCATTTATGAATGAAGAAAATGGTGGACGTGGCGGCAAAGCTTATGCTGATGAAGCAAAGCGAAGCAACAAAAAATTTATTGCAGCATTTGAAAGCGATGGTGGTGGGTTTACGCCCGAAGGTTTTAGTGTGGGTGGGCAAAATAAAATTGCCATGAATAAAATTTATTCGTGGAATGAATTGTTTGTGCCTTATGGTATTACTAAATGGAATAAAGGCGGCAATGGTGGTGCTGATGTTAGTCATTTGAAAGATTTGAATACCTGTTTGATTGAATTGGATGTAGATGGGCAACGCTATTTTGATTATCATCATACAGCAAATGATAGATTTGAAAACGTGAACAAACGTGAATTAGAAATGGGCGGTGCAGCCATGGCAATGCTTATTTGGTTGATAAGCGAATATGGAGCGGAATAGTTGTTAGTTATCAGTTACTGGTTTTTAGTTGAAATACATTTTAAACCATATAGAATCATAGATATGAAAACTAAATTTGAAGTTTGTTGTATTTAAAACGAGGTTTTTTTATGTGGTAAAAAAAACAATCTTTCGGATAAATAAAATTTTACAATGAATAAGCTACTTGATTTATTGTGTACAAAATTTTTGTTTGTGGTGTTATTATTTTCTTTTGAAATAACAAATGCTCAAACATTCTATCAATTTATAGATACCATTTCGGTATATAATGGTAATCATAAATTAAAATTTCCTTTTTCTGGCGGTTTGAATAATCCTCAATTTTCAAGCATAAATTATGATAATGATGCACATCAAGATTTTTTTATTTTTGATAGAACGGGTAATAAAATTTTAGTTTTTAAAAATGATGGAATACACGATTCTATTAGTTTTTCATACCAACCCAAAGCCGAATTTTATTTTCCCAATACATTAGCCAATTGGGTGTTGATGAGAGATATGAATGGCGATGGCGAATCGGATATTGTTTGCCAAGGCGCAGGCGATTTAATTATTTATTTAGCAAAAAGAAATATTGATAACACAATAAGTTATACAGCCACAGCGCCTTTTGTGAATGGGCAAGTACCTGGAGGAACATTTGGAAATATTTATTCATCACCATCTGATATTCCTGCTATTGATGATATTAATCATGATGGCGATATGGATATTTTAATTTTTGATGTACAGGGCAATGTTATAAATTATTGGGAAAATCAGCAAGTTGAATTATATGGTCATGCAAATGATAGCATGAAATTTAATTTGAATAAATGGTGTTGGGGCAAAATAATAGATGCTGGTTCACGACCAGTAGTTTTAAATTATCTATGTAATCCTGCAAGATTAGGAAGTGCAAAACATTCGGGCAATACCCTTGCAACTATTGATATTGATGGCGATGGCGATAAAGATTGTTTGAAAGGAAATTTGTCATATAATTCGCTAACTATGTTGTACAACGGCGGCGATTCATCATTAGCTAACATTAATTATCAAGATACTATTTTTCCTGCTAATAATAATTCGTTTGCATGTAATTTATTTGCAGCTTCATTTTTTGTTGATGTAAACAACGATTCTTTTCCTGATTTATTAGCAGCTCCTAATAATATCAATTCATCCGAAAATCGAAAAAATGTGTGGTATTATCAGCATTCGGGTACTAAAAGCCAACAACCATTTAATTTTAAAAGCGATAGTTTTTTAGTTAGCGAAATGATAGATGTTGGTTCTAATTCCTATCCTGCTTTTTTAGATTTTGATAATGATGGTTTGAATGATTTAATGATTAGCAGTGGCGGTACTTATGATAATATTGCTCAAAATAGTTTTGCTCAATTATTTTTATATAAAAATGTTGGAAGTATTAATCATGCTAAGTTTCAGCTGATTAGCAACAATTTTATGAATCTGAAATCATGGCATCAACCATTGCTTGCGCCAACTTTTGGCGATGTAGATGGCGATGGATTAATAGATATGTTATGTGGGTTGATAGATGGTAAAATTATGTTTTTTAAAAATACAGGAACATTAGGCAGTCCGCAGTTTACGTGGCAATCGTCAAACTTTCAAAATATTGATGTAGGCGATTATGCAACGCCTCAATTTTTCGATTTCAATAATGATGGTTTGCTCGATTTGGCTTGTGGAAATATGATAGGAACATTAAGTTATTTTAAAAATGTGGGAACAAATATTGCACCTTCATTTACTTTAATTACTTCCAATTTTGGTGGTGTTGATGTAAAAGAAAATGGCGATGTTACAGGTTTTTCAGCCCCATTTTTTTTTAGATTTACCAATACTTCGCCGTTAAGTTTATTAGTGGGTAATGAAAAAGGACATGTATATCAGTATGAAAATATCAGCAGCAATTTGGTTGGTAATTTCAATTTGCAATCCAATTATTTTTCGCAAATTAATTGTGGCGAAAGAGCTACACCTACTGCCAATCAACTGATTGGTAACGATTCGGTTGAAATTATTTGTGGCACAAACAGGGGAGGAGTGCAGTTGTATTCGAATGGAGGTGTTCCATTTGTAAACAGAAATGAAATTTCATTTACAAAAAATGAATTGAAACTTTATCCAAATCCAGCAACCAATCAGTTAATAGTAATGAGTAATCAGTATCGAACGTTCGCTACTGTAAATGCTATTGAGGTAATTAATGTATTGGGTCTGCAACAAAATGTAATAGTTGAAAGATTGAATACTGTCTCGAATGGTTGCGGCTTCCAGCTTAATACTATTAACTTAATTTCTGGTATTTATTTTATTAAAGTAGTATGTCAAAACGAAATATTAACGGCAAAATTTGTAATCAAAAAATAGACTTATATTCTTTGATTGTGAAAAACAGAATTTTATACATTGTGTTATAAATGTTCGGTTAATAAAATTTTTCTTTAATTTTTTCAATAGGTTTTTCTACTAAAAACCATGCAACAGTTGCAATAATAAATGTAACGCCGAAATAAATCAAAAACCTTAAAAGCTCATTGGTTGGATATTTCAATCCCATACAAAAGCCAGGTGAGAAATTGTGAAACAAATAAAGTCCATAACTTATTGTTCCTGTAAAAACTAAAAATTTGTTTTCTAAAATTTTCACCAAAAAAATATTTTTGAAATTATTTGCAGCGGCATTTCCAATTATCCAAGCGGAAAAAATTGAGAAAATTAATCTGGAAAAAATCATGTTGTAAGATTCTAAACTTTTATTCGCCCAAATTAAAATTCCAAAAATGATGACTGCCACTAAAACATAAATTTTCCTTTTTAAAAAAATATTCAACAAAACAGAATTTTCATTTTTCAAAAATGCAAGCAAACCACCTACTGCTAAAGCATCAAAACAATTAAAGGAAAAAACATGTAGCATATAATAATTTTCCCCTGCTAACAACATTGCAGCTTTGCATAACACCGATGCAGCAATGATGCTGATGAAAATATTTTTCAAAAATTTCACAGGCACAAACAAAACTATTGGCGCCCATAAAATATAAAAATGTTCTTCTACTGATAGCGACCAAAAATGTGAAATGATGCCAGGGAACTCATTTATTTTAATCACATAAAAATTAGAGAGATAGCAAACCTGCCACCAAATTGAGTTTCCGATTGCATGTCGGTTAAATAAAAACACAATCAATAATGTGAGATAATAAAGTGGAAACAACCGCAATGTTCGGCGGATGTAAAATTGTTGGAGCAAAAATCTGTTTGTTTTTTTGGAAACAATTTGATTTTCTTTTTCACGAAGTAAAATTCCAGTAATTAAAAATCCGCTCAACACAAAAAAGAAATCAACGCCCATTGTTCCCCAAGGAATTCGCATCGCCCACCAATAATCAAACTGCAACCAATGGCTTATCATTACCAAAAAAACTGCAATAGCTCTTAATGATTGTATTTGATTATTTTTCTTCAAAAAGATTATCCCATTCTTTCCTCTATCTCTTTACTAATTTGTTTCACCAACTCATCCACAGCAATAATTCCTAAATCGCCTTTACCTTTTTTACGCACTGCTACTGCATTTGCGGCGATTTCCTTTTCACCAATCACCAGCATATAAGGTGTGCGACTAATTTCCGCATCTCTGATTTTTTTACCAATTTTTTCGCTGCGGTCATCTACTGTACAACGAATTTTATGTTGTTTCAATTTCGCTTCCACTTCTTTTGCATAATCAATAAATTTATCGCTGATAGGCAAAATAGAACATTGATTCGGCGCTAACCAAGTTGGAAAATTTCCTGCATAATGCTCAATCAAAAATCCAATGAATCGCTCGTGAGTGCCTAATGGCGCACGATGTATGATGAGTGGAACATCAGTTGAATTATCATTTGTAGCAAATTCTAAATTGAATCTTTTGCCTTGTGCAAAATCAACTTGGTTGGTTGCTAAAGTAAATTCACGACCAATCGTACTCCAAATTTGCACATCAATTTTTGGTCCGTAAAATGCGCCTTCATCAGCCACTTCGATAAATGGTGTACCTGATTTTATCAAAACATCACGAACCATATTTTCTGTTTGAATCCACATTTCTGGTTCGTTGATATATTTCTGACCCAGCTTAGAAGGCTCATGTTTGCTGAATCGCATCACATATTTATCAATGCCAAAAATTTTGAAGTACTTTAAATACATCTCATTCACGGCTTTAAATTCTTGCTCAAATTGTTCACGAGTGCAATAAATATGTGCATCATTCATGTGCAAACAACGCACTCTCATCAAGCCAAATAATTCGCCACTTTGTTCATAACGATAACACGTGCCATACTCTGCAAGCCGCAATGGTAGGTCTCTGTAGCTTTTTGGTTCGGCTGCAAATATTTTATGATGATGCGGACAATTCATCGCTTTCAAATAATATTTCTCACCATCCAATTCCATTGGTGGGAACATACTTTCGGCATAATAAGGTAAATGACCACTCTTTAAATACATGCTCTCTTTGGCGATATGCGGCGTTACTACTCGTTTGTAACCTGCTGCTTCTTCGGTTTCTTTTGCCAATTTTTCTAACTCTTCAATAATAACTGTGCCGTTGGGCATCCACAAAACCAACCCTGCGCCTACATCATCATCCATTGTGTAAATGCTCATTTCTTTAGCAATTTTACGATGGTCACGTTTTTTTGCTTCTTCCACCAATGCTAAATATTCATCCAATTCTTTTTGAGTTGGAAATGTGATGCCATAAATTCTTGTAAGCTGTTTGTTTTTTTCATTGCCTCTCCAATAAGCACCAGCAATGGTTGTAAGCTTCGCTGCTTTTATAAAACCTGTGTTGGGGATATGTGGGCCACGACATAAATCGGTAAAATTTCCTTGTTCGTAAAAAGTAATTTCACCATCATTCAAATCTTGTAACAACTCTAATTTGTATGGGTCATTTTTTTCGGTGAAATATTTTATGGCATCAGCTTTTGAAATTTCTTTTCGCAAATAATTATTTTTTTGCGCTGCCAATTCCAACATTTTCTTTTCTAATTTTTCTAAATCTTCTTCGGTCAATTTTTTATCGCCCAAATCAATATCGTAATAATAACCATGGTCGATAGCTGGCCCGATACCGAATTTTGTACCTGGAAAATATGCCTCAATCGCTTCTGCCATCAAGTGTGCAGACGAGTGCCAGAATGTTGATTTAGCGTCTTTATCCAATGTATCATCATTGTTTTTCCATTTTAATAATTGAATGGAAACATCAGTATTGATAGGCAATGTAGCGTCTTGCACTTTGCCATTTACTTTTGCAACAATCACTTGTTCGGCTAATTTTGGCGAAATACTTTTAGCAATATCCATTGCCGAAACGCCGCTTTCATACTCACGAATATTCCCATCGGGAAAAGTTATTTTCATTTGAACTAAATAAATTTATTGAGTGGCGAAAATAATAAGTAATAAGCAATTGTAGTATAAATGCTGAAAGAAAATAGTTTGGGATAAATTCGACTATTTTTTTTACTAATAGTCGAATACTTTGCCATTAACAATCATTTTATCAATCATATTATCGGCGAAAGAATATGGAATAACGGCATAACTATTCATTGGTTTTGTAATGATAAGATTTGCTTTTTTACCAATTGTAATGCTTCCTACTTCGTTTTGTAATTCGAGTGCAAACGCTGCATTAATAGTAGCGGCATTGATAGCTTCTTCGGGCAGCATATTCATTTGCGTACAACCCAAACTAACTACAAAATTCATGTTTCCAGATGGGCTACTACCAGGATTGTAATCGCTAGCCAATATAACGGGCAAACCTGCATCAATAATTTTTCGGGCTGGTTGATAATGCATTTTTAAAAAAAATGCGGCTGATGGGAGTAGCACGGGTAATGTATTTGAACCTTTTAAAGAATTTATTTCTTCATCGCCTACACACTCCAAATGATCTACAGAAACGGCATTGTGTTTAACGCCAATTTGAACGCCACCCGAAAAATGCAATTGATTAGCATGAATTTTTGGAGCTAAATTATATTTCCAAGCTTCGGTTAATAATTCATCTGTTTCTTCAATACTAAAAAATCCTTGTTCGCAAAAAACATCAAAATAATCAGCTAATTTTTCTTTTGCTACAAGCGGCAATAATTCATTTTTTATTAAATTGATATAACCTTGGTGGTTTTGTTTGTATTCAATCGGATAAGCATGTGCAGCTAAAAGAGTTGATTTTATTGGTATTGGCGATTTTTCTTTTAATCGATTAATAACACGAAGCATTTTTAACTCGGCTTCAATTGATAAGCCATAACCACTTTTAATTTCGATGGCTACTGTGCCCATTTTTATCACGTTTAGTAATCTTTGCCATGCGGTTTCAAATAATTCATCCTCTGTTGCTGATGCTATTTTTAATGCCGAGTTTAAAATTCCACCACCTCGTTTTGCAATTTCTTCATAGCTTAATCCATTAATTCTATCTACAAATTCATTCTCTCTAGTTGAAGCAAACACTAGGTGTGTATGGCTATCTATCCATCCAGGTAAAACAACACAACCAGTTGCATCTATTATTTTATCGGAATTGTAATATGAATCTTCAAGTTCATTCATTGTGCCATAAAACTTTATCAAACCATTTTCAGTATACAAAAAAGCATTTTCAATAATTGCTAATTCTTTCATCATTTTGCCTTTTAAGAGCGTATTTCCTTTTTCAGATATTCCAATTAATTGGCGAATGTTTTTTATGAGTATCGACATAATAATTTTTTGATAAAATTAAGATAGTAAAACGACAATGATAAGCAATCCAACAGCAATATTTTCTCAACATTTTACATTTAATAGTGAATATCTTTTTAGGTAGATAAAATTAATAATGAATCATTAACAGATAAACTTTCTTTCTTTGCGTATACACAGCCAAATCAATATTATGAGTAAACAATTTGTATTCTGCCTTCTATTTATTTTACTATCTATAACAGTAATTGCACAAAAACCAAAAGTTGAAAAATTTTCATCAAAAGATATGATGGAGTTTGGTAAACAAATGAAAAAATATTTAAATGAAAACAACAAGCAATTAGCAGATGATTGGGAGAAAGTAGTTGAAAAACAAAATGGTTTATCCAATGATAAATTACACCAAGTAGCAGATATATGTAATTTATTAGATGATGTACATTATCATGCCCCACAATATATTCAGTATATTACAGCTGTATTAGCTTATGCAGCAGCCAAAGGCGATGCAGGACTATTTGCAAAATGGAATGAGATGATACCAGATGTGATAAAAGGACAGAAAAATGGCGTACTAAAAGATTACAACGCCATGATGAATTTCTCGAAAGTATATTTTGCCAATGGTAGCTTAAAAGAAAATGGTGGATTTGTGTGGCATTGCGAAAGCGAAAATTATGAATTAATATATGATAACGAACCAAAAATGGTGTATCGAAAATGCAACTTGATAGTAGTAGGTATTGGCGATACTATTACAATAAAAAACACATCGGGTGTATGGCTTATTTTAAAAGAAAAATTTATAGGTAATGCAGGTGTAATTGATTGGCAAAAGGCTGGTGTAAATGAATCAGTAGTATATTGCACCTTTAATAAATTTGTACTAGATGCTAATAAATCTGATTTGATAATAGATTCGGCAAAACTTACTCATACACAATATTTATCAGCCCCATTAATAGGCAAACTTACTGATAGAATATCGAATCGTAAACTTGGTACGCCTAATGGCAGCTATCCTAAATTTGCCTCTTCGGGTTATTACGAACTACAAGATATAGCAAAAGGTGTAAAATATAAGGGTGGTTTTGGTATAGCAGGCAACCGTGTAATAGGCACGGGTGTGAATGGCAAAGCTGCCGAGATGAAATTTTATAACACAAAAGACCAATTGGTGGCAATAGCCACATCTCAAGAATTTGTTATAAAAAAAGGTGAAGAAATATTATCTAATAATGCCATCGCAAAAATATTGATTGATAAAGATTCTATTTTTCATCCTGGTTGCGAATTGCGGTTTTCAATTAATAATAGAATTTTAAAATTATCTCGTGGTGAAATGGGAATAGCAAAAATTTCATTTGTAGATTCTTACCACAAAACCGAATCTAATGCTGAAGCCGTTGTATGGTGTATTGATAGTACAAAAATTAATTTTGTAATGATAACGGCAGCAGGTAAAATACCTGCAGCATTTGAATCATTTAATTATTTTGAAAAAAATAGATTAGAGAAATATATGAATGTGGCAGATTTTAATCCACTGCTTGTAATTGTAGCTTATTGCGATAAAAATAAAACCAACGAAGTAGATGCTGAAACAATAGCCAAACAAATGAACCCGAATTATGACGAAGGTACTATCAAAAGAACCTTATACAACCTAACAGAAGAAGGCTTTATATTTTATAGTGAATACAAACATTTAGTAACATTAAAAGACAAAGGTGCTACTTATGTAAAAGCCAATAAAAAATTTGTTGATTTTGATAATATTAAAATAAAATCAGAAAGTGCTAATGGCAGGGCAGCACAAATAGATTTAACTAATAATAATATTGAAATAGATGGGGTAAAACAATTTAACCTAAGCGATTCAAATCAAGTAACCATTTTTCCAAACCATGGAAAAATAACCATGAAAAAAAATAGAGACATGGATTTTAGCGGCTCGTTTTATGGCGGTCATGTAGATTTTTTAGGAAGAAATTTTGCATTTGATTATGCAAAATTTAAAGTAAGTATTACCACTGCCGATTCAATGATGATTTATTTAGGAACAGGAAAAGTAGATGCAGACGGAGTGCATGAGCTATTGCGCCGAACCGGAACTTTTATTTGTGGCATCACAGGTGATTTATTAATTGATGGTCCGTTCAATAAATCCACTCGTGTAAAATTACCAGCCTTTCCAAAGTTGATTTGTACCAATACCACTTTTACTTATTATGATGATGAAAAAATACATCATCATGCATACGATAAAAAGAAATTTTATTTTAAGCTAAATCCATTTGAAATGGATAGTTTAAATACATTTACAAAAGACCAGGTTCATTTTTCAGGCACTATGAATTCGGGTGGTGTGTTTCCTGAATTTGAAGAAACATTAACCTTACAAAATGATTACTCATTAGGTTTTAAAACCAATACACCATCCACTGGTTTTCCATTATATGCCGATAAGGGAAATTATGTAGGTGGCATTTCGTTAAGCAATGCAGGCTTGCAAGGTTCGGGCGAATTTCAATTTCAAGCAAGTAAACAAAATTCAACACAAATTTTGTTTACCCCCGATTCATTAAATGCTAAAGTAGAAACATTTAACCAAGATGAAACTTCATCGCCAATTGAATTTCCATCTGCTACTAATACTAATGTATTTACACATTGGGAACCAGCCGCTGACAGAATGGAAGTTAAAATGGATACCACACCGTTTAATATGTTTGGCAATATTGCCAAACACAAAGGAGGGTTAATAATTTCATCAAAAGGAATGACAGGCTATGGTAGTTTGGATTGGCCTGAAGCTTTCTTATCAAGCACCTTAATGATGTATGGTAAAAAGCATGTAAATGCTGATACATCAGGTATTCAGATTAAAACATCAGATGGTAATATTGCATTTAAAGCACCAGATGTAAACAGTAAAATTGATTTCGAAAAACGTAGCGGCGATTTTATATCTAATACTAAAGAGTTAGCTTCTAATTTTGTGTATAACCAATACATTACTTCAATCAATCAATTTCATTGGGATATGGATAAAAAATTGCTCGATTTCATTAGCCCCCCAGGCGATACTGCCATTTTCTTATCGCAAAATGCCGAGCAAAAGGGATTGAAATTTGTAGGCAAAAATGCAAGATATAATTTATCAAATTTTATGCTAAATGTAACAGGCATACCATACATAAACAGTGGCGATTCTAGAATAATGCCCGATAGCGGACAAGTATTTATTGAACCCAAAGCTGTAATGCAAACTTTGCACAAGGCCAAAATTCAATGCGATTCTATAAATCAATATCATAGTATTTATGATGCCACAGTAAAGATATTTAGTCGCAATAATTACTTATGTACCGATGCTAAATATGATTTTAATAGTAAAATTACGGGCAAACAAGTATTGTTGGTAGATACATTAACAATGGATGAACACAAGGGCAAAATCATTAGCATGGGTTTTTCAAACATTAAAGAAGAAAACAACTTTGCTTTAAATTCAAAAATGAATTTTAAAGGATATTTTAAATTTAATGCCGCCGAACGTGACCCTTCGCTAGATGGATTTGCTCGATTAAAATTAAAAAGTACAACAATTCCTACTGAATGGTTTACTCTAAATTCAGTAATCAAAGCCGACTCGGGAACATTCAATGTAGTAAATGCTAAAAATGAAAAAGGCAATCCTATTTATTTTGGAATACTAAGAAGTACTTATGATTCAATAGGTGTTTATCCAGCTATTTTTGCTTCAGCTAGTTCGCCTAGCGATGCCCAAATTTTTGTACCTCAAGGCACATTAGAATACAATAAAATTACCAACGATTTAACGTATGGTTTGGGTACAAAAATACGTGGTGAATCTAATACAGGCGATTTTGTAAGATTTAATGATAACACTAATAAAATGTATTGCGATGGTAAATTTAATTTAGGATATAATTATCCTGGAATTAAAATAGTAGCTGCTGGAAATGCTACTTATGATTTGAATAAAAACTCAATGGTAATGAACGCTGTAATAGGCTTAAAGATTGATTTTAATAAAGATTTATTTAATATTTTAGTAAAAGAGCAAGTAGATTTATTAGCTGATAAAGATGCAATTGATTACAAAAAGAATTTACAATTTTACGAAAAAGCATTTAGCGAATACTTAACACCAAAAGAAGTAACAAAAGCTTTTAAAGCAATAAAAGAACAAACAGATGAAACTGCCGAAACACCTAAACTTGAGTATCCAAAAAATACACCTTTCAATATTACATTTACCGATGTGAAATTGATGTACGATCCATTTTCAGCAAGCTGGAAAGGCAATTGCGCTGTGGGCATTTTAAATATGAATGAAACATTTTTTGGGAAAAAGATTTATGCATACATGGAGTTTGGCGGTAAACGCGGCGATGATTTTTTTAATATTTATTTTGAAGCTAGCGAAGCTGACTGGAATTGTTGGATGTATCGTGGACATGTGTTACAATTGAATAGTAGTAATGATGGATTTAATGAAACCATCAATAAAATTGAACCCGTAAAACGCAAAGTTACCCCTGATGAAAAAAAGCCAACAGAATTTTATACCTATCAAAGAGGTACCGACGTATTAACCAAACAATTTAAAGAACGATTAAAAACATTTAGATATTAATAAATTAAAATGCAGCAATCATAAGTCTTTCAGCCATTAATAACAAATAGTTAAAAAATATTTTAAAATAGATTTGGTTTTATTAGAAGTTGTGTTACCTTTGCAGTCCCAAAAAACGGGTAAGATAAATTAAAGCCTTTAAATAGGCTTATTTTACAAGGTTTTAGGGTGATAAGAAAATAAAGAGGTTTGATTAAATCAAACGAAACAAATTTTCAAATCATAAAAAACGGTTTAAGTCAGCAAACAAATGTTCGTTTAGTTGATCGATGAACCAACAAAAAATATAATTCTAATAATTAAAGAATAGAATGAAAGCAATTTTAGGAAAGAAGATTGGTATGACCAGCATTTTTGATGCAGCAGGAAAAAACATTGCATGCACTGTAATTGAAGCTGGTCCGTGTGTAGTTACACAAGTTAAAACCATTGAAACCGATGGTTACAATGCTCTCCAATTAGGCTTTGGCAATAAGAAAGAAAAATCTACTTCAGCAGGTGCCAAAGGTCATTTTAGTAAAGCTAATACAGCCCCCAAAAGATATATATATGAAGTTCGCAACGCCGATATGCAAAAAGCATTAGGAGAAGTTGTGGATTCTACTATGTTTGCCGAAGGCGAAAAAATTAACATTATTTCAAAAACTAAAGGTCGTGGTTTTCAAGGCGTAGTAAAACGTCATGGATTCAGCGGTGTTGGTCAGGCAACACATGGTCAGCATGATAGAAGTCGTGCGCCAGGTTCTTTAGGTAACTCATCTGACGCTTCACGTGTAATGAAAGGTATGCGAATGGCAGGCAGAATGGGTGGCAATCGTGTTAAAACAAAAAATCTTAAAGTAGTTAAGATTTTTCCAGAACAAAATTTAATGGTTATCAGCGGTGCCATTCCTGGCTCGAAAGGCACTTTTGTAGTAATTGAAAAAAATTAATCAAAAATAACCTAAGCAAATTTAACATCAGCAATCATGAAATTAGAAATATTAAATAAAGAAGGAAAATCAACAGGGAAAGAAATCACATTAAATGATTCTATTTTCGGTGCAGAACCGAATGAACATGTTGTATATTTAAGTGTTAAGCAATATTTAGCTAATCAACGCCAAGGTACTCATAGCACATTAACACGTTCTACAGTAAGCGGTTCTACAAAAAAATTACACAAACAAAAAGGAACAGGTGGTAGCCGTAAGGGTTCTATCAAAAATATTCAATATCCGGGTGGCCCAAGAGCTTTTGGTCCTTTACCACGTGATTATCGTTTTAAATTAAATAGTAAAGTAAAAGATTTAGCAAAAATTTCAGTATTATCAGCTAAAGCTAAAGAAAACAATATTTGTATAGTAGAAGATTTTGATTTCGAAACGCCTAAAACTAAGCAATATCTTCAATTTTTGGCTAATTTGAAATTAAGTGATACTAAAACTTTAATGGTTTTAGGAGAGTCTACCAAAAATATTACATTATCTGCAAGAAATATTGAAAGAACAGCTACTACAACTGCTGATAATATGAATGCCTATTCATTGTTGAATGCAGATAAGCTAATCTTAACAGTAGCTGCAGTTAAAAAAATAGAAGAATCATTAAACTAAAATTTGCTAAAGCAAATAGATAAAAGATAAATAAAATGGAAATATTAGTTCGTCCGTTGGTTACAGAAAAAATGACAAAACTTGCTGAAACAGCACATCGTTATGGTTTTGTTGTAAATAAAGACGCAAATAAATTGCAAATTAAACAAGCTGTTGAAAAAATGTACAACGTAACAGTTGAAGCAGTTAATACAGCAATAATTCCAGGTAAAACAAAAACACGTTATACCAAAAAAGGATTAACAGTAGGAGGAAAACCTTCTTACAAAAAAGCAATCGTTACTGTTTCAAAAACAGATAGTATTGATTTTTACGCAAATATATAATTTAACAAAACAAGTATAAAGCAAACAAAATGGCTTTAAAAAAATATAAACCAATCACAGCTGGAACTCGTCATCGCATAGGAAATGCTTATGCGGAAGTTACTGTAAGCAAATCTGCACCCGAAAAATCATTAACAGAATTTATTTCTAAGTCGGGAGGTCGTAATGCGCAAGGACGCAGAACGATGCGTTATATTGGTGGTGGACATAAAAAATTATATCGTATCATTGATTTCAAGCGTACTAAGCATGGTGTTCCTGCTATCGTTCAGACAATTGAATATGATCCAAATCGTTCAGCATTTATAGCTCTGTTAAACTATAAAGATGGAGATAAGAAATATATCATTGCCCCTGATGGATTAAAAGTTGGTGCAAAACTTATGAGCGGTGATACCGCAACACCAGAGGTTGGTAATGCAATGAAAATAAAAAGTATTCCATTAGGTTCTGTAATTCATAATATTGAATTACAACCAGGTAAAGGTGGTGCAATTGCAAGAAGCGCTGGTACTTACGGTCAGTTAGCGGCTAAAGATGTTAGATATGCTACGGTAAAATTGCCTTCAGGTGAAACTCGTATGATTTTAATGGAATGCCAAGCAACAATTGGTTCAACTTCAAATCCTGACCATAGCTTACAGCAAATGGGCAAAGCAGGTAGAAATCGTTGGAGAGGTATTAAGCCAAGAACAAGAGCTGTAGCGATGAATCCAGTTGATCATCCAATGGGTGGTGGTGAAGGTAAAGCTTCAGGCGGACATCCGCGTTCTCGTACTAATATTAAATCGAAAGGATATAAAACACGTCGTCCTAAAAATCCAACTAATCGTTTTATTATTACTCGTAAAAACGGTAAAAAATTATCAGTTTAATTAATTTAAAATCAAGTAGTTAACTTGTTCTTCTTCAAAAGAAGAATTAAAAACAAAAAAAAATATAAAATGGCACGTTCGATAAAAAAAGGACCTTACGTTGATCACAATTTGCAAGGAAAAATTGATAAGATGAATGTTGAAGGAGCAAAAAAAGCAGTAATCAAGACTTGGAGCAGGAGAAGTATGATTACACCTGAATTTGTAGGTCACACATTTGCAGTGCATAATGGAAATAAATTTATTCCAATTTATGTATCTGAAATGATGGTAGGTCATAAATTAGGTGAATTTGCCCCAACACGTAATTTCAGAAGCCATGCGGCAGGTAACAAATAATTAATTATTAAAAGATTTATTGCTAAATAAAATGGAAGCAGTTGCTAAATTAAGAAATCAACCTACATCAACTCGTAAAATGAGATTGGTAGCTGATTTAATTCGTGGAAAACAAGTTGAACAAGCTTTAGGTATGTTACAATACAATAAAAAAGCGCCAACTATTCCTATGTATAAATTGTTGTTGAGCGCTATTGATAATTGGAAACAAAAGAATGAAGGTATGCGTCCAGAAGATAGTAATTTGTATGTAAAAACTATTATGGTTGATCAAGGTGTAACAATTAAAAGATATTTGAATGCTCCTCAAGGTAGAATGTATCGCTTGCGCAAACGTTCAAATCATGTTACATTAGTGGTTGATAGCAAAGCTGTTGACACAGAAAAAACAAATAAAAAATAATTTAACTTAAATAACTGAAATAAATGGGTCAGAAAGCCAATCCGATAGGTAACCGTTTAGGAATTATTCGTGGGTGGGAATCCAGCTGGTACGGAAGTAAAAAAGATTTTGCTGAAAAATTAATTGAAGATGATAAAATCAGAAATTATATTAAAGCTCGTATTCAAAAAGGTGGAATATCTAAATTAGTAATTGAACGTACATTAAAACGTTTAATTATTACAGTTCATACTTCACGTCCTGGGATTATTATTGGTAAAGGTGGTGGAGAAGTGGATAGAATTAAAGAGGAGTTGAAAAAAGTTACCTCTAAGGATGTTCAAATTAATATTGTTGAAATTCGTCGTCCAGAAATGGATGCAGCAATCATAGCAGATACAATTGCTCGTCAGATAGAGAGCCGAATAAATTTTAAAAGAGCCATGAAAATGTCTATCCAAAGTTCAATGAGAATGGGAGCTGAAGGAATTAAAATTAAATGCGGTGGTCGTTTAGCTGGTGCTGAAATTGCTCGTACCGAGGAAATGAAACATGGTCGTGTACCTTTACATACTTTTCGTGCAGATGTGGATTATGCTCAAGCAGAAGCTTTAACTGTTTATGGTATAATTGGTGTAAAAGTTTGGGTTTGTCGTGGTGATGTTTATGGTAAACGTGATTTGAATATGAACTTTGGAACTAAAGCAGACAATAATTTCACAGGCGGAAATGAAAATTCTGAAAGAAGGGGCAGTTTTGATAGAGGTGATAGAAGGGGTGGTGGTGATCGTCGTCCGAATGCAGGTGGTGGTTCAGATAGAAGAGGTGGTAATAGCGGCGGAAGTGGTGACAGAAGAAGTGGTGGAAAAAGATAAGTTAAATTCAGTTAGAAAAAATTCAATAACACAGAATAACAAATAACATATAAAAATGTTACAGCCTAAAAAAGTAAAATATCGTAAGCAACAGAAAGGAAGAATGAAAGGAAACACTAAACGTGGAGCCACTATTTCTTTCGGTTCATTTGCTTTGAAATCATTAGATACTGCTTGGATTACAGATCGCCAAATTGAAGCAGCTCGTGTTGCTTTAACTCGTCACATGAAACGTGAGGGAAATGTTTGGATAAGAATCTTTCCAGATAAATCAGTAACTAAAAAACCAGCAGAAGTTCGTATGGGTAAAGGTAAAGGCAATCCTGAATTATGGGTTGCAACTGTAAGCCCAGGAAGAATTTTATTCGAAGCTGATGGAGTTTCTATGAAAACTGCAAAAGAAGCATTAGCTTTGGCAGCGCAAAAATTGCCTGTATTAACAAAATTCATGGTTCGCCCTGATTACGTAGAATAAATTTAAAAGAAAATAACCATAATTTAAAAATGGCAAAAAATAAAATTGACGTTAAAGCTTTAAGTATTGCAGATTTGCAAACTCATATAGCAGAAGACAAAGCATTGTTAAAAAGATTAGAGTTTAATCATAAAGTATCTCAAATCGAAAATCCTATGAGTATTAGAATCACTCGTAGAAATATTGCTCGTTATATGACTGAATTTAATTCACGTAGTAAAGCTTAATAAATTTCAAATAACAGAAAATTATCTATACATGTCAACAGTAGAAAGAAACTTACGGAAAATAAGAGTTGGAATTGTAACCAGCAACAAAATGGACAAATCAATTACCGTAATGATTGAGAAAAAAGTAAAACATGCTAAGTATGGCAAGTTCCTTAAACAATCTAAAAAATTTCATGCGCATGATGAAAAAAATGAATGCGGCATTGGAGATACGGTGAAGATTATGGAAACTAGACCAATAAGCAAGTTAAAGCGTTGGAGATTGGTAGAAGTTGTAGAAAAAGCGAAATAATTTTAATAAGTCTAAAAGTTTAAAATAAATTTTTAATAAAAAATGATACAAACAGAAACACGTTTGAGAGTAGCTGATAATAGCGGCGCAAAAGAAGTTTTGTGTATCCGTGTATTAGGAAACAGCGGTCAACGATATGCTTCTTTAGGCGATATGATTGTAGTATCAGTAAAGGATGCTTTACCTAATGGCGGCGTTAAAAAAGGAACAGTGTCAAAAGCAGTTATTGTTCGAGTGGCAAAAAAATTCCGTCGTAAAGATGGTAGTTATATTTTCTTTGATGACAATGCTGTAGTATTGTTAAATGCTCAAGATGAACCTCGTGGTACTCGTATTTTTGGACCAGTAGCTCGTGAATTACGTGAGAAGTCATACATGAAAATAGTTTCATTAGCACCTGAAGTGTTATAATTTAAAAAAGAAAGTTTCAACAACATGAAATTACACATAAAAAAAGGCGATACTGTAAAAGTATTAAGCGGAAATAGTAAAGGTAAAACTGGTAGAGTAATTGAGGTTATGCCAAAAGAGAGTAGGGCTATTGTAGAAGGTGTTAACATTGTTAGCCGCCATACAAAACCAAATGCCCAAAATACTCAAGGAGGTATAATTAAAAAAGAAGCTCCAATTGCCATTTGTAAATTAATGGTAATGGTAGGTGGTAAACCAACACGTATAGGTCGTAAATTGGTTGATGGCAAATTAGTTCGTTTTGCTAAAAAAACAGGAGAAGTAATTAAGTAATAACAAAAAAAATTAAAACAAAGAGATGAAATACACTCCACGTTTAAAGGATAAATATTCGAAAGAAGTAATTCCTTCATTAATGAAAAAGCATAGCTACAAAAGTATTATGCAAGTGCCTCGTATCGAAAAAATTTGCTTAAACCAAGGTTTAGGTAAAATTGCTGGAGATAAAAAATTGATTGATATTGCTGTAGAAGAAATGACAACTATTACAGGTCAAAGAGCAGTAACTTCAAAATCACGTAAAGATATTTCTAACTTCAAATTGCGTACTGGAACTCCAATTGGAATTCGAGTAACTTTAAGGGGCGAAAAAATGTATGAATTTTTGGATAGATTAATTTCTGTATCATTACCTCGTGTTCGTGATTTTAAAGGTATCAACGATAAAAGTTTTGATGGTAGAGGTAACTATACTTTAGGTGTAACTGAACAAATAATATTTCCAGAGATTGATATTGATAAAGTAAGTAAAATGAATGGTATGGATATTACTATTGTTACTACTGCTACAAATGATGAGGAAGCCAAAAGTTTGTTGCATGAAATGGGTATGCCTTTCAAAAAAGACTAAATTTTAATTAAAGAACTAATATAAATAATTTAAATGGCTAAAAGTTCAGTAAAAGCTCGTCAACGCAAAAGAGAAAAAATGGTTGTTTTATACGCAGATCGTAGAACTGCGGCAAAGGCAGCTGGTGATTTTGAAGCATTAGATAAAATGCCAAGAAATTCATCAAAAACACGTTTACGTAATCGTTGTCAATTAACTGGTAGACCACGTGCTTATTCACGTTATTTCGGTGTGTGTCGTAATAAACTTCGAGAATTAGCAATGAACGGAAAGATTCCAGGATTGAAAAAAGCATCATGGTAATTGTAGATTGATGTTTAACACAAACAAATTATTAAAATCAATAGATAAAAAAATAAATGAATACAGATCCAATTTCAGATTTCCTTACACGTATTCGCAATGCACAAATGGCTCGTCATCGCATTGTCGAAATACCTGCATCTAACTTAAAAAAGAAGATGACTGAAATCTTATACCAAAAAGGATATATTTTGAAATATGTTTTTCAAGATTCTGACAACAAACAAGGCGTAATAAAAATTGCATTAAAATATGATGCAGCTACAAAATTACCAGCTATTAGAGAAATCGAACGTGAAAGTCGCCCAGGTTTACGTAAGTATTCAGGGTCAAAAGAAATTAAAAGAGTGAAAAACGGTTTAGGTATTGCTATCGTTTCTACATCCAAAGGTGTAATGACTGATAAAGAGGCTAAAGCTCAAAATGTAGGTGGCGAAGTGTTGTGCCATATTTTCTAAAAAGTGAAAGAGTGTGTGTATATCACTCAAAACAATTAACTAATAACTAATTACAAATGTCAAGAATAGGAAAACAACCCGTTGAATTACCAAAAGGAGTAACACTTACAGTTGCTTCAAACAATGTGGTTACAGTTAAAGGCCCTAAGGGCGAATTAACAAGAAAAGTTGATTCTGATATTGCTATCAAAATTACAGGTTCTGAAATTTTGGTAGAACGTCCTAGTAATCAAAAACGTCATAAATCATTACATGGCTTATATAGAGCATTAATTGCTAATATGGTAAAAGGTGTAACGGATGGCTATACTGCAAAAATGGAACTAGTAGGTGTAGGTTTTAAAGCTGCTGCAACTGGTCAAAATTTAGATTTAGCTGTTGGATATTCTCATAATATTATTATTCAATTACCTAAAGAAATTAAGGTTTCTGCTGTTACAGAAAAAGGAAGTAATCCAATTGTAACTTTAGAGAGTCATGATAAAGAATTGTTAGGTGCTATTGCTGCTAAAATTAGAAGTTTCCGTAAGCCAGAGCCTTACAAAGGAAAGGGTATTAAATTTGTTGGTGAGCAATTAAGAAGAAAAGCTGGTAAAACAGCTGGTAAATAAACAATGTAATAATTCGTAATTTGCAAGTTTTGAATTACGGCAAAAATAAAAAAAATGAAAATCTATCACAATAGAACAAGAAGAGAAAAAATTAAATTGAGCAGTCGTATTAAATTGACTGGCACTACTGAACGCCCACGTTTATGTGTGTTTAGAAGTAATACTGCTATGTATGCTCAAATTATTGACGATAGTTCGTCAAGAACATTAATGGGAGTTTCATCAACAGATAAAAATTTGATTTCAAATAAAGGTACTAAATCTGAATTAAGTAAATTGGTTGGTAAAGCGATAGCTGAAAAGGCAGTAGCTGCCGGTATTAAATCTGTTGTGTTTGATAGAAATGGATTTATCTATCATGGAAGAGTAAAAGCGGTTGCCGAAGGTGCTCGTGAAGGTGGATTACAATTTTAATTTTAACAATTCAACAAAAAGAAATTAATTACATGTCAGCAAATATTCAACGCGTAAGAACTAGCGAATTAGAATTAAAGGAAAAATTAGTTAATGTAGGTCGTGTTACAAAAGTAACTAAAGGTGGTCGTACATTTACTTTCTCTGCTTTGGTAGTAGTTGGAGACGGGAATGGAGTAGTAGGTCATGGTTTAGGTAAAGCTCGTGAAGTTAGCGAAGCTATTACAAAAGCTACTGAAGATGCTAAAAAAAATTTAGTAAAGGTTCCGATTTTAAAAGGAACTATTCCACACGAACAATTAGGTAAATTTGGTGCTGGTCGGGTGCGTATTGCACCAGCTTCTCATGGTACAGGTGTAATAGCTGGTGGTGCAATGAGAGCTGTTTTAGAGAGTGCTGGTATTACAGATGTATTAGCAAAATCTTTAGGTTCATCAAATCCACATAACGTTGTAAAAGCTACTGTTAATGCATTGTCGCAATTACGTGACCCACTAACTGTTGCTAACAATAGAACTATTTTAATGAGTAAAGTTTTTAACGGTTAATTTTAAAAATAAGATAAAAATGGAGAAGATAAAAATAACACAAGTAAAAAGTGGAATTGATAGAAAATTTGATCAAAAAGCAACTTTAAAAGCTTTAGGAATTACAAAAATGCATCGTACTGTTGAGCATAATGCAACTCCACAAATTTTAGGAATGGTAAAAAAAATATCTCACTTGGTAAAAGTAGGATAACAAATTATTAATTTAAGAACATAATTATTTATAATTAAAATGAATTTACATACATTAAAACCTGCTAAAGGTGCTACACATAGAGAAAAAAGAATTGGTCGTGGTGAAGGTAGTGGTCATGGCGGAACTTCAACTGCAGGTAATAAAGGTGCTCAATCACGTGCTGGTTACAACGTAAAACGTGGTCATGAAGGTGGTCAAACTCCAATACAACGCCGTTTGCCTAAACGTGGGTTTAAAAACTTAAATAGAATTGAATTTAGAGTTTTCAACTTGAGTTCATTATCTGATATTGCTGTAAAGTTTTCTTCTAACGAAATTAATTTAGATTTCTTAGTTAAAAATAAATTAGCTAGTAAAAAA
This sequence comes from Bacteroidota bacterium, assembly GCA_046051225.1. Taxonomy (GTDB): domain Bacteria; phylum Bacteroidota; class Bacteroidia; order Chitinophagales; family CAIODY01; genus CAIODY01. Next base: position 50,730 of record JBJOOR010000016.1, on the reverse strand, counting down.
GATAGAATTAAAATCTTAGGTCATGGCGAATTAAATACTACAGTTAATGTAAAAGCCCATGCATACAGCGAAAAAGCTAAACAATCTATTGAAGCTAAAGGCGGAAAAGCAGAAACCATCTAAATTTATACATGAAACGATTCATTGAAACCATAAAAAACATCTGGGCTATTGAAGAACTTCGTAGTAGAATCATCACCACTTTACTGTTGGTGTTGATTTTCCGTTTTGGAACCTACCTAGTACTGCCTGGCATTGATCCAGCAGCCTTAACTAAATTTTCTGATAAAGGTTCAAGTGGCTTATTAGGATTATTCAACTTGTTTGTTGGTGGTTCTTTTGCTAGAGCTTCAATTTTTGCATTAGGAATTATGCCATATATCAGTGCTTCAATTGCAGTGCAATTATTGAGTATGGCTATACCTTCTTTCCAAAAGATGCAACGTGAAGGTGAAAGCGGAAGAAGAAAAATTAACCAATACACTAGAATTTTTACTATCATTATTACCATGTTTCAATCTGTAGCTTATGTTACTTACTTGAATTCGCAAGTTCCTGAAGGTGGAATTTTAATAAATCCAGCGTTATTTAGAATATCTACTATGGTAATTTTAACAGCTGGGACTATGTTCTGTTTATGGATGGGAGAAAAAATTACAGATAAAGGAATTGGAAATGGTGTAAGTTTATTGATTATGATTGGTATTATGGCTCGTTTTCCTGGTGCTTTATTATCAGAGTTTCAAGGTAGAATTGCAGCTGGTGGTGGTGGAATGATAACATTCTTAATGGAGATTTTATTCTTAGTGGGTATTGTATTCTTCATTGTATTATTAGTTCAAGGAACAAGGAAAATTCCAATTCAATATGCTAAAAGAATTATTGGGAACAAACAATATGGTGGTGTTCGTCAATATTTACCTTTAAAAGTTAATGCTGCTGGTGTAATGCCTATCATTTTTGCACAGGCAATTATGTTTGTTCCAGCTTTGATTCTTCAAGCTTTCCCAGATAAAACAAGTGGTTTTTTATACAATTTAGCTCAATATACTTCGATTACTCATAGTTTACTTTTCGGTTTTTTAGTTGTAGTATTCACATATTTTTATACAGCATTGATTGTTAATCCACAAATGATGGCTGATGAAATGAAAAAAAATGGTGGATTTATTCCAGGTGTAAAACCTGGAAAAAGTACTGCAAGTTATATTGATACAATTATGAGTCGTATAACTTTACCAGGATCAGTATTTTTAGCATTTGTAGCTATTCTTCCAGCATTTGCAGGATTAATTAAAATTAATAGTCAGTTTGCTAGTTTCTTTGGCGGAACATCTATCCTAATTATGGTAGGTACTATTTTGGATACTTTACAACAAGTAGAAAGTCATCTATTGATGCGTCACTATGATGGATTAATGAAAACGGGTAGAATTAAAGGAAGAACTCCTGCAAATTCAGCAGTTTCGGTTGGACAAGGCTAATTTAGTGATTTACTATTAATTGAAAATGAGCGATAAGATTATTTATAAGACAAATGATGAGATTGAATTAATAAGAAAAAGTTCTTTGCATGTTTCTGATACATTGGCTTATGTAGCTAGTATTCTGAAGCCAGGATTAACAACTGAATGGATTGATAAATCAATATTTGAATTCATTTCTGATTTTGGTGGATATCCTATCTTTAAAGGGTATCATGATTTTCCAGCATCTGCTTGCATTAGTGTTAATGAAGAAGTGGTGCATGGTTTACCTGGAAAAAGAGAGATAAAAGATGGAGATATTGTTACGATTGATGTTGGTGTATTATTAAATGAATTCATTGGCGATTCAGCATATACTTTTGCATTAGGAGAAATAAAAAACGAAACATTACAACTTTTAAAAACAACAAAAGAAAGTTTATATAAAGGAATTGATGCTGCAATAGTGAATAATCGAATAGGAGATATTAGCTTTGCAGTTCAACAACATTGTTTAACAAAAGGATATGGTATTGTTACTGAATTAGTTGGTCATGGGGTTGGAAGATCTTTACACGAAGAACCCCAAGTACCCAATACAGGAAGAAAGGGAAGTGGTAAGAAAATATTAGAGGGTTTAGTTATAGCTATTGAACCGATGATTAATTTGGGAAAGAAAGATGTGAAAATATTGAGTGATGATTGGACTTATGTAACTAAAGATGGAAAACCATCAGCTCATTACGAACACACCATTGCGATTAGAAAAAATGGTCCAGATATTTTAAGTTCGTTCGAGAGGATTGAAATTGAGGAAAGAAAAAACAAAAATTTGAATAGTAGGTACTACTAAATATAAATGGCTAAACAAGACGTAATTAAGCAAGATGGAGTTATTGAAGATGCAAACAGTAATGCAATGTTTCGAGTAAGATTAGAAAACGGGCATTCTGTTTTGGCTACAATATCGGGTAAAATGAGAATGAATTACATTAGAATTTTACCTGGCGATAGAGTGCAAATTGAAATGTCGCCCTATGATTTAACAAGAGGAAGAATTATATTTCGTTACAAATAAAACAAATATTGTTCAATTACCCATAATGTAATTGTAGAATAAAAAATTAAGATAGGCGAATAAATCGTCATCATAAATAAATAAACCGTAAATAAAAATGAGAGTAAGAGCATCAATTAAAAAAAGAAGCGAAGATTGCAAAATCGTTCGTCGTAAAGGAAGATTGTATATCATCAACAAAAAAAATCCACGTTTTAAACAACGTCAAGGGTAAACGATTTGCTGATTAGCTAGATAAGGCTAATTTGCTAATTGAAACAACAATTAACAATTAACGAATAACAAAACAATAGTAAAACATGGCTCGTATAGCAGGTGTAGATTTACCAAAAAATAAAATCGGTGAAGTTGGTTTAGGATACTTATTTGGCGTAGGTAGAAGTGGCGCAAAAAAAATATTAAACCAAGCTGGTATCGACACTCAAAAAAAAGTAAAAGATTGGAACGATGATGAATTAAATAAACTTCGTACTATTATTACAAATGAGTGGAAAGTTGAAGGTTCGTTACGTTCTGAAATTCAATTGAACATTAAGCGTTTAATGGATATTGGTTCTTATCGTGGTGTACGTCATCGTAAAGGATTACCTTTACGTGGTCAACGCACTCGTACTAATAGCCGTACACGTAAAGGTAAACGTAAAACAGTGGCTGGCAAGAAAAAGGCACCTACTAAATAATAATTAGGTAGATAGTTCATAATTGTTAAATTATTTTATCAATTTATGATGATTAACGCTCAAAAAAATAAAATTGAAATGCTTGATATATTTATCAAACAAAAATCAAAAACAATAAACTAAACAAATGGCAAAGCAATCAGCTGGCTCTGGAGCCGGAAAAAAAGTAGTAAAGAAAAAAAATGTAAAAGCCGAACCAGAAGGTGTGGCTCATATTCAAGCTACATTTAATAATATCATTATTTCATTAACCAATAAAGGTGGTCAAGTTGTTTCGTGGTCTTCTGCTGGTAAAATGGGTTTTAAAGGATCTAAAAAAAATACACCCTACGCTGCGCAAATGGCTGCATCTGATTGTGCAAAAGTTGCATTTGATGCAGGTATGCGTCGTTGCGAAGTAATGGTTAAAGGTCCGGGTTCGGGCAGAGAAAGCGCTATAAGAGCTATCAGCCAATCAGGAATAGAAGTTAGTATTATTCGTGACATTACACCAATGCCTCATAATGGTTGTCGTCCACCAAAAGGTAGAAGAGTTTAATAATTTGCTGATTAGCTAACATGCTAATGAAACCAATAACTAATTACAAATAACAATTAATAAATAACAAAAGTCAATGGCTCGTTATACAGGACCAAGTTCAAAAATAGCTCGTAATTTCGGTGAACCCATTTTTGGTGCAGATAAGGCATTAGAAAGAAAAAATTATCCGAGTGGTATGCATGGTATCATGCGTAAGAAAAAGCAACAAAGTGAATATGCAATTCAATTAAAAGAAAAACAAAAAGCTAAGTATACCTATGGTGTTTTAGAACGTCAGTTTCGTAAAATATTTGATGAGGCTGGTCGTAAACATGGTGTTACTGGTGAAAACTTATTAATATTATTAGAGGCTCGTTTAGATAATACGGTATTCCGTTTAGGAATTGCTCCAACTCGTCGTGCTGCTCGTCAATTAGTAGGTCATAAACATATTACAGTTAACGGACAAATTATGAGTTCTCCTTCGATGACTTTACGTCCAGGTGATAAAGTAGCTGTAGCTGAAAATGCTCGTGAAATGGAAGTTATTAAAAGATCTATAGCTGGAAAAGGCAAAGCTTTTCCATGGCTAGAATGGAATCCAGATACTATGGTTGGCACTTTCTTAGCTTTTGCTACTCGGGAAGCAATCCCTGAAAATATTAGAGAACAATTAATTGTAGAATTGTATTCTAAATAATAAATTAACTTGTTGATCATTATTTATTGGTAATTGCAATAGATTAGTGATTGATAAAGTACAAAATAAGAAGTCAAAGGTTCATTAACTAAATAAAGAATGTTGAAAGAAACCAATGACAATAATTTAATCTAAATCAATAAATCATAAATAATAACATGGCTGTTTTAAATTTTGTAAAACCAGATAAAATAGTTCTAAACAAGGCAACAGATTTTGAAGGAACTTTCGAATTTCGCCCATTAGAACCTGGATTTGGTGTAACAATTGGAAACTCTTTGAGAAGAATTTTATTGTCTTCATTAGAGGGATATGCAATAACATCTATAAAAATATCAGGCGTTGAACATGAATTTAGCACTATCAAAGGTGTTATGGAAGATGTAACTGAAATTGTTTTGAACTTAAAACAAGTTCGCTTAAAAAAGATCGTTGAGACTGATTTAAGTAATGAAAAAATTACTATCAATATAAAGGGAAAAGAAGAATTAGCGGCCGAAGTAATTGAAAAGCATACTACGTCATTTAAAGTAATGAATCCTGAATTGTTGATTTGTAGAATGGAATCTTCTGTAAACTTTCAAATTGATTTAACTATCGGTAAAGGAAGAGGTTACGTGCCAGCGGAAGATAATAAAACTAAAGATCAACCAATTGGTACAATTTCAATAGATTCTATTCATACTCCAATTAAAAACGTTAAATATCATATCGAGAATACTCGTGTTGAACAACGTACTGATTATGAAAAATTAATACTAGATGTTAAAACTGATGGTACTATTCATCCTGAAGAAGCAGTGAAAGAAGCTGCAAGAATTATGATTCAACACTTAATGTTGATTAGTGATGAAAGAATTACATTTGATGATATTTCTGATGAGCATCATGAAGTAGTTGACGATGCTGTATTACATATGCGTAAATTATTGAAAACACCATTAGAAGATTTAGATTTAAGCGTTCGTGCTTACAACTGTTTAAAAACAGCTAAAATCAATAGCTTAAGCGAATTAGTAAGATACGATATGAATGACTTATTGAAATTCAGAAACTTCGGTAAAAAATCATTAACTGAAATTGAGCAAATGGTTATTGATAAAGGCTTACACTTCGGAATGGATTTAGCAAAATACAAATTAGAAGACTAATTGAAAAGTACTTAGTACTAAGTATTTAGTATTGAGATTAAATACAGAAAATAAATTTAAAAAACAGAGTTAGAATTAAGCAACAAACAGTTTATAATTCATAATTCATAATTCATAATTACAAATGAGACACGGAAGAAAAGTAAACCAGTTGAGCCGCACAAAAGCACATAGAGATGCATTGATGGCTAATATGACTGATTCATTAATAAAACACAAGCGTATTGTTACTACAGTAGCTAAGGCAAAAGCTTTAAGAATATTTGTAGAACCATTATTAACAAGAGCTAAAACAGATAGCACACATAATCGTCGTATGGTGTTTAAGTATTTGCAAAATAAAGAATCTATAAAAGAACTATTTGGTGTGGTTTCTGAAAAAATTGCAACTCGTCCAGGTGGCTACACTCGTATTATCAAAATGGGTTTTCGCCCAGGAGATAGTGCAGAAATTGCAATGATTGAGTTAGTAGATTTTAATACTACTTATATTGGTACTAATAACAAGAAAGGAGCTTCGGCTACAACTGTTGCTACTCCTGCTAAACGTACTCGTAGAGCTGGTGCTGCTAAAAAGAAAGCTGATGATGCTGGTGAAAATACAGCAACTGACGAATCAAAATAATTTTTTAATAAATAGTAGTAAAAGCCTCAATAACATAATTTGTTATTGAGGCTTTTTTATTTAGATTATTTTTTAAATTACTTTACACCTAATAAATTTTTACTAAGTGTAAGGTGGGGTTATTATTCGTTTGAATTTAAAAAATCATTTAGTTCACGATAACTTTTCAAACAAATATCATTTACAGCATCTATTTCAGATTCTAATTCAGGATAAGAAATGCCATTCAATTCTTTTAATTTAGCTTCAATACTTTTTATCATTTCGTGACATGATACCATGCCCATATAGCTAAGTTGTGGTGCCATTTTGTGGCAACACCAAGCAACACTATCTTCCCCAATATAAGATTTACGTGTTTTTGCTTCTCGTATTTTTGATACTAGGTTAGGAGTATCTTTTAAGTACATTTTAATAAATTCTTTCATGATGGAAATGTCATCGCCAGTCATGGCTCTTAGCTGCTCTAGGTTACAAATTGAGGTTGTCATATTTATTTTGCTTTTTTTGCTTGTGATTTTTGAATATGAAAATTAATCTTGTTTACTAAATCATTAGGCTGAAATGGTTTTGCCAAAAAATCATCCATCCCTGAATCAAAACATTGTTGTACTTCGGGGGGGGTAACACCTGCTGTACAAGCAATAATTGGTATGCTGGCAAATGCCTTATCTTCTCTTATTTTTAAAGTAGTTTCAAAGCCATCCATTTCGGGCATTTGTACATCCATCAAAATTATATCAAATTGTTTTCCTTTTTCAAAAAAATCTAAAACTTGTTTGCCATTATTGGCTACTGTAAGTATGGCATCAGGAAAATATTTATTCAAAACTGTTTTTGCTAATAGTTGATTAAATGGGTTGTCTTCGGCTAAAAGTATATTCAGTTTTTTTATTTCTGATTCTTCTACAGGGGTTATATTTTCTGAAAAATTATCGGCAGTATGATTCATGCCAGTAGTTAATTTTCCATTGCGATACATTTTGGGTTGAATGCCTGTTTCTTTTTTATGAACTACCGAAAAACTATCTTCTTTTTTCTCAAATGGTATTTCGACATGGAATGTAGTGCCTTCGCCAATTTCGCTTTCTACAAATATTTTACCATCAAATAATTCAATTAATTGTTTAGTAATTGCCAATCCTAATCCAGTACCACCATATTTTTTTGAAGTGTCCATATTGGCTTGCGTAAACGAGTTGAAAATTTTGGGTAACTGTTCTTTTTCTATTCCTACACCAGTATCATATATTTTGAATTGTAATTTTACTTGATTGTCATGGTCTTCCAATTTCATGATTTGTAATCCAATTTTACCTTCGTGTGTAAATTTAATAGCATTGTTTAATAGATTGATTAATATTTGATAGAGTCTTACTTCATCACAGTAAATAATATCGGGTACATCTGATAGTTTTTCTATTACAAATTTTAAATCTTTTTCTTTAGCTTTTAAATAAAGTGTAGAATGAACTTTGTCAATTATTTTTTGAATTTGTACATTTTCTTTTTGTAGTTCTACTTTACCCGAATCAATTTTCGAAAAATCTAAAATATCGTTTATAATTACTAATAAATTTTCTGCCGAACTTTTAATAGCATTTAAGTAATTGCTTTGTTCGCTATTAAGTTGTGTTTGGCTTAATAATTCAGTAAACCCAATTACACTATTCATAGGTGTACGAATTTCGTGGCTCATATTAGCCAAAAACTGCTGTTTCATTTTATTGCTTTGCTTAGCTACTTCTTCCTCTTTAAGATGTGCAGTTTGTTTTAATCTAATGCTAACTATGAGGTAAGTTAATGCAATTATTGCCATTAGTACAAATGAATAAAACCACCATGTACGCCAAAAAGGAGGCTTTATAATTATGGTTAAAGTGTAAGGGCTTTCTTTCCATACACCTTCAACAATGGATGCTTTAAATTTTAAATAATAAGTGCCTGGGTTAAGATTATTAAATATAGTAAAATGCCTATTACCTGTATAAACCCAATCTTTATCGCTACCCATCAATTTATAAGCATATTGTATTTTATCTGATGAAATAAAATTGATAGCTGTAAAATCAACTGTGAAGTTATATTGCTCGGGCAATAAAGTAATAGATGGATTGAATAGGCTATCGTATTTGAATGGTAGCAATTGATTATTGGTAGTAACGCTGTTAAAAGCTAATTTAAATTCGCTTTTATAGTTTGAAATACTATCGGGATTGAAAAATGTAATACCATTTATCCCACCATAGTATATTTCGCCTTTATTGTTTTTAAAAAATGCACCAGCATTGTATTCGTTGCTTATTGTACCATCTGTTTTATCAAATAATAAAAAATTGCCTGATGCTATTTCGTATTTAATAATGCCTACATTGGTGCTTAACCATAAATTATTTTTACCATCGGGCAAGATAGAATACACCTCTGTATTTTCATTCATATAGCTACACGGTATTCTATTAAAGGTTTCTTTTTTCGGATCAAACCTATTAAAGCCACCATTATAGGTACCTATCCATAAATATAAATCTTTGTCTTCGTACAATGCCGTTACGGTATTAGAAGTAATAGAGGTAGGAATATTTCTATCAAATCTATAGCGGCTAAATGTTTGGGTGATGGGGTTAAATTTTTTCAATCCGCTATCGGTGGCTAAATACACCATTCCTTCTTTTGATGGATAAATAAATTTTACATCATTGTTAGCGTTTTGTTTACCCAAATTTTCAATATCATTATAGTTTGCAAACTGCCAATTGGTATAATCCATTCGGCAAAAACCGTTATTCATTAATCCTATCCATACATTGCCATTAGCATCAGTAGTAAGTGTATTTATATCTAAATTTGTTTTTTGTTCGGGTACATTTACCACTTCACCTGTTTCTTTATTAATTGCACTTAGTCCTTTTCTTGTGCCCACATAAATCATAAATTTATTTTCGGTAAGGGCATATACTTCATTGCTTATAATTTTATGTGCCTTATCGGATTTCATGCTGTATTTAATCACTTCATGCTTTGATGCCGAATATTTTAGCAATCCATTATTGTCAGTACCAATCCAAATATTACCTGTTTTATCTTCTAAAATAGAGTAAACATTTGTATTGTCTTTTATATTAAATGGATCTTTGTGTAAATCAATATTGCTGAATTTCTTTTTATCAAATATTTTGTTCAATCCGTTTTCATGAGCCATCCATATTACACCCGATGCATCACGAAACATTAGGTTTACTTTTTGCCCACCAGCTGTTTGTATATCTACTTCTTCTGAACTTTGGCTTTTCATATTAAATTTTACCACATTACCACCATTTACACCCAACCAAATATTGAAATTATAGTCAAACAAAATAGAACTCAACTCTTTATTATTGTATATACTAGGTTTAATAAATTCGGTAAATAGCATTTGTCCCAATACATTTTTGCCAAGTACCCATACCCCATTATCTCTTGTACCTACCCAAATATCGTGTGTTTGATTATTGATTGAAATCGTAGCAATTGAATTTCGTTTTTGATTATTAAAATTTATTTCCTCATGTTGCTCAATAGCACCAGTTCTCGTTTCAATTTTACACAATCCATCTTCGGTGCCTATCCAAATAAAACTATTATCCACCAATAAACATTTTACATTGTTGGATGGTATTGAGTTTTCATTTGAATTTGTAAAATGAGTAAACTTGTAGTTTTCTTCGCTCTTATCATTTAACCTTATTTCAAGTTTATCCAATCCATCGGTGGTGGCTATCCAATAATTTCCTTCATTGTCTTCTACCATTTGAACCACATGGTTATTTCGTAATGAGTTTTGATTTTTTTTATCAGTCGAAAAGTTATCTGTTTTATAATTTAAAATATTATATCGCAATAATCCTGTTTCGCTATTTAGTATCCATAAGTTTTGTTTCGAATCAATAAATAAATTGCTGATGTTTTTATTTAAAAAAATCTTTCCATCTAAATTAAGCTGCTTAGCCGCCAAATTGTATCCATCAAATTTGTACAATCCTTCGCTAGTGCCCAACCAGATGTAGCCAAACCTATCCTGCGCTATGGCATTTACATGCACATTGCCGAATCCGTTTTTCTGAAAAATATTTTCACTTTTTAACTGTATGGTGCCCTGCGCCTTGCTTTGCAAGTGTATTAACAGCAACAACATAAGCATTAAAGCTTTTGTGGTTAATTTCATTTTTATACTTGTCAAATATAGAATGAAATTGATAGATATAGCTTACGCTATTCATCGTAAAATGGTAACAGTTGTGAACAACTTTCTAAGTATTATAACCTAAAAATGTTAGAATAAAATTTGATACTTACATTTGTACCTTAATTTACACATCATGATAATTGTAACAGGCGCAGCAGGATTTATTGGTAGCTGTTTTGTAAGTAAGCTAAACGAAGCAGGAATTAGTGATTTATTATTGGTAGATGATTTTTCGAATGCAGATAAAATGAAAAACTTATCAGGAAAACAATATACCGAAACTATGCATCGCAATATTTTTATTAATTGGTTTCAAGCTAATGCAGCAAAAGTTGAATTCATTTTTCATATAGGTGCTAAAACCGATACCACATTATTTGATGTAGAAATATTTAATGAACTGAATCTGAATTACACTAAATCAATTTGGAATATTTGTACTGAAAATAAAATACCTATGGTATATGCTTCGTCGGCAGCCACTTATGGCGCTGGCGAAAATGGATATGATGATAACGAATCCACCATTCCCAGCTTAATGCCTTTAAATCCTTATGGACAATCAAAACAAGATTTTGATGTGTGGGCTTTGCAGCAAAAAAATACGCCACCAAATTGGTATGGCTTAAAGTTTTTTAATGTGTATGGCCCAAATGAATTTCATAAAGCCAGAATGGCAAGTGTAGTTTTTCATTCGTATAATCAAATTAAAAAAGATGGGTTTGTGAAACTATTTAAATCGCATCGACCCGATTATAATGATGGTGAACAGCTTCGAGATTTTGTGTATGTAAAAGATGTTACAGATGTAATTATGTTTTTAAAAAACGAAAAACCAACCAATGGAATTTATAATTTAGGAAGCGGTAAAGCCCGAACTTTTAAAGATTTGGTAAATGCAATTTTTACTGCCCTTGGTAAATCACCTGCTATTGAATTTATTGATACCCCTATTGATATTAGAGATAAATATCAATATTTTACCGAAGCTAATATGACTAAATTACAAAAAGTAGGATACCCCAAACCATTTACTACCATTGAGCAAGGTGTGAAAGATTATGTATTGAACTATTTGAATGAAGGAAAATATTGGTAAAATTTTATTGCATTGTATTATGCAAACATAAATAGCAATTTAATAAAGTTGCTAAAATGTTTTTTTAATGTTTCTGAAAACTTAAGGTAATAATCGAAAAGCATAAATAACATGTACGTTAAAAAGCAAATTACCACTTTTCTGAAAATTAAATGGAGTTAATAATTCTCTATAATTTTTTGTTTCGGTGTGAATATATGATTTAGATGGACTTGATACTACATCAAAATAATCAGTATAAATAGTAGAATATTTTGAATAACTGAACAAATAAATTTCAAACCCAATTTGTATCAAACTTCTTTTGTATTCAACTTTACAATCAGGCGAATATGCTAATGTGTAATTTTGAGAATTGAAAATATATTGTTGTCCTTTGGTTTGATAGTTTAAAGTAGTAGATGAATTTAACATAGCTGAATCTTTGCTATATGAGATTTTAAAACTGAAAAAATTTAATAAACCTATTTTTGATTTGCGTTCTTTAGCAATGAAGTCGGTTTTAAAAAATAAACTTTTGCATTTTATTTTTTTTATTTTAGTCTCATAAACATTGGAGTAACCTTCTGTATTTGGAATTCCTAGTCTAAATCCAAAATAACTGATAGATAGGTTATGGTATTTGAAAACTAAAATGGGTTGAAAATGAAATCTTTTGAAATCAAAAAATTCTCTTTCGCCTCTTTGTGCATTATATTTTTGTTCAAAATTTTGAGTGCTATTGTATATCAGATTATCTTTTAAAACATAATCGGTGTATAAACCCATGGCAAATCTATTTTTATTGCTAATTGATTGCTGAATAGAATCTGTATTTAAATTTTGAGCAAAACTATTATTGATTAAAATAAACAATAGGGTGTTGCAAATAAGGAAAAATCTTATCATTTTTTATTTCAATGTTTAGTCAATTAAAAAAAGCTTCAATTGAATAGTTCAGTTGAAGCTTTTTTAATGAATCTTTGTTATCCTATTATCTTAATACACTACGGCTAATTACAATTCTATTTACTTCGCTGGTGCCTTCATAAATTTGTGTGATTTTTGCATCTCTCATCAAGCGTTCTACATGGTATTCTTTTACATAACCATATCCGCCATGCACTTGCACCGCTTCCACAGTGGTTTTCATAGCTACTTCGCTGGCAAAAACTTTTGCAATACTACCACTTAATGCATAATCTAAATGATTATCCTTTTCCCAAGCAGCTTTCATACATAATAATCTTGCTGCTTCAATTTCGGTAGCCATATCGGCTAATTTAAAAGCCACTGCCTGATGTTGATTAATTTCTTTGCCAAATGCTTTTCTTTCTTTTGAATATTTTAAAGCTAATTCATAAGCGCCGCTGGCAATACCCAATGCTTGTGATGCAATACCAATCCTGCCGCCAGCCAATGTTTTCATGGCAAATGTAAACCCAAATCCATCTTCACCAATTCTATTTTCTTTAGGTACAATTACATCGTTGAACAAAATAGAATGAGTATCCGAACCACGGATTCCCATTTTATTTTCTTTAGCACCTACAACCACACCTTTCCAATTTTTTTCAACAATAAAAGCGTTAATACCTTTATGTCCTTTTTCTACATCTGTTTGCGCAATTACTAAATAATAGGTTGCTGAATTACCATTTGTAATCCAATTTTTCGTACCATTTAAAATATAATGGTCGCCCATATCAACTGCTGTTGTACGTTGCGAAGTAGCATCGCTGCCAGCTTCGGGTTCACTTAATAAAAATGCACCGATGCACAATTCGCCATCTTTCGTGCCTTGCGCCAATGGTTTTAAATATTTTTCTTTTTGTGCTTCGTTGCCATACGTTTCTAATCCCCAACATACTAACGAATTGTTTACACTTACAGCTACCGAAACTGATGCATCAACTTTACTGATTTCTTCCATTGCTAATACATAGCTAATGGTATCCATACCGCTGCCGCCATATTTTGGGTCAACCATCATTCCCATAAATCCGAGTTCGGCTAATTTCATAATTTGCTCTTTCGGAAATTTTTGATGTTCATCACGTTCAATAACGCCTGGTAAACAGTCATTTTGTGCAAAATCACGGGCTGCTTGGCGTACTGCTAATTGTTCTTCTGTTAATTCAAAATTCATTATTATATAAAAAGTAAATTGTTATTAAAGGTCATCTTAAATTAAATAAGATGAGGATGTGTGCAAATATGCTAAAAAATAGTGAAATCTAGTCAATCAAATCATAAATAATTCTTCAACCACTCTTTTGCTTTTTCTTCATCACTAAAACTTTTCATGGGAATTGGTGATGCAATAAATTTGAACAAAACATTCATAATTATTTTTCCAACACCACTGCTCGAAACCATTGCCATTGCTTTGTAGGCTTTGGGTAAAATTTCACGAACATATTCTTGTGTTGCTTTATTGGGCTTGCCGCTATTGCTTACAAATGTTAAAAGACAAACGGGTTTATGATGAGTGATTTGTTGAATCATTTCAAAATTTGCTTTCACATTTTCTTTTGTTCGCAACACTTTGTTGGAAACAGAATACAAAATTTCGCCTTCCCACCAATAGGTGGCAATTTCGGACTCGTAAAGCTGTTTATCGGTAGGAATTTTCACGGCTAATTATTTTCTACATACTTTTTGAAATTATCCAAAATCATTTGCCAGCCTTGTTGTTGCATTTCAATTGGATTTTCAGATTCAGGCTCAAAGCGTTCAATCACCTTGGTTGTATTGCCATCAGCAATAAATTTCACATCCATTTTTCTGCCATCGCCCATAGTTGAAGCAATAAATTCATTCATTTTTATTTCATCTTGTATTGCCCAAAAATCGAACGAAAAACTTCCATCTTTTGCAGCCATAGTTGCTGAAAACTTTCCACCAACTTCCAAACTATAAGTGGATGCAGGGCAATGCCAATCATCGCTTGCATGATTCCATTGCATGATGTGTTGGGGCGTTGTCCAACATTGCCATACTTTTTCTACCGAAGCATTTATGGTAGCTTCAACCGTGATTGGATTTGTCATATTCTATTTTTAAAAGTTATTAAGTTAATGGTTATTTAGTTATTCGGAATTTGATTTACACAAATGAACAAACAACTATTTCCCTTCCTTAGGGTAATCGTAGTTCACCATCCATTTTATACCATATTTATCTTGCCACATGCCAAAGTAAGCACCCCAGAATGTATCCTGCACGGGCATTTCAATCTTTCCGCCTGCTGATAAACCATTGAAAATTTTATCGGCTTCTTCTTTCGATTCAGCATTTAATGATAATGAAATTTGATTTCCCGAATTTAATTTGTGTCCTTCTGATGCCAATAAATCAGTAGCCATCAATGTAATTGTTTCATTAATTTTTAATGCTACATGCATCATCATATTCTTTTCATTATCTGGTAAGTTATCAGCAGCACCAGGCACATCGCTAAAGCGTTGAAAAGTAATAAACTCACCACCGAAAACTGATTTGTAAAAATTCATGGCCTCTTCGGTATTGCCCATGAAATTTAAGTACGGAACTAATTGTGTCATAATTTTGATTTTTTTAAATTTTCTTTCATTCTAATTTTTACAATTTTTTTTATCAAATTAATTGGTAAAGGTTTTCCAAATTCAAATTGAATAGTACCTTTTGATGTTTTGTAATTCTTTAATTCAGTTTTCATTTCTGCAATCAAACTTGCATTAGCAGGAAACAAACTACAATGATTTTTGAAACCTGCAAAATAAACTAACACCCTGCCATAAACCTTGAACGCTGGCATTCCATAGCTGATTATTTCTTCGGTATCAGGTATAATTGATTTTACAATTTCTCTTATTTGTTCTAACATTTCTTTTGCTATATCAGGCTGCAAAGAAATGTATTCATTTATGTTTTTTGTTTTTTTGTTCATTATTTTATTTGTTCAATAAAGCTTCATATTTTGTAATTGTGCGACAAAATATAATAGCAATATTAATCCTGCAAATTTTAAAAAATAAAAAGCGAAGCAACAATTATTGCTTCGCTTTTTATGGTAAAAATTAATTCTAGTTATTCCACCACAATTTTACCATTACCAATTTTCTTTCCGTTGTTTTTCAATTCATAAAAATAAATTCCGCTGCTTAAATTATTTCTATCAATGCTGATGATGTTCGATTGATGCGAAAGCGTTTTTACTTTTTCACCTAATACATTTGTAATCGTTACATCTACATCTGTTGTGCCTTTCAAACCGTCAATACGAATGGTAGAAAATTCATTCATTGGGTTGGGTGCAATTGAAATAGTTGGTAATTCATCTTTCACATTGGCAACTGATAAACTAAAATCAACTGTGTTTTTTGTAGTGTTTGTAATAACAGGCGAATTGAAATCAAAATAAATATTTGCAGTATTATTCAAAGTAGTGCCTTGCGTTAAACCGCTTTTCAATTTTATTTTAAATTGTAAATAGCCATGGCTATGTGGTTCATCATGATTGCTATCAGCCAACATAATATTTTGAAATTTCCAAGTTGCTAATCTTGTGGCATCATCAATTGACAAAGTATTGTTATTGCTGCTTTCTAACATTTGCAAAGTGTTTAAATCTAAATCGGCATCTATCACATCTTTCACCACAATATTTACTGCTGGTGCTGTGCCTGTGTTTTGAAAACGAATGGTATAAGTCAATTCACTATTGTTGATTGGGTTGATAGCTCCGTTCACACCTTCACCAACTGGCGACACAGTTTTTTCATTCGGGTCGTAAGAACCAACTACAACTTGCTGATAGTTTGTAGCGTTGTTAGATAAATCTACATCTGTACCGCTTGTTAAAGCAACTGATGCATTCTGATTTAAAATTGTTCCCAAAGCATTGGTGGAAGACACATTCATTACAATTGTATTTTGTGAATAAGCACCCGGTGATAAAGATGAAATTGTCCAACTTACTTGATGTGAAGATGAATTATTAGTTCCACTTATAGCATTTGAAAAAGTCATCGATGGGTCATAATTAAAAACTATATTGCCACCTACTGTTGTGCTACCAATATTTTTCACTGTTACATAATACCATGCGCCATAGCCCGGAACTGCTGTGGTGGCTGGTGTAATGTTCACCATTAAATTATCGCCTGTAGTTGAACTGATTGGATTTAAACCAAAGTTATTGCCATTGTAAGTTGTTGCGTTACTGGTAGTTACATTGTATTGTGTAGGTGATGTGCTGATGTTGTAGCCTGTATAGCCACTCAATACTGGGTTGCAAGTAATGTTGTAAGTGCCATTGCCATAATAAAGCAAAGCGGTGTAGTTGCCAAAATAATCTGTATATACATGTGTACTCATGGTGTTGCCATACACATCTACCCTAATGGCTGAAGCATTTAATTCGCCAGCGTCTTGCATCCCATTACCATTGGTATCAAAATATACATGACCAGCAATAGTTGAAACAGTATCTACATAACCAAAATCAAAACCGCTTAAATGCTGATTGCCAGTGGTGGTTACAACATACTGATTGGTATTCAGAGGCAATGTTCTGGAATACATCCAAATGTATGGAGCATAAATTGTATCAGTGCCTGATGGTAAAATGAAAGAATAATTTCCCACCGCATCAGTGTAGGTATAAGTTGATGTGCCTTGTGCATACAAATAAATATATTGATTTGCCATGCCCAATTCGCCAGCATCTTTTATTCCATTATTATTTACATCATTAAAAATATTTCCTGTTAAAGTATCGGCATTGGGAATACTGATGTTGAAATATTGTACTAAACTATCGCTGCAACCGCTTGCTGAATTCACACTTAATGCAACCCAATGCTGTCCACCAAACAAAAAAGTATGTGTTGGTGGATTCATTAATGCGGAGTTTCCACCATCATCATAATTCCAATAATAATTAGCAATTGAGCCTGTTGATGTATTGGTGCAAGTAATTGTATTGTTGCTGATGGAATAAGTAAACCCTGCAACTGGCGCAGCTATTACGGTCACATTCACACTTTGAGAAGAAGTGTCGTAGCAATTATTTGGTGCATTGTAAGAAATTAATGTAACCGTATAAGTGTTCGAAGAACCATAATTATGTGCTGGGTAAGTATTGGTTGATAAGGCAGAACCATCGCCAAAATCCCATGAATAAGTTGTGCCACTAACTTGGGTAGTTGGATAGAAATAATAACTGCCGCCACAACCACCGTTAGAGTAAACATTAAATTGTGCCTGACCACTGCAAGTAGTTAATCCACTTATTACAATGGGAGCTAATACAAAACTATCATGGCAGTTGGGATTCGATGAATTATAAATGGCTAATGATGGTGTATAAGTTCCATTTAAAAGATATGTATGAGATGAAGGGGAGGTTAATCCAGAAGCACCATCGCCATAATACCAATTATAAATTATTCCTGAATTATTGTTAGTTATTGAATCAGTGAATAAATAATTACCCAAACCTTGCGCTGCGGCAGTTGCAGAAAAAATTGTAGCGCATGGGGCCTGGTAAAATCCAAAATTCATATTCACAATAAATGTTGATACAACGCCTGTATATGAACCAAATGTTGGTTGAGTTTGAGTGTAGCCGCTTAAATAGATGTTAGGAGAAAATACATAATTGCCACCTATCACAGTTGTTTGATAAAACCCAAAAGCATCGGTTTGAACAGTTACGAAACCATTTCCCACAAGAACCACATTAACTGATTGATTCGCAATTCCAGTTTCGCCTGCATCCATAATGTGATTATTATTTGCATCATTATAGATGTAGCCAGAAATTGGGTAGCCATTAGGAATAGAAGTAATATTAATAGTTTGGCAAATAGAATCTACACATGTGTAATTACTATTTCCAATTTTCATACATACTGTATGATTGCCTGTGCTAAAAAAAGTATCTACAGCATTGATTGTAGTGTATTTATATCCACCATCAATATTCCATGTTGAACCGGCGAAAGAACCTGTTGATGTGTTGGTGAATGAAACCACATTACCATTGGTGTTGTAAGTGAATGAAGCTGCATAACCACAAGCGTTGCCAATTACTATTGTTTGACACAACGAATCAATGCAGCTTGTATTTACTGAATCCATGATGTGTAAGCATACTTGATAAGTGCCATTAGCAAATGTTTGTGATGGACTATTGGTATAACTGAAATGTTGCGTAATGCCATTTCCAAAACTCCAATAAGAATGAGCATAGTTACATGCACCCGAATTGGTATAACTCGAATCTAAAAACTGTACCACATTGCCCGAAGTGAAATAGCCAAAATTAGCATGACAAGGAATTTGTGCCTGTGTTTTGTGTGTTTGTAACAACACCGAAAACATAACAGTCAATAATAAAAATTGCACTGTTTTAATAATTTTTGTTTGCATCGTTTTCATGGTAAAAAATTTTAATTGTTTATAAAGTTGATGATAAAATTTGAATAACTGAAATACATTTTTTGCCGTTCTACTTACTCAAACTTTTCATCGTTTGTTTTTTGATGCATCAAAGGTGAATGCTTTTTGAAAAAGAAACAAACCATAAAAAAAACATTTCTTACGGGTTCAATTTTTTTTTTAGGTTATCTTTTTTGTAGTATTCTATATTTTTAAATACACTATATTTGGCTTATGCTATGTCGCTTATTCTTTTGCATCCTTTTTCTGTTATTCAAATATTCAACTGCTACATCGCAGGTTGCATATAGCTTTGGTGCCGATTCGAATGATGTGGTAAGTAATATTCTGTTAGATAAATTTGGCAATGTATATATGGCAGCCAATTTTTGTAATACCATTACAATAGATAAAAATTCTTTTAAAAAAATTACTTCAACTAATCATTCGCAAGATATTTTATTGGCAAAGTTTAATTCGTTTGGAAAATTAATATGGGCAAATAAAATAGGTGGCATGGGCAAAGATGAAATACATGATATGAAAATTGATGCCAATGGATATTTGTATTTGGTAGGCTATTTTTCAAAAGATTGTGTATTTGAAAATGCAGAAAAAAAAATAAATTTATCAAGTAATGGCGCTACAGATGGCTTTATTGTTAAAATACTTTCAACTACTGGAAACATAGATTGGGTAAATCAATTAGGCGGCGAAGGTGCAGATGATATTTGTTCGGTAACAATTGATAAAGCCGATGGGGTAGTGGTATCGGGCAGATTTTCGAAAATGATGGATGCCGATATTTCCGAACAAAAACATTTGTTGATATCTAAAATAATTGAAAAAAAATATAGCACAGCTTTTATAGCTAGATACAACGCTTACGATGGTAAATATATTTATGCCAACACAATGGGTATAGAAAACGATAATCCTTCATTTCAATCGCAATCTTGTGTGGTAAGCGATGAAAAAAATAACTGTTTTTTTATCAGCACATTTACCAATTCGGTTGATATTAATCCAAACGGAAATGCCTTAAATATTTCATCAAATGGAAAAAATGATTTGGTATTAATAAAATATGATGTAAACGGAAAGCTATTAGAATCAATAGTTTTGGGTGGTGAAGGCAACGAAAATTGCAACAATAAATGTTTGGCTATCAACAAGAAAAATGAATTGATATTTGCCATTTCTTTTCAAAATGAATGCTTGATAACAAACCCATATTTAACTTCAAAAGTTTTGGCTATTGCCGAAACTGATTTGTTGTTTGCTAAAACAAACAATAAACTATCCGAAATATTTTTTGCAAAACCAATTTGCGACAATGGAATGATGAATTGCAATCAGATTATTGTAGATGATGAAAATAATATTTCGATAGTGGGCTATACTAAAAAACGTACTGTTAATTCATCTAATAAAATGAATAAACAAAGCATAAAACCTACACTTTCAGCAAATTTATACAATAGTTATTTTTATGTTTTAGCAAATAATGCTGGTGATGTGTTGCTGAAAAAATTTAATACTAACACATCCGAAAACTGCTCTATTCATAGCATTCAAAGCAATTTGTTTTCAAAGGATATATGGTTGGCTGGCAATTTTAATAACACATTTGCATGGCAAAATGCTACATTTAAAAGCAATGGTAAAAAAGATTTTTTTTTGGTGAAATTAAAATCTGATTTAACAGTTTGGAAATTATTGAAAGATGATACAACAAACAGATTAACAGATGAAAATTTTGTGGTTGATGTTAAATCGAATCAACAAAGCACATTGTTGAACACAAAGTATATGGTTAATAACTCATCACCTATTAATTTAACATTGTACGATTATAAAGGAAACAAAATAAAACAAATGTTAAACGATAAGCAGCCATTGGGCTTGCAACAAATATTTTTTGATATTAGTTTTCTACCAGCTGGGCTTTATTTTTTAAAATTGAACGGCAAAATGAAATATTGTATGAAGAATTAAAAATCTGAATTGCATTGTTTTTATTTCGCCACCACACCATTTACATTTAATAAAGGAATATTTTCGCATTTATCAATTGCAATAGAATTAGGCGCAAATGTAAGCTGACTATCAAAAATAGTGGTGTCAATATAATAGCTTACCCAATATTGATTTTCTAAAAAGAAAACTTCTTCAACCAGCATTTCAACTTTTGATGATTCGCCAGCGGCAATGTTATTTATAAAATGTCGTAGTGTGCTTGTTTTAACAGGCCAAGCATCTATTTCGCCACGTCCGTTAGATTGAATCATTACATTATGGATATTGTTTTTTCCTTTATTGATAATATAAATATACCAAGCAATAGAGCCATCAATCAAGGTTTCGGGCACTGCTGCAATATCAATATCTTTTGCTTCTTTAATTAATTCGGATAGTTTCATAAATAGTAATGGCAAATATAATTTTAGAGTTTCAATTACAAAATATTCTACAACATGAAATTTATAAAATCAGTTTTTTTATTAAGTAAATAGGTTTTTTATCGTATCGGTTTTGCTTTGTGGTGCTAGTATCTTTGCCTTATCAAAACACACAAGAAACACAAAACACAAACAAACACACAAAACACAACCCAATCATGCGAAACATTATTTTTACACTCGTAGCAGCCATTTGCGTACTTTCTATTGGAAACAGTTATGCAAAAGGGAATCAAAAAATTAATAAAAAATCACGTCAGATAGTAAGTTTTATGGAAGGTGAATTTAACAGCAATGTTAAGCGTACAGCATCAAGTGATGGTTATAATGCTGCATTAAATGTAGCGCCCATGTTTACCGAAAGAAAAACAGTAAAAGGCAATTGGATATTTGTAGAACCTGCGTCTAACTCATCAGCCTTTGGTCAACGAGTTTATAATTTAGCTAAAGTAAATGATTCGATAACAGTATGTGCTGTATATAATTTGCCAGCAGGTAATAATTTATCGGCTTCGATAAACGATGATAAAGCAATGGCTAGCATAAGCCCCAAAGATTTTGAATTGAAAAATGCTTCGCAAGTTTTTTTGGTATATAGAAATGAGGATGGTGAATTATCAATAGGTGGTGCAAAAGGTAAAGTGCATCATACCCAATCATCGGGCAATGGAATGGCTTCGGATGTACGAGCAATAAATACTTCATTGATGGATGGTAGCATTCAAAAACCTGCCCCAGTTTTAAAATCAGAATTAATTAATACCGAAAAATAAAAAAATATTTACTACCAACTATAAACCCTAAGCGGATGATATTGAATCATCCGCTTTTTTTATTTTCAAAAATTTAATAACAATTTAATATCAACAATAATTTTTAATCTCAATTAATTACCTTTGCCATCCTAAAAACATAAAAATTTTACATCATAATGGAGCAAACATTTGAAAAAAACCTAAGTGTGTATATTGAAGATGAAAAGGCTGCAATTGAGCTAAACAGCATCATTGGCAACTTGTGGTACGATAAACAAGTTGAATTAATATTTTTCAGAAACGTATTAATTGATAGAAGCACAAGCGAATTATTAAACTTGATGCATTACAGTCGTACAGTGGTTCAACAGCCTATCAACATTCATCATGTGTTGGCTATTGCCCGTGAAATGTATAAAATGAATTTAGCTCCAGCTCGTATTGATTTAGGAAGATTAGGAACAGAATGGTTGCATGAAGCAGCTACATTTAATAATGATGTAATTGCTTTTACTACCGATAAAATGAAAGATTTTATTGGTGCCGATAAAATAGATTTAAAACCTAAAGATGTTATTCTGTATGGTTTTGGTCGTATTGGTCGTATTGCTGCTCGTGAATTAATTTCACAAGCTGGTAAAGGACAACAATTAAGATTAAGAGCCATTGTAACTCGTGATAAAACAGATGAAGATATTTCTAAACGGGCTGATTTATTGCGCAGCGATTCGGTTCATGGTCCATTTCCTGGAACTGTAATAGCCGATACACCTAACAAATGTTTAATCGTAAATGGTCATCGCATACATATGATTAACGCCAGCGACCCAACATCAATTGATTATACAGCTTACGGAATTCATGATGCATTGGTGATTGACAATACAGGCGTATTACGTGATAGAGAAGGATTAGGCAAACATTTACAATCGAAAGGTGTAAGTAAAGTATTGTTAACTGCACCAGCTAAAGGCGATATTCCGAATGTGGTTCATGGTGTAAATCATGAAAGCTATGATGCTAACGAAAATATTTTTTCGGCTGCATCGTGTACTACTAATGCAATTGTGCCAGTATTAGCAGTTATTGAAAAAGAAATAGGTGTTGAACGTGGACATATTGAAACTGTGCATTCTTATACCAACGACCAAAATTTATTAGATAATTATCATAGCAAATATCGCCGTGGAAGAAGTGCTGCGTTGAACTTAGTAATTACCGAAACAGGTGCTGATAAAGCCGTAGCTAAAGTATTACCACAATTGGCTGGAAAGCTTACAGGCAATGCCGTTCGTGTACCTACACCAAATGTATCATTGGCTATTTTAAATTTACAATTAAACAAAACAGTTACTAAAGAAAGTGTTAACGAATTAATGCGCAATGCTGCTTTGCATGGCGGTTTGGTTGAGCAAATTCAATACATGGATAGTAATGAATTAGTAAGCAGCGATTTAGTTGGAAATCCTTGTGCATCAATTTTCGATTCGCAAGCAACTATTGTTTCTAAAGATGGAAAAAGCGCAGTACTATATGTTTGGTATGATAATGAATATGGTTATACCCGTCAGGTAATCCGCTTCAGTAAATGGATTGCAGGTGTTGTACGCTTACGTTATTATTAATTTGAATTCTTAGTTATCAATATTTCAAATTCCTTATTTCAATTTATGTTGAAGTAAGGAATTTGTTTTTTATAAAAAAATGAAAGCTGTAATTCAAAGAGTAAGCAATGCTTCGGTAGAAATTAATAAACAAAATTATGCATCAATAAAAAATGGATACATGATTTTATTGGGCATTGGCAATGATGATACAACTGATGATATAGAATGGCTGACTAATAAAATTATCAACCTAAGAATATTTGCAGATGCTGATGGATTAATGAATTTATCTATCCAACAAATAGATGGCGAAATATTATTAATCAGTCAGTTTACATTGTATGCACAAACTAAAGGAAGTAATAGACCAAGCTTTATAAATGCAGCAAAACCAGCTATTGCGGTGCCATTG
The DNA here is from genome assembly GCA_046051225.1 of Bacteroidota bacterium. Lineage (GTDB taxonomy): Bacteria > Bacteroidota > Bacteroidia > Chitinophagales > CAIODY01 > CAIODY01. The sequence goes on along the minus strand of JBJOOR010000016.1, from coordinate 26,540 downwards.
TATGAAAATTTTATTACAACATTAGAATATAAATTTGAGAAAAAAATAAAGACAGGAGTTTTTGGAGCCGATATGAAAGTATCGCTTACGAATGATGGTCCAGTAACAATAATTATCGACACAAAAAACAAAGAATAAAAAGTAATCAACATTATAATAGGCAGAAAAAAATAAAAATAGTTTTTCTGTAATAATATTTATGTGGTTATGTTTGCTTAATCATGAATAATAAAAACATAAAAGGAATTTTAATTCCTGTAGGTGGCGCCGAAGACAAAGGAACAGATTTAGAAAAAGGTGTGATTGAAAGAAATAGAATGATATTTTTTGAATTAGGAATTCTTACCAAAATAGCCCATGCTATTGGCGATGAATCAAAACGAATAGAAGTGATAACTACTGCATCATCTATTCCTGATGAAGTATTTGAAAATTATACTGATGCCTTTGGTAAATTAGGCTATAAAAATATTGGTCATATTCGTGTTCGTGAACGCCGAGATGTAGATACACCCGAAATGATTGAACGCTTGAAAAACTGCGATGGCATTATGTTTACAGGTGGCAATCAATTAAGATTATCTTCTTTTTTTGGCGGTACCGATTTTTTGAAAATATTAAAAGATAGATACGAAAACGAGCATTTTGTAATTGCAGGCACAAGTGCTGGTGCAATGGCAATGAGCAATACCATGATTTACGAAGGCAATGCAACTACGGCGCATTTAAAAGGCGAAGTAAAAATAGCAACAGGCTTAGGATTTATGCATGATGTAATTATTGATTCGCATTTTGATAAACGTGGTCGATTCCCAAGATTAGCACAAGCTGTGGCTGCAAACCCAGGCGCAATAGGTATTGGCTTAAGTGAAGATACCGGAATTATTGTTGAAAATGGTTGCGAAATTACTGCCATTGGTAGTGGTGCAGTTTACATTTTTGATGGAAAAAATATTGGCTACAATAATATTGGCGATTTATCATTTGGTAAACCCATTGCATTTTCAAATCTGTTGGTGCATATAATGAGTGATGGTATTAGATATAACACATCAACTCGAATATTTAGAGCAGTAGAAGAAGAAATAAAAAGTAATAGCTAGTTAAATAAAATTGGTTGATTTAAATAAAGTTGATAAAAAGCATAAGAGTATAAGCAACTTTAAATTAGATTGTATTGTCATTAAGTATATGAAAGTTTAAAAAGCTAAGTAATTATACTTAGTTTTTTAGGTAAAACCCACTAAGAAATGTGGGGTTTATTACTGTAACATTGTGCAGCAATAATTGTATAACCTAAACCTATCAACCATTTGTATGAAACTCACCGTTGAATCAATTTCCGACGAGTTAAAGTTTTATCTTAACCAATTACAAGAGTATGTAGTTGCGTTAGAAACCGATGGAAATAATTTTGATACATCACCCCAATTTAAAATTTGCTTTGCCAATAGTTTTGCAATAAAACATTCCATTTTTAATAACCATATACCAAACATTAATTTATTTCAGGCATTTCCCGATTTAATGCTGAATGATATTTCAGAAAAATTATTGCAAGTAATAGCCACAGGCAAACAATCTACTATTGAACATGCAATTGATTTTAATAATAAAGAATATTGGTTAAGTACCAAACTTGTAAAAGTATCCAACACCCTTTTACTAACATTTTCGGAAAATATAACAGAAAAAAAAAGTAAAGAAAGCCATAAGGATGAGATGAACCAAATGTTGAATGAAGCTCATAGAATATTAAATATGAATTGTTGGTCATTGGATTTACCAACTAAAGTTATTCGCTCAAATTCTGATTTTTCGAAAATTTTTGAATTCGATTACAAATGTTTTGAACTTTCATTAGATGAATATTATGGTTTGCTATTGCCCGAATCGGTTGAAGATGCAAAACAACTTTTACATCAACATATTATAAGTGGAGCCCCGTTTGTAATCGAACGAACATTTATTACATCTAAGGGAAATTATAAATATATAGAGATTACTGGTAAGCCAATTTATCATTTTGATACATGCAATAAAGTAATTGGTACATTTAGAGATATTACAAAACGAAAGGAAGAAGAAGCAATACATATAAGTACAGAGGCTAAGCTAACCGAAGCATTGAATCTTTTAAGGATGGGATCATGGGAATTTGATTTGGCAAATAAAAAATATTTTTATTCGAAACAATTAAGTGAAATATTAGAATATGATACACCTATTGAATTTAATTCATTTGATGAATACTTTAGTCATGTTGTTGATGAAGAAAAAGGAATTTCATTAGAAAATTATTCAAAATTAACTTTAAAAGCAGATTCGATACATGTAGATAGAAAGTTGATTTCGAAAAAAGGTAACATAAAATATGTTGAGTTTGTAAGCAAGCCTTTAGAAAAAAATCAATCAAAAATTTTTGGTACGTTTAGAGATATTACCGAAAAAAAATTACAAGAATTACGAATGGTAGAAAATGATAAGCGACTAAAAGAAGCTCATCATATTTTAAAAACAGGTACTTGGGAATATAATAGCGAAAATCAAATTATTCAATTTTCAGATGAATCATATAGGCTAATTAATGGTAAAATACCACAGCAGCTGCACATAGCAGATTATTTTAAATTTGTGAATTGTAAATTACGAGAAAAGTATTTTCAATCGTTTATTGATTCAACATCGAAAAATCAATCTTTTAAAATTATTAATCATTTATGTTTTGAAGATGGTAGTTGGAAGTATATTGAATTAATTGGCAATCCTACTTCGTATCAAAAAAACAATAAAAATTTTAATGGCACATTTAGAGATATAACGGATGATTGGATGAAAGATGCAGCATTGAAGGATAGTGAAGAGAAATTTAAACTATTGTTTGATAGCAATCCTACAATCTATTTTACACTAGATGAAAATGGATTTATTATTTCAATTAATCAATTTGGGATTGATTATTTTGGATACACAAAAGATGAAATAGTTGGACACCATGTATCAAAAGTTTTTTATACTGAAGATACTAAAAAGGCAATGAAGAATTTAGAATTACTAAAATATTCATCCAATGATTTTTTGCAATGGGAAATACGAAAAGTAAAAAAAACTGGCGAAATAATTTGGGTAAAAGAAACAGCCCGAATAGCCAAAAGTCGCCATGGAAAATCAATATATTTAATAGTTTGTGAAGATATTACCAGTGAAATATTAAATAGAAATTTGATTCGAAAAAAACAGCAAGAACTAATTGGCGCAAAAGAAAAAGCCGAAGAAGCAGCTTTAGAAAAACAACAATTTGCTAGCATAATGAGCCATGAAGTTAGAACGCCGCTTAATGCAGTAATTGGCATGACGAATATTTTATTGATGGACAATCCTAGAGACAATCAAATTCAAGAATTAAACACATTAAAATTTGCAGCAGAAAACTTATTAATGTTAGTAAATGATATTTTAGATTTTAGTAAAATTGAATCGGGCAAAGTGAATCTTGAAAAAATAACTTTCGATTTGCCAATAATGGTAAATAATTTAAAAAATAGTTATCAATTTAAAGCCGATGAAAAAGGAATAAAAATAAATTCAATTATTGATGAAAGTATTCCGCATCAACTGCTTGGCGATCCTACACGTATTTCGCAAATACTAAACAATTTAGTATCCAATGCAATTAAATTTACCGAAATAGGATTTGTAGATATTTCCATACGAGCTATTCAAACATCTAACGAATCAGTAAAAATTAGGTTTGAAATAGCCGATAGTGGTATTGGTATTCCAGTTGAAAAGCATCAATCAATATTTGATAGTTTTTCGCAAGCTAATTCTGATACTACTAGAAAATATGGTGGCACAGGATTAGGATTAACTATTACAAAGCGATTGGTTGAACTTCATAATAGTAAAATTTTTATCGATAGTGATATTGGTAAAGGCACTACTTTTTATTTTGATATAGATTTTGTTATTTCGTTCGAAAAACTATTACCTATCAATAATTTTAATGACTATAACAATACAAAAATTGCAGGCAAAAGAATTCTATTAGTAGAAGACAATCCATTTAATCAACTAATTGCTACAAAATTTTTAGAAAAATGGAATGCTATTGTAGATACTGCCGAAAATGGTAAAATTGCTTTAGAAAAAATAAATTTGAATTCGAGTTATGATTTAATATTGATGGATATTCAAATGCCAGTAATGGATGGAATAGCCGCTACTAAGGCTATTCGTGAGCATCAAGATATTTCGTTACAGTGTATTCCAATTATTGCACTTACAGCTGTGGCAATGGAAAATGATAAAGAAAAGCTATTAAAAGATGGCATGAATGATTACATCAGCAAGCCATTTAATCCTGCCGATCTGTACAAAAAAATAATTCAACTTATTTAACCTGTTTAAAAAAAGGAAGAATTAAAGGCAAAGTTATTTTATAAAGCCCTGATAAATTTTTTATCGGGGCTTTTATTTTATAAAAATGGGTAGGTAGAAGGTCGTTTTTTTGTACTTGTTTTCAGCGTCATTTCAATGAATCTTTGTATCATGAAATCGGAAAATTTAAAACTATGAAAACTTTTAAATAACTGAATTCACTTTTAACTATCCCTTTTTTAAACTGGTTGTAAATGATGATAGAGCATTTATAACCAGAACTTAAACAAAGCTATTGAAACTTAAATTAACAGGTACATTGTTACCTGTTTTTTTATTTTAATAAGTTTTGTATTTTTCATGAATGAAAATAAAATATGTACTGCTTGCTGGCTTCTTTTTTTTCATGGTAAAAAAAACTGAAGCACAAATAAACGATAAATTTACAGATGGTAATTTTAGCGCAAATCCATCATGGATGGGCGATACAGCCAAGTTTGATATAAATGCTTTATCGCAATTGCAACTAAATGCACCCACGATTAGCGATACTGCTTTTATTGCCAGCAGCAATACAATGTTGGATACAACCGAATGGCAATTTTTTACAAAACTCGATTTTTCACCTAGTACATCTAATCAATTACGAGTTTATTTGATGAGCAATCAACAAAATTTAAAATCGAGTTTGAATGGCTATTTTATTCAAATGGGTACAACGGGAAGCGTTGATTCTATTGAGTTTTTTGAGCAAACAGGGCTAATAAAAACTAAAATAGCAGGTGGCGTAAAAGGTCATTGTGGTAAAGCTACCAATTTATTAAGAATTAAAGTGCGCCGAGATTTAACAGGTAATTTTACTTTGTGGAGTGATACACTTGGTAACAATGATTTTGTGCAAGAGTTTGTTGTGTTTGATAATACGCATACATCAACTTCTTATTTTGGATTTGACTGTATTTATAGCTCAACTCGAAGCAATAAATTTTATTTTGATGATGTGTATGTAGGTAAATATATTGTAGATAATACACCACCAACGGTTCAACAAATTTTAATGATTGATGCCAAACACATTGATGTGATTTTTGATGAATCGGTACAAATAAATTCATCGCAAAATGTAGCAAATTATTCAGTTGATAATGGCATTGGTGGAGCTATTACAGCCATTCGAGATGCAAATAATACATCATTAGTTCATCTTCAATTTTTAAATTCATTTCAAAATAAAAATTATAACTTATCAATCAGTAATATAACAGATATTGCTGGAAATATGATGGTGGGTGTTGTACAGCCTTTTTCATTTTATATACCCAAACAATTTGATGTGGTGATTGATGAAATTTTTGCCGACCCATCGCCATCAGTTGGATTGCCAAATTATGAATTTGTAGAAATTAAAAATACATCAACGCATACTATTGATTTATTTAATTGGAGTTTTTCTGATTCATCTTCATTTACTCAAATCACTTCGCATTTTATTATTCAGCCTGATAGTTTTGCCATAGTATGTGCGCTGAATGCTGTATCGGCATTGCAGCCTTATGGCAATATTGTGGCGTTAACTTCATTGCCATCGCTAAATAATGATGCAGATATTTTGAGTTTGAAAGATGATAAAGGAAAAATAATTCATTCCATTTTTTATAGTAGTAATTGGTATGCTAATGCAATTAAAAAAAATGGTGGTTACTCATTAGAAATGATTGACACAAAAAATCCTTGCAATGGTGTTAATAATTGGAAAGCAAGTAATGATATTTCGGGTGGAACACCTGGTAAAAAAAATAGTGTTGATGCCAATAACCCCGATTTAATTTCGCCTAAATTGATTCGTATTTTCCCCACCACATCTAATACTTTAAAATTATATTTTAATGAAACGTTAGATGAAAATGTAATTACAAATCTTACTAATTTTAATGTAAATCAATCTGTCGGAAATCCTACTATTGCTGCATTTACAGATGCAACTAGGCAAATTATAGCACTTACTTTTAATCTAACATTTCATGCTAAAAAAATTTATGAATTGGATATAAAAAACATAACGGATTGTTCGGGTAATTTAATTTCAGATAAATTAAGTTTTGATTTTGGGATGCCCGAAAAAATGGAAGCAAAAGATATTTTAATCAACGAAATTTTATTTAATCCAAAACCTTATGGAAGCGATTTTATAGAATTATACAACAATAGCGATAAGATTATTGATGTACAAAAACTATATGTTTCGAATGCTACAACAACCGAACAGCCGATAGCTGAAGGCTATTTGTTCTTTCCAAAAACATATATTGTACTTACCGAAAGCAAAGACAATATTTCGCAAAATTATACTTCAACTAATCCTGATGGAATAATAGAAGTGGCTTCGTTGCCATCTTATGATGATGCAAATGGAAAAATTATTTTGAATGATAACGCATCTGTTTTAATTGATTCATTAAGTTATTCCGATTCATGGCATTATGCATTATTACATGATAAAGAAGGTGTTTCGTTAGAAAGAATTTCGTTTGATGCCAAAACACAAGATGAAAATAATTGGCATAGTGCCGCATCGGTAGTGGGTTTTGCAACGCCTGCTTATAAAAATTCGCAATTTATTACATCACAAATTACAGATGCATCTATTAGTTTACAACCCAAAATATTTTCGCCAGATAATGATGGAAAAGATGATGTGTTGTTGATTAATTACAATTTAGATGCAGCAGGTTATAGTGCTAATATTTCTGTGTTTGATGCCGAAGGAAATTTAATTAAAAATATATCAAGCCTTCAAACACTTGAACAGCAAGGCTTTTTTCAATGGGATGGCACAAATAATGAAAATGGAAAAACGGTAAAAGGCATCTATGTTATTTATGCCGAATTTTTTAATACTGCTGGAAAAAAAATAACTCTGAAAAAAGATTGTGTGGTAGGAGGGAAGTAGAGGGAATAGTTTTTAGTAGTTAGCTATAAGTTTTTAGTGGATGCTTAAACTTGTCATAACGAACTTTCGAAAAAGAATCATCGCCATGACAAGTTGAAGCATTTTTAAAAAAATATTTATTTGCTAATCACAATTTTTTTCGAAATCATTTTTTTATTACTTAGTTCTATTTCAACAATATAAACTCCATTAGGCAGTTTATTCGTATTTATTGCTGCTGAATTTGATTCATTTAAAGATGAATTAATAAATACATCACCAGCAATATTTTTAATTTGAAATGAATGAATTGCATTTTCTGATTTAATTTCAATTTGATTTTGTGCAGGGTTTGGAAAAATGTTTATACCTGCATCAACATTAATATTTTGAATACCTACAGTTGATTTTTTAAATGAAATATCATCTATTAAAAGCCTTGTTCCAAAATGCGAATTAGTTGAATTTGGAAGCGAAGTTGCAATATTTAACATAGCAGATTTTGCAGTGGCATTTATCGTATAATTTATACTTGCAGTAGCTTTAGAATAGGTATTTACCGTACCCGATAATATAATATTGGCATCGCCAATTAAATTTCCTAATGAATCAAAAATATCAGCATGAGCATAAGCTGAATCATTATTTATTGGAAAATATTTGTAGTAAAAATTAAACTCACCAGGCTGTTCAGTTAATTGAATTGAATTTGAAAATGATGAATACGAATCTGAATCGTTGCCTACTGAAATGCTGGCAGCATAATTTATTTGTTGGGTATAATTATAAATATTATGCAACTCTAAAGCTTTATTACCGCTGTGTGCATCATTTGTGATTTGATAAAATGAAAAACTGGATAATGAATCGGTATGCGAAATACCATTAGAATCAATTGTAATAGTGAGTACCAAAAGGGGTGGCTTCCAATTTGATAACAAGCCATTTGATAAAACATTTTCAAAACTTGCATTAGGAATTTGTGCATTTGCATTGCCAACAAGCAGTAAAAATGTGACGAAAGAAAGTGTAATAATTTTTTTCATGTTTAATTTATTTTACGGTTAATATAATCTATTTTAATACAGATGAAATAAATTTTAAAATGGTTGCATTATATATTGTAAAAAAGATATTAAACAATATATCATAATCTTTTTAGTTTGTCATAAATCATTCCTTTAAAATAATCTTATAAATTTTTTTAAAAATTTTATAACACAATTTTTTGTTTTGAAATACAACTTTGTAATAAGAATCAAGCAAAAAAATGAGAAACATTTTAATCACCACTACTTTGGTAATTGCCACTTTGGTAGCTTGTAAAAAAACAACAACTACTGCTACCGCAACTGATTGTAGTGGTTCAAATAAATCATTTTCGAGCGACGTGAAATTAATTATTTCTTCTTCTTGCGCAACAGGAAGTTCATGTCATGGAACAGGAAGTACAAGAGGATGTGGTGCATTAACAACGTATACCGAAATTTATGCAAACCGAAATTCAGTTAGCTCATCTGTATCAAGTGGTAGAATGCCACTGGGTAGTACACTTACATCAACGCAAAAAAATAATATTATTTGTTGGGTAAATCAAGGCGCTGCAAATAATTAAGAATAACGTTCTTTATATAGGTTTAGGTTTTATTGAAAGAGGTTAGTGCTTTTTAAAAGCGGCTAACCTTTTTTATTTTAAAAAACTTTAATTTAAGAATTTTATAATTATTATGTTGAATTGTGTAAACGCTTTAAATATGCTAATATGTTTTTTTGTAGTATTAAAAAAACAGTTAAATAAACATTGCTTAATTGCTAATTTTTGAATATGAAAAAATACATTCTATCGACTTTAATATTATTAAGTGTTCAGTTTTTAGCTAAAGCACAATCGGGGTTTTATAATATTGATTCTATTCAAAAAATTGAAATTACTATCAGTCAATCTAACTGGGATTATCAAATGGATACAGCCGTATATGGCGCTGGTGGCTATATTTTAGCATCGCAAGTGAAAATAAACGGAGTGATATTTGATAGCGTTGGTGTAAAATTTAAAGGCAAAAGTTCTTACGATTCTACTCGTAAAAAAAATCCGTTGCATATTAATTTAGATTACATACATACCAATGCAAATTATGCAGGCTATAGTGATATTAAATTATCGAATGAATATGCCGACCCTACTTGGATTCGTGAAGTATTAGGGTATAAAATTTTACGAAATTATATGGATGCACCACAAAGTAATTTTGCTGAAGTGTATATCAATGGCGTTTATTATGGCATATACACCAGCGATGAAAATTTGAATAAAGTGTTTTTAACCAAACATTTTTATTCATCGGGGGGCAGTTATTTCAAATCAAATCCTACCAATGTTATTTCGGGGCATTTGCCATCATTAATTTATATCAATTCGGATAGTGCAAATTATTATGATAGCTACGAAATGGTGTCGAAAAAATCGTGGAAAGATTTGATTGATTTGTGTGATACCATCAACAATAATTTTACAGGAATTGAAAAAGTATTAGATGTAGATAGAGCCATTTGGATGTTGGCATTTAATAATGTAACCGTTAATTTGGATAGTTACAGCGGCTTGTTTGCTCAAAATTATTATTTGTATCGAGATGAAAATGCAAGATTAAATCCAATTATTTGGGATTTGAATATGTGCTTTGGAGGTTTTGTGAATACAGGTTTAGGCAGTTTAACGCCAAACACAATGCGAAGCATGACACCGCTTTTGCACAGCACAAATACATCACGACCATTAATAAAAAATATATTGTCTGATGTTCGTTTTCAAAAAATGTACATTGCTCACATGCGAACCATTAACAACGAGTTTTTTGTAAATAAAAAATTTGATACATTAGTTACAAAGCTTCAAAGTATTGTAGACACTGCTGTTCAGAAAGAAAATTTTGGATTGTATTCTTACTCACAATTTCAAAATAGCTTAATTACAAATTATCCAAATGGCTCTACAATAGTTCCAGGCTTAGATAGTTTGATGATGAATAGAGCATCGTATTTGCAATCACATTCGTTGTTTACGCAAGTGCCACCTACTATTTCAAATATAGTTTCATCACCATCTGCAATTACTTTTGGAAGCACAGTAAATATTGTTTGCCATGTTTCAAATGCAACTGATGTGTTATTAGGATATAGAAATTTTATTGAAAAGAAATTTACTAAAGTAAAAATGTATGATGATGGCAATCATAATGATGGTGCGGCTTTAGATGGTGTTTATGGTGCATCTATTTTGGCTAATTCATCTTTGATTCAATATTATATTTATGCTGAAAATGCAAATGCAGGAATGTTTTCGCCGGAAAGAGCCGAGCATGAATTTTATACGCTTATTGTAAATATTCCTACTGCGCAAAAAGGTGATATTGTTATCAACGAATTTTTAGCAAAAAATACAAGCTATGGCGTAAATGAATTAGGAAGCCACGAAGATTGGATTGAGTTGTACAACAATGCTTCAACCCCTATAAGCTTGAAGGGATTGTATTTAACCGATGATTATACCAACCCAACTAAATATGCTTTTCCATCATCGGCTACTATTAATGCAAATGGATATTTAATTGTATTTGCTGATAACGGTGTAAATTCGAATACATATTTACATGCTAATTTTAAATTATCAAGCACTGCCGATATGTTAATGCTAAGCAATGGAACTACATCGTTTGATAGTATTTCTTTTAGTTCGCAATTAGCAGATGCATCAATGGCTCGATGCCCTAATGGTACTGGTAGTTTTAAGTTAGGGTGGCCTACTTTTAAAAAACTTAATTGTGCTAATGGAGTAGATGAAATTATTTCAAATAATAAATTATTTGTTTATCCAAATCCTGCTTCGCAGTTAATAGTCATCAGTCATCAGTCTCCCGAATTAAATCGGGAAGTAAATACAATTGAAATAATGGATGTGTTAGGAAGAGTTATGGGCAGTTATTCCCCCTTACAAAGGGGGTTAGGGGGATTTGAAATAAATGTTTCTGAGCTTCAGCAAGGTATCTATTTCATTAAAACTACTGATGAAAACGGAAATCAATTAAACGCAAAATTTATCAAACAATAATTTATAATAAAAATGATGAAAAAATATTTACTACTCGTTTTTGCTTTAACCATCAGTGTTTCAGCATTTTCAAAAAAAATAAAATTTGCTGTTTCGATGAAAGGTACACCATTAAATATCACTGGTGCTGGTGTTCATGTGGCTGGTACTTTTCAAACAGCATTAGGTGCAGCAGCCAATTGGGATCCTGTATTTAATCCTATGATTAAAGATGTGGTGGATACAAATATGTATTCGTTGGTGGTTGATTTACCTGCTAATCATTTGTATGAATATAAATATTTAAATGGCGATCAAACCTATGATGTAGAGTTTATTCCGCAAGAATCAAGAGTGCAATATTTAGCAAATGATAGCCGCTGGATTTATTTAGATTCAACAGCAAATGATACCACATTTATTGGTGTAATGCCGTTTGCTGGTAATCATCCTAAAGGAACTTACCTGATGCGTTTGAAAACTTGTTTAACATCGGGCATGTTGTTAAACCCTGCAAAAATGCATGTGGCAGGTAGTTATAATGCATGGAATACTTCACAAAATACTATGTATAGTTTTGATGGACAGAAATATGAATACATAGCTTATGTAGATTCTACAAATATGAATTATCAATACAAATTTCTAAATGGAAACACCATTTCAGATTATGAAATTGTTCCTACTTCATGTGCCACAAATGGCAACAGAGCCATTATGATTATGAGCGATTTGGAATTAGATTCGTATGAATTTGGTAGCTGCTCAAAGTGTACTTTTAGTTCGGGTGTTGAAGATGTTGTTTTAAATAAAATAGCAATATATCCTAACCCTGTGAGCGATGAATTAACTATTAGTGTTGGGCAACAAACTATTAAAATAATTTCAATTTATAATTTATTAGGAAAAGAAATGGCAACCATTGAACCAACAAATCATTCTACAAAAATAAATATTGAAAATTTTACTAACGGAATTTATTTGCTTAAAACCATTGCTGATAATGGAAATATAACTAATTCTAAATTTACAGTTCAGCACTAATTTTTTTAAAAAAACTAAACATCAATTTTTATACAATGAAAATTAAATTCATCATTACAGCAACACTTTTTGCCATCATAAATTTGTATTCAACAATTGTTTCGGCTCAATCATCTTGGGGCGATTACACTTTAATTGCAAAGCAAAATCAAACATCAGCTACATTACTTGATATGTCGAAAAACATTTACCATACCTGGAATTTTACATTAGGTACAACCTATTCGGCTTATGTTTTGCCAGGTGGTAGCTTGATTAGAAGTGTTCAACATGCTGGTAATTCTTTTAGTGGTGGCCCAATAAGTGGCGAAGTTCAAAAAGTAGATTGGAGTGGAAATGTGCTATGGGATTATGTGTATTCATCAACCACTTATTGCACACACCATGATATTTGCCCAATGCCAAATGGCAATGTGCTTTTAATATCATACGAATTAAAAACGGCTGCCGAAGTAGATACCGCTGGCTGTTCGTTCAACAGTATTATGTGGCCCGATAAAATTATTGAAGTGCAACCTACAGGCGCTAATACTGGCACAATCGTGTGGGAATGGCATGCTTGGGATCATTTAATGCAAAATGTTTATCCTACTCGTCGTAATTATGTAACTTCTATATCTGCTCATCCTGAATTATTGGATGTAAACTATAAATCAACAAAAGATTGGCTGCACATGAATGGTGTAGATTATAATGCAACATTAGATCAAATTGCTTTTAGTTCTCATAATTTATCTGAAGTTTATGTGATTGATCATAGCACAACTATTGCCGAAGCAGCTTCGCACACTGGCGGTAATTCGGGCAAAGGTGGTGATATTTTATATCGTTGGGGAAACCCAGCTGCATATAGTGTTACGTCGCCAGCTGCCGATTTGAATATTGTTCATGATGGACATTTTGTGCCTGCAGGATGCCCCAAAGCTGGCTACCTTGTTGGGTTTAACAACAATGGGCAAAGTGGTACAAATTCATATATTGATATGTTTAATCCGCCAATGACGGGTAGTAATTATACTGCACCTGCATCGGGGCAAGCATATTTACCAACTACTTATGATAAGCGAATTGTATGTACTGGGCATACCAGTAATATGGGCAATTCACAACAATTACCAAATGGAAATATGTTGATTTGTGTTGCACTATCTGGTCTCGTTTATGAAATTGATACCATAGGAAATACGATATGGTCATACACATCAGCAGGTGGAATGGGTGGGGCAATTCCTCAATCGTTTAGATATACAGCTTGTTATATTAGTGGAACGCAACCATCAACACCAACTATATCGCAAAGCGGCGATGTATTAACATGTGATAGCATTGGCACAACTTATCAGTGGTATTTGAATGGTGTAGCCATTAGTGGTGCAAATGCTGCCACTTATACAGTTACTCAAAGTGGCAGTTATCAAGTACAAATTGTAGATGGAACAAATTGTGGCTCTGCTTTATCATCGGCTACAAGCGTTACAGCAAGTGGCATTGCAATAGTTGATGCTAATTTGTATTGGAGAATTTATCCTAATCCATCTGCCGAAAAAATATTTTTACAAACAAAAGAAACAGAAGTAAATTATACAATTTATAATGTAAATGGCGCAGCAATTTTATCCATTAAAAACTGGAATACATCAATGCCAATAAATATTAATAATTTAGAAAAGGGTATTTATATGATTCAATTAAATTCTATTGATAATGCAAAACATTTTGGTAGTTTTAAGTTTTCAAAAATTTAATTGAACAGAATAAATTATACAATGCAAATCAGAATTTTTAGTGTTAGTTTTTTATTGCTATTGTTTTATTGTACATCGTTGATGGCTCAAAGTACAAGAACAGACTACGTTACAGAGTATGACAAAAAAACAAAAAAAGAAATAACGTATAAAAATTCAATACAAATTTATAATGAAAAAGGTGAAGTAATTGAAGAATGGAATTATGATAAAAAAGGCAATACATCTAAGCATTCTAAAATGTTTTATAATGCAGCAATAAATAAAAAAACAAAAGAAATTCATTACTCATCAAAGGGAAAAGAAAAAAAAATTATTGAATATTCGTATGATGATAAGGGAAGAAAAATTGCTGAAAAACATATTGATGCCGATACGCCAACAAATGTTGAAGTTCACAAATTTGTGTACGACGAAAAAAAATAATGCATGATAATTTACATATCGAAGATGAGATAAAAAAAGTTATCAATCAACTAAAGCCATTGTCGCTAGCCGATTTGGATGCCGTTTCGTTATTAGATAGACAGGATTCTAAATACACTTTTAATATAAAATTTTTACCCGAATTTTTAAAAGCAGCAAAGAACGATTATAAAGTTTTAGAAATAGAGAATAGGCGTATTTTTAAATACGACTCATTATATTTTGATACCGATGATTATTTATTGTACAAATATCATCATAATGAAAAAGTGAACCGTTTAAAAATTAGATACAGAAAATATGTTGAAAGTAATCTTACTTTTTTTGAGGTAAAGTATTCATTGTATGGTACCCGAACATCAAAAAAAAGATTGAAGCAAGAAGATATTAAAACTGAATTAAGTGCTGTTGAATTCAATAAAATTGAAAATGTTGTGTTTGATAAAACAACATTAAAAAGTAAGCTATGGGTATATTATAGTCGAATTACTTTGGTAAATAATGCGATGACAGAAAGAGTTACATTAGATATTAATTTGAAATATAAAAACGAAAATGGCAATGAAGTTTTGATGAAAAACTTAGCCATTGCCGAAATAAAACAAAACAAACGAAGTGTGTTGATGCCTTTTATACAGATGATGAAACAAAAAAGAATTCCGCCGTTAAGTATCAGCAAATATTGTATGGGTGTGGCTTTAACCGAGCCTACTATTAAAAGCAATAACTTCAAACCCAAATTTATAACACTTAAAAAAATAATGAATGCTTAATTTAATTGCTTTAGTTCAAGATTCTTTATCTACCGAAACCGTTGATGCAGTTTCTTCGTCGGCTACTTGCTTTTTTAATAGCAATAGATTTTTTAACTCAACCGATTTTTTTGAATTATTGGGTAGATATGGTTTTAATTTTATTGTAACATTTATTTTGGTACGCTTAATTTATTATCCAGTGAATAAGCGCAAAGAATATTTGTTTACCTATTTTCTTTTTAACACTTTAATTTTCATTATGTGTTATATGCTAGCAAGCAGTAAACAAAGTATAGGCTTTGCTTTTGGCTTGTTTGCAGTGTTTAGTATTTTACGATATAGAACCGAGGTAGTACCTATAAAAGAGATGGCGTATTTTTTTATTTGTATTACATTAGGTGTGATGAATGCATTGGCTACAAAAAAAATTAGCTATGCCGAATTAGTTTTTGCCAATGCATTAATATTGGTAATGACATTTGTATTAGATGGTTGGATTTGGAGAAACCTAACCAACGAAAACATGAAAGAAATTGAATACGAAAGAATAGATTTAATAACACCCGAAAAACGAGAAGAAATGTTGGCAGACTTAAAAACACGAACTGGTTTAGATGTTCATCGTATCGAAATTATTAGAATAGATTTTCTTCGTGATGTGGCTCGAATAAAGGCATTTTATTTGTCAAAAGGTGCTGAAGGTAATGCTATCAAAGGCGATGATGATTAATGTGATTTAATTGTTTTTTATTAAAATATCATATTCTTATTCTCTTAATTAAACCACCGCTTATGAGTATTCTTGGCATTGTACACACCACTATATCAATAGCTGCAATTATAGTATCATTGGTTAGCTTAATAAAAGATGGCTATATATTACCTCTTTCAAAAACAGGAAAAATATATAGTGTGCTTAATGCAGGTGCTTGTATCACCTCATTTTGGTTATCAAAATCGGGGCATTTTAATCCAGGGCATGCCATTGGTATTTTAGTATTGTTATGCTTAACCACAGCCTATTTGTTGGCGAACAAAACCACTGCTTGGCTACAATATTTGACAGTGTTTTGCATGAGTTTTTCGCTGTTTCTTTCACTTGTACCAGCTGTAAACGAAACTTTGAGCCGCCTACCAATTGGACATCCAATAGCTAACGGCCCCGATTCGTTTATTGTGCAATCAACTATTAAATTACTATTGCTATTGTTTGTGATAGGGGTAGTATTGCAGATTAGAAAGGTGAGAAGAAGGGGGGAAGGGAGCTAAAATTATGTTTATGGAATAAGGATTATAAAGTCTTTTCTTTATCGAATTAGATTTGTAAATTTATTAGTTTACTACAATCGTCAAAACCATACATTTTGAACCGATAAAATAAATGATGTTATTTATTCAAACATCTCATCGGCAGCAGCTTACAGCCGGAAATAAAAAAGGGACTTTCGATAGAAATTATCAAAAGTCCCTTTCAGCGGGCTGCACGTTCAACATTTCGAACCAATTTTTAAAAGATTTGGAAGTAATAGTTTCTTCTATACAACATCTAAAAATTGCCATTGTAACCTAAACACGTTTGTTTGAAAATCTTTTCAATAAATATATCAGCTATTAATCTGCTGCTCAGCTTGACAATAAAAAACAAAAGTGAGTTATCGGTTATTTAGTATTATCATCTACTTTACCTTCCACAATTCTATTATAAATTTTCAAAACGTCTGTTGGTAGTTTTTGATTATTGTAGAAATTTTCTCCTGTTGGATTAAGGTCATTGTCAATCATTAAACGCAAGCACTCCTCTATGATGTACCAAGCCATATCTTGATTTTTGAAGTCCATAACGGGCTTTGCGGTGTAGGGAAGTGCGGTAAATTTCCCTAAATCATTATTTACAGTTGTCCAACGGCAGAAGTTTAATATAATTGGAACTATTTTAAAATTTTTGTCTTTATCTTTTCTCTCAAAAGCTTTTTTAATTTCGTGTTCATGGATATAGTCGGTTTTCATAAAATTTGGACTTACCATAAAGCAAGCGATGTCGGCTTCTTCCAAATGTTTTTGAATTTCGTCATTCCAAACAGAGCCAGCTTCCAACTCACTACAATACCAATGAGAAACTTTTCCGTCCCTCTGTAATGCTGAAAGATGTTCTATAAACTTGTTAACCAATCTAAGATCTTGTTTAGAATAAGAGATGAATATTTTTTTCATTTTCAAAGGTGAGTTTAGATACTTTTTGAATGAAGTTAAACGGTAATATTTCTTATTGAAGTGAAATATTGGATTTTGTTCTTTTTCGCTTTGATGAATAATCTCTAGTGGAATAAATTCTTCATGAGATTCATTAGGAACAAGCTTCTTGACGTTTATTCCTTCATTTATGGAATCAATATAATTTACAATTGTCTTAATGAATTTATCGTTTGTACCATTTATTGCATAAATGTCAAGTGAAGCACATTTGCTTTTGTCGTTCCAAGGGTCAAACTTCACCATAACGATGTCGTTACTTTTTTCGTCCTTTATCACAATGCCATTTTTCCAAAAATAAAATGAAGACTCATCACTCGTTTCGCTTAATGCTTTAGAACCGTAAGTATGAAAAAAGTCCAGTATTACACTTTTATGAATAAAAGTTTCGTATTTAAAGCGATAAACTGGTTTTTCAAATAGAGATTGGAATAATTTGATGCTCTTGGGTGGATTTTGTGGTAAATAAAGAGGTGCTATAAAAGATTTTTTTTCTGCAATAGGATGTCTAAAAAGAATTTTGAAATGAAGCATTAGATTGATTACATCTTGCACTTTATCACTAGATTCAACTTCCTCTAATGTACTTGCAATTTCAAGCTCACTAATTGCTCCAGTCTTTTTGTTAATAGAAAGAAGAATTTTATTTAAATCGTTCAGTATTTGATTTTGATTTAAAAACACCTTTTCTTTTAGTTCACTATTTTCAGGATAATAAAGGCATAAACCAATGTCAGCTAAAAACGAAGCAAAAACCTCAGAGTCTTCTGAAGAGAAAAGCACTTTTTTACGTTGCGCACTTGATTTTCCTTTTAATTCAGGCAAATTTTTAATTATATCATTACAATAATTGAGAAAGTCGTCACTTGTGAAACTTTTACTGAATTGTTGTTTTTCGATGTCTTGTTTTATGTAGTTCCATGTACCAAGGAACTGTCGGCTTAAAATTTCTAAACTGTCGAAAATGTCAAAAAGAATGTTTTTTGATAGTTCAAGCCTCTCATTTTTATATAGCGAAATTTGTTCGAAATCGTAAATCTTAGGATAATTAGTACTTAGTTCTTCTTCATTAAGAAAAATCTTTGACTGCTTGGAATCTACCTTGTTTTGTAAAATCAAAATATTCTCTTCTTCTTTTTCTTGTAAGGTTTCTGACACTTTGTTTACGGACGCAGTTACTGATTTTGTCCAATCAGTTTTATTTCTTAAAGATTCTTCAATCTGCTCGTCTCGTTCATCAAGAATCTTTGATATGGATTTCTCAATCTGAGATAACTTTCTTTTTTGTGTATGGTACCTAATGGAATCAAGCCAATATTCAAGAGGGAAAGTCTCGATTTTTACATCTTTTTTTACACCATCGCTTTGTGTTTGTTTTATTTCTAATTCGTCAAAACGGTTAGAAGCTCCATCCCACATTAGCGTATATGCTGTTCTGTTTGTAAAAAACAGATGATGTGTATCATGATAATATTCCTGACCACCGAAATCAAAAATTCTTACTGTATAATTTTTGCCACCTCTTTTAGCATTCCAAACTCCCAAATCTAACCAATGTGTTGTTGGTAGTGTTTTATCTACTTTTTCATTTTGCAGCCAATGAACAAAAGTTGATTTGCCAACATTACTATTACCAACCATGATGAGTTTTATGTCGGCATTTTTAAAAGGTTTGATTTGAATTTCTTTTTCAGCTTCAAGTTGTGTAAAGTATGCAATTACACTTTGCTTTCCCTTAGCGACAATTTCTGCTGGTGGAATTGATAGCGGATTTCGCCCAATGCTAATAGTTTTGTTTTCCCACTTGGAATCTTTAATATCAATCTTAGATATTAACTCTTTTATTGGAGTTAAATCGGTAATTTGATTTGAGTGCAAATCAACAGTTTGAATTGTTGTTGGGGTAGATAAAAATTTAATACTTTTTAGTTGATTGTTGCTTAGGTACAATTCTTTTAGCTTTGGAAACTTATCAACACTTGGGAAACTATTTATTGTGTTGTTGTTTAAATAAAGTTTTGATACACTAGAAAGATTTGAAAGAGGTGTTAATGTTTCAATTTCATTATTGCTCAAATTCAAAATGGATAACCTCTTTAAACTTGATAAGGGTTTTATATCGGTAATATGCCAATTTGAAAAATAGTATCTTGCTCTTCTTTTAGAATCTCTCCAATTACCGCCAGCAATAAGAGTTTCGAGATTCTTTAAGTTGTTAATCTCTTTCGGAAATCCAAACAATATATTCGGTTCAAGTTTATTATTGCTTGTCTTTCTTACCCACCTTCCATCATGATATTCACCCCACTCGTTACTCAGAATTAACGTTTTTATGTGTGTATTTTGAAATAACTCTTTTATATCATTTAGGCTAGTTAAACCTAAGTTTCCTAAATCCAAAGTAGGGTTTTTAGTTTCAAAGTTTTCTCTTATTCGTTCTTTGGCTTGTTTTAGAGAAGAAGTATGTGAATTTATTAAAAGTTGTCTTAGTACATAGGCTATTTGAGACATGCCTCCATACTCTCTGAAATGAAAATCATGTATAGGCAGAAAATATTCAACAAATGGAACAAGTTTTTTTAGTGGATTTAGGTTTATGTTTTTTTCGGGTTCATAAGGTCTATATGTAGGTGCAACGATAATTGTTGACTTACTTGAAAGTTTTTTCAGCTGTTCAATATCTTTTTGAGGAATAGAAAACTCTAACTTACGTTCATACTCGTCGGTAATGTATAGAATAATGCTCTTGGTTTCCTTTGATTCAAAAGAGCCCTCCGATTCAGGAAAAATATAAGAAAAATCAAAATTTTTGTATTCTTTTATCTCAACTTCTATATGACCATATTCTGTTCGTATAATCCAATCATGCCCATCAAACTTGTCCATGGGCGGTCTTTTTTCAAAGTGAATAAACTCGTCTAATGCTCTCCTGAAAAATGACTTTCCAATTTCACGGCTACCCATTATGTAAAGATTACTTTTATAACTATTCATAAGTTATTTATTCTGTTTGAATGGTTTAAAGACTGAAAATCATTATGCCTAAGAAGTACTCCATCTTTTGTGTTTCTTTCATTAATGTCAATATATTTAGTTCTCTTCATTAAAATAAATCTTATAATATTTCCTTCCATCTTTTTCAACCCCCTGCTCAATCAACTCATTATTCCCGTGAATATAGATGTGAAAATTCTTGTCTAACTTTAAAACGCTTTTCAATACACGGGCTTGCTTTTTCACCGCTTGCGGTGAAATATCAAAATTGTCTGTGATTTCAATTTCGTTTTCTTCTCTGTAATTGGAATCAAAGTTTCGGAATGATTTTATTATTCCAGTGTCTTGAAAAACTTCTTTCTCAAATTCTCCTTTGTCAAAACTTTCGTGTGTTTTGAAGTAGTCAACGGAACGGTTTAGCAAATCAATTTTGTCTGCTTTAGTTAATTCAAAATCTTCGTCAAGTTGTTTGGTTACAAAGTTTTTGGCTATTGAGAGAAAGTCTTTTGTATAGTGATAATCGTCCGATGCTGTTTTGATATTTAGAAAATCATTTTTCCAATACTGTGTATCATTTGACTTGTTGGAATCTATTATGCAAACCTTAAAACCATTTTCTTTTTCAATGTTGAATATTAAACAGCCCTTGTCAAGTTTGTTTACATTGATGCCGCTTTCATGTTTAATCTTAAAGTTGTTTTTTACAGAATTAAATTTTAAGAAAACATCTTTGCCCTCTGATTTGAAAAAACCTATTGCATCTGCCGTAGTTCCATCTAAAGAACATTTTTTGAAATAGCAGATGCACAACTCACCTGCATTTATTTTGGGGTGGGTTGATTTTTCGTAAAGGTGTTTAGCTATTTCAACCGAATTTTCAAAAAGAGAATCGGGCTTTGAAAAAATCTTCTTTGCAAAGAAGTATATCTCATTCAAGCTAAGTTCTGACGGGTGGGTGAAATTGTAAATTTCGTTGTTGTCAAACGGAGATAGAAAATATTTCAGCAAATAATTTCTTGTTTCTGAATCTTCAACATCAACATTTTCGGAAGACACTTTCAGTCCTTCATCCCTTAATTTATTTCCAACTTGATGTATTGCGATTTGTTCAAGTTGCACACTGGTAAAATCTATCATTCTATTATATTGAATTGTTTAAGTTTTTCAAGTTTTAATCTTTCAACCTCTTTGGATAATTCTTTTTTCAAGCCCTCAATGCTTTGCAATGCTTTAACCTGATGGTGATTTGTTGACAGGTAAGGCTCTGATTTAAAAACACCATCATATCCTTGTTTGTTTTTTAAAGCATTTGAAAAGCTATATGTTACTCTATAAAAACCGTTCTTCACATTGAGGTAATCAAATTTGTAGAAGACTGCTATTTCCTCCAAGAAGATTGATTCTTTGGCATTTTGTTCGGTCAATTCTTGCAATGTTTTAAGTCCTTTGCCAGTGTAAGTAATGACTAAATCTTTATCCGCTTTATCTTTATACAAATCAGGGATTGCCGTCTTTTCATCAAACTTAAATTTTATTGATTGGATGTCGGGTTCTTTGAGAATTGAAGAAGAAGCTACATTGCTAAACCCTAAAAGAAAATTCACTCTTTCAAGATTAGATTTGAAGTTGTTGAACATGACTTTAATTTTCTTTTCCTCAATAAAATCAACTCTTAGAAACTCACTTGCTAATTGCTTAACTATTCTATTGGCTATTAACTTATCTTCTCTTGTAATTGTATTTTCAGAAACAACAACAAGTTTATTGTCCTGCTTCCTAACGACAACTTCTGATTTGCCCCAATTGGTGTTTACCGCTAAACTACTTGTCGGGTCTTTGACTTCTGTAATCAATGTAATTTTGTATTCCTCTTTATTTATTGGGTCTTGAACAAATTTTATTTTATCGTGATTGACAATTTTAATATTCAGCCCTTCAGTTAAATTATCAAGATTGGGTTTAACTGATTTAAAAACAGTTTCTAAACTTTGGTTTTGTTTGATGTTGTAAAACTCATTGTTGGTGTGAACATTTCTGTTTTTTACATTTATGTAAGATTTGAAATCTTCTATTTCATCAGGGCTGAAAAGAAGCGTTGACATTATATTTATCAGTTTAATTTTATCTGCACTCTTTACATAAATTCCCTTTTTAGCTAAGAAATAAATTAAATCACTTGAAGTGATTGCTTCTGTTTTTAAGAAAGGTTTTAGCAAGTCGCCATAAGGCAAAATATTTATGAACGCTTCATTGATATGCTTGTCTGAATCAATTGGTTGTTGTTCTGATTCGTCATATTGTTCGTTCTTGTTACTTACAACTTTAGTATTCGGTAAAGCATCTAAAGCATTTGCATCTGCTTCTATGTAACGAAGTATTTGTATTTTTTCGTCAAGCAATTCTTCGTTAAAGGAACGAATCACTTCTTTAGCATCATTGCTATGTGTTGCCTCGTCATAATCGGGGAAATACAATAGATACTCATTCCCAAACCCACTTGTTAGGCGGATTGTAAGCCAAACAAGTTTCTTTAAAGATTCTGTTGAAAATGTGTCAGAACAAAAAAGCAGGAAACTGATTTTGGACTTGTCTTCTTTTGTAATGGGAATTACTGATGAATTGATATACTGAACTGGAAGTTTTAAACCTCTTTCACCAATTCTGTGAGGACTTTGATTCCCTTCTGTAATTGGGTAAAGAAATTTTACAGGAATATTATCACGATAGTTTTTAGCAGTAGCAATACTGCTTATTAAAAAATTTGCTTTGCTATTATCAATTAGAAAATAGTTTATGTCCTCCTTCAGCCAATTTCTTCTGTAATTATCTTTTGCATGATGAATGAAATTTGTTGACACTTCACTTGGTTCGGTGGTTAACCAAAAAAGTAGACTGAAATATTCTGTATTTTGATATGCTTTAAGTGGAACAGAATTCTTCTGCTTAAAATCATTAAAAACTATTTCTGTATCGTTTATATACTTTACTATTTCTGCTTTTGAACTATCGGGATATTTAAGGTCGTGAATAGAAGAAACCATTATAAAATCCCCAGTGTCTTCTTTTAATTTGCTTTCAAAGTTGCCAACAAATTCAACTTGGTGAACATCAGTTTCAGAAGTATGTTCATTAAAAATTTCAACTTTTTGGTTTTCGCCAAACTGATTCCATCCGATTAACTCTAGTATCTTTTTAGCAATTCTTTGATTGAAAGGGATGCTTTGATTTTCAACTGGCGGTGCTAAAGAAAGAAATGGATTTATTTCCATTTGCTTTTCAATAGCAGTAATCCATTCAAGCAACTTTGAATCAAAGTCTGTTCGTGTTATTTCTGTTCCAATTATTGAACTTGTTCCAAAGTGAAGTGTCAGCACCTGAATAATCATTTCTCTAACCTTGGGAGATATTTTGGCTTTCCCTTTTTTCTCAAAGTAGAAATCAATCTTTGTTGAGGCTTGGTCAATAAGCGTTTGAATATTTATCGGTTTAGCTTCGCTAACTTTTACTTTTCCAATTATTTTTTTCTTCAACAAGTTAGCTGCTAAAGTTCCAACTAAAACCAATTCATATTCTTCTAAGTTAGGAGAGTTGATTTCAAGTTCTTCGCACCACTTTTTGGCAGCAGCAAGTCCGATTGGGTTTTCGGATGATTTTACTTGCGTAGCTTTTATTTTGTTGTTAGGGTATGTCCATTTAATATCTACTTTCTCTGATTCATCTAATGGCTCTAATGTTACAGACACCCAATTGTTGTCTGTTTCTAAAGCATCTAAAACGCAGATAATGGTTTGGATTATGTATCCTCTTATGCCAGCATTGCCTCCCATATTTTATTAGTTTTTCATTGTTATTTTTTTATCAATCTACCGCACCACCATCACTTTCTGATTATATATACCTGTTGAAGTTTTAACTGTTACTAAATATGTACCTGACGAATAATTGCTTAAATCAATTTTAAATTGATTTAAGTTTTGATGTAATTGTATTTGTTTGTCAATAAAAATTTGACCTATGTAGTTACTAATTTGTAGTTGCGCATTTTCTTTATTTACGCCATTTACGTCAATTGTAAATTGACCTGTTTGTGTTGGATTAGGGTAAATTTTCAACTGATTATTTTTTAGATATGAATTTTCAACTCCCAATATTTTACAGCTTTTAGAACTATCTAAACTAAATGTACCATCGCCAATATTGTTGTATGCTGCCACCTTGTAGTAGTAATTTGTATTTACTAAAAGGGTATTATCTGTATATTGAGTTGAGTTTTTTGGTAGTGTTTTTATTAAAGTATAAGCACCATTTAATGCAGCTGCTCGGTAAATATGATACCCAAATTCAATATTACTTTTGTCTTGCCAATTTAATTCTACTGAATCATTATGCTGACAAGTAGCCATCAATAATTCTGTTGCAACAGGCTCTATTAATGCATTGGTGTCGTTACAATCATTACCATATTTTATTACAAACAAATCATTATTGCCGCCAAAAGATGGTGCTGTATCATTAGGCGTAATAATACTATTACTTTTAAACTCACCACTTGCTGAAATATTTCCATTTTCATGAATACTTAAGTAATTAATATTTACATAATGTCCATAGATATTGCCTTGTATAGTTTTAATTTGGCTTATTGTATCAATAATTGAATCCTTGTTATTCGCCCATTTAACTATTGGATTCCAATTGTGTTGAGTTGGTAAATTCCATTGCATATTTTTCATTTTTACGTAATCTGAAATATAAAGTGGTGTGTATATTTTACCTGTTTTATCAGATGCTGAATTCAGAAATATTCCACCTGCTCCTTTTAATGTATCAGGGGCTACTGCCCACTCCATTTTATCAATATCAGTAAACTTAGCTATTGGATATGAACCATCAAAACCTTGAAAAATTGGACCGTCATGTGTGTGTGTCGGCATTACATAATTGCCAACCACAATTTCGCCTGTTCTACTCCCAAATCCTATTGTAAATGAATTCGTATTTGATAGCATATCGCATGAATAAAAAGTTGCAGTGTCATGCAATAATGTATACAATTTAATAACATGGGTTTTGTTGAAAGAAAACATCACCCCTCTATCATAGTTGTTAGGAATAACTAAAGTGGTATCCAATATTTTCAATGTATCCTGCTGGATATTTAATGCTGCTAAAAAATCACCTTGTTGGTTCATCCCAAAACCTTTACACTCAAAGCCTAAATTACCACTTCGTGTATAAACTCTACTCCTTTTTATAAATTGCCCAGTGTTTGTATTAAACTCTATCAAACTTAAATATCTTAAAGTTTGAATTACAACAGTATCCATCTCTCCCAATATAAATAATGTACTATCTTTTACTAACATAAAACTTGCTTCGTTTCTCATATAACCTCTATTCCCAATTGAAGCATATTGAATTTGAGCATTGTTGCCATAGGATTCAATAGGTGACCAACGCCATTTTAATTTACCATTTTTATCAATTTTAAAAATAACTTCGCCACCAATAATATTAGTAGGATTGGTAGGTATTTTAATTAAAGAATCATTCCAATAAATATTACTTATACCCCAATTATTTAATTCAGCACTCAAGTAAACATTACCATTTGTATCAACAGCAAAGTCTTTAATAACACCTCCATTAATCGTATCATAAATTAAATTAATCCATTCTAAATTACCATTGCAATCATGCTTGGCAATAAATCCAACAGTATTATTCATGTTAGAATGATTCATGACTAATTGTGTAATTGCTTTGCCCCCATGCAATCCTTGTACTTTAGGATTGTAATACATATAACCACAAGTATAAGTATTGCCTTTATTATCAGTTTTCATGCAGTTTGTTTTTTCTACACCACCTGCAACAGGCGTTACCGTACTGCCCATACTTCTAGCCCATTGCCAATTACCTGCGGCAGT
>JBJOOR010000015.1:0-103378 GCA_046051225.1 Bacteroidota bacterium | reverse complement strand
GCTGGTAATTATAATGTAGTGCTTTCGGTTTCGGAAAATGGTTGTACATCTATTTTAGATACACAAGCAGTTAATGTTTTGCTATCGCCTACATCTACATTTACTAAAAACAATCCGCATTGCGCTGGCGATACTTTGGTGTTAAATTATACAGGCAACGCTGCTGCTGTGGTGGGTGCAAATGCTTTGTGGAATATTCCAAGTGGTGCTACTTTAGTAAACGGAAGTTTAAATTCATTCAGCCCAATTAAAGTAATTTTACCAACGGGCATGAATCATTTTGGAATGACTATTACCAACTCAATTTGTACTTCTACATCAAATGATTCTATCAGAATTTATAAAATACCAACTTCTACATTTACTATTAATCCAACTACAAATTGTACAGCATTGGCTTCTACATTAACTTATACAGGCAATGCAAGTAATGCAGCTACTTATAATTGGAATTTTGCAAGTGGTACTGCTACGCCTGGTGGCACAACAAAAAATCAATCGGTAATTTGGAATGCGGCTGGTAATTATAATGTAGTGCTTTCAGTTTCGGAAAATGGTTGTACATCTATTTTAGATACACAAGCAGTTAATGTTTTGCTATCGCCTACATCTACATTTACTAAAAACAATCCTAATTGCGCTGGCGATACTTTGGTGTTAAATTATACAGGCAACGCTGCTGCTGTGGTAGGTGCTACAGCTTTATGGAATATTCCAACAGGTGCTACTTTAGTAAACGGAAGTTTAAATTCATTCAGCCCAATTAAAGTAATTTTACCAACGGGCATGAATCATATTGGATTAACAATTACTAATTCAATTTGTACTTCTACCTCAAATGATTCTATCAGAATTTACAAAATACCAACTTCAACATTTACTATTAACCCAACTACAAATTGTACAGCATTGGCTTCTACATTAACTTACACAGGCAATGCAAGTAATGCGGCTACCTACAATTGGAATTTTGCAAGTGGTACTGCTACGCCTGGTGGCACAACAAAAAATCAATCGGTGATTTGGAATGCGGCTGGTAATTATAATGTAGTGCTTTCGGTTTCGGAAAATGGTTGTACATCTATTTTAGATACACAAGCAGTTAATGTTTTGCTATCGCCTACATCTACATTTACTAAAAACAATCCGCATTGCGCTGGCGATACTTTAACGCTTACTTATACGGGCAATGGAACTACAATTACAGGAGCATCTGCACTTTGGTCGTTTACAAATAATCCTACCATTGTAAGCGGAAGTGTAAACTCATTCGGAAAAATTAAATTAATTACTAAATCGGGTAAAACAGTTATTTTAATGAAAGTAACCAATGGTAGCTGTATTACAACGCTTCGAGATTCTGTAATTATAACTGCTATACCTACTAATTCATTTCAATTAAGTTCGGTTTCGCCATGTGTAAATGCAGCAATCATATTAACCTATAATGGCAATGCACCTTCAAATGCTACTTACAATTGGGGTTTTAATGGCGGTAATGCAACACCAGGCGGCACAGTAAAAGGGCCACAATCTGTATTGTGGACAACGGCAGGCACAAAAACGGTTAGCTTGCAAGTGGTAAACAATGGTTGCTCATCAGCAGCAGGTAGTGCCATTATAAATGTAGTACCTATTGCTACTACTTCATTCACTATTTCGCCTTTGCAAATATGCTCGGGTTCAACAGCAGCTATTACATATACTGGAAGTAATACTGCAACGGCTTATACTTGGGCGGCAACAGGAACACATATTCCTGCAAGTATTTTGGGTAAAGGGCCGCATAATGTAAAATGGACAAACAATACCAACGCAAACAGTAAAGAAATGGTAATTTTAAAAGTAATGCAAAATGGTTGCTTATCATTGCCCGATACCAATTATATTACCGTAGTGCCTATACCTGTGGCGGCTTTTACTACTAATAGTCCTATTTGCCCAATTGATACTATTCGTGTACATTTTAGCGGTAGCAACAATACAATAGCTGCTAATTATTATTGGAATTTTTCTGGCAATAGTTATATAAATGGTAATGGCATTGGTCCTTATAAATTACAATACCCTGCATCGGGCAATTATGTGGCTTCGTTATTTATGGAACAAAATAATTGCGTAAGCGATACCTTTATTGATACTATAAAAATATTGCCACAACCTATTGTTGTAATAAAAAACGATACTACTATTTGTATGGGAAGTGCTATAACACTTACAGCTACAGGTGCATCGAGCTATGTGTGGGATAATAATTTAGGCTCATCGGCTTCTATTTTTGTTCATCCTACTACCACTACTACTTATAAAGTGGTGGGTACAAATGGATCTTGTAGTGGCTCGGATGAAGCTACAGTTAAAGTGTCGAGCTATCCTATGGCATACGCTGGTAGAGATACCATGATTCCAATTAATAGTTATATTGATTTAGGAACTGCTGCAACTGTGGGCTATCATTATAGTTGGAATAATGCTGCTTCGCTTTCAAATAGTTATATTTCAAATCCGATTGCTACGCCTAGCGATTCAACCATGTATATTGTTACTGTTAGTAATAATGATGGTTGTGCTACTACCGATACTGTAATTATTTTAGTAGGCAGATGTTATCATTTAGCAATAGCCAATACATTTACACCTAATGGCGATGGCGAAAATGATAACTTTAGAATTTTAAATCCTCGACAACTGTTATCGCTCGAAAAATTTGATATTTATAACCGTTGGGGCGAAAAAGTATTTAGTGCAAATGATATTCATAATGCCGCTTGGGATGGTACTTATAAAGGTGTAATGCAAGAGATTGGAACGTATGTATATATCATTCAGGCTACTTGCTTAACCAACGAACCTATTAATTTAAAAGGTTCGGTAGAGTTGGTTAGATAGATAATAAGATTGCTCCGATATTGGAAGATTAGAGCGTTTTAGAAATAAAATTGCTCTGCCAAAGTTGTAGCGAAGCGCTTTAGCTAAAAAAAATGCTCGGTTTGTTTTTTTAGGGGATTACAAAAAAATAATAGTTGAACAAACAATACAAAATGACTAGATAAAAAATCTGTAGGAGGCGAACTTTTACAAGTAACTCTTTATAAAAAAAGCCTTTTAGCATTACTGCTAAAAGGCTTTTTATTGCACATCAAAAAAAATTAATGAGCATCGGTTGGTATCTTAATTTCGTTCAATGCCTTATTAGGTTCAGTAGTTGGCGGAGCAGCAATTACAACGCCCCCAAATGTTAATGGAAAATTACCTTGTTTTGCATTAGATATTACAGTAATTGTTTTATTAAAACTTCCAATACGCCCCTTTGTATCAAAACTAGCAATTATTTTTCCAGTTTTACCAGGCAAAATGGGTTCTTTTGTCCAATCGGGGGTTGTGCAACCACACGATTTTTGAACATCCGAAATAACTAAAGGCTCATTTCCAGTATTAGTAAATTTATACTCGTACACAGCCGCTGGACCTTCGGGTACATTTCCAAAATCATGGTTTGTAGTTTCAAATTTAAAAATAGGTGCATTAGGATTATCGGCCTGCGATTTAACGGCAGGTGCTTGTGCCGCCATTTGACTACGTGGAGCCAAAGGCGTTACCTGTGCCATAGCCGAAAAACTAAAAACGATACAAACAATAGTTGAAAATAATTTTGTCATTGGTAAAAATTTTATTGGTTAAAGTTAAATGTTTTTATAAATTAAATGAAAAATAATACTTACCAGGATAGCCTGGCACAATGCCCTCCATCATCACATTGCCTTTTGCATTTGCTAATTCTTGTTTTAAATCATCCACATTTGAAATTGGTTTTTTATTAATTCGAGTTACAATAAATCCTTGTGGAATATCAGTTTGCGAAAATTTTCCATTAGGCAAAATAGAAGATATTTTTACTCCATTATCAATCTTATATTTCGATTTTTCATTAGCATTTAGCTCATCAAATGTTGCCCCTAAAGAATTAAACACTTCGTTTTCAACCTCCGATTTACTGATTAATTTAGTATTGCCATCTCTGTTCTTTAATTGAGCCGATGCTTCCATTAATTTACCTTTGCGCAAATATTCAATTTTAATGTCATCGCCCGGGCGTTTGCTTCCCACACTTTCTAATAATTCGGGTACTGATGAAATATTTTTTCCATCAATAGCTGTAATCACATCTCCTTGTTGCAAACCTGCTTCGGCAGCAGCCCCTTTATCAATAATTTTTCCAACATATACGCCTTTCAAATTTTTCAACCCTTCTTTATCAGCTATTTCATCATTCAGTTCTTCGGGGTTTATGCCTAAAAATGCACGTTGAACCACCCCATAATGTGTTAAATCATCTATCACTTTTTTAACAATATTTACAGGTATGGCAAATGAATAGCCAGCATAAGTGCCAGTAGGTGTGGCTATTGCCGAATTGATACCAATCAATTCGCCATTGGTAGCAACCAATGCACCACCGCTATTGCCGGGATTAACCGCTGCATCGGTTTGAATAAATGATTCAATAGCCGAATTGGTTTTATCTTTAATAATATTAATATTTCTGCCTTTAGCGCTTACAATGCCTGCCGTAACAGTTGATTCTAAATTAAATGGATTGCCTACTGCTAAAACCCACTGCCCCACTTTTACCGAATCTGAATTTCCAAAATAAATAAACGGAAGATTAGTTTCATCAATCTTTAATAATGCCAAATCAGTTGAAGGATCTTTGCCTACAATTTTTGCCGACAATGTTCTTTTATCATTTAATATCACATCTACTTTATCTGCATTATCAACCACATGATTATTGGTAACAATATATCCATCATCAGAAATAATAACACCCGACCCACTTGATTGCTGCGGCATCATTTGATATGGCGAACCACCAAAAAAATCATCGCCAAATAAATTCCCAAAAGGATTAAATCTTAAATTAGTTTGTTGTTGAGGCTGTATAGTAGTTTTTATATGAACCACAGCAGGTGTTACCATTGAAGCAGCTCGTGTAAAATCAACAGTAGCATACGAAGGCATAGCATTAAACGATGCTACATTTGAAGGAGCACCATCAGCATTCCATTTTGAAAATTTTGAATGTGTAATAGTTGAAAAAACACCAACTGTAAGTAATGAAGAGATGATAGCAATAATAGCTACAGATAAGTACAATTTTAATTTACTGTTTTTCATTTTAATAAAAATTTAGTTGTTTAAAAAAGTAAGTAATGATTCGATAGTTTTTTGTTTTTGTTATGATAAAAAAAGTTGCATCAAAATAAAAAAAATAGTTGATTATTTGATGCCACAAATTTATCCTAGCCATTGTCTAATTAGCAAATAGAAGGTGTTAATACAAAATAAATGACAATGAATATTTGTTAAAAAATGATGAAACACGTTGAGTATTGTATAAGAAACATTCAGTAAAGTATAACAACCAAAAAAGTTTTGGCTGTATTTTTGCATCACTTAAAGTTCACAAAAAAGTAGGCAATTATGAAAATTAAATTCAGTAAATATCAAGCCACAGGAAATGATTTTATTATTATTGATGATAGAGAAAATGATTTCCCAAGAGATAATATCAACTTAATAAAAACACTTTGCCACAGAAGATTTGGAATAGGTAGCGATGGATTATTATTACTACAAAAAAGTATCAACTCCGATTTTAAAATGTGGTATGCAAACAGCGATGGAAAACAAAGCAGCATGTGTGGCAATGGCGGACGATGTATATCAGCATTTGCAAAAAAAATTGGATTAGCCGAAAGCCTTACAAAATTTGAAGCCATTGATGGAATGCATGAAGCAAAATTTATAAATGGTAAAAATGTAGAACTTAAAATGTGTGATATCGAAGAAATTTCACAAATCAATAATTCTATTTTTGAAACCAATTCGGGTTCGCCACATTTAGTATGGTTTGTAAATGAAACTGATAAATACCCAGTTATTGAAACAGGGCGCAACATTCAATCGATGCCTGAATATAAAAACAAAGGCATTAATGTAAATTTTATTGAAGAACAAAGAGCAGATAATTTCGCTATTAATATAAGAACTTACGAACGTGGTGTAGAAGATGAAACCTTGTCTTGCGGCACAGGCGCAACAGCTGCATCTATTTGCTTGTTGAAAAAAAATAACATCTCTAATGGCAATCATATAATAAAATTGCAAACTATGGGTGGTGAATTGCAAGTGAAATGTGAAAAAAAATCCGATAAATCATTTCAAAATATTTGGCTTTGTGGTGCTGCCGAATTTGTATTTGATGGAGAAATAGAAGTATAATATTTTTGTAATCTTGCCGTTTATATTTAAAATTGCGAAATGTATAAACATCTACTTCTGCTTATTAGCTTTATTGTTGTTTCAAATAGTTTATTGGCTCAATACGACCAATCTAAAAGAGGAAATAATTCGAAACGAAACCAAAGATTAAGAAATAAAAATTATATTAAAATTTATCCCGATTCGGCAAACAATGCATTGTGCTTTAGCTTGCAGGGAGGTTACCAAATACCTACTGGAAATTTAGCCAACCGATTTGCCAATTCAAAATCGGCTGGGTTGGCTATTTATTTTAAAACAAAATCAAATTTTTGTTTTGGCATTGCCGGCGATTATTATTTTGGAAAAACGATAAAAGAAAATAATTTATTTCAAAACATAAAAACAGTTGATGGCAATATTATCAATCCTGATGGTGGATATTCTGAAATAAAACTATACGAACGTGGATATTTTATAGGTCCTACATTTGGTTATATTTCAAAAATATTTTCAAAAAATAAAAATTCGGGTTTAAGTTTTTGGTTATCGGCTGGTTTTTTCGAACATCGAATAAAAATATTAGGTGATAATGTAGACCAACTTTCAAGCGATTATAAAGTAGGCTATGATAGACTTACTAATGGCTTTGCTATTCAACCTGCTATTTTTTATTACAACATGAGCCGTAATCACTTATTAAACTATAAAATTGGAGTTGAATTTTTAGCAGGCTTTACACAAGGGCAACGCAATATAAATTTTGATACTGGTTTATCTGGTAGAGATAAACGTTTTGATGGTTTACTAGGCATAAAAGCGGCATGGTATATCCCTAAATATTTATACAGTGGAGTTCGAGAAATCACTTATTGATTCTGAAATTAAATTCATTTTTAATTTTACATTTGAATACCCACATTATGCTTAAAAGAATATTTGATTTTGCAGCTTCACTAATCGGCTTAACTTTATTAAGCCCACTTTTTATCTTTATTATTATTTGGATAAAAGCCACATCAGCAGGTAATGTATTTTATTTTCAACAACGAATAGGCAAAGGCAATAAGCCTTTCAAGCTTTTTAAATTCAGAACCATGTATGTTGATGCTGATAAAAAAGGATTAATAACTGTAGGTATGAGAGATAGCAGAATTACACCAACAGGATATTTTTTAAGAAAATATAAATTGGATGAATTGCCTCAACTTTTGAATGTATTAAATGGCACAATGAGTTTAGTTGGGCCACGACCAGAAGTAGAAAAATATACCAAACTTTATAACCCAACACAATTAAAAGTATTAAGCGTAAAGCCTGGTATTACTGATTTAGCCAGCATTAAGTACAGCAACGAAAATGAAATATTAGCACAATTTGATGATGCAGAAAAAGGATACATTGAGCAGGTAATGCCCGATAAATTAAAATTAAATTTAGAATATATTCAAAAACAAAGTTTTTGGTTCGATATAAAAATTATATTTGCTACCCTATTTAAAATAACTATTTAAAACAACAATGATAAAGCAAATACGCAACTTGCCACGATGGGTAGTTTTTACAATTGATTTATTAATCATTTTGTTCTCTATTCTGTTTGCCTATTTGCTACGCTTTAATTTTAAAATTCCTACCTTAGAAGGTGGCGATTTAATTAAAGTTATTCCAGTAGTTATTATTGTTCGCTTAATATTATCTTTTACTTTTAAAACCTACGCT
The DNA here is from genome assembly GCA_046051225.1 of Bacteroidota bacterium. Lineage (GTDB taxonomy): Bacteria > Bacteroidota > Bacteroidia > Chitinophagales > CAIODY01 > CAIODY01. The sequence continues at coordinate 95,392 of JBJOOR010000015.1, read as the reverse complement.
GGCATTATATATTATACCAGTACCGAAGATGCACAACGTATTTTTATTGCATCCACATTTGGCACATTATCATTTGGCATTATCAATTTTATTCATTTAAAATTTGTTGGTTATTTTCTTATTCCATTTTCCATCATGATTATCGATTTTGTATTGATAATTTTTATGATGACGGCTTTTAGATTATTTGTTAAAATAATTTATCTCGAAATTTTAAATAATAAAAAATCGAAAATCAATTGCATCATATATGGAGCCGATGAATCGGGCATTATTTTAAAAAATATGTTGGATAGAGATAATCAAACCGATTATCATATTGAAGCTTTTATTGAAGACAATGCTTCTAAAACGAATAGAAAATTAGAAGGTGTTAGAATTTTTGATAGTACATCTATCGAAAAAATTTTAGAACAAAAACAAATCGACCAAATTTTTATTTCGCATAGTTTTAATTCTGAAAAGAAAAAATTAGTAATTGAATCGGCTTTAAAAAACAATGTAAAAGTATTGCATGTACCACCCATGAATAAATGGATTAATGGTGAATTGAGTATTAAACAAGTGCGCCAAGTAAAAATTGAAGAATTGTTAGAACGTGACCCAATACGATTAGATTTAGATAAAATTAAAGAAGAAATTAGCGGTAAGAAAATTTTGATAACAGGTGCTGCTGGCTCAATTGGTAGCGAAATGGCAAGGCAAATAATTAAATTTCATCCAAAAAAATTATATTTATTAGACCAAGCCGAAACACCACTTTACGAATTAGAATTAGAATTAAAAGATTTATGCGACCGTTCAATTTTCGAAACTGCTTTGGGCGATGTTAGGAATTATGAACGAATGGAAAATGCAATCAAAACATTTCAGCCCGATATTATTTTTCATGCTGCTGCTTATAAGCATGTGCCATTAATGGAAAATAATCCATCCGAATCTATTTTAACTAATGTATTAGGAAGCCGAATTGTAGCCGATTTAGCTACAAAATATAATGTAAAAAAAATGGTGATGATTAGCACCGATAAAGCTGTAAACCCAACAGGTGTAATGGGTGCAAGCAAGCGTATAGCCGAAATTTATGTACAAGCTTTAGATAAAATTAATACCACTAATAATTCAACCCGATTTGTAACCACACGGTTTGGAAATGTATTAGGCTCAAATGGCTCGGTTATTCCTTTATTTCGTAAACAGATTGAAGAAGGTGGGCCTTTAACTGTTACGCATCCCGAAATTACAAGATATTTTATGACCATTCCTGAAGCTTGTCAATTGGTGTTAGAAGCTGGAGCAATAGGCAATGGTGGCGAAATTATGATTTTTGATATGGGGCAAAGTGTTAAGATTGCCGATTTAGCAAAAAAAATGATTCGCCTTAGTGGATTAGAATTAGGAAAAGATATTCAGATAAATTTTTCGGGTCTTCGTCCTGGCGAAAAATTATATGAAGAGTTATTAAATAATAATGAAAATACATTACCTACACATCACGAAAAAATAATGATTGCCGAGGTTCGTGAATATGAATATAATGACATTAAAAAAAGTATTGACGAATTAGTTGCTTTATTTGATGAGCAAAATAACATGGCAATAGTTTCAAAAATGAAAGCCATTGTTCCCGAATATTCTAGCAACAATAGTATTTTTGAGCAGTTAGATAAAAGCTAATGAATACCATAGCGCCACTTGCCGAACGTCTTCGCCCTAAGAGTTTAGAAACATTTATTGGTCAGCATCATTTAGTGGGCAATAAAAGTATACTTCGACAACTAATTGAAAATAAAAAACTAAGCAGCCTTATCTTTTGGGGACCACCAGGTGTTGGCAAAACTACATTGGCACATATCATTGCCTCCGAATCACAATTGCCCATTTTTACTTTAAGCGCTATTGAAAGTGGTGTAAAAGATATTAGAAGTGTAATTGAAAAAGCTAAGGAAGTAGGTAAAGCCATTTTATTTATTGATGAAATACATCGATTTAATAAAGCTCAACAAGATTCATTATTAGGTGCTGTTGAAAAAGGAATTATAACCTTAATTGGCGCTACTACCGAAAACCCTTCGTTTGAAGTTATAGCTCCTCTCCTATCACGTTGCCAAGTATATGTGCTAAAGCATTTTGAAGAAACCGAGTTACTACAATTATTGCATTATGCGTTACAAAATGATGAATGGTTATTGCAATTTAAAATAGATATTAATGAACATGAAGCATTGCTGCAAATGAGTGGTGGCGATGCTCGTAAGCTTTTAAATTTATTAGAACTGATAATTCAATCTATCAAACCAAATAATGCCGAAATACAAATCACGAATGAATTAGTGATTAATATTTTGCAGAAAAAAATGGCTTTGTACGATAAAAATGGCGAACAACATTATGATATCATTTCAGCATTTATAAAAAGTATTAGAGGCAGCGACCCAAATGCTGCGGTATATTATTTAGCTAGAATGATTGAAGCTGGCGAAGATCCCAAGTTTATTGCCCGACGAATGTTGATTTTAGCAAGTGAAGATATTGGCAATGCAAACCCTACGGCTTTGGTTTTGGCTAATAATTGCTTTCAAGCGGTGGATGTAATTGGTTATCCTGAATGTAGAATTATATTAAGCCAAACAGTAATTTATTTAGCCGCATCGCCTAAAAGTAATGCCTCGTATATGGCTATAGAAAAGGCTTTGGCTGAAGTAAGGCAATCTGGTGATTTGTCTGTACCCTTACCAATTCGTAATGCTCCAACCAAATTAATGAAGAATTTAAACTATGGTGCAGATTATAAATATGCTCATCAGTTTGAAAATAATTTTGCTGAATTAGAATTTTTACCTGAAAAAATAAAAGGAAAAAAGTTTTATGAGCCTGGCAATAATGCTCGTGAAAACGAAGCCCGACAATACTTACGTAAGTGTTGGAAAGAAAAATATGGGTATTGATGTACTAAATTATTTAACGATTATGAATACAAAATTGTGTACTTAAATTTCTTATCTTAATTTTCAAAAAAAAAATTAAAATGAAAACCCAATTAGATTCAGACTTTTTAAACAAACCTAAAATTTATAAATTCAATCTTTTGATTGTAATAGCTTTAACTCTATTTTTCATACTAGGACAAATATTTAAATTATTGCATTGGCCATTTGCAACAGAATTATTGTTGCTATCAAGCAGTTGTATAACTGGTTATAACATTTGCGCATTTAGATATTATAAAGGCAAACACATTGTAAATAATATTTTCATTGTAGTATCTTTGGTTTGGATAGTGTATATAACAATTGGCGCATTTTGGAATGATGGTCGTCCGTTTTATCCAATAGTACTTTTATTATTTTCTGGCTTCATATTAATTTCATTCTTAATATCCGAGTATTTCAAATATTTACAATTAAAAAATTAACTCAAATCAGCACTTAATAATTTCATTAATTCCGAACGGGTAGTATTGTTTTCAAACACACCTGTAAATGCCGAAGTGGTGGTAGCAGAATTTTGTTTTTGTACACCTCTCATCATCATACATAAATGTTTGCATTCTATTACCACCGCCACACCTTGCGGTTGTAAAGTATCTTGGAGGCAATCTAAAATTTGCTTGGTTAATCTTTCTTGCACTTGCAATCTACGAGCAAATACATCCACCACCCTAGCAATTTTACTAAGCCCTGTAATATTTCCATTTGGCACATAAGCTATATGTGCTTTGCCAAAAAATGGCAATAAATGGTGCTCACACATACTGTAAATTTCAATATCTTTTACAATTACCATTTCGCTAATATCTTCTTTAAACATGGCACTTTTTAAAATGGCTGCTGCATCCATGTCATAACCTTGTGTCATAAACTGCATAGCTTTAGCCACACGTTCGGGCGTTTTTTGTATGCCTTCACGGTTCGAATCTTCCCCAAGTAATTCTAATATTGATTTATAGTTAGCCGAAATTTTTTCTTGTGCAGGTAAATTATAGGTTTCTTGTTTTTGGTAATTCATGATTATTGATTTTAATAGTATTGAACAAATTAAAATTAAGATAGTTTAACTACTATCTATTATCCTTTATTTGCTTTACTTTTTTATTCAGCAAAATAAAATTTATAAAGCCTTGCAAATAGCCAATGCCATAGCTAATATGCAATATCATAAAAGAGCAAATAAGGTAAGGCGTTAGTTTAAAATTTTTATTTTCGATAGCAGTTTGCGTTGAAATTAAAATATACAAACCCAACAAACTAATTAACCCAACAACAAAAAGTGGATGCCACAAACAAAGCAGTAAATTAATAACAATGCCACTAACTAATATGGGCGGTGCAAATTGACGAACATTAGTTGGCTGCTTTAATTTTCTATTTACTAATGGTTTAAACAAGCCATATTGATAATACAATTTCCACAATTTTGAAAATGTAGTACGAGCAAAATAGATAATTTTAATATCGGGAATTAGAAAAATTTTGCCACCATTTTTTACCAATCTGCCATTAAATTCATCATCTTGATTACGCAACATTTCTTCGTCAAACAATCCTATTTTTTCAAACACACTCATCGGATAGCAACCAAATGGCACAGTGTCGGTTTCCATCGGTTTATCAATTCCTAATCGAAACATTGCATTGCCCACACCATATTTATTTGATAATGCAATGGCTATTGCTTTTGCTTTTAAGGTTGTGTCGCCTGGTGTTGTAATCCATACTCCGCCTACGTTATCAGCATTTAATTTTTTAAGATTAGTTAATAATGCCGATACATAATTATTAGGATATTCGGCATGTGCATCCATCCTAATCATCACATCGCCCTTTGCTTGCTTAATGCCAATATTCATTGCAAATGGCACAAAGCCTTTTGGGTTTGATAATAATTTTATTTGCGGAAATTTATTAGAATACGAATCAACAATTGATGCCGTTTTATCTTTGCTATTTCCATCCACAATTAATACTTCTATATTGGCAATGGAATAATCTTGTGCAAGAATATTGTCGATTACTTTGCCGATATATTTCTCTTCATTTTTACACGGAATGATGATGGATACTTTCAATTGGTTCATTGTAGCATTTCCTCCTTTTTAATAATAAAAACACTGCACATCAAAGCATAAAACACTACTCCTGCCTGATGATTTAAAAATGATTCAGTGCATGCCATCACAACAAAACCAATCATAAAAATGAATAACAAAAAATTCATTTTAAAAACAGAATAAATTAAAATACCAAAGGTTATTAATAAAAATAAAAAGAAGCCAAAAATGCCTAATTCAACAAATGATTCTAAAAATTGATTATGGCAATTTAATTTCTTTTTGGCTAACACTTTGTAATCCGATTTGATGTATTGCAACTCCATTTCATCAATTACATCACCTGCACCTACACCAATTAAAAAATTACTTTTTATTACTTCGATACTTGATTTAATTACATAAATCCGTTGCCCATTGCTTACATCAGAAGATATTTCAGGATTAGTATTTTCAGGATGCAAAAGCTCTGTTGCCATTTTTTTTGAAGAGTACATTCTAGGATTATGTTGTAATATGATTGAAGTACTAACCAAAATTAAAACTGCAATAAAAATGTATAATTTTTTTTGCTTTGAATACACAATAGCTATCATTAAACTAATGCCAACCATAATTAAGTAAGCTAAAAAAGCAGCTTTAGAAGACAGATAATACAAGGGAATTAAAAAGAATAAAAATAGGCTAACGAAAATAATTTTTTTATTTTTTTCGATTTCGTAATAAAAAAAATATGCTAAAATAATAGACGAAATAGTAATGTAAAATGCAAAATAGGCAATATGTAAAAAGGAATAGAACTCGGAATAGAATGGTAAAATACCTATTTTATTTATTAACTCATTAGGGTGATTTTGCTTTACATATAAGCCATTTAAAATTGCAAAAATAGAGGCTAAAAAAATACTGATAACAAATACCCAAAGAATAGACTTTGTTTTTTTAATAATTGCTTCTTTATTTGCAAACACAAGTATTGGAATAATGAGTAGAGATAATTTTTGCTGTAATTCGAACGAACCTTCAGGTTTATTTTTCGTCCAGAGAATGGACAAGCAGATAAAAAAATAAAATGCAATCATCCATGATAAAGGATTTTTTAAATTGAATAACCCATTCAACGATTTCCATTTTTTAAAAATTAAAAAATCTAATGCTAAACCTATAATACACCAAACTATTGGCACCCCACCATACGGAAGTAGCAGCATGATAGCATAAAAGAAAAAAATTGCTGGATTATATTTTTCAAGAAGTTGTTTCAACCTATTGTAAATTTATTTTTGAAAAAGAGGGAATTGATTCTCCTATTTTAACAGTTGTGAAATCATTGACAATTGAATTGCTACCAATATTACATCCAATTGAAAGATGAACATGATTGCCAATTTTTGTTTCATGGTCAATAACTACACCGCAATTTACAATTGTGTTTTCTCCAATTTCAGATAAAGTATTTATAGTTGAATTGGCTAAACAAACTGTTCCATTATTAATAATTGCAGAATCAGAAATATATGATTTAGGATGAATAACTATGGCTGGTTTTAGGTACTTAATCATTTCAGAATATAATTTTGCTCTTATTTCATTTTTACCAATAGCAACTATAAAAAAATCAGCAACAGTAATTGTTTTTTGTAATTCAGATTGAGTAAATAATATCTTTAATCCATTAATTACTATCGTTCCTACTGATAAATTAGCGTCAACAAAACCAACAACTTCATATTTGCCTTCTGCAATTAATGTTTCGTACACAACTTTTGCATGACCGCCAGCTCCAATAATTATAAGTCGATTGCTCATTTTTTATGTATTAAGGAATAATATTTTTCTTCTACAATTTTCATGTGGTTTGCCCAAATTGCTCTTTCTACAATTATTTTTTTATTGATGGGTACAGCTTCATTTTGAAATTGTTCAAAATTTTTATGTAAGAATAAAATATTGTTTGATAATGTTTTTACGTCATCTATTTCTACCAAAAAACCATTTTTTCCATTCGTAATCCACTGCGAATTGGCTGCAATATTTGTAGCGATACAAGCTGCGCCACAAGCCATTGCTTCATTTAAAGATATGTTATTCCCATCTGATTTTGCTACCGAAACAAAAATATGCGATTGATTAAGTATTTCTGCAATTTGAGTTTGTTTCACTTTGCCAAAAAATGTAACTTCATTTTGTAAGCCCAATTTATTTACTTCATTTTCAATTTCGGTTAGCAATGTACCAGCTCCAATTAAATTTAGATGTATATTCGAAATTTCATTTTTTGCAATTGCAACTGATTTTAATAAATGTGAAATATTATATACAGGTTCAAAATTTCGTGTACTTGTAATTACAAATTTATCGGTTGGTAACTTCCTACTCTTATCATTAAAAATTGATGGGTCAATACCGAATGGAACAGTTGAAACTTTTGAAGAAGAAACCCCTAAATCTTCTATTGCCTTTTTCATGTGGTCTGCCATTGCTGTAACCCAATCAGCTTTTGCAAATGCGAATTTTAAAAGCAATTTATAAATAAATGATTCATTGGGACTTACCAATACATCCGTTCCTAAAGTGGTAATAATGTAAGGATGATAGCCGCATAAAGCTCCTGTAATACCATAGCTTGTAGCGTAATGGGCATGAAAAATATCTGGTTTAATTTTGCGTAAGATTTTTCTTACTTCAAGTGTTTTCAATAATACTTTCCAATTACCACCTTTCACAGATATGTTTCCAGAATCAATAAAATGAGTTGTTACATTTTCAATTTCATTTTGCTTAAAAGTTATTACATGAACTTCGTGACCTAATGAAGTAAAATGATTACACCATCTAATTAAATGAATGCTTGGCGCATCTCCAAAATAGCAAATTTTCATATTACACTAAACTTAAATCGTTAAATATTATATATCTAAAATATCGTTTCAGGGTATAAAAATATGCTTTCCGTTTTATTTTATAGATTTCTTTTAAAGGTGAGAGTATTGTAAACATAAAGCACCTAGATAAAATAAAAATAAAACAACTAATGTTGGCTACCCAAACAGCAATACTATTAAAATGTTTTTTGTAATATTTCAATTTACTTAATAGCTGATTCGAAATACTTACGTTATAATTTTTTTTCTGGCTCTGTCCGCTATGATGTATAACAATGGCTTCATTGCAGTAATATATCTTCCCTAATTGTTGGGCTCTAAAACAAAAATCTATGTCTTCCATCCAAAATAAATTTTCATCTAGCCCAACTAATTCATTCAGCCATTTTCTATCAAAAAATAAAGCTGCGCCCGATAAGGTTTTTGCTTGAAAAACAGAGTTGAATTTTTCAGTTGGATAATTAATAGTTGAAAAAAAACGATGTAAGTAAAATGTTTCAGCAATTAAATTAATGGGTGAATGATTTTGCCAAGCGGAATATTGAACTGATAAATCTGTGTTTAAAAGTTGAGGGGCAACCACCACACAATCATTATGTGATGACAAAAAATTGGATAAAATTTTTATTGCATCATTCTTTAATTCTGTATCAGGATTTAATAAAAAAATATAATCCCCAGTAGCAATTTCAATCCCTTGATTATTAGCACCAGAGAAACCTGCATTAAATTTATTTTCAATTAAAATAACTTGTGGAAATTGCTTTTTAAGAGCCTTAACGCTATCATCTTTCGAGTTGTTGTCAACTACAATTATTTCTGTTTGTAACCCTTTTGAATTTGCATAAACAGATGAAATAGTTTGCAATAGCAAATCTTTTACATTGTAGTTTACAATGATTATACTAACCTTTTTCATTGTAAAAATATTTTGTACAATATCCTAGAAGCATATAAAACAAAGGTGCTATACAATAATAATCTACTACATTGCTTACAATATTTTGAATCAAAACAAAAATAAAAAGCAATACTAAAAAAGTGGTTATTGATTTGTCGAAAAGCAATCGCATTTTTTTTATCCTATTTGCAAAATAAAATAGCAGAACTGAAAAAAAAGCAGCACCAAGAATACCTGTTTCACCTAATAGTTTTAAGTACCACCCATCGGTTGAATAAGGTGAAGACGGAATATTTGTATTTTTAAATAATCGCCAAGCAATATGACCAGATTTACCAAGACCATAGCCCCAAGGTTGTTGTACAAAGCTTATCCATGAACGTTGCCATAATTCAACTCGAGTTAATCCCTGTTCCATTGTTGCAGTTTCTGCTGCAGATTTAACAGTAAAATTTACCATATTGTAAAACAATGAAAAGAAGTTGCCTCCATTGTAAAGTATTTGTTGTTGTAATGAAGCAAACAAAATACTTATAACATATAAACAAATAAATAAAATAAGAATCCGTAAAGTTTTTTGAGTGTTTTTGAAAACATAAAACATTAATAACATCATCAACACAAAGCAAATTATTGGACCACGAGAAACGGATAAAACCAATCCGAACCAACTAAAAGAAATAAAAATCCAATTCAGTTTAGTTATCTTTTCTGACACAAAATATTTATGAACAAAATATAGCAAAGTAAAGCCCATTGAAGTTCCGAACACTACAGGTGTCCAAAAAATAGAAGTCATTCTAACAATCAAATACTGATTTACAGCACCTGTAATATTTCCAATAATTTTCATGTTCCATGCTGGAACAAAAAAATACAGAAAGAAACCAACCAACCCTATAACTCCAAATAAACTAAAAATTGGGTCGAGGTATTTTTTCGAAAAATTCTCTTTTGATTCGTCAATATATTTTCCGACAAAATAAAATAACATGGGTAAATAGCTAAGCCTAAATCCTAAAATGCAAGCTTTAATATCTCTACTTAAAATACATCCATAAATAATAGAAAACAAAAAATAACCTATAAAAATTTTGTCAATTTTTGACAGACTTAAAGTCTTATTTTTTGCAAAAAAACTAATCATTGAAAACATAATCACACCTATGCTTAAAACATCGGGTAATGATGAAAATAAATAGTCGAAAATCGAAATAGAATCTCTACCAACAACTACATACCGTATAGTTGGAAATGCACACAAAAAAATAAAAAGTGTAAGTAATAAAGATGGTTGTTTAATGTTTTTAATCATTAATTTTTTTTGTATAATTAGACGATAAATTAATAATCCAAATAACTAAAGTAATGCCGCCAATTGATGCAACAATGCCAGTATAACTTAGTACTTTGTTTACTTCGTGAAAATAGTAAAAACTTATGAGCAATGAAGCAAAAATCAAAAAATTACTAATAAAACTAAGTAACAACCATTTTTTTTGAACTTTAAAAATCACAGCTAATTGTGATAATGGTGACCTTATAAAATCGGCAAACATCCAAGTGATTAATAAAGATGAAAATTGCCCAGCTTGGCTCCATTTCGATTTAAATAATAATGTAAATACAAATTCACCCTGAAAATAAAATAAAGCCCAAACTGGTAAAAAAATACCAATACAAATTAATGCAATACGTTTTACCAATTGATGAATGGGGTTATTGTTTCTAACCTTTTCAGATACTTGCTGAAAAAAAACTTGTGCCATTGATGCACCAATAAATGAAACTGGTACTTGCAATATTCGAAGCGCAAAAGATATTTGTCCAACTTGTTCATTCGAATAAAAATAATTGAATAAAAAAATTAGCATATTAAATTGCAACGCATCAATCAAAGCCTGTGGTACATTAAACATTGGAAATTGCTTGTATTCCTTTGCTGTGGCTAAATTTTGTTTAATACTAAAAACAGATTTCACATCTTGTAAAATCAATTTCACTTTTTTATACACCAAAAACCATGATGCTACATAGCTTAAGAAAAAACCTATTACTAAACCAATATAACTAAGTTTTAGAAGCCCAAAAAAAATAGTTGCCAAACCGTTTGATGCAGTATTCAATATCCTTGAAGCAGCAATAAGTTTATACTCTTTTAATCTACTTAAGTAAACAGTTGTAGTTTGGTAAGCGGCTATTGAGAATACTAATAACGGAATCCAGAAAAAATAATTTGATACCTTATAGTGAATTACTTCGAATCCAAAAACTGAAATTATTTTTGCCAATGCAATAAAAATGAAAATTGCTAAACTTGCAATCAAGCTTGTGTGCAATGCTACGCGATACAATTTTTTTACTTTATTTTCATCATGTGGCAACATGATAGCCATATCAAATCTGCCTGTAGCTATTATGGCTACAATACTTGCAGATGAAGTAATGATGCTAAATGTTCCAAAATCGGAAGGCGAATAAATTTTGGCAATAAAATAATACAACCCAAAACTTATTGCTTGTGCAATAGCAGTACCACCTACCAAAGTAGATACATTTTTAAAAAATGAAGATTGCTTTAATGTATTGAAAAGGTTATTCATAAATACTTACAAGCAAATATAGAAAGTATTACAGCTATTTTTTTTATTACAGTTTTTTGTTTTCAACTGATGATAGTTTATGATATTTTTTGAGATAAATAATTACTATTATTATTAATACATAAACCAATGTGCCTATTAAAGTTGATATTGCTGCGGCTTCAAATTTATATTTTGGAATAAAAAACAAATTAAAGCATACATTAATTAACAAAGAAGATACAACAGCTATTATCATGTACCATTGTTTAAAAAATAACTCTAAAGGCTTATGAACAAACATTCCTATTTGCCAAATAAAAGATGCTGCAAGAATTGGAAGAGCAATATAATTGAAGCTATCTAATTTAATATTCGTGAGATTTTCTAATGCCCAACCTCCTATAACATAGATAAATATCGTTGAAAAAATCATCATTACAATTTCTAACAAAATTGAAATTTTTATTACAGACCATGATTTTAAAACATTGCCAGCATTCCATTCATTTACAATTCGACTATGATTTGCCAATAAAATAGGCATACAAGCAAAGGTGGCAACTTTAAAAAATAAATCGTATACGGTTGAATAAATACCAGCATCGGCATAGCCATAATAATGCTGAATGATAAATCTATCAGCAAAATTAAATGTGCTAGACAAAAAAAGCCAAATGGCTATGGGTAAGCCATAGCTAAGTAGTTTTTTAATTTCCAATGAATGAGTAGTTAGTAAAAATTTAATAGATAAAATTTTTATCGTATCCCTATTTATCCAAATTTGAAATGACACAACTATTAGCAAAGCTGTAAACATAGCAACAAAGCCAAGCCAATAGTTTTTAATAGAAAAAGTAATGAGTAGTGCACTAAACACAAACCATAAAACATAAAATGCAGATTCGGTTAAAGCATATTTTTTACTATCAATTTTAGATTGATAAACAGCCAAAAAATAAAAAAGCATGGTAAATAAAAATGATGTTGAGCCAATTAAAATGCTTATCAATATTGGTAACTTAAAGTATAATAAGGTTATTAAAATCATTAGAAGCATCAACAAAACTGACATCCAAAACGAAACCGAAAAAAAGAAATCCGTTTTCGATTTAGAAAAATTTTGCTCTGTATAAAATCGTAAAATACCTTGTTGAACCCAACCAAAACAAAGCATAAAAAAAGTAAACAAGCTTGAATAAATGAGTGAGAACTGACCATACTCTGCTTTTCCTAAATATCGAACACCTAAAACCACTACTGATAAATTAACCAGCATGGGCAATAGTTTTCCGATAAAATAAATCAGAATATCCTTTTTCATTTTACAATTTTACATTAAAAATCTGTTCCCATTTTGCAATGTTAAACAATTTCCAAAGCATGTGTTGAGTTAATTTTTTTGGAATATTATTGTTATAAATTTTTTGCAATAAATTAGATTGATTAATTGTATTCATAAAATAAGCTACATCGCTTAGCCAAATATTTTCGGGCGATTCAAAACCAATTTTATTTTTTCGCCAAGCAATGCTATCTGGCAAACTGCCCTTCATGGCTTTTCTTAAAATGTATTTGCTCCAACCATTATTTATTTTTAAATGCAATGGCAATGATAAATTAAATTCAACCAATTGATAATCTAAAAATGGTAATCGGGTTTCAACACCAAAATGCATCGAGTTTTTATCTTCATATTTCAATAATTTTGGTAATTGTGTATGCTGCAATTCGAGCAATTGCAATGCATTAATATTTTTATAACTATCTGCTATTTTATTTATCCACGTATCATCAGCCAAATTCAAATATTCAGCTTTGATGGCTTCATGTTTTTTCTTTAATCTTAATTTTCTGAACTCGGGATTAGTAAAATAAACTGATTGAATAATCAATTCAGAAATTGAAAGTGATGAATGAGAAGCTGCATCCATCAATAGTTTTGGGTAATCTAAAATATTTTTTGATTTCAAAATGGCTGGATAATAACGTGTATAACCCAACAATGTTTCATCGCCACCTTGCCCATCTAACAAAACTTTTATTCCATTTTGCATTGCAGCTTTCATTACAAAATGTTGCATAAAATTACTGGTATTAAAAAATGGTTCTTCTTGGCATTTTATTACTTCGTCAATAGATTGTAAGAAGTCGTTTTTATTGGGTTTTGTTACATGCCAATCCAAATTTGAAACATCAACCACTTGCTTTGCAAATTCTGTTTCATCGTTTTTATTCGAAATGCTTTGAGCCGTAATTGCCGAAAATTTAGCTGTATTATTTTGATATAACTTTGATGCCGTATTTGTAATATATGAAGAGTCTAATCCGCCACTTAAACAAGTACCTACTTTTACATCGCTTCGCAAACGCCATTCTACAGAGCGTTTCATCAAGCTTTGAAACATTTCAATAGCATCATTTTCTAAAACATTTTGTAATGATGAATCAATATTAGGTTCGTAATATTTTTTAATTTCAAATTGATTATTTGCTACATCAAATATTAAATGATGAGCGGCAGGAAGTTTTCTAATACCATCAAAAAAAGTTTCGTTGGTATGTTCTTCTAAATTATAAACCACATAATCCATCAATGTTTTGTAATTAACTTTTGCTTCAATTACAGTTAATATTTGTTTTATTTCAGAAGAAAAAATAAAAATATTTTCGGATGAATAATAGTAGAATGGTTTTACGCCAAATCTATCACGACTACAAAATATTTTATTTTCAATGTTATCATAAATTGCAAAAGCCCACATACCGTTAAATTGCTTTACACAATTGGCTTTCCAGTAGTCATAGGCAGCAATAATTACTTCGGTATCTGTTTGGGTTTTGAATTGATAACCAGCTTTTTTTAATTCAATTTTTATTTCGGTATAATTATAAATTTCGCCATTGTAGGTAATGGTATATCTGCCTAAATATTGCATGGGTTGTTTTCCATTTTCCGATACATCAATAATGGATAATCGCTGATGACCAAATGCAAAATTTTGTTCATAAAAAAAACCGCTGTCATCGTTTCCTCGATGAGCAGCGGCTTTTGTAATTTTTTCAATAATGGAATTTAATACAGGCGTATTATTTTTATTAATGATTCCTGCAATTCCACACATATTTATTTCAAAGCATAAATTCGTTCAATAATTTCAACCACTTTTAATCCTTCTAAAGCATTAGTAGTAGCTGTTGATTTTCCTGTTAAAGTATCTACCACATTTTCAATTACAAAATGATGATTGGCTGCGCTGCCTTTGTATTGACCATAATCGTTGGGCGGATTGCAAGGTGGTAAAGTAGGCATTTCATAATCTTTTACATGGCAATATTCTACTACATCCATGTATTGTCCACCAACTTTTATACTTCCCTTCTCCCCTATCACTGTCATGCTGCTTTCTAAATTTTTATCCCACATGCTGGTAGAATAATTTAAAATTCCCATTCCACCATTTATAAAATTAAAACTTACCGAGCCGCTATCTTCAAAGGGTGTGTAGGCATGATTAAAATTATTGAATCGTGCATTTACATCTTTTATATCGCCAAATACCCAATACATAATATCTAAAAAATGGCTGAATTGTGTGAATAATGGCCCACCATCTAAATCTAAAGTTCCTTTCCAACCACCTTTTTTGTAATAGCGTTCATCCCTATTCCAATAACAGTTTATTTGAACCATGAATATTTTGCCTAATCGTTCTTCATTAATAATTTGTTTTAGCCAAGCCGATGGCGGACTATAACGATTTTGCATTACACAAAATACTTGTTTGTGTGCTTGTAATGATTTATAAATTACTTGTTCGCATTCGGCTTTTGTAAGCCCCATAGGTTTTTCAACTACCACATGGCAAGCATTTTCTAAAGCTTTAACGGCATGATTGGAATGATAGCCATTAGGCGTACAAACATTTACTACATCGGCTTTAATGCCCGATGCAAAAAAATCGTCTAAGGTTTTAAAGAATGGTACTTTGTATTCTGAATCAACAAATGATTTTAACTCTTCATTTACATCAATAGCAGCTACTAATTCGCAATTATCATTTTTACGAACCATTTCGGCATGGCGCTTTCCAATATGCCCTAATCCAATAACTGCAAATTTAATTTTTGACATCTATTCTTTGTTTTCGTTTCAATAAAAACCATAATAAAATGGTAAGCGATGAAGCTAAAATAATAATAGCAATCATCAATAATGTGATATTATAATTTTGAAAAAAGAAGATAAAAACAATGAATAGAATATTTACAATTGCTAATGTAGATGTGGCTTGTAAATGATTCATCCCAAGCCCCAATAATTTATGATGTACATGAATTTTATCGGGATGAAATGGCGATTTTTTACGAATAATTCTCACAATAAACACACGAAGTAAATCATAAATTGGAATAATCATAATACCAAAAGCTAATACTGGCGCAGAATGTAATCTGTGTAAATTAGGAGCAGTATGATTTTCATTAATAAATTCAATGGTTAATACAGCCACTATTGTTCCCATTAATAAAGAACCCGTATCACCCATAAATATTTTTGCTGGCGTAATATTATATCTTAAAAAAGCTAGTAAAGCGCCCATCACAGCTAATGAAAAGGTGAATAATTGAGCTGCGGATTCGCCTACATTATAAAACCAAGCAGCATAAGCCGAAATTACAATAAAACTAATAGTGCCGGCCAAGCCATCAATCCCATCAATTAAATTAAATGAATTAATGATTAATACAACTGTAAGAATTGAAAAAACTAAGCTTGCCTCGTAAGGAATATTTTGAATATTAAACACACCGCCAAAAGTGGTTAACCTAATATCGCCTATCCAAACAATAATGCCTGCTGCAATAAATTGGGCTATAAATTTGGTGGTAGCAGATAATATAATGATATCATCTTTTATTCCCAAAAAAAACAAAATAATCATAGCTGCAAAAATGTATTGCAGATGGGGGAACTTAGCTACATCGCAAAATAAAAATGTGGCTATTGTAATACCTGCAAAAATTGCTAAACCGCCCAATGTAGGCACAACACTTTTATGAAGTTTTCGTTTATCAGGTTCGTCAAACAAATGTTTAACCTTTGCCACCTGAATAATAGAAGGAATAGAAATAAAAGTAATGGCAAATGAAAAAACAAACGCCAAAATAGGCATCAAATATCCAATGTTCTCAATATGACCAAATGTTATCAAGGTAGAATTTTATTGACCGCAAATATAATTTTTTTTATTAGTTATAAAACATAAAAATGATTGTACAGAAATATTTTCTTTAATAGCTTCGTTTCTATCATTTTAAATCAATTATTTTGCTATTCATTTTTTACTATGAAATACTACATTTCTTTTTTGTTGCTATGCTTTTTTATTTTGCCATCTAAAATATTTGCAACGCATAATCGTGCTGGAGAAATTGTGTACAAGCATATTTCTAATAATACTTATGAAATTACGATTGTTGTTTATAATAAAAATCCATTTACATCTCCTACACCTGTTGCCTATCGATATTTTTTAAAAGATGTGAAATGGGGCGATGGCGATTCGTCAACAGTTTTTAAAACCGATTCACTTACCATCTGCGATTCTATTATTCGAAACCAATATACCACTAGGCATACTTACCCAGGACCAGGAAAATATACTATTTGCTGGGGCGAACGTAATAGAAATGGTGGCATTTGTAATATCAATAATTCTGACCAAGTAGCTTTTTATTTACAAAGCGAATTAGAATTTCCCGACCCTCAATTTTTAGGGTATAATAATAGTGTGGTATTTTTAAATTCTCCTGTAACATTTGCTCATGTTGGCGTTGCTTATCGCTATAATTCAAATGCATTTGATATTGATGGCGATAGTTTGGCTTATGAGTTAACTTCGCCTATGCTAGATTGTGGCGTTGGTATTTCGCCTTTAAATTATACTTTTCCGCAGGGCTTAACTTTGAATGCAAAAACGGGCGAAATAAATTGGACACCGCCTGCATGCTGTATGGTTAATATAGCATTTTGGGTAAAGGAATACAGAAAATTATTAAGCGGACAAATAAAATATGTAGGCAAAACATTAAGAGATATGCAGATATTGGTAAGCTGCAATACCAATCATCAGCCCACATTTCAAAACATTAATGATATATGCATGTATGCAGGGCAAACTATTACACAACAAATAACTGCAACCGATATTGATGTTACTCAATTATTGAATTTAACTGCCAATGGTGCTCCATTTACTAATATAGTTTCTCATCCTGCTATTTTTACTACATCGCCACCATCAACAAATGTAACGGGTACTTTTACTTGGCAAACCGACTGTAATGATATTCGCCCTCAATTTTATCAAGTTGTTTTTAGGGTGGTAGATTCTATTCCATTTGATGGCAGTTGCAGCAGCAATTCATTAAATGATAATTATACATGGCGCATTTTCTTATTGCCACCACCACCACAAAATGTAGTAGCTGTGCAAGTTCAGCAACATATTCATGTAAGTTGGCAATCGCTTTATTCTTGTTCTTCTTCGCCAAAATTCAAATACTTTTCTGTGTGGCGAAAAATTGGTTGCGAAGCAGAAACAATTGATTCATGCCAACAAAGTTTGAATGGTACAAATTATCAATTGATTGCTAGTAAAGTTTCAGCATATAATTATGATGATTATAATGTGGTTCGTGGGCAAACTTATTCTTATAAAATAGTTGCCGAATTTAATGATTTAGCACCCAGCGGTCAGCCCTATAATGCATTTAGCAGTGCACCTTCATTGCAAGCTTGTGCTTCGTTAAAATTAGATGTGCCTGTAATTATAAATGTAAGTGTATTACAAACCAATGCTGCTGTGGGCGAAGTTTTTGTAAGATGGAGTAAGCCAAGTTTGCTTGATTTTGATACACTAGTACATACGCCACCATACACATTTGAATTGTATCACGGCACAAAAAATAATTTGATAAACACAAAAATAACAACCAAAACCTTTACTTCATTTCATCAAATTCAACTAGCTAGCGATACATCATTTCATCATCAAAACATTGATACAAAAAATGATAAACATTTTTACCAAATAAGATTTTTTGCCAATAATAAAGTTGATAGTATTGGCTCATCAGATATTGCATCATCTATTTATTTAGATGCCATTGGTGCAGAGAAAAAAATTGTATTAAAATGGAGCGAAACTGTGCCTTGGGTAAATGATTCGTTTATTGTTTTTAGATACAATAAAGTTTCTGGTTTGTATGATTCCATTTCGGTAGTTACTAATCATACATTTACCAATTGGAATTTGATGAACGACAGCTTATATTGTTATTATATAAAGAGCCATGGTCATTTTTCAGCACCAAATCTTAATTATGAAACTTTTAATTTGTCAGAAATATCTTGCAATGTACCACATGATACTACTGCACCTTGCATCACTACATTAACTGTTCATAATGATTGCGAAAATTCATCTACACCCAATAATGATATAACTATTCAAAATCATTTAACATGGCTAAATCCTAATGCTATTTGTGGTGCCGATGATGTAAAAAAATATTATATCTATTATTCTACTACCGATTCATTACCACTTATTAAAATTGATAGTATAGCACCTGCTACTAATACAAGTTTTAATCATTCTTATAATAATTCTGTAGCTGGCTGTTATGCTATTACCGCCATTGATTCGGCTGGTAATGAAAGTCGATTTAGTAATATTGTATGTATGGATAATTGCCCTGTTTATATTTTGCCCAATACTTTTACACCCAATGGCGATGGCAAAAATGATTTGTTTCATCCGTTTTTACCCTACCGATTTGTTGACCATATTGAGTTGAAAATTTATAACAAATGGGGCAGCCAAATTTTTTACACCGAAGATGCAAATGTAGGCTGGGATGGAAAAAGCAATGGTAAAGACATGGATGCTTCGCAATATTATTATGTATGTTATGTTTACGAAATACGAGTAAACGGTATTGTGAAAAACAAAAAACCACTAACGGGTTTTATTGAATTGATTAGATAACAAAATGCAGAAGTATTATATACTTATTTATTTTACCATTTTTATTTTTTCTTGCTTTCCCAAAAAAAATACTAATTACTCTAATAGCAAATTATTATTAAATAGTGATTCAGGATTTATTACTAAACAAATTGGATTACAATTCTTGATAAAAAATAATTTAGCTGATACTATTAATAAAAATTGGGACAAGATTACTGATATAGACACAGTTGGCAAATATTATCGTATTCCTAATAGTGATAACTATTATTTATTTACCAGTGTTAATCCTAATGATGAAATTTTATTATCTGAAGTTGACTCAAGTGGTAAAGTATTCCAATTAAAAAAATTCTACCATGGCAATTGGTCATGTTGTTGGAAAAATAAGTTTAATGGCTTTTATAAATTTGGTAATTTTTTTGGGATAAAGACTTGCGGCAGTGGTTCAGCTTACTGCTCAAGTTTTTTTTACTTTTTCAAAAAACTCACCGATCAAGATAACATTAAGTCAATACCATTTAATGTATTTTCTTCTGGCATTAATGGTGAAGTTTTACTACTCAATTCAACATTCAATTTTAGCAATCAAAACAATTTATTTTTTGAGTACAAATTAGAAAAAGGAAAAACAGATACAAACAATGAGATAAAAATATTTAGTACAAAGTATTATAAAATTAAATTCACTTTTCTGAATAATAATTGGCTTACTAATGATAGCTCAAAGTTTGAGGAATTAATATCACAATTAAATCAATAAAAAAACCATGCCAATAACTCACCCACACATCCAAAAACTTATTCAGTGCATTAATTTAGAAGAAGCTGAAGAAATAAAACGTTATAGTCTCGACCAACAACAAAGCTTGAAAGCATTGAAGGCAGAAGGCTTGGCGTTGCATCCAATTGTGGTTACTCGAAAAACATTTGGTTATGCTGATTATCCTGAAATTAGTTTTCGATTAAATTTTCCTGCCGAAACAAATCGTTTTAGAGATGGAACTGCGATTGAATGTTTCATCAATGGCGAACAACCTGTTAAAGGAATTTTGATAAATGTAGAAGGCAGAAGTGGTGAGTTTCGCCTCTTTGCGCCCGACTTTCCTGATTGGATTGAAGATGCTGGTGTGGGCATCAAATTAGCACCAGACCAACATACTACCTCAATTATGAAAGAGGTGTTGAATAATTTAGAAAGCAATAAACCGCTTTTCAAATTGTTTGATAAAATTCATGCCACTTCTATTTCTCAAAAAGAAAAAATTGAGGTGAGGTTTGAAAATATTTCTTTCAAAAATAATCGCTTAAACGAAAGCCAACAACAAGCCGTAAATGCCATTATTCAAAATGAAGAAATGACGATTGTGCATGGTCCGCCAGGCACTGGAAAAACAACAACTTTGGTGGAAGCCATTTTTCAATTAGTGAAAAAAGAAGAAAAAATATTGGTGTCAGCACCGAGTAATACGGCTGTTGATAATATCGCCAAAGGCTTGATTGCACAGGGTTTGAAAGTACTTCGAGTGGGCAACAGCAGCAAAGTGGATGAAACAATTTTCAAACACACACCTGAAGGGAAATTGGCAAACAGCCAACAACAAAAAGAAATTAAAGAACTGAAAATAAGAGCCGAACAATTTCGCCGAATGGCTTTAAAATACAAACGAAGTTTTGGCAAAGCAGAAAGAGAACAACGTAATTTGTTATTCAAAGAAGTTAAAAATATTCGCACCGAAATAAAAAAAATTCAGGCTTACAACGAACAGAAATTGTATGAAGATGCAGATGTGATTTTAGGAACACCCATCGGATTGAATGATTCAAAAATTGCAGGAATAAAATTTCAAACCTTAGTGATTGATGAAGCAGGGCAATGCCTCGAACCGCTTGCTTGGTGCATTTTTCCGTTTGCCGAAAAATATGTTTTAGCTGGCGACCATTTGCAATTGCCACCAACTGTGTTGAGCCGTGACGCGATGAAATTAGGTTTCAATCGTTCTATTTTAGAAGTCAGTTTTACGAAAGTTCCACAAGTTTTTTTGTTGAATACACAATACCGAATGAGGGAATCTATTGCTCAATTTTCAAGTAATTATTTTTATGAAGGCTTGCTGAAAACCGCATCACACCTCAATAATATTGCACAGCACATTTGTTTTATTGATACCGCAGGTTCGGGATTTAATGAAACAAAAGGCAATGATGGCACAAGTTTGCAAAATGAAGGAGAACTACGTTTGATTCAAAAATTGATGGAAACTGAAAATTTGAATCCTGCCGAAACAGCAGTAATATCGCCCTATTCAGGGCAAGTGGCTGCTGCAAAAGAAATATTATCAAACATAAGAATCAGCACCATTGATAGTTTTCAAGGGCAAGAAAAAGAAACAATTATTCTTTCGTTAGTGCGAAGTAATGATGAAAATGATATTGGTTTTTTGAAAGATTATCGGCGCATGAATGTGGCGATAACAAGAGCCAAAGAAAAATTGTTTGTTATCGGCGATAGCGCAACAATTGGCGGCGATGCATTTTACAATTCGTTTCTTACTTACATCGAAACGCATGGAGATTATAGAACAGTTTGGGAATTTGAATTATAGCAAGTATTACAATAATAAATAAACTTAAATTACCTCTATTTTAGTTTTAGATTTGTGCTACACAAAAAGCAATTTTATAGACAAAGCCACCCAAAATAGTTTGTTGGATTGAGAAAATGAGTTGCAGAAAATAAACAAACTATAGAGCATTTTAAGGACGACAACAAAATGAAAAACATTTTAACAATATTGGCAATTTTGGCTTTAATGAGTGGTTGTCAGACAGACAATAAAAAGATAGTTGAAGGCGACTTATATTTTAAGCTTATAGACTTTCAGGGATTTTTTGATGCTCCAGACAGTACATTAACTAAAATAGAAACAAGTATAAATACAGTAAATAAAGACACATTGACTGAACGAGACAAAAAAATCTATGCCCTGTTGCAATTTATGTCTGACAAGGAACTATTGCGAAAACCATTTATAAGACTTAGACAAGATGATGGAGAAATAATAATGGTATTTCTTGACACTTCTGATTACAACAAAATAAAAGACTACAATCATAATGACTTAATTCGTGACAATAAAAAAATTAGAATAAAAGCAGAAGTTTCTGAATTGAAATATGAGTCATTGGCTGCTTATAAAACTTTAAAACTTATTTCCATTGACAAAATTGATGGTAAGACTTATTGGAAAAAATGACTTTCGTAGAAGTTAAGCTGTATTAGTTGTTGCGCTTCGAAGCCTCGAACCGAAGCCTCGAACCGAAGCCTCGGTTCAAAAAAACAATAGCTTGGCAAATACAGGAAAGAAATGAACAGTATTTATTTTTAAAAAAAAGAAAATCAATAAAACATGAAACAACTATTTAAGACAGGTTTATTAATCGTTTTACCATTAATGGTTTGGGCACAAACAGAATGGAAACAAGCACTTTTTTTAAACAACAAACTCGAAATGATAGTGCCTGACAATATGCATGTAATGACTAAAGACGAAATAGAAATGAAATATGGTAGCTCGAAAATAAAAGCTACCGTAATGCTTTCGGATAAAAATTTGGAGGTAAACCTTTTATTAAATGAAATAAAAGATATACCATTAAAGCAAGACCAAACCAATATACAATTAGATGCCATAAAAAAACAACATCCCAACTGTGTTGTATTAGATACTGGTTATAAAATTAAAAATGGTAAAAGAATAAACTACTTTAAATTGCTTACAAAAGCCAAAGACCAAATGGTATACAATTATTTTACCATTACTACCATCAATGGTAATGCGCTAATGATTATTTTTAATTGTACAAAAGACCAAATGAAAGACTGGGAAAAACCAGTTGATAAAATGGTAAATTCAATAAAAATTAATTAGATTAAGGCTTATACAACTGCCAAGCAATCAAAAACAAACTTGCCTTACCTAACTCAAACCACAATAAACCGCACACAACCTTTGCTTAAAAAATTAAAAAGTTTACATTTGCTTACTACACAATAGCACAATTTTATGGAATGGTTTAAAGATTGGTTTAACAGCAAGTATTATCATATTTTATATAGTCATAGAAACGATGATGAAGCCCAAATATTTATTGACAATTTAATCCATTATCTAAAGCCCAGCCCCAATAGCACTATGCTCGATTTGGCATGTGGCAAAGGCAGGCATTCGAAATATTTAAACGCCAAAGGCTATGATGTAACAGGGGTAGATTTATCGGCAAATAGCATAGCCGCAGCCAAACAAATGGAAACTGATACCTTGCATTTTTACGAGCATGATATGCGCAAAATACTAAGTTCGAATAGATACGATTATGTATTTAGTTTTTTTACCAGCATGGGCTATTTTGATAAACCAACCGATGATGGCAAACAATTTAAAGCCATGAGCACAGCCTTAAAAACAGGCGGCAGTTTAATCATTGATTTTTTAAATACCGAAAAATCGAAATTGAATATTGTACCCCATCGAGTAATAGAAAAAGAAGGCATTACATTCAACATTGAATCCTATTTCGAAAATGGTTTTTTCAATAAAATTACTTCCATAATTGATGGTAATCAATCATTCAAATCACACGAAAAAGTAAAAGGATTTTTATTAGCCGATTTCGAAATTTTATTGCACCAACATGGTTTAAAAATAGTACAAGTATTTGGCGATTACAATTTGAATACATTTAATATTCGTACATCCGATAGATTAATCATTCATGCAAAAAAATAAATTTGTATTGAATAAATTGGTTAGATTTGAAACAGCAAAATGGCTACTATGAAATCGAAAATTATACTATTATTTTTAGCAATACTCATTCTGATAAGTTGTAAAAAAACTACGCATGAATCAGTACACCAAAATCATATAATAACTGGAAATTTATTGCCTTATTATAATGGTGTTTCAACCATCAAAATACAATCGTACATTAATAAAGTATATGTTGATTTATTGGGTAGAGAAGCCAACAGCATTGAGTTGCACAATGCCACAATGATACTTATCAATAGCAACTTATCGGATGGAAGCCGAGATACCATGGTGGCTAATTTAATTAATACCAAAGATTTTTATGTGCAATTATTTTTAAAAACATCGGGGAATATGCTAAACAGCACTGGCAAACAAGATGTATTAGACCAAATAAATTTTTACAATTATTTATACCAATTTAATCTTCAAAACCACGATACCGTTTCGGCAAATGGCTTATTAGTTGAAAACGATAAACTCATTAAATTATCAACCGCCGATTCATTGTTAAAAATAAATGCAATTGATATCAATGAATTTTATCGCCGATTTATTTTTAATTATTTTTATGATGAAATAAATATGGGTGCCGAAAATTATGTAAAAGCAAGTTTCGAAAACCTATATTATCGCTTGCCCACCACAGCCGAACTTACCCAATCTGAAGCCATGATAAACGGATTAACCAATGGTACATTGTTTTTGCAAAGTGGCAGCAGCAAAGGCGATTTTGCTTATATAGCCACCCATTGCAATGCATTTTATGAAGGCCTAATCACCACAGCTTATGCTAATTATTTGCTGCGCAAACCAACCGACATTGAACTTAATACAAACCTTACTACATTATCTGCTTCAAAAAATTATACTGCTTTAATAAAATCAATTTTAAAAAGTAAAGAATACGCTGGCTTTTAAACTATTGTAATCATGAAAAAATACCTTTTATTTTTTGTTTGTTTATTGGCTATTACTTCATCTTGTAAAAAGAAAATTGTACAAGATAAAGTATACGATAATGTAATTTATGATGTAGGCAAAGTGCCCATTTATCAATCGGCAGCCGATAAAAAAAGAATAAAAACACCTACTCAATTTATCAGTATTTTATATGCCGATTTATTTCAAAATGCTATATCAACCCAGCAACTAAATGATTTATCAATACTTTATTCGGCACAAGGCGATAAGGGTATTACAACCGAAATGTTGGTTAGCAATTATATGAATTCGGCAGCTATTAAAATGCCCACCAATACTGTTATGCGCAGCGATATTGATAAGTTTTTAACTGAAACATTTATTCGCTTTTATTTACGTAATCCTACATCGTACGAAAAATATTATTTTAAAAACTTAATACAAACCGATGCAAATATCACCCCCGAATTTATTTATAGTTCGTTTGCATTAAGTGATGAATATTGGTATTATTAAAAAATATTGCTACCATTTTTTTAATTTCCACATTCCAACTCAATCATGTGGCAATTGGTACAAAATTTTGGTGTTTCGTTTTTGTACCATTGTGTTCTAAAATATTGATAACCGCTGCTATTTAGTGTAGTCATTAAGCCTTCGGTAAATACATTACCAAAATTTAATTCTTTCGGAAATGGTTTAGCACAACAAGGTGTCATCCATCCATCCCACGAAATATAAAAATGCCCCCAAGGCAATAAACATTTTTGAAAATTATTTTTAGTTTCAAAATCAAACGTACTCATTTCAATGTCCAATTCATCAGCCATTTTAAAAGCTAATGCTAATTGATTTTTAAATTCTTTAGTATTGTATAATGCATAAATTGAATTATTCCAACCTGTGATAGAAGCCAAATTCATGGTTTGAAAATTCACATACTTCACTCCTACTTGGGCAGCTAATTTTATAATATCAGCCATCTGCAAATAGTTTTGTTGCAATACCACCATGTTAAATATTACATCAGCACGTTTGCCTTTTGCATCGTTAGTTATCTGTTTTACATTCTCTATAAAATAAGAATAATTGCCTTGCTTTCGCACCAAATCGTACACTTCATTCATACCATCTATTGATATTTGAATGGTATCAATTTTATCATTTATTTGCGCCGCTATTTCAACACTTTTGGGCAAATGTGCATTGATTGAAATAAAGATAATTATGCCTTCGCTTTTGGTTCTTATATAATCAATGGCAGGCTGTAAATCTTTATACATCATGGTTTCGCCTAAGCCTGTAAGCCCAATTGAATCAATATATGGATAGGCTTCATCTACCACTTTTTTAAGATTAGATAATGTAATAAATCCTTTATCCATCTGTTCGCCAAATTCATATTCACGTGGGCAGGTAATACATTTTAAATTGCAATGATTGGTAACTTCAATCATGATGGAACTGGGGTGAGCCACCTTTGTGCTGTTTATCAGCTTTAGGTATTTTTCGTTCAGTTTATTCAAGCCATATTTTACAAAATCAATGCCCGATGGCAACGATTGTATTCGCCGTTTGGCTTTTTTCCATCGGCGTTTCATTACCACATTCGAGTTGCTGCTAAATTCGTTCATCGCCTTTTCTAAAAAATATTTAACAGTTTAAACATTACTGCTATTATTATCACAATGCCTACCAACACATATATTTCAACATATTTAGTAGGCTTTTTACTTTCTAAAACTTTTAGTTTTACTAATTCAAGTTCTTTGCAAATCACGTTTACCTCTTCGGCATATCGCTTATTAAAATAATAATTTTGAGTGGGCAAAGCATCTACTTCAAAATCGCTTATTTTATCATATCTATAATATTCAATTCCTTCTTCGGTTAATCGTTTTTCAAAATCTACTACATTATCTAACGAAACCGAAAACACAATACCATCATCCTGAAACTGGCTTACCTGCTGATAATGCTCTTCTTTTTCTTTTATTTTTTGTAGCTTCTCTTCTTCTTTTTGTCTCTTTTTATCATCGTTGCGGCTTAATACAATTTGCAAACTGCTTTGCAAATTTTGTTCATTAATTAAAGCCATGGCAGCCACAATGGCATCGGCTTCGTAATCATCTTTTTTCACTATTACTTCAAACAATTGTTTGGGTTTATAGTGCATAAATAAAGGATAAAACCTATTGCCTACTAACGATATGTTTTCAGAATTTTCGATGTACAAAAATTAGAATTATAAATTGATTTCTTTTTTTACAATTAATATAGTTGTGTACAAACTATATTAGGTTGAATAATAAAATGTGCAACAAAATAAAATTTGATTTTAAAAATAAAACCTATTTTTAAAAATCAAAACTAACCAAATATGATTAAAACCGTAGGCTTCATTTTTTCGCTCTTATTTTTCATCAATAATGCTGATGCTCAATTTGTGCAAATTGTAAAAGGAAATGTGGTAGATAAAGATTCGAAACAAACTTTAATGGGGGCTGTGATAACAATGACAGATGATTCAACCCATACAACTGGCAATGTAACCGATGTGGATGGTAATTTTATATTGCAAAATGTGGCAGTAGGCAAACATAATTTTAGTTGTACCATGATGGGCTATTCAACCATTGCATTACAAAATATTTTGGTAACTAGTGGTAAACAAGTGGTGTTGAATTTTGAATTAGAAACAAGCCTTCATCAATTAAAAGAAATAAAAATAAAAGCCGATAAACCGCTGGTGATTAATGAAATGGCGGCTGTAAGTG
This sequence comes from Bacteroidota bacterium, assembly GCA_046051225.1. Classification (GTDB taxonomy): domain Bacteria; phylum Bacteroidota; class Bacteroidia; order Chitinophagales; family CAIODY01; genus CAIODY01. Next base: position 67,420 of record JBJOOR010000015.1, on the reverse strand, counting down.
CTCGTACATTTGATGTGCAAGAAACCGAACGCTATGCTGGTAGCCGCCAAGACCCTGCCCGAATGGCTAGCAATTTTGCTGGCGTAAGTGGTACTGATGATTCAAGAAATGATATTGTGGTTCGTGGCAATTCGCCATTGGGTGTGTTGTGGCGATTAGATGATATTGATATTTTTAATCCCAACCATTTTAATATTCCAGGTTCAACGGGTGGACCTGTAAGCATTATCAACAATAAAACATTGGCTAATTCTGATTTTTTTACGGGTGCTTTTCCTGCCGAGTATGGCAATAGCACATCTAGTGTTTTCGATTTAAAATTAAAAAAAGGTAATAAAGATAAATATGAAGGCACAGCACAATTTGGTGTAATGGGTGCTGAAATTGGGTTGGAAGGGCCTATTTCGAAAAAACATAAATCATCGTTTGTAGTAGCTTATCGGTATGCTACATTAGATTGGCTAAATGCTTTGCACATTCCTATCGGCACTAATTCTATTCCTAAATATCAGGATGCAACAATTAAATTAAATTTTCCAATTTCAAAAAAAGGTATAATTACAGTGTTTGGCATTGGTGGTAAAAGCAATATTAATTTGATAGTAAGTAAATATACTTCGCCGCCAAAAGAAGAATATGGTGAGAATGATAGAGACCAATATTTTACATCAAATATGGGTGTGGCTGGCATTAGTTATCAGCATAAAATATCGAACACGGCTTATACTAAATTGGTGGTAAGCAAGCAATTTCAAATGGTTGATGCTCATCATACTCGTATTTATCGTGATTCGAGTTATGCCATTACAGCTACTAAAGATATATTGGGTTATAATTTTGCAACAGCTAAAAACTCGATGGCATGGTTTGTAAATAAAAAAATGGGTATGCAGCATACTTTAAAAATAGGCATAAATGCCGAGCAATATTTAATTCAATTAAAAGATAGTATTAGAGAATTTACAAGCACATGGCAAAACAGATGGAATTATAATGGCTCGGCTTTTTTAATTCAGCCTTATATTCAATACAAATTTAAAATAACCGATAGCCTTATTTTAACGGCTGGCATTCATTCGCAAATTTTTACTTTAAACAATAATAGCAAATCTATCGAGCCACGATTTGGGCTTAAAAAACTATTCAAACATAATCAATCTTTAAGTTTTGGAACGGGCTTACACAGCCAATTGCAACCCCTTTATACTTATTTTTATCACTACCCTACTGCATCGGCTAATGAGATGCACAATATAAATATGGGCTTAACCAAAAGCCTACATTTTGTATTGGGCTATGATAAAGTATTCAACAAAAATTTGCGTTTTAAATCTGAAATTTATTATCAATATTTATTTAATGTCCCTATCGAAACTAAGGCAGGCAGCAGCTTTTCGTTGTTAAATATGGGGTCGGGGTTTGAAAGATTTTTTCCCGACACATTGGTAAACAAAGGCACTGGCAAAAACTATGGTATTGAATTTACTGTAGAAAAATTTTTTAGCAAAGGTTTTTATTATATGCTAACAGGAAGTTTGTACAATTCGAAAGCCACTGGCAACGATGGCATTGAACGCAATACCGATTTTAATGGCAATTATGTAGTAAATGCATTGGGTGGCTACGAAAAAGCTATTTCGAAAAAAACCACTTTTACCACTGGTGGCAAAATTACAATGGGCGGTGGCAAAAGATATAGCGATTATGATTTGGCAAAATCGAAAGCATTTGGCGATGGGGTAATTATTCCATCAAGCCGCAATATTCATCAATCTAAAAATTATTTTAGAGCCGATTTAAAACTAGGTATTAGAATTAATGCTAAAAAAGTGGCTCATGAAGTAGCCATTGATTTGGTAAATGTATTAGGCACAAAAAATATTTTGGGCTTATCCTACAACCCCGATAAAAACATATTAGAAACTAAATATCAACTAGGCTTTTTGCCCCTGTTTTATTATAAAGTTGATTTTTAGCCAATATTCGTAGTGATACATACCCATTAATAAATAGTAATAAGCTACTAAAAGTGTAGCAGAGCGTCTTATAAAATAAAATGCTCCGTTGCAAGTGAAACGAAGCGTCTTATAAAATAAAATACTCCGTTGCAAGTGAAACGGAGCGTCTTACAAAATAAAATGCTCCGTTGTAAGTGAAACGGAGCGTCTTATAAAATAAAATGCTCCGTTGCAAGTAAAACGGAGCGTCTTATAAAATAAAATACTCCGTTGCAAGTGAAACGGAGCATTTTAGAAATGGGATAGCAGTAAAGCACTATATGTAAAGCATTTTAGTTTGAAAAATGCTCTCCCGTCGGAACGTTTGTCAGTTTTTTATTTCAGAATGCTCTTCCGTTGGAACGTTTGTCAGGTTTTTATTTTAAAATGCTCTCCCGTCGGAACGGGGAAGCATTTTAGAAATGATATAGCAGTAAATTGCTATATGTAAAGCATTTTAGTTTAAAAAATGCTTGGTTTTGGTTTTAGAGGGGGAATTACGATAAAAAATAAACTTGAATTAACCCTATTTTAGTTTTAGATTTGTGGTATAAAAAAGCAACCCAGTTGCACCAAGCCGCCCATGCAGCAAAGCCCAGAAATGTTATGCGTCATGCTTAGGTGCAGTGCTAACTATAAACTTTAGGAATTCTAATGAGCTTTTTTTTCTTGCTAATACAAACAGTTGAACATTGACATGACAGTTACGATTGACGGAAATAACATAAGCGACTTGGACAGTTTCTATGACGAGATAGAAAAACATTTGGATAAAGGCGAATGTCCTTGGGGACGAAACCTTGACTCTTTAGACGAAATAGTTCAGTGCAATTTCAATTACACCGACAAGCCAGAGTTTGATGTGAAGGAAGTAGTTTGGTTAAACACAAAGGCAAGCGAAGAAAAGTTAGGTGTGGACGAAACTGTAAAATGGTTAACAAAGAAATTTGATTACAGTTCGGACAGTAAATATCAAGATGACTTAAAGAAAAAAATTGAACGAGTAAAATATAAAAGTGAACAGACATTATTTGACATCTTAATTGAATTGTTTGAGAGCAACGCAAACATAAAACTGATAATGAAATGACCAGACCATCGTAGTTTGTATTTGACAAGCGTATGTCTCCCGACTACGCTTTGGCGAAAAGCAATCTCTGATTGCAAAAACAGAATCTCCGTAGAAGCTAAGCTGTATTAGTTGTTTCGCTCCGAACGTTCGAAGTTGCAGCAGAGCAATGAGTATAGCGACTTCGGAACTGCTTGGTTCAAAAAAATATACATTTATAAATGAAAAAATATTGAACCAAGAAGAACCAACCAGTGCCGATAAAATCGGTAAGCCATCCACACACAAAGCTTTACGCAGTATCGAAGCTTTGGTACAATTCAACAAACAACAGCTTGGCGTCTACGAGATTTATTATTTCAAAACAGCACCATCGGCTTTAAACACCATCGATATTTTAGGCGCTTTAATGGCATCAATTATTTCTTTCGAATCATTATTATCTTCGGCATAATGTTTTTGCATAGCCACCGATATAGTATCCATATACCCTACACCATGCACATCAATTATTTTACCAATAGCATTTTTATCAATACCAAACTCTTCTCCATTAGCATCTCTAAATTTTACTTTTAATTTTTGTTTACCAGGCAATTCTAAATTAGCCCAACAGCCAGCCTTTTGGCATACTTCCATTATTCTACCTTCCATTACGCCCTTAAACTCTTTGCCTGCTTTAATTTGTTCCATCACATCCACAATAGGTGTAAAAGTGGCATTATCAAATGTAACTCCAAAATGGTTAGCATCTGTTTGGGTTGAATCTACCTTTGCCTTAGCATTCGTAGTTGAAGCCTGTTGGCAGCTAGATGCAAAAAAAGCAATAGCAATAAAAAAAATAATACTCTGTTTCATGATAAAAATGTTTTTAATAAAAAATCGGTTAAAAAGAAGATGGCAAAAATAATACTCGAAATGCCATTTAGTGTACCAAATGCTAAATTAATACGGCTAATATCCTTAGGCGAAAGAATAACATGTTGATAGATTAATAACCCCGAAAATAAGGTAGCGCCAATCCAATAAAATATCCCACCCCCTATTAATATGCCAGCATACATTGCACAAGCAATACTAATAATATGAAAAAAAAGCGAAAGCCATAATGTATTAGTTCGCCCCAACATTACAGGTATTGAATGAAGTTTGTTTTGCTTATCAAAATCTTCATCCTGCAAGGCATACAGCATATCAAACCCACTAACCCAAAATATTACCAATATACCAAACAATACAGGCACCAAGCTAAACTGATTAGCCACTGCCAAATATGCCCCCACAGGTGCCAAAGCCAATCCTACCCCCAATATAAGATGGCAAAGCCATGTAAAACGCTTGGTATAACTATATCCTAAAGTAACAAACAAGGCAATAGGCGATAAATAAAAACAAAGTTTATTAATAGCATAAGTAGTACAAATTAATGCTACAGATGATGCAATGGTAAGCCATAAAGCATTATTGGCAGATATAATACCACTAGGAATTTCTCTTACAGCCGTTCGGGGGTTTAGGGCATCAAATTGCCTATCAATATATCGGTTAAATGCCATAGCCGCCGTTCTAGAAGCAATCATACACAGCAAAACCTTGGCTGCAAGGGGTAAAAACAAAGCGCCAAAGGCAAAGTTTATATCTTTTAAACCAATACAAAAACCAATAATAGCAAAGGGTAATGCAAATACAGTGTGGCTAAACTTGATAAGCGAAAAATAATCTTTTGTAGAAGCCATTATATTAATCGAAATTATTTTTTGAATGAGCCAAGGTAGGTAGCACTAAATCTTTATCAGATAAAATGGCTTTAGATAAATCTATTTGCCAATCAATCTGCAACGAAGCATCATTAAAGGCAATACCACCTTCGTTTTCTTTACTATAAAAATTATCGCATTTATAAAAGAAATGAGCCGTATCGCTTAATACCACATAGCCATGTGCAAAGCCACGAGGCACAAATAATTGTGTTTTGTTCTCTTCCGATAGTTCAATACTAAAATGTTTGCCATAAGTAGCCGAATGCTTTCTTACATCAACAGCTACATCCAATACTTTGCCTTTTAATACACTTACCAATTTGGCTTGCGAAAACGGATTTAATTGATAATGCAAACCCCGTAAAGCCCCAAAAGTAGAAAAGGCTTGATTATCTTGTACAAAATTAATATCAAAGCCCGTAGCCGAGTTAAACTTTTGCTGATTAAAGCTTTCAAAAAAATAGCCACGATTATCATTAAATATTTGAGGTTGAATAACCAACAAATCTTTAATAGGGGTTTCAATTATTTTCACTGCAATGGTTTAAATAAATTATTTAATTCGTTGTGCTAATATAATAATAGTAAGAATGGCAGTTACTTTTACAGTAGCATTTTCAATCACTCTGTTCCAATCAATTGGTGTTCCATCAGGCTTTAAGCTGGTATCAATTTTTTTAGGAACAATAATTTTCGACCCCATATTTACTCTTGGATAATAATTATAAACGCCCAATAACTTTCGGGTGCTTCTTATTCTTCCATTGGCATCTACCACTATTGTTTTTCTTCTAAAAGCATTGGTATTAAATCCACCAACAAAGTTTTTAATATAAAATCCAGCCCTTTTTCCAGCAAAGTATGGCACATTTATTTGCTTAGTAGAATCAATACCATTAAATTGTACTTCGCCCATCACACTTACCAATTCATTAATTTTATCAAATCTTATACTATCGCCCTTTCTTAATAAATAATTGAATTGAGAATTGGGTCTGCGAATAGCCTTATCAATATCAACCACCACTAAGCCCAATTTTTTTTCGCCTCTAATTAATGTAATACCTTTATGAAAAGCAGTAGGCAACATACCACCAGCACGTTTAATTACATCCATTAATTTTTCATTCTTCGAAATCAATGAGTATGTGCCAGGATATTTTATTTCACCCGATAAATAAACATCTTGCTGATATTCAAATTCAGGAATTTGGCGTACAAATACTTCATCATAAGGTTGCAATTCAAAATTTTCAGATGTTTCGTCAATCGTTAAATCAGTATTTATTTGAATCGTTTTAATAGCAGTTTTTGATGGTGTATCTTTTTTGCTAAGCTCATCTAAATTAATAATTCTAGATATTTCTATTCTGTTTCCAGCAGCTTCGGGCTTTAGCCCACCAGCATAATATAAGGCATCTTTTAAAGTAAAGCCAGCTCCAAAAGTATAAAGCCCTGGTATTCTAACCGCACCATTAATTTTAATTTTAATTGAATCTTCAAAGCGGTGTTTCGAAAATACTTCTATTATATCTAAAGGTTTTAATAAATAATTGGTTTTAATATTAGGAAAATTTAAAACCGAATCTACATTAAATTTAAGATAACTTTTTTTCAAATCTATTTTCGATGTTCTTACAATATAGGCTTTTGGAATATACGATGAATATAAAATACCACCCGATCTTTTTATTACATCAGCTACTTTTGTAATTTCGGTAATTTCATAATCATTTGGTACTCTTACAGCGCCTTTTAAGGTTACTTTATTTACAATTTCAGTATCAATTTTGCTTACAAAAACTTCATCGCCATCGCTTAATTTAAAAGCAGCTTTATTGGCTACTAATTCATCAAAATTTACATCTACCAACATCATTTTATTGTTTAAATAATGTTTTACTCTTATGTTTTTAGTATAAGCCGAAGCTTTTAAACCACCAGCAAATTTTATTAAATCAATTAATGATTCATTATCTACCATTTCATACGTCATAGGGCGCTTTACTTCGCCCGTTACTACCACACGTTGGTTATATGATGATACAATAATGTAATCATTATCTCTTAAATAATAATCTTCATTATTTGCCGAGTTGATTAAGAAATTGTATAAATCTAATGTTTTAATAATCTTACCATCACGTTTTATCTTTATGGTTCTTACCGTACCCAATGAATCAACGCCCTTAGCAGCAATTAAAGCATTAAATGCACTGTTTAAAGCTGGTAGTGAATAAGTACCAGGATTATTAACCTGCCCAACTATATGTACAGAAATTATTCGTGAATAATTTAATCGAATAGCTATTTTAGAGTTTTTTAAATCGTATACGCCAGCAAATTTTTTAGTAATCACATCTTTGCCATCTTTAAAGCTTAAGCCTTTTAAATATATTCGTCCAATATTTTGTGGTTGAATGTATCCATCGGCATCAATTTTAAATACTTCGTTATATTCTGAATAGCCCCACAATGATATATTTAATTCATCGCCATCATCTAATATATAATTATCAGGTGCTTTTCCATTTTGCGATTTATCAAAAATTGAAATCGTATTGCTAGTAAAATAATCTTGCCCAAAAATTTTGCTTTTAGGCACTTTAATGTTTTTTATCGAATCATATTTTTTAATATAATCGATAATAGTGTTTAATTGATTATCGGCGTTTTGCTGATTCATCATTTGTTGTTGTTGGCTCAATTTAAATGAATCGGCATCGGTGCCAGTTATTTGAGTTCTATCCATACTAGGTTTGCTGCTTGATGAACCATTCAGTCCGCCACCCATTATACTATTGTTGCCATTTAAAATATTAGACGACCCAGCCATATTTTTTAATTGCTGCAATTGGTCAGAACTCATATTATTCATAATAGATGATGCATCCATTCCTTGTGAAAACACTTTACTACTGCATACCAATATTAAGATAGCTACTACTATTCTTTTCATTACTCTTTTATTTTACTTCGTTTTGTTTTTAAAATATTCTACTGTTCGTTTTAATCCTTCTTTAAATGAAATAGCAGGATTGTAATTCAAATATGTTTTAGCCAATGTAATATCGGCTAACGAATTTCTAATATCACCTCTTCTTGTTTCGGTATGCAATGGTGTAAATTGCCTTTCGGTTAGTGTTAATAATTCTTGATACATATCTAATACCGAAAAATTAGCACCTACAGCTACATTATAAATTTTATTAGTACACTCGGCATGTTCGCTAAGCATAGCTTTTATATTTATTTGTACCACATTTTCTACAAATGTAAAATCACGTGTTTGCAAACCATCACCATCAATTACTGGGTTTTCATTAACCAATAAACTATTTATAAATTTAGGAATTACAGCGGCATATTGTCCGTTAGGGTCTTGCCTTGGTCCAAAAACATTAAAGTATCTAAATCCAATAGTTTGCATACCATAGTTTTTGGCAAAAACGCCTGCATACAATTCATTGGTATATTTAGTAATGGCATAAGGCGAAAGCGGATTACCAATCTTACTTTCAATCTTTGGTAAATCTGCCGAATCGCCATAAACCGATGATGAAGATGCAAATACAAATCGTTTTACATTAGCATCACGGGCTGCAATAATCATGTTTAAAAAACCATCAGCGTTTACCAAATGCGAATGAATTGGATTTTTAATACTTCGTGGCACCGAGCCCAATGCTGCTTGATGAGTTACATAATCAACGCCTTCGCAAGCTTTCTGACAATCTGAAAGTTGACAAATATCGGCTTCAATAAATTCGAAATTAGGATATTGATTTAGCAATTCAATATTGCTGCGCTGACCTGTTAAATAATTATCTAAACCTCTTACCAATTTGGCATTATGTTCTAATAAATATTGAGCTATATGCGACCCAATGAAGCCTGCACAGCCTGTTACCAAAAAAGTATATTTACTTAAATCAATATTTTGATGAAAGTTTACCGATTTATAATCCATTAATGAATTCGTTTTTAAAGGGACGCAAATGTAATTAACAATCCTTTAATATTTGAACTTTAAAACTACTTTCATTATTATTTAAAAATTATTTTTTGGCATTTGTAGAATAAACCTGCAATTAGATTTTACATTTGCAGCGCTTAAAAAAAATGATTCAGTATTTTAAATATATCAACAACAGAATTGTAGAAATTCCGCAATACGAAAACGATTGCTGGATTAATATATATCCGCCATTTAATACCGATTCGCTTAAGGAATTATCTGAACGATTAGCAATTCCAATGGATTTTTTAAACGATTCAATGGATATTGATGAACGCCCACGTTTTGAAACCGATGATGGTGTAAAATTTATCGTTATCAAAACGCCTATCATCAACGAAGAATCTACCAATGAAACTGATTCAATACACATTACGGTGCCAATAGGTATTATTTTAGTGGGTGATGATGTAATTACTATTTCGCCTTATCAAAATCCTGCCACTAATTCTTTTTTTAATCATTTTTTAAAAAATGCAACACGAGTAAGTAACACTCAATTTGTATTAATGTTGTTAGAAAAAAATGTGTTGATGTATATGGAGTATTTAAAGGAATTAAATATTAAAAGAAATATTTATGAACAAGAGCTATACAATAGCAATAGAAATGAAGAGCTTTTAAATATCATGACGATTCAAAAAAGCTTGGTTTACTTTGTTACAGCGCTTCGCTTAAATGAGCTATTGCTTTTAAAACTGAAACGAACCAATTTCTTGAAATTTAATGAGGATGAATTAGAAGTAATTGAAGATATATTGGTAGATAGTAGTCAAGCTTTAGAAACTGCAAATATTTACGCTAATATATTAAGTGGCACTATGGATGCCTTTGCTAGTATTATTAATAATAACATGAACTTAATCTTAAAGCGATTAACTTCAATTACCATTATTCTTTCGTTGCCAGCCTTAGTAGCTGGATTTTATGGTATGAATGTACGAATACCTGGGCAAGATTTTCCTCATGCATTTACAGTTACCATTCTTATTTCTATTGTTATTTCCGCTGTTATTAGCTGGTATTTTTACAGAAAAAAATGGTTCTAAATATTATACTTTCTGTAATTAAAAAGGCTGAATGTTTTTCAACATTCAGCCTTTTTTAAATTGTAATTCAATCGTATTAGGTTTAGCAAACTTTAAAAGTTTGCCAAACCTTTTTTAATTTTATTCTACAATACTCAATTCTTTTATCAAATTGCTATTGCCAGCGTATTTATCAATACACCATAACACATAACGCACATCAACACATATTGTACGTTTTTGGTCGCCGCTAAAATCTACATCGCCGCTCATAGCTTCCCAATTGCCATCAAATGCAATTCCTATTTGGTTGCCATTAGCATCCATCACGGGGCTACCACTGTTACCGCCTGTAATATCATTTGTAGTTAAAAAAGCTACATGCAATTCGCCATCTTTTTTATCAGCATATCTACCATAATCTTTTTTCATCAACATATCATGTTGCTTTTTAGTGATATGAAATTCTTCATTGGTGCTGTCTTCTTTTTCTAAAATACCTGTAGCTGTGGTATAATATTTATAATGCACAGCATCCATTCCATTATAATCTTTCACATTGCCATAGGTAATACGTTCGGTGCTGTTAGCATCAGGATAAAATAATTTACCATCATTCATTTGCAACAAAGCCTTTGCATAAGTGCGTTTTAGCAATACTTCGTTGTTTTGTTGTGCCATAGATTTTGGAAAAATAGTAGCTTTATAATGACCATAAAAATCATCCATAAATTTCATTAAAGCATCATTTACAATAGCTTCGGTAGTTGGATTTTTCAAGAAATCTTTTTCTTTAGCTTCGTTAGTAAACATAGATGTATTAAAAATATCATCTACAAAATCAGCTATTTTCATAGCGTTGCCGCCTAATGCAGTTAAGCCTTCGCTGCGTTGCGATGCAGGAATATCCATGTATGCATTCATTAATAACTGACGCATATTTTTTCTATCCGTAGCAATATTGGTAGTTTTAAAATAGCCTTCCATCATTTCCACCATTTGTGGATTTAATGCTTTCTTAATATCTTCTGTTTTAGCATCTTTAGCTGTAGCGGCTGCATATACAGTGCTATAAAAAGCCATACCTACGCTTGATGTAGGAATTGAGCTAACACCATAGCGAATAATATGACGGTAGTTTTCATACGGCACAAAATCAGCATAAAGTTTATCGGCATCAGCCAATAAAGTTCCAAATTCTTTTTTACGAGCTTCATCAGCATTAATCCAAGCGGCTAATTTGTTTTCGTTTTCTTTTAATTTTTCAATGGTGTGTAAGCGATTTAATTGTGTGCTTTGCCCAATTGAATATTTATAGTAATTCATTAATTGAGCATATCTGCCAGCCAATTTCAAATCAACATTAATGTCTTTGCTCATATCAGCTTTCATAGTTTCGGTAATAAATTTCCAGTATTTAATATGGATTGGATTATCTGTAGCTTGCAATCGTTCAATTCCTTTTGAAAATTCATAACGTTTTGTACGACCTGGGAAACCCATAATCATAGCATAATCGCCATTTTGAATGCCTTTCATCGAAATTTTTAAAAACTTTTTTGGTGTAAATGGTTTGTTGTCAACCGAGTAATCGGCAGGCTTATTATTTTTATCTGCATAAATACGCATTACACTAAAATCGCCTGTATGTCTTGGCCACATCCAGTTATCGGTATCGCCACCAAATTTGCCAATCGATTCTTGTGGCGCTGCTACTAATCTTACATCATTATATTTATCATAAATAAAAATAAAATATTGGTTGCCGCTAAAAAATTCTGCCATCGTTACCATTTCATATTTTTCTTTTTTAAATGCTTTGGTTAATGAATCGCTCATGTTTTTTAAAGCTGCTCTTCTTTTATCTTCGGGCAAACCAGCAATAGCTTTTAACACAGTAGGCGTTACATCTACTATTTGCTGCAAAATAGCTGCATAGGCTTTTGTAGTTAATTCTTTCGATTTATCAGTAGCCCAAAAACCATTAGCCAAATAATTATTTTCGGCTGATGATTGATCGGCAATGGCATTAAAAGCACAGTGATGATTGGTAAATAATAAACCTTCGTTGCTCACTATTTCGGCAGTACAAAAACCACCCAACGATACAATGGCATCTTTAGTAGATGCATGATTGATATCGTAAATATCAGTGGCTGAAAGTTTTAATCCTGCACGTTTCATGGCATTGTAATTTTTGCCAATCAAACTCGGAATCCACATACCTTCATCGGCACGGGCATTAGAAAATAACAATACAGCAAATGCTGCAATAAGTAATTTAAGTTTCATTTTTGATTATTGATTTTAATAAATGGAATGCGAAAATAAGAAAATAATTTGCAGCAACAAATCATTGACAAAATGTGAACTAATGAAAAATAATTAGCCTACAAAAAAGGATAAATTATTCATTTAATTTATCGCCTCGTAAAGCTCTGAATCGCTTACGGGCTTCATTTACAAATGTACTACCTTGATATTTTGATAATAAATCGGCATACAAATCCATGGCTTCTTTTTTCTTGTTTAATTTAGTTTCAAGAAGGGTAGCTTTTAAAAACAAAGCATCATCGGCTAAAATATCTTCGCCAAATTTTATGATAATGTTATCTAATAGTACAACCGCTTTATCATATTGTTTTTTGCGAATACAAATTTTTGCTTGGGCAAAATCAACATCATCTTCTACATTATTTTCTTTGTACAATATTTTTATGCTATCGTATAGTTTCCATGCTTCATCCATTTTATTTTGAAATACTAATAAATCGGCATTAGCAAACATTTGCATAGCGCCAATATTCATGATGCTATCATCGCCTTTGCCTAAATTTTCTGCAATAAAAATTGATAGGTCTAAGGCATCGTTTGCTATCAATTCGCTGGTGCTTCCTTTTAATACTTCCATTTGCGATTGAGCCCATTCAAAATCGCCAAAGTAATAGCTCCATTTTGCATTTTTATATTTTGCTAATTCACCTAAAGCTTCGCCAGGCAAAGCTTTATCTACTTGCGAATACAATAATGTGCTTTCCCATTTTTCGCCTTGCATTAAATAATAATCGCCCAAATCAATTTTTGCTTTGTTAATAGAACGGGTATCAATAAACTTTGCTATTAAATCATTCAAAATTAAAATAGCGGTATCAACTTGATGATAATTTAAGGCTTCTAACTGTGCCAAATCGCATACCGTATTAGCATACATTTGCTGGTTATTAATATTTGGATTAAACTTAGCAATGTAGCTTAAATACTCACTTTTTAAAGCATTCAAATCAGCAGTTGTATAATCATCTGTGTTTTCAATTTTTGCTTTTCTTGATTTTAATAACCAACTTTTTGCTTGAAAAAAATAGGGGTAATCATCGCCCAAATCGGCTACATATTTATATCCATTTATAGCATCGTTATAATATTTTTCATCATAGGCCGATTCGGCAATTTGCATTACTCGTTGTCCGCCTTCTCTTAATCGTTTATCAATAGCAATTATTTGTATGATAGCTTGTTCAAAATCGTGGCTTTGCAAATAACTCCATACCAACAAATCAATCATCATTAAATTATTGGGCGATTTTTGAATGCGCTTGTATAATTGTGTTTGCAAATCCATTGATAAATTACCATCGGTTAATAAAGGTTGTAAAATGTTTTTTACTTCCTGAATCCTTGTAGCATCAACATCTAAGGCTGCTAACAACAAATCCATCATCATTTTTGGTTTGCCTTGTTTGCCATAAATGGTTGCCAATTCAATATCGAAATAATGTGGTGCATTTAAAATTGTATTTCCTTTTTCGTACACCATTTTAGCTTTTTCAATTTGATTAGTTTGCATAAATAAGGCAGCTAATTTTCTGATAGCATCAGGGTCGGCTTTTAAATGTTTTATGGTGGCATCATATTGTTCGGTAGCTTTTTTTTCATCGCCTTTCAGTTCATAAAATTTAGCTAAATCAATATAAAAAGTAAAATCATCAGGGTGTAATTTTTGAACTTTTTTAATTACTTTTTCTGCTTTATCATATTGCTTTAGCGATTCTAAAACTTTTACATATTTATCGTAAACAGCAGTATTGTCGGGGTTTTTAGTAAATAATTTATCATATAATGCAACAGCTTTTTCAAACTCATTATTGTTATAATAAGCTTCTGCCAAATCTAAATCATCTGAAGTTTGTGCTAGCGAAATTTCGTATTTCAATAAAACCAAACTGAATAATAATATTTTGAAAAATAACTTCATGATTATAAAACTTTCATCGTTTTAATTTATTGTAAACGGAAAATAATTCTTTAATAACTTATCAATTAATAATGCTGCTACTAAAGCCCCAATTGCGTTAGCTACAATATCATACACATCAAAACTACGCCGAATGCAAATTGTGCCTTGAATTATTTCCATTAATATACTATACAATGTGGCAATTACAAAAGCTTTACTTGCAGCAATTTTCCAATTATGAAAATACATACTCCATAATAGTACTGATACAAAGCAGAAATACATAATAAAGTGTACAGCTTTATCAAAATTAAGAATATTTATTTTCGGAAAATAAGGGCCTGGAAGCGTTGACAATAGTGTAACAATTGCCAACCAGACCCAACTTAAAACAAAGTAATTTCGAAACGTAGTTATCATTGCAAACAAAGTAAGCAAAGATAATTAGGGCTTCAAAATTTGAAATGAATTATTTGTAAATAAAAATCATATCCCCAATATTTCTTTTAAGTGGCTATAGCCTGCTCTGCTTAATGGCACTTTTGCACCCGTTTTTAATAAGGCAATATGATTGGTTTTATCATAAGGTTCAACTTTGGTAAGCTGTTGTAATTGGATAATATACGAACGATGAACACGTACAAACTGGCTTGCATCCAATGTTTGCTCGTAGTAAGTAAGTGTTTTCTTTTTTACATGCATGCCCGATGCGGTATAAATTTTCACATAATCATCGTATGCTTCAATATAAAAAACATCTTTTGTAGGAATAATTTGAATATTGCTACCGTTTTTAACCACTATTCGTTGGTGTTCGTCGGGCTGTTTATTTACCGATTCTAAAACTGTTTGTTGTTCGGTTTCTACATCTTTATTTTTGTAATGCAATAGCCATTTTTCAATCGCTTTATCGAATCGTTCTTTACTAAAAGGTTTTAATAAATAATCAATGGCATGTGCTTCAAATGCTTTAATGGCAAACTCATCAAAGGCGGTAGTAAAAATTACAGCAGGCGGATTATCTAAAATTTCAAGCATTTCGAAACCTGTAATTTTAGGCATTTGAATATCTAAAAAAATTAAATCGGGTTTATGTAGTTGAATAGATTTTGCACCACTAAATCCATCGCCGCATTCATCAAACAATTCAAATTGCTGATGCGATTGCAAAAACTCTTTTACAATTCCTCTTGCCAATGGTTCGTCATCTATTATTATTGTTTTAATCATACATTTTGTGGTATTAATAAGGTGGTTGTAAAAATATTATTTGCAGCTTCAACTTTTAATAAATCTTGCCTAGCAAATAATAAATATAATCTTCGTTGAACACTATTTAAGCCAAAGCCTTCGCCCTTAGAGGCTTTTGAAGTTGTTTCATCATAAGGGTTTGAAATTTTTATTGCTAATTGATGCAGCTTGCACGAAATAAAAATGCTGATAGTTACATCGCCTATGGTATCATACAATCCAAATTTTATTGCATTTTCAACTAATGGTTGTAATAATAAGGATGGCAATTTTAGATTCATGCATTCACTTGGGCAATTAATTTCGGTATGCAATCTATTACCAAATCTTACTTTTTCGATTTCGAGATATAGATTTAAATTATGCAATTCTTCATCAATAGTAACCAATTGTTGGTCGTCTTTTTTCAAAGTGCTTCGTAAAAAATCGCTTAATTGTTGAATCATTTTTCGGGCTTCATTGGGCTTTGTGCCAGCTAAAGCGCTAATAGAATTTAAGCTATTGAATAAAAAATGTGGTTGTAATTGTTGACGCAATTTTGCCAATTCGGCTTCTCTTAAAAGTGTTTCGGCATCGGTGTTTCGTTCAATAATTTCTTGTTGTTCAATAAAATACATCCATAGCCAGCAAAGCGCCGAATAGCCCACTAACAACAAAAAATTAAAAATGAATCGTATCTCACTTGATTGTTCGATAAAGCTAGTGTAAACCACATTATCGCTAAAATATTTTTTAAGAATAAAATATTGAACAATGGTAAAAAAAATAGGTGTGATTACAATTCTTAAAAATCTAAAAAAAGTATTTCTTCGAAATGGATGCGATGAATAGTAAAAATATTTCTCACGAATGATGATAAAAAATGTGGCTGCAAATAGTAAGGCATTTGAAATAGATGTATCAATTAGTATCAAATTCCAATCGGCATAATATTGCTTCAGAATAAATATTTGCAAACAAAATAAAATAGAGCAGGCTGAAAACAGCACTACCAATAGCGTTGTGATGGAATATTTTTTAAAGTATTTCAATTATTTTGATATGCCATTGGCTCTACTTGTTCGTTATGAAATTGATTAGCTCGTAATTTAGTTTGATAAATGTAGGCATTTGATTTTTCAGTTTCAACCGTGGTTGAATATACTTCCATGCCATCTTTAATTTCATTTAATAAAATCAATTCGGCTACATCAATAAATTTCCAATTGATGTGCGTATTGTTTTCGTTTACAAAATCAAGCTCTTCATTAGTGCCAATTAATTTGGCTTTGTAGTAGGCTTCTGTATTGGTTTTGGCAGACACCAAGCGCAATTGCTCGTCGAACTGTTTAGTGTTATTACCATAATTTACATCTATATTAAAAATTAATTTTGCTATATACCAATTCATATAATAAAGGTTTTAAAAATTACGAATATCAATGCCACCAAAAAATGTATTGCCTTCTAAAATAATTATTTTATCGGCTGCAATGCCTGTTGCAGGCTGAATGGATCTTCTATCTTCAACACTTCCCATCACAGCAGTAATTTCAGATTTTATTTGCCAATGCGGTGGTACGATAAGTTTTGTGCCACCAAATACATTATTTATTTCTAATCGTATAGTGCCTGTAAAATCGGCTTGTGTAAGGTTTATTTCACTACCACCAAACACATTATTTATTTCGCCGCCTTTAAAATTTTTTGAAAACACATTTTTTTTTACACCACCAAATACCACATTATAATCAATATAATCTTCTGTTGAAGCATCTTTAAATTGATGCTTAAATTGTTCACGATTTTTAAAATGTTGATGCCACGATGGATGAAACCTACGCTTGGGTTTTATAATAAATATTAATCCTACTAAAATCAAAATGGCAGGAAAAAAGAAATCGCCTAGGTGCAATTCAGGAAATATATCACGAGTTAATAATCCCCAGGTGCCTATGGCTACTAATATTAACCATGATATATGCCTAAAATTATGTTTTACGCCAACAAACAATCCAACTAAAATCAACAACATTTTCCAACTAAAAAACCAGTATGGTAGTTGCAATAAATTGGCATGGTTTAAAATATATAATATACCACCCACTATAAAAGCTACGCCAGTAAATATTCTTCCTTTTCTTCTAGTGTTTTCTGAATCAATACAAAAATCATTTTGATAATTTGTATTTGTATGTTGCTGTTCCATTTTTATTAATTTTAATGCAAATGTATAAGGCAATAAAAATGTGTGCAATGGCTATTAGGCGAATGGTAAAAAATGGTAGGTAAAACGAAGAGCAAATTCATAAATAGATTAACATAATGGTTCGCCTTGTTTATAAAAACTAATTATTTTAAAGTTATTCTTGTTGGTGCAGTTTAACGTAGAACATTTAAGCACTCTCCGTTCCGAACGTTCGGAATGTACCTTAATTATAAAACTATTTCTTTTTTTAAAACGCTGCTTGTCCTCGTTTTAAGCGTTGCTGTTGTGTTTAGCCACAGCCTGTCCTGATAAAATCGGGAAGGATAATTTTGTTTTATCGTTTCAAACGATTAGCCGCTTTCATCCTCGTTTCCTATGCTTATATCTATGCTACAAAAGAGGATGAGCTGGGCAATATGATGAATGGTAAATTTATAAAAGAATAAAAGCAAACCATTATTCACAAATCAGATTGAACCATGCCAACCATCAAAAGCTTTATCCCAATTTCAAAACTTCATAACCAAACAACCAATATGGCATTTCTTCGCAGATGTTGCTAATATCATAATTCAAAAAGGAAATTTGAAACGGCTGGTTGCTAATATCAAAAATCAAAAAGGATATTAGAAACGGATGATTTCTAATATCAAAATTTAAAAAGGAAACTAGAAACGGGTGGTTTCTAGTTTCAAAAATTAAAAAGGATATTAGAAACGGATGATTTCTAATATCAAAATTTAAAAAGGAAACTAGAAACAGGTGGTTTCTAGTTTCAAAAATTAAAAAGGAAACTAGAAACGGATGGTTTCTAGATTCAAAAACCAAAAAGGAAACTAGAAACGGATGGTTTCTAGATTCAAAAATCAAAAAGGAAACTAGAAACGAGCGGTTTCTAGATTCATAATTCAAAAAGGAAACTAGAAACGAGTGGTTTCTAGATTCAAAAACAAAAAAGGAAAATAATTAATAGTTAATTGAAAATGGTTAATTGGCAAACGGATGTTCATCTATTAAAAGTAAGTTCAACAAACATTACCTTAAAAGCTAACCTGCTATAAATTACTACTTAAAAAAACTTATTTACTCCCTTCTTCGTTTTATAAATATGTTTTGGTTATTTTGCAACATCATTATTCACCCAAAAAATAATTTTTATTATGGCAATGTTTGATAACAACAATAGTACAAAAAAAAATTCGCCAGTAATGCCCACTAATATCAATCCAGGAACAAAGATTGAAGGTAATATTAACAGTGATGGAGATATAAGATTGGATGGCAATATGAAAGGTAATTTAACTACAAAATCAAAAGTAGTAATTGGGCCACAAGGCAGCATTGATGGCAATATTGATTGCGAAAGTGCTGATATATTTGGCAAAGTAAATGGCGATATTCATGTAAAAGAATTGTTGTTTATGAAAAATACATCAACTGTTGATGGAGATATTTTTACCTCAAAATTAGTAGTTGAAAACGGAGCTAAATTTAATGGTTCGTGCATCATGAATACTGCACTAAATTTAGCTGCTACATCAGATAAAAAATTAAAAACAAACATTGAACAACCAGCCCAAGAAGCCACCATTTAATGAATTTGCTGAATATTCGCAATTGGCATATCAAATAGTAGCTACTTTATTAGTTTGTTTTTTAATAGGGCATTATATTGATAAATTTTTTACTACTCAACAGCCTTGGTTTACATTGGTATTATCCATTTTAGGCGTTTTTACTTCCATCTATTTATTAATTAAAAAAGTAACAAAAAAGTAATTGTAAGTGCATCAACTTTATTTTAAATTATACGCTATAAATATTGCTATTATTGGTTTAATAGTAGGATTATTGTTTTTCATTAAACCAAATGATATACAACTACATAACGATTTTGTAGCCTGTTTTATGTTTTATGCTTTGCTTTCGCCTGCTATTTATTTTTTTAGTATTAGAGGCGTAAAATCTAAAAAAAATACAGATTTCTTAACTTCATTTTACGGCGGCTTTATGATTAAACTTTTTTTATCCTTATTGTTTGTAATGATATATTTATCACTAAACAAAAAAATAAATATTCAGTTTATGGCAGCCTTTGGCTTATGCTATTTTGCATTTAGTGGTATCGAAACATTTTGCTTAATGAATGCCTCAAAAAATGATAACAAAAAATAATTTCAATTTACCTTTGCATTTCTTTTTAAATTCATGGAAAAATCAATTTTAGATAAATACGAAATAGTAATTGGCTTAGAAGTTCATGCTCAATTACAAACCAATAGCAAAGCCTATTGCAGCGATGGAACAGAATTTGGTTTATCGCCCAATGTGCAGGTAAGTCCTATTTCTTTAGGTCATCCAGGTACATTGCCCGTAATGAACGAACGGTCGTTAAACTTTGCCATTAAGATGGGATTGGCAACCAATTGCAACATTAATCGCTACAATGCTTTTGCTCGAAAAAATTATTTTTATGCCGATTTGCCAAAAGGGTATCAAATTACACAACACACTACGCCAATTTGCACCGATGGAAAAGTGAAAATAAAAGTGAATGGCGAAGAAAAATATATTGGCATTACTCGAATTCATTTAGAGGAAGATGCAGGAAAAAGTATTCATGATATCGACCCATTTAATTCGTTAATAGATTTGAACCGAGCTGGTGTACCATTGATTGAAATAGTTACCGAACCTGATTTACGAAGCGCTGATGATGCTTATGAATATTTAACTTATATCCGCAAATTGGTTCGATATTTAGATATTTGCGATGGCAATATGGAAGAAGGTTCGTTGCGATGCGATTGTAATATTTCGGTGCGATTAAAAGGTGCTGAAAAATTTGGGACAAAAGTGGAAGTGAAGAACATGAACTCTATCCGCAATGTAAAACGTGCTATCGAATTTGAAACCATTCGTCAAATAGAAATGGTAGAAAAAGGCGAATGGATTGAAATGCAAACCAGAAGTTTTAATGCTGCTGATGGTAGCACATTTGATATGCGAAGTAAAGAAGCTGCTAATGATTACCGATATTTTCCTGAACCCGATTTGCCGCCTGTAATACTTACCGATGAGATGATTGCCGAAGCAAAATCAGAAATGCCAGCCTTGCCCGAAGAATTAATTCATCGCTTTAAAACCGAATTTGGTTTGAGTGAATATGATGCTAATCTATTGGCTGATGAAAAAGAAATTGCACAATATTATTTGCAATTAATTTCGTTTCAAAAAAATTATAAATCGGCTGCCAACTGGATAATGGGAAGCATAAAAGGTTATTTGAATGAAAAGGCAATTACAATTTTAGAATTTCCTATTACTGAAGAAAAAATAAGTGAATTAATTGATACCATTGATAGTGGAAAAATTAGCAACACAGTTGCTTCGCAAAAAGTATTTCCTGCATTAATAGAAAATCCAACAGCCAATATTTTAGAATTAGCAAAGCAATTAAATATATTACAAGACAGTGATGCTGGTGCAATTGAAGAATTAGTGAAACAAGCATTGGCAAAATTTCCAGAAAAAGTAACGGAGTATAAAAACGGAAAAACTAGCCTGCAAGGCTTATTTGTAGGCGAAGTAATGAAATTGAGCAAAGGCAAAGCCGAGCCTAAAATAGTAAACCAATTAGTAAATCAATATTTGAATAATTAATGTTATCAATGAAATCAATTTTAATTTTTTGTGTATCAATTGTAGTATTGGCATCGTGCCATAGCAATAATCATAATGGTTATAAAATTAGTGGTGAAATAAAAAATTACAATAACCAAAAACTTTTTTTAGATGAACTTTCTTTAAGCGGAAACGATGTAAGCATTGACACTGTGTTTACCGATAAAAATGGTGAGTTTGAATTTGAAGGAAGTGTAAAACAAAAAAGCTTATATAGAATTAGAACATTAAATAATATAAATTATTTTATGATCATTGATAATTCAAAAATGAGTATTTCAGCTGATGTACAACAGCCATTTGATTATACCATTGTGGGGTCAAATGAATCGGTGGTATTGCACCAATTGATTCATAAAATTATTACTAATAATAAAGAAATTGATTCTATTCAAAAACAATATTTGGCTTTGCAGCAGCAAGGTGCAGGCGATTCTGTTTTAAATCATTTTCAAACTTCATCCAATACAAAAGCCAATCAATTTATTGATGATATCAGAAAATTTATCGACACAACACACAGCGATTTAACAGCCATTTTTGCTGCCACACTTTTAAATCCTGAAAAAGATTTGCCATTAATAAAAATACTTTCTGCTCGATTAGAAAAGAATTTACCCGATTCGAAATTGGCTAAAGAATTTATAGAAAAATATAGCCGATTTGTTGAAGATATAGTTGGCAAACCCTATAAGGATATCGAATTGCCGAATTTGAAAGATGAAGTAGTAAAACTTAGTAAACAAAAAGGTAAATGGATTTTAGTAGATTTTTGGGCTAGTTGGTGTAAACCTTGCCGTAACGAAAACCCAAGTGTGGTGGCAGCTTGGCAAAAATTTAAAACTAACAATTTTGTTGTTTTTAGTGTTTCGTTAGATGATGATAAAGGGAAATGGGCTGATGCTGTAAAGGCAGATCATTTAGATTGGAATACTCATGTAAGCGAATTGAAAGGCTGGAACAGTAAAGTGTGTAAAGATTATTACATCAATCAAATACCTACCAATTTTTTGATTAACCCTGATGGAATAATTGTAGCCCGTGATTTACGTGGCGAAGAATTAATGCAAAAATTAGAGGAAGAAATAAATAAGAAAAAAGAAAAACCAACCAGTTAGTTTTTAAAAGCTAAGCTTAGTTTAATATTTTCTATACGTATTACCAAAGTCATTATCCAAATTCCTAAAAATATCCATGCTAGTACAGCAGGATAAAACACCATTCTCATATGGCTATCTAAATCGTATTTAGCAAAAGCAGGATTGCCGCCATTGCCAGGATGAATACTAAACTCTTTCATTCTAGGAATTACAAATATTAACACCACAAAAAGTACATAGCTAAATATATTAAATGTGGCAGCAAGTTTTGCTCGTTTATCAATATCATCCATTGAGCCACGAAGAATAAAATAGGCAAAATAAATTAACATGCCAATGGCTGTACAATTTAATTTTGGGTCATCGCTCCATGGTTTGCCCCATGTATAATTTGCCCAAATCATTCCTGTAGCTAATCCCAAACAGCCCATTATTGTACCCACTGCTATTGAGCTTCGAGCAATAATATCATACTTAAATTTTAGTTCATTTGATGTAGTTGATTGAGGCGTAAGCAATAAATATTTTATGCTATAAACTACGCCAATGGTGTACAATGTAATTTGGCAAAACCACATAGGTACATGAAAATATAGATTTCGAATCGTTTCATTTAAAATATCTAATCGTGGTACAGGCATCATTAAGCCTGCTATTACGGTATAAATCATTAAAACAATAGCTATGGCTTTCCACCAAATTTGATTATATAATTTCATAAAATAATTAGTCTTTCCAAATAAATTTAAATAATAAAATTCCCAATAAAATCATCAGCGCATCAATACTACACAGCAAAGCTACATCAAATGAAAATTTATTTCCAATAGAAATTGATTTCAGTGAAAAATTTATTAAAACTGACAACAACGGAATGATAATTGGTAAACTTAAAATAGCTGTAAGTGATGCATTTTTTGATGCTTTGCCTGATATTGCCGACATAATAGTGAATATTAACACAAATGAAACTACGCCTAAAAATATGCTTACAAAAAACATGATTTCATTTTCGAACGGAAAATTCATAAACAACGAAAACAATATAATATTCATAGTGGTAATTAAGGATAGCAATAAAAAATTATAAATAAACTTGGCTACCAATAATTGTTCGGGCGAAAAAATGGTGTAATAGTATGCCCATCTGCCACTTGATTCTTGCAAAAAACTTTTAGCCATGGCATTAATGGCCGAAAACAGAGTAATAATCCAAAACATTACTACCCATGTAATGGCATCTAATTCTTTAAAAGAATAAAACACCAAAAAAACGGTAAGTAATGGGTATAATAAAATAGAAAAAAATGATGACCGATTGCGCCAATCTAACCGCCATTCTTTTTCAATAATGGTTTTAACTTTTGAAAAAAATAACACGTTGTTCAATTGAATTATATTCGTTTTGCGGCATACACAATTCTGCCAAAAAAGAATGTATCGGCTGGCAACGATTCAATTACAAAAACACTATCTGTAGTAAACTTGGTAGTATAAGTAGCTTTGTTGGTATAACCATCTTTATCAGCATCGCAAATATAATTATTATCAATTCTAAAAGTAAGCTGATCGCTTTTATCATTAATTACAATATTAATATTTACCGATTTTTTAATTACACTATCGGCTATATAATTATAGGCCTGACCTGTTACGTAATTAGTTGAGCGTTTTTGGTAACGAGACCAACCAGTAAAACTGCCTACATAACTATCTCTCCAATCTTTTTTTTTGCATCCATTCAGCATAAATAAAATGCCCGATAAAACCAATACAACTGCGATAAATGAGTAAAAGCGTTTCATTAATTATTGTTAAACTTTGCAAAGATAATTTTAATAAATAAAATGGTGAAATTTTTATCCTAATCCACCAATATGTTGGCGTAATGTTTTTACGGTGCTATCCCAAAGCAAAGTAGTGTCTTTCATTTCTTTAGGATCGGCAAAATCTGTTATTACTAATATAGTATCACGAGATATATCGCTTACTTTAATCCTTAGTTCAAAATACTCTGTTTTATCCTGATAAGTCCATCTAAATTTCACATATTCCCTATCTACAGTTTCAATTAAATCGGCTTCTTCTTCCGAACCATTCCATTCAAACACCCAATGCTTTTGGGTGCTATCAACTCTATCAGCAAACCACTGTGCTAAGCCCGATGTGGTAGAAATAAAATCGTATAATATAGACGGCGACGATTTAACTATATATTCAAGCGTAAAAGCTTTCTTTTTCGACATAAAAATGAATTTATTGTTTTGATTAATTCTAATAACGTGCAAGTATAGAAAAATAATTCAACTATCAAAATTTTAAAACTAAAAATTATTTGTTTTTAATTGCTTATAAGTATATCTTTGCACTCCTTAAAAAAAACTTATTGAGTAAACTAAGGTTTATTTTAACACAATTTTATCATCTAAACAATACTGAATGAGACAACTGAAGATTACCAAATCAATTACCAATCGTGAGAGCCAGAGTTTAGAAAAATACTTACAGGAAATTGGTAAAGTAGATTTGTTAACACCCGAAGAGGAAGTACAATTAGCTGTAAAGATTAAGCAGGGTGATCAAAATGCTTTAGAAAGATTAACTAAAGCCAATTTACGTTTTGTGGTTTCGGTGGCAAAGCAATATCAAAATCAAGGTTTATCATTATCCGATTTAATTAATGAAGGTAATTTAGGTTTGATTAAAGCAGCTCAACGTTTTGATGAAACTCGTGGTTTTAAATTTATTTCTTACGCTGTTTGGTGGATTCGTCAATCAATTTTGCAAGCATTGGCAGAACAAAGTCGTATTGTGCGTTTGCCATTAAATAAAGTCGGTTCATTAAATAAAATTAATAAAGCTTTTTCGCAATTAGAACAAGAATACGAACGTGAACCATCGCCCGAAGAATTAGCAACGGTATTGGAAATTGCAACGGAAGAAGTAGCTACTACATTGGGTGTTGCTGCCCGTCATGTAAGCGTTGATGCACCATTTGTTGATGGTGAAGAAAATTCATTGTTAGATGTATTAGAAAACCCAAATGCATTAACTACTGATGGTCATTTAGAATATAATGAATCTTTACGTCATGAAATTGAACGTTCATTATCAACCTTAACGGATAGACAAAAAGACGTTATTAAATTATACTTTGGCATTGGGGTTGAACATCCAATGAGTTTAGAAGATATTGGCGAAAAATTTGGCTTAACTCGTGAACGTGTGCGCCAAATTAAAGATAAAGCCATTAATAAATTAAGAGGCACAAGCCGAAGCAAATTATTGAAAAGCTATTTAGGAAATTAAAATAAAAAAGGAGGTTTAAAATTAACCTCCTTTTTTTATGCAATTTCAGTTTGTATACACTTTTATCTGAACACAACAATTAGTAATTGTTTTTTATTTTTTTTGGCAAACCATTTTACTTTAGTATACACCTTTTATTACGTCTTCACAATTCCAATATCTCTAAACATTTGAAATAGTTCTTCTTTAGTGAATGGTTTTGGTAAAAAATGGTTCATCCCTGCTCTTTTTACTTTCATTCTGTCTTCATCGGTAACACCTGCAGTATGCGCCACAATAGGTATTGTTTTATAATAGTCGTTCATTTCTCTTATACGCATATATACCTCTGTGCCATCCATATCAGGCATTTTCATATCTAATAAGATAACATCATACCTAAATCTGCTTGCCATACTTAATGCAGCTGTTCCATTATCTACCATTTCGATGGTTGCATTAAAATAAAATCTAGAAATTACTTTTTTAATGAGTAATTGGTTGAATGAGTTGTCTTCAACAATCAATAGTCGAAATGGCTCCATAAAAACTTCCTGATCTTTAAATACCTTATTAATAGCCTCACTTGGTTTTTCGGTATCAATTACATAAGGAATGCAAAAAGTAAAAATACTGCCACCGCCAGGGTTAGAGTTTACTACCATGGTTCCATCCTGCAATTCAACTAATTGTTTACTAATAGCCAATCCCAAACCTGTACCACCATAGTTAACAGCCGTTTGAGCGCTTACTTGTTTAAACCGTTCAAAAATCTGCTCTAGTTTAGCGTTATCAATTCCAATTCCGGTATCCTGAACTTGAAATTGAACCATCATTTTACCGTTAAATACCTCTAATGGTTTTACTGAAATATTAATACTTCCACGTTCAGTAAATTTAATTGCATTACCAACCAAATTTATTAATACTTGATTGAGCCTAAAAGAATCACCTATTAATTTTGTACTTATTTCTTTAGAAACATTTAAAGATAAATTTAAATTTTTTTGTTTGGCTTGCAAAATAAACATTTGATAAATTTTCTTCATCTCGGTTTCCATTGTAAACTGCTCAACAACAAATTTAATTTTTCCTGCTTCAATTTTACTGAAATCTAAAATTTCATTTACAATATGTAATAAATTTTCAGCAGCTTGCTTAATTGTATTTGAATACAGCAAATCCTCTTCATTCAAATTATCTGATTCTATCAAAAGACTAGAAAAGCCTAAAACAGCATTCATTGGTGTTCTAATTTCATGACTCATATTACTTAAGAAATTAGATTTAGCAGCCGATGCTTGTTCTGCTAATTCTTTTTCACGAGTTATTTGATGAATCTGATTAGTAATTTGAAGTTGTTGAATTTTTTGGGTATTTTCATCTTCAATAAATTTTTCTTTTAATTCCTTATATTTGAATAGACTTTCATAAGCTTGTTCGAACTCCCCCATTTGCTTGTAAATACTTGCATACAAAAAATGAATTTCAATTTTTTCATCTTTTAAGTTTAGCCGTTCGCTAATTTCTAATGCATTTTTTAATTGGTCAAGTGCCTTATGATATTGTTTTGCAAATGCAAACATTTCAGCAAATCCTTTATAATTAAACACTCTTGCCACTTTCATATCATTCTCAACAGCTATGGTCATGCTATTATGAAAATGAGTATTAGCAATTTCTACATCTTTTTCTTTTAATCCAATTAAACCTAAATATAAATAAGCCCTACATGCATTTGTTTTATCATCAATTAATAAAGCATATTTTAACGATTCATTAAATTGGATTTTTGACTCATCGTATTTTTCAATTGTAAATAACCCAACACCAATTATATTGGCTGCATTGCAAATATTTAGCGCATCTTTGGTTTGCTCAAAAAAATCTTTTGAACGTTTTAAATACGCAATACCCATATGATGATTTTTTGTTCTTAAATATATCACCCCAATATTCATTATTATCACATTCAGCTTACTCAACTCGGAAGTTTTTGAATAAATTTCATAGGCATCTGTATAAAAAATTAAAGCCTTTTCAATATCACCAATTTGATTAAACAGATTTCCTAAATTATTCAATACTGTTCCTTTCAAAACATTATTTAAAGAATTATCTAATAAACTAACTGCATTCGTATAAAATCTTACCGACCGCTCATGATTGCCCAATGTGTAATGGCATAACCCTAATAAATTATTGCCCAACGCTTCTCCATCTATATATGCGTTTATTTTAGATTGCTCAATAATGTAATCTGCTAATTCAATTACCAATTGAGTATCGCCACTTAACCTTTCAAATGCAATAGAATTTATTTCACCAATTTTTCTTTCTATGTCGTCTATATCAGACACAGAAAACAGTATTTCATTAATTTTCGACATATTGCCTACGTGATTTTACGTATTAAAATACGTGGTTTACCGTATTTTTATTACGTTGATATTTTGTATAAATGTTAAAAAAATGTTTGTAAAAGTAATTATAAAAAATTGATTAATGGCATTTGATACTATTAAATTTGTTTTATAAATGTTTAATAAAACAAATTTACTAAAAAACAAAAATAAATTAATTTAAGTCATGAAAAATCTATTATCATTCCAATTATTAGAGCTAATTAATGCAACTGGTTTATCAACTGTAAAAGGTGGTGGATATTATAACGATATGTTAGCAGCTGGTAAAATTGGCATCAAAACAGAAGGCGGTATATTATGGGGTAATGATGCTATGGCATTACAATCTGCAGGTGAATGGTGGCCTACCGGAAATTTAGGATTAGTAGATATTAATGGTAATGATTTAGGTGCAGGTGCAACAGAAGGTTTAGCAGGCGAATGGTGGCCTACTGGAAATTTAGGAAAATTCTAATCTGATTTTTCAATAAAACAAAAGCCCTTTTGACATTATCAAAAGGGCTTTTGTTTTATATTTATGACTCATTTTCTTTTACAGCAATAAGTCTTAATTGATAAATAAAGGCTTGTTGGTTAAGCAGTTTCTTTTACTTTTGTAAGAATAAAAATCAACCAAATGATATTTACAATTTTATTAGTATTAGCTGGCGTCATTGCCTTGCTGTTAATTATTGCACTTTTCATGAAAAAAGAGCATTATGCTAAAAGTGAAACAATTATTAATGCACCCACCCAAAAAGTATTCGACTTTTTAAAGCTGCTTAAAAACCAAGATAAGTTTAACAAATACGCAAAAGCCGACCCAAACAGGAATTGGGAATATAAAGGAACTGATGGAACAGTTGGATTTATTATAGCTTGGAGCGGTAATAAAGATGCAGGCGAAGGCGAAAAAGAAATTATCAACCTTATTGAAGGCAAAAGAATTGAAACCCAAATTAGGTTTGTAAAACCAATGGTAACTACTGCCCAAATAGTTATGGAAACAGAATCTTTATCCGATAATCAAACTAAAGTAACTTGGAGCAATGCTGGCACATTGCCCTATCCTTTAAATATAATGATTCCCTTATTCGAAAATAGATTTGCAAAAGATATGGATAGTAGTTTATTAACTTTAAAAAACATACTCGAAAAATAATTCACTACTTTTAAAATTGAACTAAACTACCCCACTTCAAAATTTCCCCAATTTTCCATTTCTTCTTTAGTCCATACAGATGGGAAAAAAGTACGGCGTTGGTAGTTAGGATGCAAATATTTCTGCCAATCGCTCATGCCTGTGCTGGCTGTTTTTTGCCCTGCGGCTATTAAATACGATTCGGCTGTTTTTAAATGTGCCAATGGCCATTTTACATTAAATACATAATCCATGCGGCGCAAAGCAGCTTTTAATTCATCGCTTATCTCGGCTAATGACAAAATAATATGATTCAAGTTTTTAAGCTTCATGGCATCAGCATGCTGTTCTAATTGCTTCAAATATTTATCTTCAAAACGAATCAACATCAAACTTTTTTTGCCCGTAGCTCTGTCCATGCCTGCATCTTTCCAATACACATCTTGCAGCATAATGGAAGGAACAGAATCAGCATTGTGTTTAGAACGTAAACTTGGCTTTACTAAATTTATTACATCAGTACACATCAATTCAATCATACGAAAAGATACAGCCTGAAAGCCACTTGCAGGTGCTAATGATAATCGAAAAGTATTGTATTGTTGGTAATCCATGCCTTGCGACATTACTGTAAACGAACTTTCCATTACATCCATGTATCTATTTATTCTACCCACTTTTAAGGCAATAAATGATTGGTCTATATTTTCTGCTTCAACTATTTGAGTGATTTCATGCTTTACCAAAGCCAATAACAATTCGGTGATTTGATGATATACTACAAATATATATTCATCAGCAAATTCTGTTTTTGGTTTTTGCAAAGTAAGCAGCGTATCTACTTGAATATAATCCCAATAATCAAGCGGTTTGCTATGCAACAATCCTTTTAAAAACACAGTAGAATCGTGTCCTAAAGCTTTATATTTTTCGTCAATATTGTTTAATAAATCGCTCATAAATTTTTGGTTTAGCTTAAATCTATTTCAGTGTTATCGCCAATATTTAGGCTTTGGCTTAAGCCTTTAATAGTACTATCGCTGCCTACAATACTTTCGTGCAAAACCACTTGTTCTAATTTTGCAAAATCGCCAATGATAGAATTTTTTAAAATAGAATGCGAAATATTGCTGCCTTCACCAATGGCTACATTGGGGCCAATGATAGAGCCGCTAATGTTGCAATTTTTGCCAATAGAAACAGGCGGAAGAATAATCGTATTCGGAAATTCGTAATGATTATTTGATGCTGTTCGTTTTAATAAAATTGAATTGGTTTCCAGCAATACATCTTTTTTACCGCAATCGTACCAATTGTTTACTTTTAATGGTTTAAAGATAGTGCCACCATCAATCATGCGCTGCAAGGCATCTGTAAGATGGAATTCATCTTTAGTTCTTATATTATTAGTGATATTATAATGCAAGGCTTCAAACAAAATAGCTGTATTGCAAATTTTATAAATACCTACTAATGCCAAATTACTTTTTGGAATATTAGGTTTTTCAACCACTCTAATAATTTCATTATTTTCGTTTACTTCGGCTAAGCCAAACCCACGTGGGTCATCTACTTTTTTTACACCCAAAAAACAATTATTGCAAGGCACAATTTCTTTCCAATCTACATCTACAATAGTATCACCCAATACAATTACAATGGGTTCGTTTTCTTTAATAAATGGTTTGGTAAGCCATATAGCATGCCCTAAGCCTTCTCTAAAATCTTGCTCAACAAATACGGCTTGAATAGTTGGATAATGGGTTGAAACATATTCTTTTATTTTTTCGCCTAAATAACCTACTATAAAAACAAAATCGGTAACACCGACTTCAACCAAATCATCAATAATAAAACTTAAAATAGTTTTGCCACCCACAGGCACTAAAGCCTTGGGCTGTGTGTAGGTATGTGGTCGTAATCGAGTACCAGCACCAGCAACTGGAATAATAGCTTTCATATTTAATATTAATTGAGAAAAAAAAGGACTGCGAAAGTAAATAATATATTGTTAGTATTAAATGATTTAAGTTTCATTTTCAATTGGTATGTTTGCGTTATGCAATCAACAGCCGAAGGCATTTTAATGAATAATTTATTGCAAAATCATTTAGTTAAAATAAATGATGACACATTTTCTATTAAAAATATAGAAGGCAGTTGGGGCAAAATGAATAAAAAAACATTGTTGGTTTCTAAGCCAAATGTTTCTGTTGAAAGTGATACTGAATTATTAAAAAAAGTAATTACGCTTACGCAAGATTACGAAGCAGATGATTTTTTTTATTTACCCATTCATCAAAAATTTCCATCTTTATTATCCTTAATTGAATTTGCTGGAGCCGAAAATATTTTATTTTTCAATATCAAACCAAGCGATGTAAGCCTTTATCAGCAAGGCATTGTAGATTTACCTTTCCATCACAATCAAACAAAAATTGTATTTTTTCCTATTGTTGAACAATGTGTAACAAATGCTGAATACAAAAGGCATTTTGCCGCTGTTTGGTTAAAAATGTTAAACACCTCATGGATAAAAAAATAACCTCAATTTTATTTATTACATCAAATAAAAATAAGCTAAAAGAAATTAAATTGAAGCTTACAGATGCTATTGAAATAAAAGATTTATCAAGCATCAATTTTACTGATGAAATACCCGAACCTTTTGAAACACTGCACCAAAATGCAATTGCAAAAGCACATCATATTCATCAACGATTTAGCTTAAATTGTTTTGCCGAAGACAGTGGTTTTTTTGTAGAAGCCTTACATGGTGAGCCTGGCGTATATTCAGCTCGATATGCAGGCGAAGAAAAAAATGATGCTGCTAATATTAATAAAGTGTTACAAAATATGCAAGGCGTTGAAAACCGCAATGCTTATTTTTGTACCGTAATTGCGTTAATTTTAGATGATAAAGAATATTTGTTTGAAGGAAAAATACATGGTGTAGTTACAGATGAAGTAATAGGTGCTAATGGTTTTGGATACGACCCTATTTTTATACCAAATGGATACCAACAAACATTTGCACAAATAGATATTGCCGAAAAAAATCGCATTAGCCATCGAGCTATTGCTGTAGATAAAATGGTAGATTTTTTAAATCAAAAATAATTTAAAATAATATGGAAAATATAATTGTATTAGGCGCAAGCGGACAGATTGGAACTGAACTTACAATGGAATTGCGTAAAAAATATGGCAATAGCAATGTGGTGGCTACCGATTTAAAACCTGCGGCTGAAGAAGTGATGCAAAGTGGTCCATTTGAATATTTAGATGCCATGAATTTTAATGGTCTTACCGAAATAATTAAGAAATATAAATCTACTCAAATCTATCATTTGGTAGCTTTATTATCAGCCACTGGCGAAAAAAATCCACAGTTTGCATGGAATTTAAATATGGGAAGTTTATTAGGTGTATTTGATGTAGCATTAGCACATGGTATAAAGAAAATATTTTGGCCAAGTAGTATTGCTGTGTTTGGGCCTACTACTCCAAAGCTACATGTACCACAGCATACAGCCATTGAACCTACTACAGTTTATGGTATTAGCAAATTAGCTGGCGAAGGATGGTGTAATTATTATTATAGCAAAAAAGGATTAGATGTTCGTAGCATTCGTTACCCAGGCTTAATAGGTTATAAATCAGCACCAGGTGGTGGCACAACTGATTATGCAGTTGAAATTTTTTACGAAGCAAAACATAAAAATCAATACACTAGTTTTCTTTCGGCCGATACCCGATTACCCATGATGTATATGCATGATGCCATTAAAGCAACGCTGCAATTAATGGATGCGCCTGCCGATAAACTAAGTATACGAACGGCATACAATATTAATGGAATAGATTTTACACCTTCCGAATTAGCCATGGCAATTAAAAAATATATGCCCGATTTTAAGATAGATTATGCACCTGATTTTAGGCAAGCCATTGCCGATAGTTGGCCAGGAAGTATTGATGGTGCTTATGCTTTAAAAGATTGGAATTGGAAACCCGATTACGATTTAGATGCCATGGTAAAAGATATGTTTGCTAATATTAAATAATGAAGATTAGGATACTTTACAAAGCAATAAATTATGCTAAAAACTTTCTAATTGTTGTAATCTTAATTTTGCTTCCGAATTATTTTTATTCTTTTTTAAAATACGCTTTAATAATTCAATTGCTTTAGTTTTTTGATGTTGCAAATTATATAATGCAGCTAAATTCATCAATGCTTGTTCGTAATCTGGATTTAGTGCAATAGCCTTTAAATAATAGGTTTCAGCCAAATTTAATTTCCCATTCAATGTAATTAAATAGCCCAAATCTGTTAATGCCGTTAAATTATTTTTATTTAATCGTAATACATTTTGATACACATTTTCAGCTTCGTTCATTTTATTATTTTTAAATAAACATTGCGCATATTTATTTAAAAAATCAATCTCTTTTGGTTTTTGAATAATTGATTTTTCTAAAAATAAAAGTGCTTTTTCATTTTGATTTAATTTATTAAAAGCCTCTCCTATTCTATAGTTTGTCCATGCATCTTTAGTAGTTTCCGAATTAAAATTTGTTGCAGCGTAATCAATAATGGCTTGATAATTTTCTTTTAAAAATAAATATCTAACCATTGCAAAATGAAAATCATTACTCGATTTATCTTTTACTATATTCAAAAAACGATTAGCACTATCCAATAAAGTAGGAAAACCCGATTCATATTCTTCAAAATAATTTAAGTATGCTTTTGCCCTAATCAATGCATCAGGATTAGCATCTGATACACAAGCCAATCGTACAAACTGCCTAATGCTGCTAACTTTTGAAGCATTTAGTTTTTCAGGCTTACGAATATAATGGTCATGAATTTTTACATTCGGAATATCAATACTGCCGCTCATAGGCATGTGGCATTTGCTACAATTATCGTTTTCTTTTTTTCGTTCAGCTAATGATAAAGAACAAGACCTCACCCCTGCCCTCTCCTTCGAAGAGGGAGAAGTATGGCATTTTTTACAAGCATTATTAAAGGTTTCGGCAGGTGTAAATTTTACACTTACATGCGGATTGTGGCAAGTGATACAAGTCATTTCGCTTTTTGCAAAACACTTACTCATCTTCATTCTATCAGCATGCGATGCCATAATAAAATTGGTAACGCTATCGCTATATCGTGGAATAAAAGTATGCATTACATCACTTAAATTCATGGCTGGTTTAAAATCATAAAATGTTTTGCCATCATTCAAAACTGTTACACCTTGCAGGTGGCAACGCTGACATAAACTAATTTGTAAATCGCGTTTTAGTTTTTTAGGATTTACAATCGAGTAATCAATATCTTTTGAAATATCAACCAATTTGCCATGTTGCTTTTCATCTACATGTATACTTCCTGCGCCATGACAGCGTTCGCATTGAATTCCGTTAGGCACTTTTTCGAAATAATTTTCGGCGCTAAAATCTGTTTCAGGAAAATAATTGTGGCAAGTAATACATTCGTTGCCTACAATTCGGGTAAAGCGACTATTGTGTCCGCTACTAAATCCTGGTGCTAAACTCCATTTTTGCAATTGTGTGTAATACGTAATGGGTGCTTGATACAACAATCCATTTGACTCAATAATATGCGAATTAGTATGTTGCCCACTACCTACAATATATTTCACTTTTTCAATTCGTTTATGAATAGTGTCTTTGCCATTTAATCTATATTCAACAATCATCAAACTATCATTTTTAAAATAAGGATGATAGTACAAATCATTTAAGGTATCATACACCACTTCATGATTACCAAACCTTGCCGATGATTTTTTGGGCGTAGCCAAATCCCAGCTTTTGCCCATGCCTGTTTCAATAAATGTATTGTAAATATCTTGATGGCAGCCTTTACAGGTTTGCATACCTACATATTTTGCTTCGGAATGTAGGTTTTTGTAAGGAGAATTTACAACAGTTTTTTTTTCGGATGCATCAAAATAATTGCAACCAAAAACAATACTGATTAAAAAAAAGAGAAGGTATTTTTTCAAAACTAAATCAACTAATATTTATGCTGAAATGCTATGCCCAAAATAAGACCCATTTGATTTTTATTCAAAAATTGAGGAACACTTAATGAATAAATTAGTTCCGATTTTTTGATATTCGAAACATAAGTTACGCCTATGTTTCGTTGCCATTTAGTTCCAGCTTGAGATTGAAAAATTTGATTTGAATCAAAATAATATTGGTTAAAATTTCGATGTTCGGCTTCAGCAAAAAACAACCATTTGTTTTTGATATTGTAAGTAATATTTAAACCATTTTTCAGCATTTTGGGATTACGTTTTTCAGATAGAAATACACCCCCTCTGTAATAATCCAATGAATATACGTTGTTAAAAAATTGCATCAAACCAATGTTATATCTAAAAGAAAAATGTTTACCTATTTTTTTTGAAATAGGAATGGTTACATCATAACCAGACATTTCATTTAGTGTTTTATTCATCCAATTATATTGTTTTGTATAAATGAATGAAGCAATTGGCGCAACCTGAAAATAATATTTATCATTAAAAAGTTGATAATGGTATTTTATAGTAATAGGAAGATTAAATTTATTATAAGAATAAAACCATGACTCATTTTTTATATATGCTATTGAAAAATCGATTTGGTGCTTACCTTTTATTCCAATTTGAAAATTATACATGGCTTGTTTGAATTGAGCATAATCAGATGATAAATAATCTCCAAAAGCAACTTGATTGGAATACAATAGATTATGCCGTATCGTTCTACCATTCAATACTTCACCACCACTGGTTAAAAATGAATTGGTATATATTTGATTAGATGAGGTAGAATAATAAGAACCAGCAAATGCTGCAATACTATAAGCATCAGCTTGTTGTGCATTCACAAAACAAAAATTTAATAGGCAAACACAAAAAAGTAGAATTGATTTCATGGTAAAATGTTTTTTTTACCACATAGAAATATAGAAATCTTAGAATACAACTTTATTATTTTAATTGCGAAGCAACTATGAAGCACTTGCAAATAAAAGGTTTCAAGGTTTGAGTTAAACAAAGTAAAACTTCGTTTTATAAAACAAACTTCTTCAATCTTGTATTTTTTCTATACTACTATGTGGTGTAAAATTATTTATTAAAACTAATCAATAATTTTTTAACTAACAATTCTTAACTCTTGTATCCTATTTTATTAAAGTAGAAAACAGTTCGTCTGCCGCCAATTAATTTGCCTTTGGTTTTAATACGTTGGTAGCCATAAGCAATAAAATAATTATCGTACCAATATTCAACATCGCCACCATCATAAGTATTGGTTACTTTATCAGTTTCTTTACCTGTATTTAAGTTCATACTAGTTTGCTGACCATCTGATATTTTTCCATCATGCAATACTTTTGTATTAATGCTTTTACCATCATTATATACAAATACAATATCGCTTTCATTTTCATTCTGAATTACTTTTACACGTGGGCGCAAATTCATAGTAGGTGGCCAACTATTAATATCAAAAGTTTCATACCAATTTAATTCACCTTTTTCAGGATCAAAACTCATAATGATTGCATCTGTAAATACATAACCATCAAACACTTGACGGGTTTGCCAATTTTTTCCATCATAATAAGTTTCGGTATGATAATGAGCGTAATAAGCATCTGCAATTAATATGTATTCATTATCGCTACGCTTAATTACATCATGCATCAATAAACTTAATGATACAGGGCGCTCTTTTCCTTTTTTGTCTGTTCCAGATTCTTCTACTTTTTGTTTAGGCGATGAAAACAATCCACCATAATGCACCACTTTAAAATATTTATTAAATGGAAATACTTTTAAGTAATTCTGTTTACCATCTACAAACCGTGATAAATAAAACCCAACTGAAACATTACTTGGTACGCCTGTGCTCATACCTGCAAACATTTTTTGAAAGAATGATTTGTCTTCATAAGGTGGCGCATAAGTACCAAATACTAAATCATCTTTATCGCCTAGCTTATAAATAGAAGCTGTTACAAATTCATTTTTTGCTTTGCTTTTTAATTTGTAAGTATTAGTTGGTTTGCCATTTTCATAATTTTGAACAAACATATTGTTTGTTTTTTTATCAGGATAATTTCTAATGGCAACCGATACTTCAGCACTTTCGTTAGAGCCTCGTGAAATGTTTACCACCGAAGCATCGCCTTCATAATTTAAAGGTGAAATTTTAAATTCTTTTTGTTTAATATCTGCTGTAAATAATGTTGGATGATAAGGCAAATGAGCAGCGCCAAAACATATTGGCACATAACATAAACCTACAATTAAACATTGTTTTAAACAAACTGTACCCATTGATACAACAGTATTTCCGCCAAAATATGCAATTCCATTTTTTACAACAAAATCAGTTACAGTGGTTCTTAATGGTAAATTGCCAGTAGTGCTTGATAATGTATTTTTCTTTACATTAAATTTTACAATTTCAGTTTCTTCGGTAATTAAATTTACTTGATTTGCATTGCGCTTAAACATTGATTTTGATTTTGAAAGTAAAATATAAACATAGCCTCTTTCTTTATCGTAATAATGTTTTACAAAGTCTACTTGTTTCGAAACACCATATTCACCGCTCCACGATTCTTTTAAGCTGGTATTGTATTTAGTGAAAATCCAATTTTTCTTGCCGTCTTTACTGCGTTCATCCGATTCGCCAAACATCAATATTCCTTCTTCGCCAATAGGTACTACTATATATTGATTTGAACCAAATTTTGCTTCAAATTCAACTCTTTTTGTTTGCTTTGTTTTCTTTTTCCGTGGTGCATCATCTTCATCATCTTCGCCAGCAGAAGGCATATCGTGGCTTAATGTAGCATTTGCCATTTCATCATTAGTAGGCGATGAAATAAAATTTTGTGAATACGAAAACTTTGGATGAATGCTGATTAAAGCAAATACAAAAAGTAGTTTGTAAAATGATTTCATTTAAGATAGATTTTTGCGCAAAATAGTAAAGAAATTAAAAACATATATTGATTTAAGAATTTTTCTTCATAGCATATTCCAAAATCTTATCAATAAAATCGTAAGGTTTATAACCTGCAATGGCAGCTTGATGATAAATGCAAGTGGCAGGAGTCATGCCTGGCAAGGAGTTGGCTTCAATCACCAAAGTATCAGTTTTTAAATCATCATAAATTCTTACAAACGCATCCAACCTTGCATAACCTTCAATTTTCAACAACTGTGCAGCATCTTCAATTGTTTTTCTTACTTGTTTTGAAATGATTTTGAATTCTTTGGCATCCTTTGAAAACCTTGCTGGCGTTATGTTTTGTCCTTGTCCTGCTAAAAATTTTTCTTCCAAACTTAATACATCGCCATCGGCTAATGCTTCACTCGGTTCAAAAACTTCGTACATAATTGTTCCATTTTCGGTGCGATGGGTGAGCAATCCAACCGTTACTTCCATAAATTTTGTGCAATCTTTTTTGTCCACCAAAGCTTCCAACAACACCACATCTTTGTTTGGAAATTCTTCATTTTTTTTCAAATGCAAAATGGCTGCATCGCTTTCAATCAATTCAGTTTGTTCTCTAAAAATCAATTCCACAAAGGCTTTCAGCTCGGCGTCATTTTTTATTTTTTTCACAGCACTGCTACAACCATCGTCAACAGGTTTTGCAATTAATGGGTAATGAAATTTTTCTTTCACCGTTTTCAAACAAGCATTTTCATCTTTTTGCCAATCTGTTTTTTGCAATAAAAATTGTTCTGTAACTGGCAAATGGTGTTGCTTCAACAATTGCAAAGTATCAAACTTATTAATCGTTAATTGCGAACTTTCTACACCTGAACCATTGTAATGCAAACCAATTTTATTCAACTCATTTTGCACTGCACCATCTTCGCCAGGGCGACCATGCAATGCGATGAAAACCACATCACACAAGCCTTTTAAATCATTGTAAGAAATTTTTTGAGGAGCAAATTGTACATTTTCTCCAGCAAATTTTTGCGTAATACTTTTACATTCTTCTTTGATTTTGTTCAACATTGGATGAACAGAATAATGCAAAATCTTTTCACGAATATCATCAGCATTATCTTTCAGCATCATGTTGATTGGCAATACATAAAGGTTGTGTTCATCTTTATTTCCAAAAAGAAAAACGGGAATCGGTTCGTATTTAGTACTGCTCGATAATTTTTCAAAAATGTTTCTGCCGCTTTCAACAGAGATATGTCGCTCCGAACTATAACCACCCATTATCACAGCAACCTTTATTTTATTGGTAATTTTCGATTTATGATTTATGATTTTCGCATCTAAATCACTTAATAATTTTGAAAATTTTTCAGCTTCAAAGCCAAGCCCGATGCGTTGTTTCAGTGATGTTGCAATAATATAAGTTAAGAATTGAGAAGGATTCAAACCAATCTCTGCTGCCTGATGAAAGAAGAATGAACTAGGCAACATTCCGCTTGTGGTATTTGGGTCATTCAAAAATATTTTTCCATCATCACTCAAAAAGCCATCAATACGAGCATACACATTGAAGTTTAAAAATCGAAAAAGCTTTTCACATTCGGTTCTGATATTTTGAATTTGCTCATCACTTGCTTGAATGGGCGTAACCTTACGGCTCAAGCCCGGCAAGTATTTCGAGCGATAATCAAATAATTCTTGCCCTTTAATAATTTCAGTTGGTGGCAATGCAATTGGTTTTCCATTTTCATCTTGCGCCACAATACAACTAAATTCTCTGCCTTTAATAAATGCTTCTACCAAAACTTCTTTTTCAGAATCCAACCCTTGTAACTCAATGCTATCAATACTTTCAGCAAAATGCTTTTCAAGTGAATTGAATAATTCTTCGGGCGAATAAATTATATTTACTAATGACGAATGACTATTGACAAATGACAAAGGAAGTCCAACACCTTCACGAATATCCGTCAAATCCTTTACCAGCAATACTTTCTCGGTTTCAGTTTTGTTTTTCCAATCATCTACTTTTAAAGTTTTGATGAAAAATGCTTTGTCAATCGCTTCGCAAAATTTTTCAAAATTATCTTCTTTTAAAATTGTTGCACCCACCGAAGAACCTTGATTGGCAGGCTTTACAGCGATTGATAATTTTAATTCCGATTTTATTCTTTCGAAAATTTCATTTCTATTTTTTGAGTTGAGCCAATCTTCCTTTTTCAAAACTTCAAATTTTGGCGAATGAAATCCGCCAGCCAACATCAATTTTTTCTGCACGGCTTTATCCATTCCAATCGCACTTGGTAAAATGCCCGAACCGCTGTAAGGAATTTTTAACCATTGCAAAAATCCTTGCACAGCGCCATCTTCGCCATTGTTGCCATGCAAACACAAAAATCCAAAGTCAATTAATTTTGGTAATTCTTCAAAAGAAATTTTACGCCCGATTTGTGCAATCATTTTGTTCAAATCTGCATCGGTTAATCCATTCAGGCTTTCCACATACATTTGAAAACCAAATTTTGATTCAGAAATAAAATCAGTTGTGGGATAAAAATCTCGAATCGTGCCTTTGTAAATAAACTGCCAATCGAGCAAAATCAAGTTGTTCAGCGAATCCACAAAAATTGGAACAGGTTCAAACAACGATTTATCTAAATTATCATACACTGTTCTGCCACCTGCAAACGATATTTCACGTTCACGAGATGAGCCACCAAAGAAGATTCCGACTTTCATTTATATGTTTGAAATAAGTTTAAATAAAAAATAAATAATTGAACAAAGGATTACAAAACTTCCAATTAAAATCATGAATAGTCCATGTTTTCGAGTATTAATATCGTAGATATATTTACTGTTCCCATCTTTATTTGTTGATTTTAAATAATAATAACTTGACCCTAACATGATTCCGAAAATGCCGCCCAAAATTGAAGATATATAACCAACAACGATTAGATAACTTTTCCCTTTTTCATATCCACCATTTATATTTTCAGAAGTGGGTAAATCAAAATCATCCAAAGTGCCTATGTTCCTCCCTTTTGAATAGCCATCTGTATTGGTTTGTGTTTCATCTATTTCGTCATCTTCAAAATCAACATCTTCAAATTGTTCATTTAATTCTTCTTCAAATATTTTACTTTTGATTAGTAAATAATTCGCTTGTTCTAAATTTTTAGCATCAACATAAAGATGATATTGATAAATAGGTTTTGATGTAAATGAGTCTCCAATTGTAAGTGTATCACTAGAAAAATCAGATTCAATGCCATGTTCGGTTAAAATTGCCGACATCTTGGCAAGTTTAAATTGTTCAATAGAAGTGACTAATAATTCCATGTTCAAATAGTAATGATTAAAAATAAAAACGTCATGTAAAACTGCAAAATGCTTTGTTCTACATGACGTTTAGGTCGAAAAAATATCACACAATTAAATGTGCATTCTGTTCTTTTTGTCTAACAATTGGTCTGGTGTTTCAACTACCATTTCATCAGGCACACAGCAATCAACAGGGCAAACCGCAGCACACTGTGGTTCATCATGAAAGCCTTGACATTCGGTACATTTTTCGGCAGTGATGTAATAATGATCATCGGAAACTGGAGCATTTTTAGCATTTGCTTCAACCGATGAACCATCACGTAAATTGAAACTTCCTTTTATCGTAGTTCCATCAGCAATTGCCCATTCAACACCACCTTCGTAGATTGCGTTGTTAGGACATTCAGGTTCGCAAGCTCCACAATTGATACAGTCGTCAGTAATTTTAATAGCCATGTTATTTAGTTTTTAGTTATAAGTTATTAGTTATTCAAAATTTGCTTTTGTTTTGCAAATGTATAACGATTGCGAAAATAAACTAAAATTATTTCATTCAAAATTAAAAGATGACAATTGAACATAAAATTTCAACATTAGTATTGTGGAGTGAAGAAATTAAATTACAAATAGCCAATAGCAAATTAAATGTTGATTCGGATTTAAAACAGATAATGCTTAAAGCATATTATCATAATAATTGGTTTACCGAACAAAATATATTGCTGGCGTTAAACAATATCTGTAACGAATTTTTAGATAAAAAGAAATTAGAAGAATGGGTAAAATTGTATTTCAACAAACAAGAAACTAATAACAAAAAACCAAAAACTATTGGTATAACAATGGCTGGCAACTTGCCATTGGTAGGCTTTCACGATTTGCTTTGTGTGTTAGTTTCTAATCATACGGTAATGATTAAGTTGTCATCAAAAGATAACCTACTACTACCCTATTTATTAAATATTTTATTTGCTATTGAACCCGAATTTAAAAACAGAATTATTATTTCAGAAATGCTAAAAGGCGCTGATGCATACATTGCCACAGGCTCGAATAATTCTGCCCGATATTTTGAACATTATTTTGGAAAATATCCCAACATTATTCGTAAAAACA
Source organism: Bacteroidota bacterium (assembly GCA_046051225.1). GTDB lineage: Bacteria > Bacteroidota > Bacteroidia > Chitinophagales > CAIODY01 > CAIODY01. Next base: position 24,796 of record JBJOOR010000015.1, on the reverse strand, counting down.
GAACATCAATTGCATTGCTGGATGGCTCGGAAACGGATGATGATATTATGAATTTAGGCAAAGATGTATTTACTTATTTTGGTTTAGGATGTAGAAATGTAGGTAAAATTTACATCACTAAAAGCTTCGATTTACAAAGGCTTTTAAGAATTTTTGAACATTATAATCATTTAGCCGACCATGTAAAATATCGAAACAACTATGATTATCAATTAACCATTTTATTGATGAATAAAACTGTTTGCTTGGTTAATGATTGCATTATTGTAACCGAAGATAAAAGCATTCATTCACCACTTTCGGTTTTATATTTTGAAGTGGTAGATACTATTGCCGATGCCTTAAAAGGCTTGAATATGGCTGATATACAATGCATTGTTGGTAAAAACAATATTCCATTTGGTCAATCTCAAATTCCTACTTTATCAGATTATGCAGATGATATTGATACTATGAAATGGGTTAACACACTCAACTAGCAGCATTTCTATTAAAAAGAAAGCTCTATCTACGCATAAATACTTACATAAATACAAGATATACGGCAGAAATGGGCATCAAATTTTTCGGACTTTTGTATCGTCCTCGGGAAAGGATTGCGAAAGCAAAAAAATCTCATGAGGAGTAGTTAATTAAACCACTTATTTTCAGTAAACCACTAATAGAAGATGCAAACTGCATTTATCAGGCTATTTTTTGCCTGCACAATCGTACTAACGGCTGCCCTTTCATTGGCAGCGTATTCAACACCTGTAGAAGCCACTTTCGTGTTTGCTTCCGATTCCACCACTTCATCATCTAAAGCCAAATCGGGCAATGAATCATCTAATAAAAATGATGACGATAATAACGATGATGATAATAATAATGATAATTCGTGCCATGGCAATACATGTAGCACATCATCGAAATTCATTTTTACATTAGTTAAAAATACGCCATTTGATACTAAACTTACCGATAGCTGGACTAGCAATTGGGTAGATTATGATAATGATGGCTATGATGATTTATTTATTCCTGAAAGAAATGCTAGCAAGCCCAATTATTTATACCATAATAATAAGAACGGAACATTTACACAAGTGCTTTCGGGCAGTATTGTAAAAGATAAAGGTATTAGCACTTCGGCTACATTTGCCGATGTAGATAATGATGGCTTTATTGATGCATTGGTAGTAAACGATACCAAAACTTCAAACTTCTATTATAAAAATGTAAACAAAATTTTTACTCGTGATAAAAGCAAACCCTTTGCTACTACTAATGCTATATCGTACTATCATAATGCATCATGGGTAGATTTTGATAGAGATGGTAAATTAGATTTATTTCTTTGCAATTATTTTGATACAAAATTTAATGAAATGTATCACAACGATGGCAATGGCAACTTTTCGAAAGTGGGCGCTGGCGATATTACATTAGATAAAAGCGATGCTGTAGGCGCTACATGGGCCGATTATGATAATGATGGCTATCAAGATTTATTTATACCTAGCAATAATCCATTGCGCAAAAATGCTTTATACCATAATGATGGCAACAATCATTTTACAAAAATAACTACAGGCATAGTGGTAACAGATGGCGGCTATTCAGTAGCTAGCTGCTGGGGCGATTATAATAATGATGGCAAATTAGATTTGTTTGTATGCAATACCACAGGCATTAGCAATTATTTATACAAAAACTTGGGCAATGGCAATTTTCAAAAAATAACTACAGGTGCTATTGCTACCGATGCTAGTGCATCGCATGGTTGCAGCTTTGCCGATATTGATAACGATGGTGATTTAGATATTTATGTAACGGCTGATGCTGGTAAAAATTTCTTATATATTAATAATGGCAACGAAACATTTACTGCCAACAAAACAGAAAAAATAGTAACCTTAGTGGGTAAATCATTTGGGCATTCGTGGAGCGATTATGATAAAGATGGATTTTTAGATTTATTTGTAACCACTCATGGTAACCAACGTGATTATTTATTTCATAACAATGCTACGAATAACAACAGATGGGTAAATATTAGATTAGTAGGTACTGTATCTAATAAATCTGCTATTGGTGCTAAAGTACGAGTAAAATCGAATGGCAAATGGCAAGTTAGAGAAGTAAATTGTCAATCGGGATTAGGCGGACAAAGCTCATTAGCTCAACATTTTGGTTTAAAAAATGCTTCCCGAATTGATAGTATTCAAATTATTTGGCCTAGTGGTTATGTGCAATCGTTAATTAATCAAATGGTAGATAAATTTTTGGTAATTACCGAAGATAAAGGTGTATTGCTTAAAGGCAAAGTCTACTATGATGCTAATAACAACTGTAAGCAAGATGCTAACGAAGTGGCTATCCCAAACCAAACTATTACCCTTAACCCAGGCAATATTAAAGTGGTAACTAATGATGCTGGTGTATATAATGTATATGTATCAAAAGGTAAAAAAACTATTTCGTTTAATAATAATGCTACTTGGGTTAGCAGCTGTGTAAATTCAGTTTCGTTTAATGTAAATAATTTAAGCGCTACAGTAGCCGATGTTAATTTTGCTTTACGAGCTAATTGCAATAAACCCGATTTGGCTATCGAAGGCGGCACTACAGCTTTAAAACGTGGATTTAAAAATATTTATAAATTAAAAATATACAATAATGGTGGTGCCAATTCGAGCAATTATGTAGTTAAATTTACTATTCCTACTAATCAAATTTCGATTAAAAGCACAACGCCTGCTTTTGCATCAACTTATATTACAGGCAATAAAAAAACCTATGTATGGAATATGGCTGCTGGAATTAATATTGGTGGCAATTTTGAAATCAGTATTATTGATTCGGTAAATAGATTGGCTACATTAAAAGATTCGGTGGTTACTAAAGCCGAAGTAGTATACGAAACCGAATGCAATAAAAACAATAATATATTTACTGATAAAAACTTTATTGTGGGCAGCTACGACCCTAACATGATGGTAGTATCACCCGAAGGCGAAGGCACCGAAGGCTTGATAAAAGCTACTGATACTTTAACGTATAAAATTATGTTTCAAAACTTTGGTAATGATTCAGCATCGTTTGTAGATATTACAGATACATTGCCCGAAAATATTGATTTATCTACCTTTCAATTCAAATCGAGCAGCCATAAATGCACATATAATATAGGCGATGATAGAATTTTACAAATTCATTTTGATAATATTAATTTGCCTTATGCATCAATAGATGAGGCATCAAGCAATGGATACTTTAGCTTTTATGCCAAGCCAATTAGCAATATTCAGGGCGGTTCGGCTATCGTTAATCAATCTATCATTACATTTGATTACAACGATGCCATTGCTACCAACAAAGTAAAAAATACTATTTATAGCTATCAAGCTAATGAAGAAAAACACGAAGTATTTATGTTTCCTAATCCTACATCAGATTATACCAATTTGGTATTGCCCGAAGGCACTTTTGATAATGCAACCAAAGCCGAAATATTAGTATATAATATATCGGGCAAATTAATAAACCAGTTAAATTGGGATAATCTTGCTACCAATCATTATCAATTGCCTACTAATAGTTTAGAAACAGGTTTGTATCAAGTAATAGTAGCTACCGATACTAAAAAAGTATTTGCTAATAAATTGCAAGTAGTACATCCATAATAAAATTATACAGAACAATATTTAACAACCACAAATCGTAAATTTTACCAAATTTATGATAAACACTACAACAAAGCCGATGCAGTTTGCATCGGCTTTGTTGTTTAAATTTACTTTAAACCTAATATAGTTCATTTTATTTAGATGTATTCATTGGAATGCTGTTCGGAAATCGTTCAGCTCCAATCCAAAGGTTGGAATGATGTTCGAGAGTGTAAACTAGATTATGTAAATAGGATCTAGAGTCGGTGTATGGATTCAAAGAAATGACAAATTGATTTTAAATTACTTGCCAATTTATAATAGTTTCCCCCAAGCTTATTATCTAATATCGTTTACATCTACGCCAGGGTGCTTTTTAGCATCAAATACAAATGTGGCATCTTCGATAGTTAGATTAGACGAAAATTGTACAACTGAATAAGTATAAATATTTCCATTTTTATCAAAAATTTTCGATCTAACGATAGATTGAGCCGCTTTATCAATAAATAGTTTAATTTTAAAATAGTTTTTAGTCTTGTCGGTTGGTGTAAGTTCAATCATTTGTACATCTTTGCCAGCCTCTTTTACCACATCACCCATTTGATATAAAAAACCTTTTTCGTACATCGTAAATATATCAGCAGGGCTTATTCCATTAGGGTTAGCTTCATAGTTATTTACTTGTACTTCGTTGGCATCTTTGGCATACGTCCACACAGTTTTACCATCGCAGCTAATTTCTTGGTTATCCATTTCAACATGAAATTTGTTGGCTTTTAATACCAACAATCCTTTCTTTTCTTCTTTTATTTTATTGGCAACATTATCAATAGCTAATTTAAAATTGGCTTTAATGGTTTTAAACGATTTGTATTTTTTGCTTACACCATCTAAAAATGTTTTGGCTTGTGTGGCCGTTCCTTTAGCTTGGCTAAATACCGAAAAGCTGCCCAAAACTAATAATGCTGTAAGAAATACTGTGATAATCTGTTTCATGATTTATAAAAATAAAGTGCAAATGTAAATTGATATTTTTTAAAATAAAGGATGGTTAATTATTTAATTTTAGCAGTAAACATATTTCTGATGTTTGTCATTTCAGTTAAATCGGCTCTTACATATCCTACCGATACTTCAGATTCAATTCTTACAGGAATTTTATTAGCATCATCAGTAATCCAAATTTTCATGCCTTCGCCACCTTTAAATAGGTTTCCTTTAATTAAGAAAGGGATAAATTTCAAACAATTAACAGTACCCACTTTAGTTTTAATTTTTTCTTTACCAGCATATTTAATATAAATAGGCCATATTTCATCATCAATAAAAATATTAAATGGTATTTTTTGCCCCATTACTAAATTGTTACAATCTACATTTCTAATGCTAAACACAGCACTCATAATATCTTGTATACCATTAGGCACTTTATACACCCCTTTGGTAGATATAGCTAAATGTTTTTCTTGCATAAAAGTTACATTGTGGTATAGCTTATAACCACCTTCATGCACATCACGTAAAAATTTAATAGGCAACATAGTTTGGGTATCTACATAGCTTTCATACAAATCTTTTACTTTAAAAAACCAATCGTAGCTTTTATAAGTTCTACCACTACCTTTAAAATGCCAACATGTTTTTTCGTTATAGTTTTCAATATTGGCATCAAATTGCACTTCACCAGCAGGCACATATAAAAGCGATGCAGTGTAATACACTTTATATTTTAATTGTTCACCACCTTTAAATGCACGATTTATCAATTTATGCAGCTGCAATGTATCATTTGTTGCGAATGTGGGATTGCCAATGCCCAAAAAGATAAACAAAATAAAAATAATGCTTGATGTTTTCATTTCAGTTAAGTATTTATTTTCTTTCTTAAGAGAAAAACCATGCCAACAATTGCAGGTACAATAAGATTAATAATCCATAATACAGATGATGCATATTCAACACCAAAGCTGGTAGATGTAGCTACTAAATAACTAAAGAAAAAAGTAGATACTTTTACTCTAACGCCCAACTCGGTAATAGTAAATGAGGGTATAATAGTTTGGGTAAAAAAAATCATACATATCATGATAATAGATGGTAAAAATGCGGCTGGCACATTAAATATTTTTATCAATAAATAAAACTGAAAAGCAAATACTGCAAATCTTAAATACGATAATAAAAGCAGCTTCAATAAATCAATATATCCAAATGTGCTTACAATTGATAAATACTTTCTAAGCCTTCGTAAATAAGGTATTCGGGCTATTAATTTATCTACCAAATTCAAATTAAAATATACTATCAAAAACAAACCGATTAATAAACTGATAGAAGTAAGCAAGGTAGCTTTTAGCAAAATGCCTTCATGCTGCTTTATTATTCGAATATCTAAATATTTTAAAATAAAGATGTACGATGCTGCTAAGCCTGTAGTTAAGGTTACCATTATTTGCCCAAAACTTCCAATTAATGTTACTACTACGCCTCTAACCTTTTGATGATCTTTTAAAAACAAAATTCTTCCACCAAACTCTCCTACCCTATTGGGTGTAAATGTGCCTACGGCCACACCACTTAATACACCTTGCATAGCTTCAAAAAAACTAATAGGTTGCATTTTTTTAATTAGCAATCGCCATTTTAACGATTCTATACTCCAATTAATCATCATCAATAACAATACTAAAATTATGATTTTAATATTAGCCGATTCTACATCTGTAATAAAAGCATTCCATGCTTGATTCAAATTATCTTTATGAATAATTTGCCAATACAAGGCAATGCAAAATAATAGAGCAATTGATGCCTTTATTAAAAAACTAAAAAATGATTTATTTATGTTCAGAAAAGTAGATTATTGTGCGAAGATAATTTTTAACCATTAATGATACAATTAAATTGATGTGATTCTATTAATATTGATTTAAATTATTACAGTAGCTCAATTAGATAAATGAATATAAAATATTTTTAAAAATCTTTCCTTTTTTAAGTATTGTTTCTTACTTTTGCACTCCCTTATCAAAAAAGGTGTAGTTTGTCATCTGCATTAGCAAGCTTCCATTGCGCTACAGTGGCTAATTTCACACAAAATCATTAAACAAAAAAATGGCAAAAGAAATTACAGGATACGTTAAGCTTCAGTGTAAAGGCGGTCAAGCAAATCCAGCACCACCAATCGGACCAGCATTAGGTTCTAAAGGTGTTAATATTATGGAATTTTGTAAGCAATTCAATGCTCGTACGCAAGATAAACCAGGAAAAGTATTACCAGTTTTACTAACAGTTTATTCTGATAAATCATTTGATTTTATCATTAAAACTCCGCCAGCAGCTATCCAATTAAAGGATGCAGCTAAAATTACAAGCGGTAGTAAAGAACCAAATCGTATTAAAGTAGGTAAAGTAACTTGGGAACAAGTTAAAGCAATTGCCGAAGATAAAATGCCTGATTTGAATTGTTCATTAATAGAATCAGCTATGGATATGGTTGCAGGTACAGCTCGTTCAATGGGTTTAACAGTTGAAGGAACTCGTCCTTACTAGTCATTAAGTTGTTAGTCATCTGTCATTTGTTAAATTACAAAATTGAATTTTATCCATGACGAATGATAAATGACCATTGACATTTAAAAAAATAATAAACAAACAAAAATAAATTAACAAACAAAATGGCATTAACGAAAAAACGTAAAAGCGTAGCCGGATTGGTTAAAAAAGATGTAGCTTACACAATGAAGCAAGCATCTGAATTAATCAAAAAGGTTAATACCACCAAGTTTGATGCGTCAGTAGACCTTCATATTCGCTTGGGAGTTGATCCAAAAAAAGCCGATCAGGCTGTAAGAGGTGTAGTTACATTACCTCATGGAACAGGTAAAGACAAAAAAGTATTAGTATTATGTACACCAGATAAAGAAGCCGAAGCAACTGCTGCAGGTGCTGATTATGTAGGGTTGGATGACTATATACAAAAGATTGAAAAGGGTTGGGTTGATATTGATGTAATCATCGCTACACCAGCCGTAATGCCTAAATTAGGTAAATTAGGTAAAGTATTAGGACCACGTAATTTAATGCCTAATCCTAAAACTGGAACTGTAACTGCTGATGTTGCATCGGCTGTTAAAGAAGTTAAATTAGGTAAAATTGCTTTTAAATTAGATAAGCAAGCTATCATTCATACTTCAATTGGTCGTATTTCATTTACACCTGAAAAATTGCATGACAACGCTTTAGAATTAATTAATACAATAGTTAGAATGAAGCCTACAGCAGCTAAAGGTACCTACTTGAAGAGCATTTACATGGCAACAACCATGAGCCCTTCATTAAGTATTGATACTAAAGGTTTAAATTCAACTGCATCATCTAATTAATTCAATTAAAATTTTCTTCAAAACAGAAAGTTTAAAAATAAAAAACAATGACAAAACAAGAAAAAACACAGTTGATTGAAGACTTGAAGGTAAAATTTAGTGGTAGTTCATACTTCTATATTGCTGATAGCACTTCATTAACTGTTGAAGAAGTAAATAAATTGCGTAAGCTTTGCTTTTCAAAAGGAATTGAAATGAAAGTTGCAAAAAATTCATTAATTGAAAAAGCTTTAGAAGCAACTGGTCAAGCTAGTCCTGAATTAATTGGTGCTTTAAAAGGTCAATCATCAATTTTCTTTAGTGAAGTAGGTAATGCCGCAGGAAAAACTTTAAAAGAATTTCGTGGTGCTAAAGGAACAAAACCCTCATTAAAAGTTGCTTATATTGATTCAGCAATTTACATAGGTGATGATCAATTAGATGCATTAAGCAAATTAAAAAGCAAACACGAACTTATTGGCGAAATTGTTGCCTTATTGCAATCGCCTGCTAAAAATGTTATCGGTGCCCTTAAATCAGGCGGACCAAACAAAATTGGCGGCTTAGTAAAAGCATTACAAGAAAGAGCAAAATAAAAAATTAGCCAATTAGCCAATGTGCTAATTGATCGATTTTAAAACGACATTTTATTATTGGCTTTTAACCCATCGGCTAATTGGCTAATCATTAAATTGTCAAATTAACAAGGCTTCCAAGCATCAACATAAAAAGAATACAGAAACAAAAATTTTAAAAACAAACAAAAAATCAAATAACATGGCTGACTTAAAAGCAATGGCTGAATCATTAGTAAACTTAACAGTTAAAGAAGTAAATGAATTAGCAGAAATTTTAAAAAGTGAATACGGTATCGAACCTGCTGCTGCTGCTGCAGTTGCTGTAGCTGGTGGCGCTGCTGCCGAAGCTCCTGCTGCAAAAACATCTTTTGATGTAATTTTGAAAAGCGGTGGTGCTAACAAATTAGCGGTTGTAAAAATCGTTAAAGATTTAACAGGATTAGGATTGAAAGAAGCTAAAGATTTAGTTGATGGCGCTCCAAAACCAGTTAAAGAAGGCGTTGACAAAGCTACTGCTGACGATTTAGTTGCTAAATTGAAAGAAGCAGGTGCTGATGTTGAAGTAAAATAATTTAACTTCAAAATAGTAATTAAATAGAGTTTTTTTCTCTCTATTTAATTATCAAATACTTAGGCATAGTGTGTTTTTAACACACTATGCTTTAGTATTTATAAAAGAAAAAAAACACTTACCAATTTTATCTCAAAAAATAAAATGAGCAAAAAAACTAAAGAACGCATTCACTTCGGGAAAATTAAAGCATTGCCTTACCCCGATTTGTTAGCCATTCAGTTGCAATCATTCAGAGATTTTTTTCAATTAGATACCACTTCTGAAAACCGTAGTAATGAAGGTTTATTCAGAGTGTTTCAAGAAAATTTTCCTATCACTGATGCACGAAGTATTTTCAATCTAGAATTTTTAGATTATTTCGTTGATCCACCTCGTTATTCGATGGAAGAGTGCGTTGAACGTGGATTAACTTACAGCGTTCCCTTAAAAGCAAAATTGCGTTTAAGTTGTAACGACCCAGAACATATAGATTTTCAAACCATCGTACAAGATGTGTTTTTAGGAAATATCCCCTATTTAACTCCTAAAGGAACATTTATTATTAATGGTGCTGAACGTGTAGTTGTTTCTCAATTACATCGTTCACCAGGTGTATTCTTTGGTCAAAGTGTACATCCAAATGGTACAAAAATTTATTCAGCTCGTATTATACCATTTAAAGGGGCTTGGATGGAATTTGCTACCGACATCAATAATGTAATGTATGCCTACATCGACCGTAAGAAGAAGTTCCCTGTAACAACTCTTTTACGTTCAATGGGTTATGAAACTGATAAACAAATTTTAGAATTGTTTGGATTAGCTGAAGAAATTAAAGCTACCAAGCCTACTTTAAAAGATGCTTTAGGTAAAAAATTAGCTGCTCGTGTATTAAAATCATGGTTTGAAGATTTTGTGGATGAAGATACTGGAGAAGTAGTTTCTATCGAACGTAATGAAGTAGTGTTAGAACGTGATACTATTTTAGATGAAGACAATATTGAAGCTATTTTAGAAACAGGCGTTAAAACTGTTATCTTACAAAAAGAAGAATTGGCAGGTGATTACTCAATCATTTACAATACTTTACAAAAAGATACTTCAAATACAGAATTAGAAGCAGTACAACATATTTATCGTCAGTTACGTGGTGCAGATGCGCCAGATGATGAGACTGCTCGTGGTATTATCGAAAAACTATTCTTTAGTGATAAGCGTTATGATTTAGGTGAGGTAGGTCGTTATAAAGTGAACCAAAAATTAGGTTTGGACATGAAAAACGATTCAAGAGTATTAAGCAAATCAGATATTATTTTGATTGTAAAATACTTAGTTCAATTAACTAATGCTAAAGCCGAAATTGATGATATTGACCATTTAAGTAATCGTCGTGTTCGTACAGTTGGTGAACAATTGTATTCGCAATTTGGCGTTGGTTTGGCTCGTATGGCCCGTACTATTCGTGAACGTATGAACGTTCGTGATAACGAGGTATTCACACCAGTAGATTTGATTAATGCTAGAACATTATCTTCTGTAATCAATTCATTCTTCGGAACATCACAATTATCTCAATTCTTAGATCAAACAAATCCATTATCTGAAATTACGCACAAACGTCGTATTTCGGCTCTAGGGCCCGGCGGTTTAAGTAGAGAACGTGCAGGTTTTGAGGTTCGTGACGTACATTATTCGCATTATGGCCGTTTGTGTACTATCGAAACACCAGAAGGACCAAACATTGGTTTGATTTCAACTTTATGTGTTCATGCTAAAATCAACGATATGGGCTTCATCGAAACACCATATAGAAGAGTTGATAGCAGCAAAGTAAACTTAAATGATGCTAAAGTTGAATATTTAACTGCTGATGATGAAGATAATAAAATCATTGCGCAAGCAAATGTGGATGTAGATGATAAAGGTAATTTTAGAGAAAACCGTATCAAATGTCGCCAACATGGTGAATTCCCAGTATTAGAACCAGCTGAAATAGAATATATGGACGTTGCTCCAAACCAAATTGTTGGTGTAAGTGCTTCGTTAATTCCATTCTTAGAAAACGATGATGCAAACCGTGCCTTGATGGGTTCAAACATGCAACGTCAGGCTGTTCCATTATTGCGCCCTCAATCTCCAATTGTAGGTACAGGCTTAGAAGCAAAAGTTGCTCAAGATAGCCGTATGCTTATCAATGCCGAAGGTAAAGGTGTGGTAGAATATGTAGATGCTAAACAAATACATGTACGCTATGAAAGAACTGAAGATCAAAAAACAGTTTCTTTTGAAGATGATGTGAAAATTTATAATCTATTAAAATTCCGCAAAACCAACCAAAGCACTTGTATCAACTTACGCCCAATTGTGAAAAAAGGCGAAAAGGTAGTATTAGGGCAAGTATTATGCGAAGGCTATGCAACTGATAATGGCGAATTAGCATTAGGTACCAACTTAAAAGTGGCATTTATGCCATGGAAAGGTTATAACTTTGAGGATGCCATTGTATTAAGCGAAAGAGTATTACGTGAAGATTTATTTACATCAATGCATATTGATGAATATGAATTAGAAGTTCGTGATACAAAATTAGGCGAAGAAGAATTAACTAACGATATTCCAAATGTATCTGAAGAAGCTACAAAGGATTTGGATGACAGAGGTATAATTCGTATTGGCGCCGAAATTAAAGAAGGCGATATTATGGTAGGTAAAATCACTCCAAAAGGTGAAACCGACCCTACACCAGAAGAAAAATTATTAAGAGCAATTTTTGGCGATAAAGCAGGCGATGTAAAAGATGCTTCTATGAAAGTTTCGCCTAGTACTGATGGTGTTGTAATTGATACTCGTTTATTTAGCCGTGCTAAAAAAGATAAAAATTCAAAAGCTAAAGAAAAAGCAACAATTGATAAATTAGAAACTATCTACAATAAAAATCAACGTGATTTAAAAGATAGATTGGTTCAAAAATTATTAACTTTACTAAAAGATAAAACATCAAGAGGTGTTAAGAATCTTTATGGCGAAGATTTAATTCCGAAAGGAAGTAAATTTACTGCTAAATCTTTGGAAATTGATTATACACAAATTGATACTAACGGTTGGACAACTCAAGATGATACTAATCTTTTAGTAAAATCATTGTTACACAATTATGGTATTAAATTTAACGAAGAAAGCGGCAGATTTAAACGTGAGAAATTTAACGTTACCATAGGTGATGAATTGCCAGCAGGTGTAGTAAAATTAGCGAAAGTTTACATCGCTAAAAAACGTAAGTTAAAAGTAGGTGATAAATTAGCTGGTCGTCATGGTAATAAAGGTATAGTAAGCCGAATTGTACGTGATGAAGATATGCCATTTACTGAAGATGGAACACCAGTTGATATTGTATTGAACCCACTAGGTGTGCCTTCGAGGATGAACTTAGGACAAATTTATGAATCTGTATTAGCATTAGCTGGTTTAGAACTGGGTAAAAAATATGGTACTCCTATCTTTGATGGTGCTTCATTAGCGGAAATAGCTGCGGAAATTGAAGAAGCTAAGTTGCCCCACTATGGTCAAACATGGTTATTTGATGGTGAAACTGGCGAACGTTTTCATCAAAAAGCAACAGTGGGTGTAATTTATATGCTTAAATTAAATCACTTGGTTGATGATAAGATGCATGCTCGTTCTATCGGACCTTATTCATTAATTACACAACAACCATTGGGCGGTAAAGCACAATTTGGTGGTCAAAGATTTGGTGAAATGGAGGTTTGGGCTTTAGAAGCTTATGGTGCTGCTAATATTTTACAAGAATTATTAACTGTAAAATCGGATGATATACAAGGCAGAGCAAAAGCTTATGAAGCTATTGTGAAGGGCGAAAACATTCCAAGACCTGGTATTCCTGAATCATTTAATGTATTAGTTCATGAATTACGTGGATTAGCATTAGATGTGAAATTTGAAAATTAATATTTTCAAATTTCAATATATAAAAAAGGCTGCAAATACAAATTGCAGCCTTTTTTATATCATTTTCGTTTTAATGCAAATTTATCACAACTGCTTTAATAATTTAGCAGGCACACCACCAATTACACTATGCGAATCAAAAGATTTATTAACTACACTGCCAGCCGCAACTACACAGCCATCGCCAATTTCAACGCCATCTAAAAAAGTAACTTTACTTCCAATCCAACAATTTTTTCCAATCTTAATTCCTTTTCTTGTAGTGCCTTGCATTCTTATTAACTCATCATTATTTTCAAAATTATGATTTTCGGGATGACAACTTAAATATTGCCCAATGATGCAATCATCACCAATTTCAAGCCCACCTGCGCCACCTAAATAAGCAAATTCGCCCATGCCTACATTGTTGCCAATTTTAATATATTTTCCTACATCATTAAATGTGGTGGATACAATTAATCGGCTAAAATCGCCAATGCTTACATTGTTACCGAAAATAATTCCTTCGGTTCCTAATCCACTAAGCAAAACACTTTCGCCAATTTTCATTTGCTTACCCCATTTTATTTTATGCTGAAATCGTGTTTTTGCATTTCTACCCACCACAGATTTTATTGGCATAGAACCTTTTAATAAAAATTTATAGCTGCGTAAATGTCCAATAGCTAACGAACTCATTAACCATGCAATCATTCGTCCATCCACTTTTTCATGAAATGAAAACGTTGGATTTCGTAAGCGAATTATTTTTTCAATTACTGTTTTCACTTTTTATTTTTTGTATTATCAATATGGTTATAAATAGTTTCAATAGTTTCGTCCAATACAATATTATTTACCACCAAATACTTGCTATTGCTGAATTTTTTTGAAAGTTTAGCAAAGTGAGTTGTGTATTCGGCAGTTAATTCGTTGATGGTTTCAGCCGACAATTCTTGCTTGCGTTTTAAAATTAAATCGGCTGGTGCTGTTAAAAAAAAATTCAATTTTGGTTTTAATAAAAATGAATAAAATGGTTCAGTAAATTTTTTAGATAAATCAATATTACTTCTTCTTGCATCATGCACAAAATCAAAATAATATCTGTCATACAAAACCACATATCCCCTACTCACATATTTTAATTGCACATAAAATTGCCCAACAAAATAATCGAAATAATAATAAGCAAAACGAATCAATGATGATATAGAACTTTTGTTTTTGCCCTGCCGTGGTAAGGTTTGCATGCTCATTTGTTCGGCTTTTGCTTTGCCATGTTGCAATGCGCTAATGATTGGCAAAAGAGATGGACGATGACGAATTACAACTGTTCTGCATCGCATTTGCTTTTCAACTTTTGCTTTAATATTTTCAATTATTGTTGATTTGCCTGCGCCATCTACACCCGAAAATGTAATTACAATTCCATCCCACTGAAACCAATCTTTTATAGTATCTGCCATATAATTTATTTTATTTACAATCCCTTTAACGCCTTTATTTTCGGGCTTTGTAAGTATTTTATTAATCATTATTGAAGCATTATTTTTGGCTTCATATATAAACTCAAATTGTTGAAAATTAAATCCAAATTGTTGGTTGAAATAATCCTGAATTTCTGTTTTTTCGATAGTTGATAATTGCTGAAAACGAGTTATATATTTTTCAGGAATTGCTTTATTATTCATAGCATAAAACAATGCAATAAAAGCCATTTCAACTTTTGTAGCTGCAACAAATAACCCTGTTTCATTTTGTTTTTTATCGTTCAACAAATCAGTATTATTTATTAAAAATGTTGATTTATGTTTGAATGTAAATATAAAATCCAAAGCCACCATCGAACCATCAACAAGTTGAATATACAACTGCCACATAAAAGATTTCCGAAGTATTTTAATACCAGAAACAGATGTATGTTTTTGTAATTGTTGATACAATTTTTCAGCATCCGTTTTTTTTATTGCCATATCAATATCGCCATAAACCGACCATTCATCAAGCTTTGGCGATGATGCTTTTATTACAGCATAAGAATAATTAGCCAAAGTATTTTGCAAATCGGCTAAAAATTGAACTCGAATATGGCTGATTTCATTACTCATTTTTCAGTTAAATATTTATTCCATAAACTGGTTAGCCACTGCACTTGAAGATGCAAATCCTTTTGTTCCGAATACCAACATAAAGATTCTGAAACATGATATAACAAATATAATTTCAGATTTAATTCAACATCAATTTTATTGCTTTCGCAAAATGCTTTAACTTTTTTAGATTGTAAAACCGAATGTAGTTTCTCATTAATTTGCTCGAATGATTGATTGCCTAACAAACAATTTCCTTGAATATGAAAATGAAATAAATCGTACAATATTGGTGCATCTTCAATAGCTAATTCCCAATCATAAATATATAATTTCGAATCATCGCAATAGCAGTTCCATGCAGTTAAATCGGCATGTGCAAGGCGAAATTGCTGTTCTAATGAAGCATCAATTTTATTTTTTTCATCCATCAAATTTTTCAACAATTCATTCCAAATTAAAATATTGGGATGTGGATTTGAGTTGATTAAAACAGTAATATTTTTTTCGATTGTTTGCCAAAATAAAGTTGACGACAAAGATTTTTTATGATTTGTTTTTTCAAAAAATTCCATCATCGAAAGTAAATGTGCATTGCCAAATACAGATGAACGATGGCTACAATACTGACTTACATCGGTTTGCTGTAAACTAATTCCATGCATAATTCCTTTTGGAACAATTGAATTTTGCAATTGCAATTTTTCCAGCATAGATAAATTTTTCGATTCTAATGCAACAATATTTTTAGCAGCATCGGTAAGCGGAATTTTCAAAAATACAGATTCAGATTTTTTATGAATTGTAATTACAGCCTTTCGTAATTTGCCTGACGTACCAGTAAACAAAGCCCATTCAGCGCTTAATAATAAATTATATTTTTCTGAATTTTCATTATCTAAATAAATAGCAACGCATTTTTTAGCTATTATTTTTTGCAATCTTAATACAAAAAGTAATTGCACAAATGCTGAAAACAATTTCGATTTCCAGCCAATTACACCGTAAAATTTCAAGAATAAAGGTTTTGTACTTTCAGCATCCCACATCCAACGTATTGTACCATCAGGGTTTGGATACATTAGTATTTTTTTCTGAATGGAATTGCTTACAACATTTTCGATGCTAACATCAATGCCACACAATTTTAAAAGGGAAACAATATGTATATTTTCATTCGTCAATTTTGTAATGCTTTAGTATACATTTTTTTAAATTCGGCTTCAATATGTTTCCAATTAAACTCTTGTAAAACCATTTGCTTGGCGTTGTTTTGTAACTCTATTTTATTGGTTTGATATAATTTATATAATTGCAATAAACCTTCAAACACTTGCTGTCCGTCGGTTTTATCTATTACAATTCCTGCTTTATGCTTTGTAATATATGCGCCAATATTAGTTGCTTTAGTTACCAATGATGGCAACCCCAAACTTGCAGCTTCTAACACAGCCGTAGGTAAACCTTCGTTTCTTGATGGATGTATAAACACATCACATTCAGCAATTAATTTCAGTTTTTCATCGCCATATTTACTGCCACAATATTCAATCAAGTCTTCTTTAAATTCATTCGTGATACGTTGTATTACTTTTTCTTTATCGCTTCCATCACCAATTAATCTCAATCTTGCATTTGGTATTTCATTCAAAAATAATTTGAATCCATCCAAAATGGCATCCAATCCTTTGGTGTAAAAATCTATTCTGCCACAAAACGAAATGATAAAATATTTTTCATCTTTTGGATGGTTCGTAAAGTTGATGATATCAAATCCATAAGGCAATAAATAAGTGTTTGCATTAGGTAAAATCGATTTTGTTCCATCTACTTCGCTTTCGCCTAAACAGTTGATGAATGCAGCATTTTGTAGTAATTGCTTTTCGAAAATTGAGATGTAAATTTTCTTTTGAAAACCACTTTTTTGCATAGCAATTACATTGTATCCGCCATGCGCCGTGAATACAAATTTTCTATTATATTTTTTTAATAATTTTGAAATGGAATATAATTCGGGTAAAAAAACACCATGCAAATGAAAGATAGTTTTGGGCGAAGAATGAAGAATTTCTTGCTCGATTTTTTTATCTAAAAAAAATCGAAATTTATTAGATTGAAATAATTTTGTTTTAAAATTTCGTGGTGGAAAATTTTCTTCAACTGTTGCAGTTATTCCCCATAATTCCACATGGTTGCCCACTTCGGCTTGATGCGAACAAAGTTCGTACACTACTTTGTTTACACCATTCATTCTTTCAGGATTGGCTTTGCCTAAAATTATGTGGGTAATGTCCATGCCATTTGTTTTTTTATTTTTAGAATAATTGTCCAATAAATTACCATTACAATTTGATTAAACATTAATCCAATTACTACCCCTCCCATTCCCCATGTTTCGCATAACCACTTTGCGGCTAGTAAACTGAAGATGGTTGTAAAAACATAGCCAACTAAAAAGTGAGCATTTTGCATGTGTACTCTTATTAAAATGCGGAAAGGATAACTGATGGCAATTGTCATTAACAATAGCGCAAACCATTGTAATACCGAACTGTATTGAATAAATTGTGTACCACCTGCTGCAAAGAAAATTGGTTTCGAAAAAAAGAAAAGTGTACTTGAAATAATTAAACTAATTACAAATAGCCCCATTGAATAATGCTTTACATATCGCCACATCATAGCTGGCGATTTGCGTAGCATCTGTGCAGCTTTTGGCAATACATAATTTTCAGATGCCTGAAGAAATACACCCACTAATCCTAGTATGCTTTGCCCCAAACGTACAGCGGCTAAGGCTTGTGCGCCAATATAATAAGTAGCTGCTACTACTAAATAATTGCCCGAACTCCATTGCAATAATCCTGTAGCAGTAAGCCATCTTGATTCTTTCCAAAACATTTTATAGATTCTGAAAAAAGTTGAAAGTGACTGAAATCGTGGTTGAAGAAAAAACACACCAATTAAAACTGCTGGTATATAAGTTACTGCAATAGTTTTCAAACTACTATCTAAAGTAAGTTCTTTGGCATAAAACAAATACGCTAAAACGATTAGCTGTGGTATATTTGATACAGCATCAATAATTATTGATTGTGTAATTTTCTTTTCAGCTATCAACATTCTTCTTATTAAGTCCATCAACAAATAACCTTCGATACAACATAAAGAATACATGGTTTGTGTTTTTGTTAGTATACCACCATGTTCAAAAAAATGTCGTGCAAAATGCAATCCTACTAATCCAAATGTAATGAATAAAAAACCAGCCCACCAAGCTGTATGTCTGCAACTCCTTCCTGGCAAGCGATACAAGAACAATTGAAATGGTTGTAGCACTAATGCATTTTGCATGGTTAGCAAAAACATTTGAGCTAATACAATGCCCGAATATCTTGCAAAATCGCTAACAGGCAAACCATGAGCTAAAATAAATGTTGTAATAAAATTAATACCGCTTACTAATGCTTGGTCGAACATTACCCATGTAATAGGCTTTGATACTACAGTTTTGAGGTATTTGTATGGGTCTTTTTCAATCATTAATTAATATGGTTGTGGTTTATTAAAATCTACTTTTGAAATAGAAAGCTAATCTGCGATTTTATTAAAAATAATGGCTAAGTAATTCAACTTAAATATCTACGTAGCTATGCAAACTTGTCTATTATTGTTTTAAATTTAAAATCAAAATTGGGCCGTTTTTGCAAAACATATTTTCGTTCTAATGGTGTAAGCCTTGGATTAAACTGAATACAGATGTAAATAATCAGCATTTGATAAAATAAAATACCATAGTTGGTTTCACCAAAAATTCCAAATTCGGTAAATGAATTGATGATTACGGGAATTAAAATTCCAAGCAACATTAATCGCTTTTCATTATCTTCTTTTATAAATCCTCTTACTGTAAAAATCATTTGAAATAATACCACTGCAAAGCCCATAAAACCAAGATTCATCAACACTTGCATAAATGTATTATGTGTCATATGCGCCTCATAAGTATGAACGCTTTTAAATGTTTCGCCATAAGCAATCCGCATAAATCCAAAACCAAATAATGGCTCTTTGGGTAAGCCTTCTGTTATCAAAGCTTTCCAAAAAGGCATACGCCCTGTCATTGATAATACATCATCAATACCGCCTTTACGTAAAATTAGTTTTTGAACAGCAATAGGGATAACCAATACCATTCCTATATATACTAAAATTTCAAGCTTTGTATTTTTTGAATTTCGGATATGAAAAAATACAATTAATAATAATCCTACTAATGACGAACGTGATTTTGTCATGACCAATGCTATTACTAAAATCAAAATTTTAAATATCGTCCACCATTTATTTTGCTTTCTATATAAATCGAAAATTAGGCACGAAACCCCCAAGCCACAATACATTCCAAGTTCATTGGGGTTCATAATATATCCCCCTAATCGAGCATCTTCGCCACCTTCTACCAATCTAAAAAAAGCATCTGGGGCTACTACCATCCCTACGGTAAAAATAGACAATAACATAAATGCAACATTGCCCATTAGATTATAAAATTTTACTGGATTATCGGGAAAAAATTCATCTAATAAGAACAATGCTTTTATAAAATAAAATGAAAAAACAAAACTACTCATGTCCATTATCCATTGCAATGAACTGTAGCCAACATTGGTACTCCAGCAAAATGAAACCAATCCTAACAAAAGATACAATGCATAAAGCCCTATAGAAAATTCATTTTTTAATTTAAATGAATCTATTGCCCCCCGATTTAATATTCGTTTATAAACAATATAGATGCAGGCTGTCATCCCAACACGAGTAAGAACTTTAAATACACGAGTAAAAATGATACTCTCATTCCATGTAAAAAAACCTGCTATCATAATAAATAAAATGATAAGCAGAATTGTATTTATCAGGTTCAAGAATTTTGTATGCTCTATATGTACTACTCGTTTCAAAATTATTTGGCTTTGCTTTGTTTTAATTTTTGATGAATAGAAAGTATAGGCTGTTCGATAAATTTATAGGATAATGAAGCAGCAATAATAATAGCACAAAACAATACCAAATAATATAAAGGCAAATACCAAGTGGTATTGGTATAAGTGCTTAACATTTTCTTAAAAACCAATGTGGTAGCATAAACTAAGGGTACATGAAGCATGTATACACCATAAGAAATATCACCTAAATAATTTAATATTTTATAATCTAAAGAAAAAATTCTGTTTTCGTTTACACCCAAATTTAAAATTAACCAACCCAACAATAAACCAATTGGTAATGGTAAAATTATTTCGCCAATGGTTGTTTTTTGGTAACCTATAAAGAAAAACAAAATGCATACTACAAATATATATTGAAGTGATTTTGACCTAAAAAAAATTTGATTCATCAGCCATTCTTTTTTATTAAAAAGCAACCATGCAAATGCGGCGCCAATACCCATGTAATGAAATTGAAGTGTTCTGATAAACACTTGTATTCTTTCTGATAAATGAAAAACATTTAGTGTATTTAAAATATTAACTGCTAAAAAGAATAGGCTGATAGCAATGATAACGGGCATTAAATTATTCTTTAATCGCTTAACCATTGGCGCCCAAATAAGATAAAACTGTTCTTCAACAGCTATTGACCATGTAACGTGAATAATACCACCAACATCGAATAAACTATTCATTAAATTAGCAAGAAAAAACAAATAACAACCCATGGCTAATGGCAACGAATATTTTGTTGGCGCTTCAAAACCTAGCATGGGTGCTAGTTTCCAATAAAACAATAATCCAAAAATGATTACAAAAAAATACAACGGCCAAATTCTAAAAACACGGCGCAAATAAAAATCTTTTATTTTTATTGTAGAAGTTTTTTTACGTTCGGCTAATAAAAGATAGGTAATTAAAAATCCGCTTAAAACAAAAAAAAACGAAACAGCCCATAAGCCTTTTGAATTAATTGGATAATCTAGATAATGCGGTAAGTGTTGAATTTTTAAATTGGATTGCACATGCATTAACACAACCAAAGAAGCAGCAAAAAATCTTAAGGCATTTAAACCTTTAAACCACGTTGATTTTTTTTTTACAATTTCAGTATGTATTGTTTCTTGTGTCAATCAATAAAAATTATTTTTTAAAGGTTTTTCCAAATTTCAAAATGGTTTTTATTTTGGTTAAAATAGAAGGACTATAACCAGCTCTATTTACCAAATAGTAAAAATTTTGAAGATTCATTTTTTCTTTCAAATTATCTATTTCATTTACAAATTTCAATTTAGAATATCTGCTATCTAAGACAAATAAATTCAAATCAGCATTTCGTATAGCAAGCATAGAATCTGAATTTTGATTCATTGATATGTTTTGAATTATTACTAC
The DNA here is from genome assembly GCA_046051225.1 of Bacteroidota bacterium. Taxonomy (GTDB): domain Bacteria; phylum Bacteroidota; class Bacteroidia; order Chitinophagales; family CAIODY01; genus CAIODY01. The sequence continues at coordinate 3,224 of JBJOOR010000015.1, read as the reverse complement.
ATCATACTCTAATTTCCAATTTTTCAATAATTCGTCAAACACTTCTGGCAATTGCCAATTAGTTTTTGTATCCTGAATTTGAATTGTTTTTACTTTCGAAAAATTTGATGCCAATCTTCCATCCATCGAAACGTATAATACATTTTTTCCCAATTCGTGGGCTGCATTAGCTAATCCAAAAGCAATAGACCGCTTGCCTTCATTTAAATGCATAGAAGAAACATTTACTGCATCATGCTTCTTTATAGTTCTATTAAAATCTAATTCAATGAACCATTTTTTAAAATAATCATTTAGTTTATCAGCATCATTAATATATGGAATTGATTGTAAAACTTTGGTATCCGAATTTTTATACACCAATGTTTCATCGCCTACACTGCCCCTTACAGAGCTAACAATAAAAATTGCTAATGCACTAAATAATAATGATAAGAATATCGCTAAAGCCTTTAATAATGAAGGATTAGGCGATACTGGATCTTTTGCTATTTCACCATATTGAATAATCCGATGAAATGAAATAGCAGCAGCACGGGCTATTTCAGCTTCTGTATTTTTTTGTTGCAAAAAATTATAAGTTTGTTCATTCAAATTAAAATCGCGTTGAAGAATGTTCATCGTTTTTTCTTTTACAGGCAAATTGTTAAATGATTGTTGTGCTTCAAAAATCTCATCCTCTAGTCTATCATATTTGGTTTGATAATCTATCAATGAATTTTTAACTGCTTCTTTAATATAAGTTGTATAATCTTTTATTTTTTCATCAATCACTTTTACTTTTTCATCTTCGGGTGTAAAATCTAATAATAAATCACGACGTTTTATTTGTAGTTCTTTAATATTCTTTACCATTTCGGTAGATAATAAATCATTAAAGGCTTGAAAGTTTGGGGCCATATCTAAAATACTTTTATCATTGTGTTGAAGATAATCATATAGCTTAGAAACCGCATCAGTCGTCATTTTCAGATTTGATGCTTGTATTTTCATTTCTGAAATTTTTCTTAAATCAGTTTCTGTTTCTTGTCTTGTATTAATAATTTTATTTTGATCTCTATAGCTTTGAATACTATTTTCCGAGCTTGCTAATTTTGTGTCAATAGAATCAATTTGCTTATTTAAAAAATGTACAGTTATATCTGCCGATTTAACTTTTGATAATATGAAATCTTGTACATAAATTTTAGCTAAAGTATTTACAACAGCAGCCGATTTGGTTGGTATTGTACTTTTATAAGTAATGCGTAATACTGGAACGTCTTTATCTACAGGCGTTACATCAATATTTCCATCTAATTCTTTAATCAATCCACTTTTAGTTCTAATTGCTAATTCAAATTTGTCAATCAGTTTAATATCTGGTCGGGTATGAATTAATTGAAAATTTTGTTGCAGCATAATCAATCCATTTTGAGTAACAATGGGTTGATTAAAAGTACATTTTATTTTTTCCGAACTATCGGGTGTAGTAAGTTCAAACTCACTTGAGTTTAATACATTTATTTTAAAATTCAAATCCTTTTTCACTTCGCCATTAGGCTGAAACATGGCTACAAATGGGCAATCATCAAACAGTTCTGTTTTTTTGATTTTTCCAATTCTGAATACTTGATATTTAAGTTGCAATGAATCAACAAGCCGTTCTAGTAAAATTTCTGATTTAATTACTTCTACTTCAGTACCTATTTTATTGGTCTCGGCAAATAGATCAAAATCTTTATACAAGTTTGTTCCTGGGGTTCCTTCATTAGCTTCTGCTAATTTTATTTTTGCCGTACTTTCATACATGGGCACAGCATATTTTAAATATCTACCAGTAAACAATAATGAAACAATAATCACTATTAAAAATACATACCAATTTCGTATTAAAGCCTTTATTATTCGTAATGAATCATTCATTGAATTATTTTTTAAGAATGGCAGAATATAAGACAACCAAAGTGGTAACTACCGCTGTAAATGGAGCAATTGTTGAGATTCTTCTATCAAAATCTTTAGCCCGTTTGCTTGGTACATACACTAAGTCGCCTGGAAGAATTGGAATATTATTAGTTGTAAATCTATCACTTCGAGTTAAGTCTAAGCTTATTTGTTTCTGAAAACCATTTACCGTTCGAACCACAATAATTTTTTTCTTATTTGCATAAAAATCAAAATCGCCAGCAAGGGCAACTGTTTCGGCCAAAGAATATTGTGCTCTATCAAAAATTAATCTGCCTGGTGCTTTTACTTCACCCATCACAATTACTTCTTTATTTAATACTCTAACAAATACGATTGGATTAACTAACCATTTGGAAACCATTTTTTTTATTGAATCTTCGGCTTGCAACATGGTCATTCCTTCAATCTTTATAGTACCTATTTTAGGAATTTGAATTTCACCATTTGCATCTACCATAATCCATTTACCATACACCTCATTCGAATTATAAATACCATATACCGAACCCACACTTAATTCATCATGCCCCCAAATACTAATATTTATTTTATCATCAACCCTTATTGTGTATTGCTTTGAAGCACTTGATGTGTAAAAACCATCAGGCATAGTAGTTTTTACTAAAGGCTTTTGCATCATATTTTGTGTTAAACAACTTTGCATACTTAAAGCCAATATTACCAACAAAATAAAAGGTGTAATTTTTTTTATCATATACATTTATTATGAAAATATTTTCTTTAAAAATCCTTTTTGTTCCTTATCCATTAATTTCATTACTGCCAATACTTTGCTCATTACTATTTCAATTGCTTTGCCCTCGTTTCCATTTTTAATAATATAATCGAATGCTCCAAATTTCAAAAAATCAATTGCTACTTGAATCGTTTCTTGCCCCGAAACAATAACTACAAATATATCAGGGTCGAATCTTTTTATTTTTTTTAACACTTCAACGCCTGTAATTTCGGGCATTTCATGGTCTAAAAAAACCACATCAGGCTTTTCAATTAAATCATTCAAACATTCATGCCCCGATTGAAAACACTTGATATTTTTATATCCTAAGTTTTGCAAATGCATCTTAGTTGTTTCGTAACACATCTCAACATCATCAACAATAAAAAATTTAAGCTCTTCAGGTTTTTTCATTTATAAAAATTGTGGTTTAATAATACTTAAAAAGTCTTCCTCAAATTTTCATTTTTATTTTTAATATAATCAAAATTCATCAATCAAAAAATAAACTTTCAACTGTTAATAAGGTAAGTAA
>JBJOOR010000014.1:0-105546 GCA_046051225.1 Bacteroidota bacterium | reverse complement strand
CAATGCTGCTCTATCCATACAAAAAGCGAAGCATCTTGATGGATACTTCGCTTTTTATTATTTTAATTTCGCCATAAATACCATAGATTCTACGCTGTTTGTTGTTGCCAATAAGTAGTTTTTTTTATTTGCCGTAAACTTATTAGTTGCGGCTCTTTACCTACGCCTCAAACAAGCAGAAAACATTTAAAATTCAAAATTCCACATTCGCATCATCACAATTACATCTTAATATCTTTCTTATATTTAGATGGTGTGGGCTAGCAATTAGAAGATTTCTTTTTTTATTTTTGTAAAAAATAATTATACTTACAAATGAAGAAAATTGTAGCCATCGTAGTATTTGTAATAGCCATTCAGCAAGTTTTTTGTCAATCAAAAGAGCAGCGTTGGGCATTAGGTTTTCATATTGGCAAATCGGCTTATAATGGCGATTTGGGTAATAATTTTTTTAAATTCGATAATACACAAAAAAATACACAAGGCATTACCCTAGCTACTTATATTTCAAAATCATTTGATGGTGTAGCGCATGCCAATTATAGCACTTGGGCTTATACCAAAGATGCCAATAATAAATTTGATGGCAATTTTTATAGCTATGGTTTAAGGGCGCATTATAAATTTTATAATGGTAAATTTTTAAATGAAAATGCTATTATAAAACCTTATGTATTGGCAGGTGTGGGCTATATGTTTGCCCATTCCGAACATATTAATCATACATCATCATTTGGCTACGAATTAGGCTATGGCATTAAATTCAAATTAATCAATCATATACATATTCAATTACAATCGGTATTTGGCATTAATAGAAATGATGAAATAGATGAACAATTTTCGAAACGAAGCATTAGCAATAATACCCGTGGCGATTGGTATGCCCTGCACACCATAGGCTTAATATATAGTTTTAATATTCATCCAAAAAAAGATTCGGATGGCGATGGTGTAATAGATACAAAAGATAAATGCCCCAATACACCCATTGCCATAAAAGTAAATGCAACAGGCTGCCCAAGCGATGTAGATGGCGATGGCATACCCGATTTTTTTGATAGATGCCCTACCATAGCAGGCACAGCCGATATGAAAGGTTGCCCCGATACGGATGGCGATGGCATAGCCGATAACATAGATAAATGCCCCACACAAAAAGGCACAGCCGATATGAACGGTTGCCCCGATACAGATGGCGATGGCATAGCCGATAATGTAGATAAATGCCCCACTGCAAAAGGCACTTTAGAAATGAGTGGCTGCCCACCACCCGATGCCGATGGCGATGGTGTGCTAGATGAAAATGATAAATGCCCTAAAGAAAAAGGTTTGGCAGCCTTGCATGGTTGCCCCGATACGGATGGCGATGGCATAGCCGATAATGTAGATAAATGCCCCAAACTAAAAGGCTTAGCAGCAAATAATGGTTGCCCCGAAATTAAAGTTGAAGACCAAAACAAATTAGATGTATTGATTAAAAATATCAATTTTCAATCGGGTAGCGATATTTTATTAGCATCATCATACCCATCATTAAATAAAGCGATTGAAGTATTAAAAGCTAATGCCGATTATCAATTGGCTATTGGCGGTCATACAGATAATAGCGGCAATGCGATGAAAAATTTAGAATTAAGCGACAAACGAGCCAATGCTGTAAAAATTTATTTAGTTAAAAATGGTATTGATGCTAATCGCTTAAATGCTGTAGGATACGGCGATACAGTGCCACTTGCGCCAAATACATCGGCAGCTAATAAAGCCAAAAACAGACGGGTAGAATTGAAATTAAAATATTAATTAGTAAAGCTAATAGAAATGGAAAAGTCTTGAACATGATAATTTGTTCAGGACTTTTTCATTTTTAGTTACATTGGCATAACTTCGCCATTCAATTAAAAATATGAGTTTATTATTTCTATATATTTTCTTAACCATTTTAGCATCGGCTTTTTTTTCGGGTTATGAAATTGCATTTGTATCTGCCAATAAATTAAAAATTGAATTAAACAAAAAACAAGGCAGCCTTCGTGGGCGCATATTAGCAAAGTTTGTAAAAGAGCCTTCGCATTTTATAGGTACAATAATGGTGGCAAACAACATTGCCATGATTTTTTATTCCTTATTAATGAGCCATTTATTAGAGCCAAGCATTCGCAATGCTTTTTCGTGGAATGAACACCAACATCATTTTACAGTGTTATTAATCAGCACATTTATTTCGGCAATTATAATTTTAATATTTGGCGAATTTTTACCCAAAGCCTTATTCCGTTTAAATCCGAATGCAGTACTTAATTTTTTTGCAGTTCCGTTTTTAGTATTCTATTGGATACTTTCGCCCGTAGCTATTTTATTTGCTACCATATCAAAATGGATTTTACGATTTGTATTGGGCATGAAAATAGAAGAAAAAAAGCCCGTGTTCGAACGAGCCGATTTAGAACATTTTATTAAACAAACCCAGCCCCAAGAAACCAGCCACGATGGCGAAATGAATACCAATCTTTTCGAAAATGCATTGTATTTAACACATGTAAAAGTACGTGAATGTATGGTGCCTCGAAAAGAAATTGAGTTTATTGATATTACCGATAATATGGTAACATTAAAAAATAAATTTGTAAGCACCAAGCTTAGTCGATTAATTGTAATTGATGATGATACAGATAATGTATTGGGCTATGTGCATCATCAAGATTTATTAAAGCGCCCCACCACCATCCGTTCTATCATTAAAAATATACCAGCAGTGCCCGAAAGTATGCAAGCCGTAGATTTAATGAACCTATTGATGAAAGATAGAAAAAGTATTGCCTGGGTGGTTGATGAATTTGGCGGAACGGCTGGCATTGTTACCTTAGAAGATGTATTAGAAGAAATATTTGGCGAAATAAAAGACGAACATGATGCCATTGAAGAATTGGTTGAAAAACAATTATCGGAAGATGAATTTATTTTTGGTGGTAGAATAGAGATTGATTACATCAACGAAAAGTATGGTTTAAATATTCCACATGGCGAATACGAAACATTGGCTGGCTACATTGTAGCTCATCACGAAAACATACCCGAACAAGATGAAAAACTAAATATTGATAATTTTGAAATAGATATTTTAATGGTAAGCAATACACATATTAATACCGTTAAAATAAAAGTATTGCCTTCGTATTAAGTATGAAAATTTTGCAACTAAGTTATCGTTTACCTTATCCATTAAAAGATGGTGGCGCTATTGGTATTTATAATCTTACAAAGGCTTATCATCAATTAGGGCATCAGGTTACCTTGCTTTCATTTAATACCAAAAAACATTTTGTGGCTGATGAAAATATACCATCGGCACTTACTTCTATTTGTAATTTAATAACCGTATATCACAACACATCGCTATCGCCCATTAAGGCTTTTATTAATTTAATACAAAACAAATCGTACCATATAAGTAGATTTAAAAGCAATGATTATAAAAGCAAGCTAATTGAAATTTTACAACAAAATAAATTCGATTTAATACATATTGATGGTGCATTTATGGCTTCGTATGTAGCCACGATTAAACAATATTCAGCTGCAAAAATTATTGTAAGGGCGCATAATGTTGAACATTTTATTTGGCAAAAGTTATCTACCAATGCATCATTTCCAAAAAGCATGTATTTAAAAATATTGGCAGCGCAAATGAAACGTGAAGAAATAGCACTTTGGAAAAAAGTGGATATAGTAGCGGCTATTAACCAAAATGAATTAAACTATATTGCCACTTTTGTAGGCAGTGAAAAAGTAAAAATGTTGGCAGCTGGTATTTTTATTGATGAATTTAAAATTGCAAATTCGGTTAGAATTGATAATAGCATATTTTATTTGGGCAGCATGGAGTGGATGCCCAATACCGAAGCCGTAGATTGGTTTTTAAAAGAAGTGTGGGCAAAAGTGATAGCCCAAATACCCGATGCAACATTTTATTTAGCTGGCAGAAATATGCCTAAGCGATATTTTAATATAAAAATAAAAGGCATAAAAGTAATAGGCGAAGTAGATAATGCAACAGCATTTATGCATGATAAACAATTGATGATAGTGCCTTTAAAAAGCGGTGGCGGTGTGCGCATTAAAATAGTAGAAGCTATGGCAGCAGCCAATGCCATTGTAGCTACTGATTTAGCAGCCGATGGATTATTTACCACCCATCAAAAAAATATTGTAATAGCCAACGAAGCAAACGATATGGCAAATAAAATTATAGCCGCTTTGCAAAATAAAAATACCCTTTCTGCATTAAGAACCGAAGCCCGACACCATGCCGAACAATACTTTGACCAAAAAAAATTGATGCAAGTATTTTTAAACGCAATAAATTGATTTGATTTGATTATGTCAATAACACTTATTTAAAACGGATAGCCCACAGCTAAATTATATTTTAAATTGCGGCTGCGCCAAGCAGATGAATTTAATTGAACTTGGCTACCCAACCATTTTTGGTCGTAGGGCTGTACTAACGGAAACCCAACATCAAGCCTAATTAAAAAATACGATTTATAATCGAACCTAATGCCTGCGCCTGCATCTACGGCAAATTGTTTATAAAATTTATCTATATTAAATTCGGCACCAGGGCGAAGCTTATCAGTATTTTTTAACCACACATTTCCTGCATCGGCAAACAATGCACCTTTTAAATACCACCATAAATGGAAACGGTATTCCATGTTGGCTTCCAACCTTATATCACCCGTTTCATTTTCAACTGTATCAATATATTTTTTACTATACGAATACACACCTGGGCCTACTGTTCGGGCTCTAAAACCTCTCATTCCATTTGGACCACCAGCATAAAATTGTTTTACATACGGCAACACATCGCTATTGCCAAATGCCCGTGCAAAGCCTGTGGCGGTGCGTAATACAACATTTTGATTTTCGTTAATTCTAAAATTAAATCTATTTTCAAAATCAACTTTTGCAAATTGTGATAATTCATTGCCCAATAATTTTACTGGTTTAGGTTGATTGGTTGCATTGGCTACAAGCATAGATAAATTGCCAGCCGTTTCAACAAATGTTTTTAAATAATAAGTAAGCACTTTTACTTTATTCAAGTTTAAAGTATTGTAGGTATATGTATAATTCATACCCGGAATTAATTGCGATTGAAAACTACCAATCAACAATGGATTGCGATTTAAAATTTCATTAAATACATTACTTTTTTCAGGATAGCTAATAAAACTTAATACCAATGGATTGAAATAATGGTGCTTGTTTCTCGATTCATTCCAATCATATCCAAATGAAAAACTGGTTTGATTTTGAGTGTAATAATTTTTACGTGATAAATAATTATACGATACCGAAATTCGGGTTTTCGCATTTTCATTAGCTGATGAGTGCTGGGTTCGAAACAGAATCATAAACCTTGGAAATACTACCGATGCTTGTGTTCCAATATCTAACACACTAAAAGCTTTATTGGTGTTTTCAAAAGGCGATTCTAAAGAGCCTTTGGCCGATAGCGAAAATATATCAGCCGTTTTAAACATATTTTTTACTTTCAAATTCGAGTTTAATCCTGCACCAATAAAATCATTATTTGTACTTGCCTGAATTTCGTTTGTTAATTCCAAGCGCTTGCTTGGCACTAAAAAAATATAACAATCTAATGAGTTGCTAGCAGTTTGAATAAATTGAATAGTAGCCGTTTTATAAATTCCTAAAGCGCTTAATCGTGCTGCTGTAAGCTGATGCCGTTCTAAAGAATATTCGGTATTAGGCTGAATAAAAATATTATCTAATAATGCACCAGGCTTAATAGTAAAGTGTTTTAAAATAAAAGTAAAGCCATTTATTTTTATAGAATCGGATGCATTGTAATTTATCAAAGTATCGGTTCTGAAATTGGGATAAACAAAAATATGTTTTACTGTTAACCGCTGATGCAACTCATTTTCAGGATTGCTAACCACCATTTTAATATTTACAGGTCTATTATTTTCAGTAAATAATTTTTTTAATACATTGTTCTTTTTTGAAACCATCACAGCACTATCTAATGTGTAATAAACATATTGTTGACTAAAATTATAATACCCGTTATTTCGCATCAATAATTCAATACGTTCACGTTCGGAAGTAAGTTTTAAACTACTAAAAGGTTCGCCAGTTTTTATCAAACTTAAACCTTTATTATCCAACAATAATTTTTCAATTGATTTGTCTTCGGCTGTTAATTGCACATCATTTACAATGTATTGCGTTTTGGGTTTTATAATATATTGCACACTTGCTTTGCGATGTTTCTTTTTAATTTTATACTCAACCATTGCATCATAATAGCCATTATTAAATAAATAATCTTGAATTTGATATACCGAACGCCTTACTGCCATTGAATCATAAACAGAATATCTTTCACCTATATTATCTTGCAACCAACTTTTAACTGAAGTTAATTTACCACCCGAACAAGCATTATAAATCATTAATTTATATTTGAATCGAATGCCAAAAATTTTTAAGAAACCAAATAGTTGTTTGTTTTCAACAGGTCTGGCTATGGCAAGAATTTCGGAAGGAGAAATGTTTTTTGTTGCTAACTTTAAAGGCGATTTTATCACCACTTCATTCTTTTTTAAAAGATATTGATTGGCAGGTAAATGGCTTGTAGTACTGCACGAATACAGCATTGCAACTAAAACAATAAATACGAAATAAAATTTATTCATGAATATTTCTAAAAATCAAATATCGTTCCTTAAATCATTAACTGATAAAAAATTTCGTCTAAAATACGAATCCTTTGTGGCTGAAGGCAATAAAATTTGTGAGGAAGTTTTAAACAGCAATTGGGAAATTGAACAAGTTTATGCTACTATTTTTTTTATTGAACGCTACAATTTTAAATATGATAAATCGAAAATTCATATCGTTACAAAAAATGAAATTGAACGAATTTCAAATTTATTTTCGCCTACCGAAGTTATTGTAATTGCTAAAATTCCTACCCCCACTCTACCACAATTTGATACCACAAAATGGAGTTTGGCATTGGATGGAATACAAGACCCTGGCAACTTTGGAACAATTATTCGTACAGCAGATTGGTTTGGCATTAGCGAAATTTTTGCATCGCATGATTGTGCCGATTTTTATAATTCAAAAACCATACAAGCCACAATGGGTTCGTTTTTAAGAGTTAAAGTTCATTATTGCAATTTGAATGAATTAATTCAGCAAAATCATTTTAAAACTATTGCAGGTGCTGTGATGAATGGTAAAAATATTTTTACCGAAACTATTTCAACATCAGGATTAATGATTTTAGGAAATGAAGGAAGAGGCATTAGCGAAACAATATTGCCATTAATTAATCAACCGCTAACTATTCCATCAAAAGGAAATGCTGAATCATTAAATGTGGCGGTGGCGGCAGGTATAATCTGTAGCCAAATTACATAAAACAAAAAAGCTGATAAAGAAACGCTATGTTCTGTATCAGCTCTGTTGCCAAAAATAAACTCTATGAAAAAAATCTTGATACAAAAGTATAGCAACCAAGTGCTTAAAAATATAAAGTGTTTGTTGTATTTTTCTAAGTAATTTAACGTAGCAATTAATTTAAAATCATGAACGAATCGTTTCTTCATTATATCTGGAAACATAAGCTATTAAAGGCTTCCGACTTAAAAACAATGAATAACGAAGCTATTACAATTATTCATACGGGCAATCATAACACGAATGCTGGGCCTGATTTTTTACAAGCCAAAATAAAAATAGGCAATGTAATTTTAGTTGGTAATATCGAAATTCATTTGCATACATCCGATTTTGAAAAGCATCATCATCAGCATGATGAAAATTATAAAAACTTAATTTTACATGTTGTGTATCAGCATGATAAAAACATTAATATTAATTGCCCAACGCTTTGTTTAGAAAAAATAATTCCACTTTATTTACTTCGAAATTTTGAACAATTACAACAAAGCAAAGATGCCATTCCGTGTTCAAATTTAATTCATCATATTTCCGATTTTAAATGGAAAGAGGCTTTGCAGCGCTATTCTATTGAACGATTAGAAAGAAAAATATTTTTGGTAGAAGAAATTTTAAAACAAAACGACAATAATTGGGAAGAAACTTTTTATCAAATGCTTACCCGAAATTTTGGAATGAAAGTAAATGGCGAAGCATTTTTTGAATTAGCAAAATCGCTGCCTATTAAAATTTTATCCAAACATAAAAACTCTTTAATGCAGTTAGAAGCCATGCTGATTGGGCAATCGGGCATGTTGAATGAAATTTTTAGCGATACCTATGCTATACAATTGCAAAAAGAATATCAGTTTTTGCAACATAAACACGAGTTGAAACCCATACCAAAAGCGCTTTGGAAAATGGCTCGTATGCGACCACAAAATTTTCCGCCATTGCGCTTAGCTCAATTGGCTGCTCTAATTTATGAAGCATCACATTTATTTTCGAAAATTATTGAAGCCACTGATTTAAAAACGGTAATTAAATTATTCGAAACTGCACCATCCAATTATTGGCAATCACATTATAGATTAGATGCTTCATCTACCAAATCAAAAAAGCAAATTGGTAATTCAACTATCGAAAATATTATCATCAATACCATTGTGCCTATATTATTTGCCTATGCAAAATTTAAAAACAATGATGATTTGCAAAACAAAGCCATTGATTGGTTAGAACAGTTATCTGCTGAAAAAAATGCTATCATTTTGGATTGGAAAAAATTAAATATTAAAGCCTCAAATGCAGCGGATACGCAAGCTTTAATAGAACTCAAAAATGAATATTGCAACAAAAAAAGATGCACCGAATGTATGATTGGAATGAATTTGATGCAGCAAAACAATTAAAATAATTCACATTTTATTTTCATTTATAACAATACAATTAATCAATACTCGTTTTACTTTTGTTCTATTGAAAAACACATCAACTAAATATTTCTTTCTTTTTGTTTTCATCTTTTTATCATTTGTTGTACAAGCACAGCCAAATAATAAAAAGGAAAAACGTATTATTCAATTTAGCGGCATGGTATTAAGCAGCGATAGCTTAGAAGTATTGCCATACGCCGTTATTTATGATAAAAATATTGGAAAAGGCACCTACTCTACTTATTCAGGATTCTTTTCGTTTGCCGCTTCCGAAGGCGATAGTATTTATTTTTCGTATGTAGGATTTCGCAGAAAATTAGTTGTAATTCCAATTAATTTAATGGAAGATAGATATAGTATGATGCAATTGCTATCGGCCGATACAATCAATTTGCCCGTTACCATCATTCGACCATATCCTAAACCCGAAGAATTTAAACGTGCATTTATGGATTTGAATGTACCAGATGATGACATGGATAGAGCTTTAAAAAATCTGAAACGTATGAGTCGAGAAGATTTGAATATATCTGTACCTATTGATGGTAGAGAAGCTTCGAGTGCATATATTAGAAATTACGCTAGCACTTTTTATTATAAGGGACAAATTCCACCTCAAAATATTTTTAATCCTTTGGCATGGGCCGAGTTTTTTAAAGCTTGGAAACGAGGTGATTTTAAGAAAAAAACTTACTATTAATTAGCCCTATTAAGCCAATTTACTTTCCATTTTAATTAAAATAAATTTCTTTCATCTATACATTGGTTGGATAGTTTTTTATTTTGCATTCAAATATTTTATTGATGAAAAAAAATCGTCTTACCATTTTTATTTTTGCAGCCATGATACTTGGAATTATTGTTGGTGCTGCTATTCATAGCAATAATACCATCGACGGAAAAACCAATGTGGCATTTTATACTGATAATATTTCGGTGCTTACCAAAATATTTTTGAATTTAATTAAAATGATTATTGGCCCTTTGGTGTTTGCATCGTTGGTGGCTGGTGTAGCCAAATTGGGCGATGTAAAAGTAGTAGGCAGAATAGGCGGCAAAACATTAGCTTGGTTTTTATTTGCTACTTTAATATCCTTATCATTAGGTATGCTATTGGTTAATTTTTTTCAACCTGGTGCAGGTATGCCCAATGTGCCTATGCCTGTAGATGCAGCAAAAACAACAGCCGCAGCCACATCTATTAATTTTACAGATTTTGTATCACACATTTTTCCTACTTCTATTTTTAAAGCATTAGCCGAAAATGAAATTTTAGAAATTATTGTATTTGCTATTTTTTTTGGGATGGCTTGCGCTGCAATGCCCGATGTTTCGAAACCCATTATTAAAGCATTAGATGCCCTTACGCATATTATGCTTAAAGTAACCACATTTGTAATGAACTTAGCGCCAATAGCTGTATTTGCAGCCATTAGCAGCACTATTGCACAAAATGGTTTAGAGGTATTATTTACATTTGGTAAGCTGATTAGCGAATTTTATTTAGGACTTATTTTGCTTTGGATAATTTTAGTAACCCTTGGATTTTTATTTACAGGCAAAAAAATATTTCAACTTATTAGTGGTATTAAAGATGCTGTATTGCTTGCCTTTAGTACATCCAGCAGCGAATCGGCTTTTCCTAAATTGATTGAAGAATTAGAACGATTTGGATGCAGCAATAAAATTGTAAGCTTTGTATTACCATTAGGCTATTCATTTAATTTAGATGGCAGCATGATGTATATGACTTTTGCATCGCTGTTTATTGCCCAATGTTATCATATCCAATTATCATTTGCGCAGCAATTAAGTATGCTTTTAATTTTAATGGTAACCAGCAAAGGTATAGCAGGTGTTCCACGGGCTTCATTGGTGGTTATTTCGGGTGCATTATCACAATTTCATATACCCGAAGCTGGCTTATTATTATTAATGGGAATAGACCAATTATTAGATATGGGTCGTTCGGCAACCAATGTATTAGGCAACGCCGTAGCTACCACAGTGATAAGCAAATGGGAAAATGAATTGAAGTAGATTTATGAAAATATAGTTTTATCGCACAACCTAAAAATCTGCTACAATTATTGTTTAATAAATTTCTGCCAATAGGATAATCCATTGGTTGTGATAATTTCAACAAAATAAAATCCACTTTGCAGTTCATCAATATTTATTCGTCCTAATTCTGATGAAAAACTGGGTGTAATGAATTGAGCATTAACTTTAGTTTCATAAACCAATGTACCAATTGAATTAAAAAATTTTATTTTATTTATATTAAAATCAAGTTGGTTAAAATAAATAAAATTGTGAGCTGGATTAGGAAAAATTTGAATGGGCGCTACCATATTAAAACCAGCTTCGGGTGTATGTTGCACATCTTTTTTAACTAAAAACCAGCAATCGGGGTCGAAGTAAACTATATCTATTTTTTCGGGTAAATTAATTTCAAAAGTTTGATTATTGGATGTAAAATTGAAATAAACTAAACTATCTTTTCGTATGCCACCATCCAAGTATTTTGATATTCTAAAAGGTAGTTTCATTGCCCAAAATAATTCTTCATTTTGATTAGCAATAAACTGAATTTTAATTGATAATTTATTTTCAGCATTCTGAAACCATTTAATTTTCATTTCAGGAATTTCTTTTCCTTCATACCAAATTTTAAAATAATTATCAGTTTGTTTGCCCCAAACTTGCTCAATATTTTTTTTCAAAAAATCAGTATTTGTGTAGCCATAAGCTATTGTAGAACTTTGTATATAATTTTTAATAGCTTTAAAAAACAAAGTATCGCCCATTTGATAGCGCAATTGATGAAGCACCCAAGCACCTTTTAAATAAGTATAATCGCCACTAAATATTCTATTTATTTTGGAAGTATCATCACACAATACCGAACCCGATTTTACGTCTATTAATCGTTGATAAGAACCCCATTTCCAACTTTGCCAATTTGGATACACACCACAACATTCATCAGCCATTGCAGCACAATAGGTTGCAAAGCCTTCGTTCAACCAAATGTCTGTCCAGCTGTAACAAGTAGCCTTATCACCAAACCATTGATGGGCTAACTCATGCGCTAATAATCCAAAATTAAAACCTGTTACAAAGGTTTGTGTTTGATGCTCCATACCGCCACCCCAGCCAAATTGAGCTTGCCCATATTTTTCTTTTATGAAAGGATATTTACCAAATTTATTTTCATAAAACTTAATCACATTAATTAAAAATGGGGTATTGGTTTTAGCTTCATTTGCATCTTCGGGATACACAAAATTTTGCACCATTAAGCTGTCGTTTCCATTAATCACATAATCATTATATTCATCATAATTAGTACAAGCAATGGCTATTAAATAAGTAGCGATGGGATAGCGATGTTTCCAGTGTGTAGTGTTCCAACCATTGTTGTTTAAAATTGTTTTTCTTACACCATTTGAAACCGATTTGAAAGAATCGGGTGCAGTAATAAATACATCTATCGAATCAATTTTATCATTCAAACTTTGTTTGCAAGGCATCCAATCGCCTGCGCCGTATGGTTCGCTTAATGTCCAGATAATGCCACTTCCCTTATGCTTTTGTTGTTGAAATGCCCCAAATCCATTTTTGCCAATAGGTTTACCATGATAAAATACGGTTATTGAATCAGTATTATTTGAATTGATATTGCTAAAAAAATCTACAATTAATTGGTCTTTAGCACGATGAAACAAATTGTTAGATTGATGATAGTAAACACTATCAACTATTAATGAATCTGAACAATCTAAAATTAAAAAAGTAAATGGCTGTAATACTACTTTAAACTGAAAAGTAATTTTGCCTTGTATAGCCCATTGATTTGGATTGATGTTAAACTCCAATTTTTCATAATTTATATCAAAGCTTTTATCGGTAGCTGTGCCAATAATTTTTGCCTTTGAAATAAAATTAAAATGCTGTTGTTCTTGCTCAATAATATTTTTCATTTCGCAATTATCCCAACAAGATTCAGTTTGCGAAAAACTTAATTTTGCAAATTGAAAAAGCAGAATAATTAATATAGGAAATATTTTTTTTAGCATTTTTTTTTAATGTATTCTATCGCCACGTAGTGATAAATTAGCAATAATATTTTTTTCAATTTCGAGCAATTCTTCCCAGCGTTTTTTTACTTCATCATGTGGCAAATATTCATTTGCCAAATCCATAAATAATCTATAATGCCCAGCTTCCGAAACCATAAATTTTCTATAAAATTCTCTAAAATATTCATCGGCTAATCCTTCGCTCAATAATCTAAATCGTTCGCAACTTCTAGCTTCTATTAATGCAAAAATTAACAATGAATCCATCATACGGTTTTCACGGCTTCCGCCTTTGCGATGATGTTCACGAAGTTGGCTTACATATTCATCTTTACGCTGTTTACCTAACGATAAATTGCGTTTGTTTATTTCATGCAATACGGTTCTAAAATGCGCCCATTCTTCTGTTACAATTGGCGATAATTCATCTACAATTCTTTTTTTATCGGGATAGGCTTGTATTAATGTGATGCAGCTTGATGCAGCTTTTTGTTCGCAGTAAGCATGATCGGTAAGCACTTCTTCTAAGCTTTTTTCGGCAAGGTTTACCCATCGTGGGTCGGTTGGTAATTTTAAATGAAGCATTTGCAAAAATAATCAATTAGTATAAACCGAAGTGGGATAATTTTTATGTAACCTTTTTAAAGATTTGGAGCAATGGCACACCACTCAACACCAAACATTTGTTTTAGGGCAATATATTGTTGCTGATAAGTTGCCAATTCGGCATCCGTTCGTTTTGTTTTAGTAGCCACAATCATCACATTTTTTGGCGTATCATTTACATCTACAAAATCAAAAACTTTGGTTTTATAGCCTTTACTTTCTAACCATAGTGAGCGTAAACTATCTGTAATTATTTCGGCTTGTCTTTCAAATAATATTCCATGCTTGGTTATAGAATGCAATGTGGCATTAGGTTTCATTGCTTTTCTTACTTGCTTATGGCAGCATGGTGCACAAATAATTATTTCGGCATTGGCATCAATACCTTTGTTTATTGCATCATCGGTGGCTGTATCGCAGGCATGTAGTGCAATTAAAATATTCATTTCTGCTACATCGGTATCTTGTATTGTACCTTGTTTAAAATGCAATATATTCATTTCGTTTTCCTTTGCAATTTGGTTGCATAAATCTACCAAATCTTGCCTCATTTCTACACCTACAATTTTGGTATTTCTATTTTGTTGCATTTCATAATCGGCTAATGCAAAAGTTAGGTAACCCTTGCCACTGCCCATATCTACAATATGTAAATCTTTTTGCAAAGCTGCATCACGAAGTATATCTGCCACAATTTCAACATACCTATTTATCTGTTTGTATTTGTGTTGCATTTCTTTTTTTACATCTCCATTTGCATTCATAATACCTAATGCTTGCAGATATTGTTTATTGTGTTGCCCTATCAATCTTGTTTTTTTATGATTGTGTTCTAAAGAAATTTCAACATTGCTGGTGCTTGTATTTTTTTGTACAATTTTCACATCGCCTGTTTTCTTTTGCATGATATGATAATTGATGCTTGTTGTAAAAATATCAGCATTCAAAAAATTGTTTTGCAGCAATGTTTTCAATTGCTCAATTGCCTCAATAGCTGAATAGTTTTTAGTAATATCATTGGTAATATTTCTGAATACAAAACTGTATTTAATTTCATCTTTAATTTTTACAGGCTTTATCATCACATTTTTTAAAGCATCATTTTTTATGCGCTGATTGCCAAGTGTAGCTTTAATGAAAGTGTTTTCAGAAAATGATTGTACAAGCAGATGATAAAAGTTTTCGAATGTCATAAACGATAGATTAATAAGTACAAATGTAGTTTAACTGCTTAACAATTTCTGTTTGATAAGAATAGCCGCCCATAAAACTCTAGTATATAACAATTGCTAGTTGTAAGCATTATTAAGGAAGTAGCAACTAATACTAATTGATGAAATAATAAAAGGAGTATAAAGAAAAAATAAAAGAGTTCAGAAACAAAAAAATCCTTATCAAATTGATAAGGATTTTTACTTAAAATTTGTTTATCAAAATGTACAGAAATTACCAACCCAATATCCAAGCAAACATCAGCGGAGCAACAATTGTAGCGTCACTTTCTACAATAAATTTTGGTGTAGCAATATCTAGTTTGCCCCAAGTAATTTTTTCGTTAGGAACTGCTCCTGAATAAGAACCGTAAGAAGTAGTGCTGTCGCTGATTTGGCAGAAATAACTCCAAAACGGTACATCATGCCATTCCAAATCTTGATACATCATCGGTACTACACAAATGGGGAAATCGCCTGCAATGCCGCCACCAATCTGAAAAAAACCAACGCCTTTACCACCCGAATTTGCACGATACCATTCCGTTAACCACACCATATATTCAATGCCACTTTTCATGGTTGATGCTTTCAATTCGTTTTTGATGACGTACGAAGCAAAAATATTTCCCATCGTGCTATCTTCCCAACCTGGTACTACAATCGGAATATTTTTTTGTGCCGCAGCCAGCATCCATGAGTCTTTCGGGTCGATTTCATAATATTGTTCCAACACACCACTCAACAACATTTTATACATGTATTCATGCGGAAAATATCTTTCCCCTTTGTCATTCGCATCTTTCCAAATAGCATGGATGTGTTTTTGCAAACGACGAAATGCTTCTTCTTCAGGAATGCAAGTATCCGTTACACGATTGTAATGATTCTCCAACAAATCCCACTCTTCTTTTGGTGAAAGTTCACGATAATTGGGCACACGTTTGTAATGCGAATGCGCTACCAAATTCATCACATCTTCTTCCAAATTAGCACCAGTGCAACTAATAATTGCCACTTTATCTTGACGAATCATTTCGGCTAATGAAATACCTAACTCGGCTGTACTCATAGCACCAGCAAGGGTTATCATCATTTTGCCACCTTCATCTAAATGTGTTACATAAGCTTTTGCAGCATCCATCATCGCTGCCGAATTGAAGTGGCGATAATGATGCGCCATGAATTTTGAAATTGCTCCTTGACTCATTTTGTTTATTTTTAATGGTTGCAAAAGTATTACATAATTTTTTTAATCATAATAAAAAGCAAGCACAGTTTTAATTAAAACAAAAAAAGCAATCCCAATTGGAATTGCTTTTTCTGTTTTCGGATTTTTTAAAAAATTAATTAAACATATCTCTCACTTTATTAAAGAAACCTTTTTCTTCTTTACCAGGTTGAGGTTTGAAATTTGGAGAAGTTTTTAATTTTTCCAAAATCTTCTTTTCCTCTGCTGATAAGGCTTTTGGAGTCCAAACATTAACATGAATTAATTGGTCGCCATGCTCATAAGATTGCAAACTCGGAATGCCTTTGCCTTTCAATCTGAAAACTTTTCCTGATTGTGTTCCTTCGGCAATATTAATTTTTGCTTTGCCCGAAATTGTTGGCACTTCAACACTTGTTCCTAAGCAAGCATCTACAAAATTCAAATGCAATTCATAAATCACATTCAAGCCTTCACGTTGTAAAAATTCATGCGTTTCTTCTTCTACATTAATCACCAAATCGCCAGCAGCACCGCCACGTTCGCCAGCATTGCCTTTGCCATTCATGCTTAATTGAATACCATCCGTTGCGCCTTTTGGAATATCAATTGTAATTGTTTCTTCACCACTCACTCTGCCTTCGCCATGACAGCTGCCGCATTTGTGAGCAATTGTTGTGCCTTCGCCATGACAAGTTGGGCAAGTAGTTTGCGTTTGCATTTGTCCCAGCATCGTGTTCATCACACGGGTTACAACGCCACGTCCGCCGCAGGTCCCACAATTACTAAATGATGATTTATCTTTTGCGCCGCTGCCACTACAAGTAGTACATGGCACAAACTTTTTAACTTTTATTTTTTTCTGAACGCCTTCAGCCACTTCTTGCAAAGTGAGTTTTACTTTCACTCTTAAATTGCTACCACGAATTCCCCTTCCCCTTGAGCTGCCACCACGGCTTCTTCCGCCGCCGCCAAAGAAACTTCCAAACGGACTTTCATCGCCAAACACATCACCGAAATTTCGGAAGATGTCGTCCATGTTCATATCATGGCTTTGATAACCGCCACCACCGCCGTATCCACCATTTGCGCCTGCATGACCAAATTGGTCGTACTGACGTTTTTTAGTTTCATCACTCAACACTTCATAAGCCTCGGCAGCTTCTTTAAATTTTGCTTCGGCTTCTTTGTTATCAGGATTTCTATCAGGATGAAACTGCATCGCCACTTTGCGATACGCCTTTTTTATCTCATCGGCTGTGGATGATTTTGTAACTCCTAAAATTTCGTAGTAATCTCTTTTTGCCATTTTTATTTTTTTTATAGCACACGGACTTAAAATGATTTTTTATGATTGTAAAGATTTAATCCGTGAAAATCAATCCCAATCTGTGTTATCCGTGTTCTATCACTTTCCAACAACAACCTTTGCGAAGCGAATAATTTTATCAAACAAATAATATCCTTTCTCTACTTGGTCAATTACTTTGCCTTTCAAATCGGCTGTGGGCGCAGGGATTTCGGTAATCGCTTCATGCACATCAGCATTGAATTCTTGCTCAATGGCTTGCATTTCTTTCAATCCTTTTTGCTCCAAAGTTGCTTTGAATTTGTTGTGAATCATTTGCACACCTTCTTTCACGGCAGCCAAATCTTGCGCTGTTTCCATTTGTTTCAATGCTCTTTCAAAATCATCTAACACGGGCAACATACTCACCACTACTTCTTTCCCAGCAGTTTGAATCAATTCCAAACGCTCTTTTGAAGTGCGTTTTTTGAAATTGTCAAATTCGGCAAAAAGGCGGATGTGTTTGTCCTTTTCGGCAGATAATTCTTCTTGCAATTTTTCTAATTCAGATTTCGATTGCTCGGGAATTGCTTGTTCTGCTACATTCATTTCAATTGTAGATGCTGCATTATCAACTTGTTCAACAGTTTTGTTATCTTCCATTATTCAATTTTTTTTCGAGGCGCAAATGTAATATTTTATAAACCACAATGGCAAGCTCAAACGGCTTGCCATTGCAATATTTTCGACAATTTGACAGAATTTAAAAAAATATTATTTTAATCTGGCGTCTAATTCTTTAATAATTTCATCTGGATGTAAGCCAGCTCCAATAATTGTTCCTTCACCATCAATCAAAAAAGCTCGAGGAATTGAGTTAACTCCATATTGTCTTGCACCTGCACTGTTCCATCCACCCAAATCACTTACATGATAAGGCCAAATTAAGCCATCTTGTTTTATAGCAGCTACCCATTTTTCTTTATTATTGTCTAATGAAACACTAAAAACTTCAAAGCCTTTTCCGTTTTTAAATTTTTTATCGTGATATTTATTATAAATCTGCACTATGTAAGGGTTTGTAGCTCGGCATGGTCCACACCAACTTGCCCAAAAATCAATTAACACCATTTTGCCTTTTAGTTCGCTCAAAGCCATCACTTTGTCTTCGGGGTTTTTGTAAATAAGATTAGGTGCTTTTTCGCCATTGATAGGCATTGCTGCCATGGGTGTAAAATTTCGATAGGATGCAACACTGATAGCGCTTGCCAATACGATGCAGATAAACGAGAATGTTAAAATTCTTTTCATGTGTGATGTGTACAATTTATTTCAGTTAAAATTATTTTATTCGGTTTCAAAATTAAACATTAATAATGCCAAACAAAAAATACACACTAATTTTTGTACAATTTTTTTTTGATTAACCGAAATATTAATTGACATCTAAGTTTCGCATTTTTCGTACTTCCGATTTTACTTCATTTAATATCGAACCAATTTTATCTAAGGTTAATCCACCTTCGGGCAGTTGATTGCTGATGTAGCTTACAAACTTCCATACTTCCTGTACATCGCTAATATCTACTTCGTAATCTTTGTATTGCGGATTTAATGACCTAAGCAATAAATTTCGTTGTTTTTTTATTTGATTAAACGCAATTTTAAAAACTATTCCATCATTTTTTGTAAGTACAATATAAGCGTACTCATCTTTGATGTCATTCCAATTTTCAATGTATTCGGCTAATACATAAGATTTATCGGGAATAGGCAACATGCTATCTCCATCAATTTGAAACATTCTATATTTCCGTTCACGATTGGTAATAATGGGTAATTGAAATTTGGGTAATGACTCAATATAAGCTGGGTCGAAAAAACCCATAGTATAACCAGCTCGGGCTTTTATTGGTACCACTTCAATATTATCTATATTGTTACTATCTACAGTAGTAGCTAAAATACGCAGTTTGGAACCTGTTATAAAAACATCATTGCCCGATTGTAATTGCTTTAGTTTAAATTCTCCTAATTTACTCAAATCATTCTTCAATAATGCATCCACACTTATTTTAAAATAATCAGCTACTGTAATTAAATCTTCATTAGGCATATTGCTACGAATACCATTTTCGTAACTGCTTAATTTAACTCTGCTCATACCTAGTTCGGCAGCTAAATCTTCTTGGCTTCTATTTTTCCATTGACGTAAAAATTTAATATTAGCCGCTAAAAATATTGTTTGTTGTTTCATTTTTATTGATACTTTTCGTAACTTTTATTTGCTACTTAAAGTATCAAAGGTAAATAAAATACTCAAATTTCCAAATGCCTATCTTTACTATTGCAGCTATATATTTATTGTTTTGTTTATTCTGATAAATAATAAATGAACGAATATTGTTTACAAAACAAAACCGAACTATGCTGCAAAGCACAATTCGGTTTTGTTTTGTATGAAGCTATACAAATTATTTGCTAATCACTCTTTCGCTACCTTCTTTGTGTGGCGATTGATAGCTTTTCATATTTAACACTACAAACGTAGTTAAGAAGAATGCAGCTATAGCTAAAAATGTAATTACTATTAAATCTTTTGAACGTTGTGTAGTTTCGTCGGTAGTATTAGTATGTGCATTCATGATGTTTAATTTTGTGGTGCAAATATAATTTGCATTTTCGAATTTCAGAATATTTTTTGCTGAATAAAAAAACAATATTTATTTATTCTGCTTTTTCAAAAATTCGTCAACTCGGTGTTTTGCGTTTTCTCGAACATTTATATAAAATAAATTATAATCGCCTACATGATAATTTTTAATTCGTAAAAATAAAGCTGCCATTAATCGTGGCTTATGAATCCATAATAATCCATCTTTATTTAAAGCATCAACTCGGTGGCGAACAATTCTATTAAAATTAAACAACACACTTCCTTTATTCAATTGCCTTGAAGCATAAGATTCATCGGCTTCCCAAGTAATTGGATTGATACATTCGGCTACTTTATATTCATTATATCCTGCTGGATAAAATCCTTTTTGAAATGTACACCAACTTACATAGCAATTAGTTTGCGAAGCATCATTGCAAGGCACTAAAAAACTTAATGAATCTTTTGGAATAGGCATTCCTACAATATAAGCTGCTACTAATTGCTTCATCAAAGGTTTATTTGCAAAATAATCACGAAGCAACCAAAATGCATGAAGACTGCCTTGGCTATGGGCTGCAATAATAATTGGTCTACCATTATTATAATGTTGCATATAATATTCAAAAGCATTTTTAATATCGCCATAAGCAAAATGTAATGCTTTCCATTTTTCTGATTTATTGGGTGTAAAAAAAGCATACAAATGCGCTTGCCTATATCGGGGTGCATATATTTTGCCAGCCGCATTAAATACACTTGCCTGAAATAGTATGGTACTTTTATCTGTTTTTTTGTTTAATTCAATATTATTTACATCGGCATTCCAACCAAAAACCGAATCGGCTTGGCTGGTATAAGTGGTTGGATGAATCCAGAATACATCGGCCATTGCTGTTGATTGTTCATCGTGTAAACCTATTGGCGTTTTATCACATTCATCTATTCTATTGGGTAATGCAGCCCAATTTTTTGCTACACTATAATCAGGAACAGGCGGTTTTTTGGTAACATCAAATGCAACTAAAATAGGCTTTGCATGCCATTGGGCAGATACTATTTGAAAAGCTAAAATGAATTGAAAAAGTAAAATTATTTTTTTCATCAACACTATTAAATTGAGTTTGCAAAAATACTACTCTTTATTTCTTTAAAGACTTTAGTACAAAAAAAATCCCCGAAGATTTACTTCGAGGATTTTTTTAACATTCAAATTTCACAATAATTGATTACCAAATTTTAGCTCTGTCTTCTGGTTTCAAGTACATTTTATCGCCTTCTTTTACATTAAATGCTTTATAAAAAGGCTCGAAATTCATTAATGGCACATTTACACGAAACATAGCTGGTGAATGTGGATCAGTTTTAATACTCATACGCATTAACTCTTCACGTTTTTTAACTCTCCATACTTGTGCAAAGCCCAAGAAGAAGCGTTGATCGCCAGTAAAGCCATCAATTTTTTCGTTGGCTTGTCCTTGTTTTGTCATTTTATAAGCATCATAACCAATTGCCAAACCGCCAAAATCGGCAATGTTTTCGCCCAATGTTAATTCGCCATTTACATTAATGCCTTCCAATATTTTGCAGCTACCATATTGATTAATCAAGCCTTTTGTTTTGGCTTCAAATTTTTCAGCATCTTCTTTTGTCCACCAATCTTTCATGTTGCCTTGTGCATCGTATTGACGACCTTGGTCATCAAAACCATGTGTAATTTCATGACCAATTACCATTCCTATTCCACCATAATTAATAGCATCATCGCTGTTTTCATCAAAGAATGGCCATTGCAAAATACCTGCAGGAAATACAATTTCATTGTATGATGGATTGTAATAAGCATTTACTGTTGGCGGTGTCATACCCCATTCAGTTTTATCAACTGGCTTGCCTAATTTACCTAACATTTCGTGCATACCATGTTTTTGAATGCTCTTCACATTTGCAAAATAATTATCACGAGTAATTTCAACATCATCATATTTTTTCCATTTATCAGGGTAACCAATTTTGCGCATAATGGCTGCTAACTTTTCTAATGCTTTTGTTTTGGTTGCATCAGTCATCCAATCTAATTTTTGCAAACGTGTTTTGTAAGCTGCGGTAATATTGCTTACTAATTCGTCCATACGTTTTTTAGCATTTTCAGTAAAATATTTTTTCACATATAATTGACCTGCTAATTCGCCTAAGCCACCATCTACGGCACTTGTCATTTGTTTCCAACGTGGTTGTTGAACTTTTTGACCATTTAATGTTTTACCATAAAACTCGAATTGAGCATCACGAAAAGCTTTGGTTAAATAAGGAGCCGAACTTGTAATAAAATTAAAACGCATTTTTGTTTTCCATGCATCAATAGGTTGCGATTTAATTAAGCTTCCCAATGCTTTATAATAATCGGGTTGTGCTACATTGATAGAATCAATTTTAACGCCCATGTTTTCAAAAATATGAGCCCAATTTAAATCTTTTGAAATTTTGGCTAAATCGGCCATCATTACTTTATTGTAATTTTTTTGTGGGTCACGTAATTCAACTGCGCTGCGGTGCGATTTTGCAATTTCAGTTTCCAATTTCAAAACAGTAGTTGCATTTTTTTCAGCAGTAGCTTTATCATCGCCAGCTAATTGAAACAAGGTAGAAGCATATTTTACAAAGGCTTCACGAACATGTTTTGTATTTTCATCATTATTAAAATAATAACTTTTTTCGGGTAATGATGTTTCGCTTTGTCCTAATGAAGCAATGTTCATCGAACTATTTTTATCATCAGCGCTTACATAAAATCCGAATAATTCGCCTTCGCCATTTTTATAATCTTGTGTAGCATAATTAATTAAATCATCAGCATTTTTAATAGCATCAATTTTTTTCATTTGCTCGGCAAGTGGCGTAATACCTACTTTTTCTAAAGCCATAGTATCCATACCGCTGGCATAAGCATCGCCTACTTTTTGTTCTAAACTTCCTTTTTGTAAATCAGTTTTTTTAGATAACTCTTCAATAATTTCATGCAAATGCGCAATGTTATCTTGATTTAAACGGATAAAACTTCCCCAACCTTTTTGGTCATCAGGTATTTTAGTTTCTTTTACCCATGCACCATTGGCATAGCTAAAAAAATCATCGGAAGCCTTTACAGTGCTATCCATTCCTTTTACATCAAAAAATTCGGTACGGCCGGTTTTATTTTTTTCAGATGTGGAACCACCGCCACACGAAGCAGCTATTATGCTTGCGCTCATTAGAATTGGAAAAAGTTTTTTAGTCATTTATTAAAAATTTTGAGGTGTGAATTTATAACACTTTTTTGTTTTTTTTAAAAGAAAATAAAAAGTAGAATAACTAATTCTATTTCTTGATTTCAAATTTCCCAAAATGCTGTTCTATAAATTTCTCTAAAGCTATTATTTGTTGAGTGGTTGCTGCAATTTCAATACTACAAAAAAGTTCAATTTGCTTTTTAGAAATTTCAATTTCATGGCGTTTTAAAAAATTCATCAAAGGGCTTACATTCGAATAATTGGTTTCAATTTTCAGAAATTGTGTAGTTTGTTTTTTAACAATTTCACAATTATTCAAAGCTAATTGTGTAGCCGTTTTATAAGCATTTACCAAACCTTGTACGCCTAATAAAATACCCCCAAAATAACGCACTACTACTACCAACACATTGGTAATTTGCTTAGCATCTATTTGGTTTAAAATTGGTCGACCTGCGGTATTGCTTGGTTCGCCATCATCGCTGCATCTAAAATCATTTCTATCTAATCCAAGTCTATAAGCAAAGCAATGATGCACCGCTTTAGGATGCAATTCTTTTAATTTATTTAATTCAGTTTTAAATTCAGCTACATTTTTAATAGGCATAGCATAGGCTAAAAACTTGCTGCCTTTATCATTAAATTCGGCATGGGCAGCAAAAGCAATTGTATTAAATATTTCTGTATCCATCAGCTCGTAAACTTTTCACGAAAGTGAAAAATTATTTCTTTAAATTTGAAAATATTTTTTGAACATGAAAAATGTATTTTTTTTAATTGCTTTTTTATCAGCATCAGTGCTGCTTACTATTTCTTGTAAAAAAGAATATGTAGATGGCACTACCCCCGATTTGCCTACTAATCCCTACTCTACTATAAAATATCCAACCAATATCGGTGCTGTAACCATTGATAGTAATAGCTTTGTAGGTATTCATAAATATATTTTTGCGGCAAAATGTGCTATGCCTGGTTGCCATGATGGAGCATTTGAACCCGATTTTAGAACGGTACAAAGCGCTTACAATACTTTGGTTTTACAACCCGTTAAAAAAAATAATACAGCGCAAAGTTTTGTGTACAGGGTAAAGCCCTATGATGCTACATTAAGTTGGTTGCACGAACGAGTTTTAACCAACGATTCGGTATTGGGCAGAATGCCATTGTATGATAATATGTTGGCTGCTTCGCAAATACAAAAAATTACAAATTGGATAAATGCAGGTGCGCCAGATGTGTTTGGAAATGTAGCAGGGCTACCCAATGCACCACCACAAACTTTCGGAATTGTGGCCACTATTCCTAACGGTTCTAATCCTATATATCGTATTGATACGATAAGAAATGGAAGCCCGTTTATGCCATTTTTAGTACCCAATAATACTTTGCTTACCATTTGGTTTGGATTATATGATGATACCGAAACACCCTCTCAATTTACTTTTAATAAAATAAAATTCACTACCAATCCTACTGATTTTAGTACGCCTAATTATCAAAATTTAAATTTTAATTCTACAGCCGTTTGGATGGATAATTTATTTGGAACGCATAAGCCTTATTTTTATTCATTCACTATTAACACTAATCAATTTACGGCTGGAATACCAGTATATATGCGTATTTACACAAAAGATAGTCAGCATAGTTCGCCTACCGAAATTCCATCATCGGGTTTAGAATTTTATTTGCAAAGTTATTTTTCATTTGTAGTAGCACCTTAATTATTTCAAAATGAAAATTAAAATATTGTATTTATTAGGATTAATAATTTGGTTGTTCGCTACTTGTAAAAAGGATAGCCAACCAAGTATAAATCCGCCCATTTCAACCACACCTGAAATAGAATTTATTGATGCTATACCAACTACAGTAAAACAGTTTAACGACTCGATAAAATTTACGATAAAATTTACTGATGGCGATGGAAATGTGGGCGATATTTCTGCCGACTCATTTTCATTATTTGTAATAGATAATAGAAATTCAACTTTGGTTGAACGTTATCATATTCCGCCTGTAGCACCTTTAAATTCAAGCATTGTAGTACAAGGGCAATTTTCTGTAATATTGAAAAATACTATTTTATTAAATAGTGCAAATGCTTCTGAAACCACTACATTTTCATTTAAATTAAAAGATAGAACTGGAAATTTTAGCAACACTGTTCAATCTGGAACGATAACTGTGGTGAAATAAAAAAAGCCGCTTTGGTTTATATTTTCACAAAACATTATTTCTTCTTCCACATGTGTAATACAATTAACAACCAAAGGCGGTTGTATAAATAATCGTATTTGCCGCTAAAGAATTTTTGTTTCAAATCGTGTACTATAGCGTAATTCACTAAGCCCGACTGGGTAATTATTTTTTCATTCAAATAATCATCAATCAAATATTTCAAATCGGCTTTAAGCCAATTAACCAATGGAATTGAGAAGCCCCATTTTGGTCTATCAAATATTTCTCGTGGCACAAAATCATACAATATTTCTTTCAACATAAATTTTTGTATGCCATTATTCATCTTAAATTTTTCGCTGATATTCAAACAGTATTCTACCACTCTATAATCTAAAAATGGTGTACGAGTTTCTAGCGAATATTGCATACTTGCTCTATCAACCTTAACTAACAAATCATCTTTTAAATAATATTTTATATCAAATAAAGCTTGCTGTTCTGCTGCCGATAATTTTCTTTTTGTTTCAAAATGATAATCGAATATAAAATTACTTTGATGATTTTTTTCAAGCAAATGGCTCACTTCAGCTCTTGTAAAAAAATATTGTTCTTGCGAAAAAATATGTCCGTGTAAATATTTTTTATCATCATAATTCAATAAATCAGCAACACGTTTGTATTTCGAATCCATCATTTTCATCACCATTGCAGCAGGCTTTCTAACTGCATTGATGAAAGGATTACTTAATCTATTAGCCCAATTATACATGCCATAACCCATCATTAATTCATCGCCACCATCGCCACTTAAAGTCATGGTTACGGTTTGTTTGGCTAGTTTAGAAACCAACATAGTTGGCAATGCAGATGAATCGGCATAAGGCTCATCATAAGCTTCTGAAATTTTTGAAACCAATTCCATGGCATCTTTTTCGCCTACAACAAATTCGTGATGATGTGTTTTTAAATGATTAGAAACTTGTTTTGCAAATTGGCTTTCATTGTATTTAGCTTCTTTAAAACCAATTGAAAATGTTTTAATAGGCACTGATGAATTTTGCTGCGCCATGGCTGTAATTAAGCTGCTATCAATACCGCCACTTAAAAAAGTACCGAAGGGTACATCACTAATCATACGCAGTTTTACTGAATCCAACAACAAGTTTTTTAATTCTAATTTAGTATCAATAAAATTGTGATGAATGATTGATTCAATTCTATCTTCTGCTTTCCAATAATATTTTATTTCAAATTTCCCTTTTTCTAATTCGGCAAAAGCACCAGCAGGAAATTTTTTAATATATTTGTAAATGCTTAATGGTTCGGCAATGTAGCCAATATGCAAGTACTGATTTAGCGCCTCATTATCAATTTCTGTTTTGTTTTTAACTATTGAGAATTGCAATACTGCTTTTAATTCCGAACCAAAAACGAGTACATTATTTTGATAGAAATAATAGATTGGTTTTACGCCTAATCTATCACGATAGATAAATAATTTATGCGTTTGTGTATCATAAATTATGATAGCAAACATGCCATTTAATTTGTTTACAAAATCATTTCCCCAAAAACAAAATGCTTCTAAAATAACTTCGGTATCGGAGTGTGTGTTGAATTGAATTTTGCTGCCATGTTTTTTTAAATGTTGTTCTTGTAATTCATCAGCTATTTGCTGATAATTAAAAACTTCACCATTAAAAATCATCACATATCGCTTGCAATGGCTGTACATAGGCTGATTGGCGGCTGTACTTAAATCTATAATACTTAATCGGCGATGCCCCAAACCACAAGTTTGATTCTCATTCCAATAAAATCCTGCTGCATCTGGACCACGATGAGGCATTGAATTGGTAATGTTTTCCAATTCATTTTTTTCAAATGATTTGTCAGTAGAAAAATAGCCTGCTATGCCGCACATAATTTAGTTGTTAGATACTTGTTATAGAATAAGGATAGCCTAAACGCTTACGCCAAAATCTCTTAATGCATCATTCAATGCTGTTTTTTTATCGGTTGATTCTTTTCGTGTGCCAATGATTAATGCACAAGGTACTTGATATTCGCCAGCAGGATATTTTTTAGTATAACTGCCTGGAATTACAACACTTCTTTCGGGTACAAATCCTTTGTATTCTTTCGGTTCATTACCTGTTACATCAATAATTTTTGTAGATGCTGTAAGTACCACATTTGCTCCTAATACGGCTTCTTTACACACTCTTACGCCTTCTACTACAATACATCTTGAACCCACAAAGCAATTATCTTCAATAATTACAGGTGCTGCTTGTACAGGCTCTAACACACCACCAATGCCTACGCCACCACTTAAATGTACATGCTTTCCAATCTGCGCACAACTACCCACTGTAGCCCATGTATCTACCATTGTGCCTTCATCTACATAAGCGCCAATATTTACATACGATGGCATCATGATTACACCCTTTGCTAAATAAGCACCATATCGTGCAACAGCATGTGGCACTACTCGAACACCCTGTTCGGCAAAATTTTTCTTCAATTCCATTTTATCATGAAACTCCATTTTGCCTGCATTCCATGTTTCCATTTTACGAATGGGGAAATACATTATCACCGCTTTTTTTATCCAATCGTTTACTTTCCAACCTTCTGAAGTTGGCTCTGCCACACGTATTCTACCTTTATCTAATTCTTCAATGATATGTTCAATGGCATCAATTGTTTCTTTTTGTTGAAGCAATTCTCTGTTATCCCAAGCTTGTTCAATTATTATTTCCATCATTTATTTATTTCTACAAAAAAACAAAATTCATTTGTGATTTAATACAATAAAGTAAATTGAAAATTAATTATATCAAAAAAAATGTTTTTAAAAAACAATAATTAAGCCTTGGCATTAATTATCCTTCGGCCTTTCTTAATGTAAACCCAAATGTACTTCCAATATTCATTGTACTGCGTACATTAATTACTTGATTATGAGCTTCAATGATATGTTTTACAATTGCTAAACCAAGGCCTGTTCCGCCAGCATCACGGCTTCTACTCTTATCTACTCTATAAAATCGTTCAAATAATCGAGGCAAATGTTCTTCATTTACGCCTATTCCATTATCAGTAATTTCTATTAAAATATTTTCATCCATATCATAAAAACTAATTACCGTTTCGCCGCCTTGCTTTCCGTATTTTATCGAATTATCAATTAAATTGGTAATTACTTGTCGTATTTTTTCTTTGTCAGCATTTACTTTCCAGCTTCTATCGGTTCCTTTTTTTATACCAAATTTTATTTTATTTTTATTCGCCTTTTCTTCTAACTCATCCATTACATCTTCGGCTAATTTATGTACATCAAAATCTTCGTAAACAATTTTTATTTCACCTTTTTCAAGCTTCGAAATCTCTTCTAAATCAGAAACTAGATTTACTAATCGTTCAACACTATTGGCAGATTTTTCTAAAAATTTTTTGTTTACATTTTTATCATCAATTGCACCATCAATTAAAGTGTGTAAATAGCCTTGAATGCTGAATAGTGGCGTTTTAAATTCATGAGAAAGGTTGGCTAAAAATTCACGGCGAAATTTTTCTAATTTTTGCAAATCTTCTAATTCGTCTTTTTTGTCTATGCTCCAACTTTCAACTTCTTTTTCTACATCACCTAATGGATCATCAGATATTTTTTCGCCCAAAGCATCTTTTAAGTCTTTGCCCAATTTTAAAGAGTGGATAGATTTATAAATTAATTTTATTCGCCTATAAATAAATTGTTCTACCAAATAAAGATAAATAAAATATGAGCTTATAAATGCCGTAAGAGTTATGATTAAAGCTATAAGCCACGTTTTATCAAAATAAAAATTAATAATACCTAAGGCAAAAGCTAAAATAAGTGATGCTAAAAATGAAACTGTTCGAGGCTTTAAATTTTTCATGAAAACAAATATAAATTAATAATTATTGGCAATAGTATTTGCCATATTAATTTAATTTAAAACCTTATTCCTTCACGTTTCTATCTGTGGGTTTCCAAGCTGATGTTTTTATACCCTTTAAAAAATTAAAAAATCCTATAAGTATAGCTACATTCATAAAATAAAAATAAGTAAGCATTCGCAATGGCTTAATGTGTATATTAAAATACACTAAAACAATATCTCCAAAAAAGAAAATCCAAAACAAAAATTTATACCAAAAAATATAATAATACACCAAATAATAATTAGATAAAATAGCTACCAACACTATGCTGATAATGGCTAAAAATGGTGTAAGCCAACGCAATACTTTATGCGATATATAAGCAAATCCAACGGCTGAAAATGGCTTGAATAACCAATTGGTAAATTGAAAAAAATTTTGAAAATTACCTGCTGCAATGCGGCTTTTGCGTTTAAATTCAATAAGCATATTGCCTGGCACATCTTCATAGCATATAGCTTTAGGCTCCATAATGCATTGTAATTGCTGGTTGTGTACTTGCATTGTAATATAAAAATCTTCCATCAAAAAATGTTCGGGTACGGATTTTATTGCCGAAGCCTTGATGGCATAACAAGCGCCAAATGCCCCCATCATAGCGCCATTCAAAAGCCCTTCATTAAATTTAATTTCATTTTCACGACTAATATACATGGTTTCCATATCAGCCACTGCCGATTCTTTATGCGATGTGTTCATCACATTAGCTCCTACAATTCCAATTTTTGGATTCTTAAAATGTTTTACTAATTCAAAACATAAATCTTTTTCCAACATCACATTAGCATCAGTTAAAATAAAAATAGCTTCATCGCCCAATTTATTTTTGGCCATTTTGCTAAGCTTATTAATAAAACTTGTTTTGCCTGATTGAATAATATTATTTACAACATTAAAATTTTCAAACTTTGCTTGATGCTGTTGCAAAATTTGGGATGTAGAATCTGTACTTGCATCGTTACCAATAAAAAAATGAATCCGATTTAGTGGATAATTAAGTTCTAATACCGAATTTAATTTTTCTGCTAATACTTTTTCTTCGTTAAAAACAGACATAATGATAGCCACCACAGGCAATTGGTCATCTTTTGTAAAACAAATTGAGTTAGTTAATTTGCCTTTCGCTATTTTTTTTATCAGCATCGGAAAAAAGAAATAGGTATAGCCCACAGCTAAAATACAACACCAAAATAATATTTGTAAAAGTAAAATCATTTATAAAGTGAACAAAAATATTAAAAAATACGGCGCTTTAAAATGATATAGGTAATATGTTTATAAAGAAGGATGAAAATATTTAAAGTATGATACTGATATTTGCAACATCAACTTAAAATACTATTTTATTTATTTTTCTACTAAAAACTTGCGGCATACTTTTCCCAAATTTGTTTCAACACTAATAATATAAGTATTGTTAGGTAAATTATTAATGAAGATTGGTAAAAGTATTTTATCAGTTCTATAATAACAAATTGTGCCATCAATTTTTGTAATTATAATAGATTTTACAATTTCATTAGCAGCTATACCTTCAATTTTTATTTCATCATTTTTTGCTATAAAAACTGCAATTGAACTTTGAGATGATTGATAATTTAAGCCTGTTGGTAGTCTATAATAAATTTTATATTTAGGTCGAATACTTACTTTTGGATTGGTACTAGAAGCCCAGCAATATCTTCGTTGAGATGCGCCTGAAGTATTTATTGGAGATAACTTTAATCCGTAATTTAACAATGGCTGATTTACCCAATATTGTACCCAACTTGTAACATCAAATTTATTATAATGAAATGGCAAAGTTGAGGCTGGAATAATTATTTGGTTATTGCTTGAGCAAGTAGGTTCAGAAGTATAATTAACTGTATTTTGATTCCATATACTAGTTATTAAACTAATTGTAACCGAGTTATCTTCTGTTCCGCCTGGGTTAATATTGTTCCAATTACTATCAGGACTTAATTCCAAAAAAGCAGAATCAATAATAGCATTTGGCTGTAATAATGATAAATCTGTTTGCAATAAATCATCAGCTGTATAACCCCCACCTGCGTTTACACCTGGGCCAAAAACTTCAGCATTATGATTGTTCAAGTTTGTAAATGAAGAACAATATGCTCGTTTTGAATTTATAGAATCGCATACAACATTCATCAATGATGACTGCGAAAAAACACTCATTCCTGTAAAAATAAATAAAATTGTACAAATTATTTTTTTCATACTATGAGTATTTACATGTTATTTCAATAAATTTATTATTCAAAATTAAATATGAATTACTTCGCCATAGGCTGCTGCTGCTGCTTCCATCACAGCTTCGCTCATGGTTGGGTGTGGATGAATGGCTTTGATAATTTCATGCCCTGTAGTTTCTAATTTACGAGCTACAACCACTTCGGCAATCATTTCGGTTACGTTTGCACCAATAAAATGTGCGCCTAACCATTCGCCATATTTAGCATCGAAAATTACTTTTACAAATCCTTCTTTTGCTCCAGCAGCACTTGCTTTACCACTTGCTGTAAATGGAAATTTGCCTACTTTAATTTCGTAACCAGCTTTTTTTGCAGCTTCTTCGGTATAACCCACCGAAGCAATTTCAGGTGAGCAATAAGTACAACCTGGAATATTATTATAATCAATAGTTTCGGGATGATGACCAGCAATTTTTTCAACACAAATAATACCTTCGGCACTTGCCACGTGGGCTAATGCTTGCGTAGCCAATAAATCGCCAATGGCATAAATACCAGGTACATTTGTTTGATAATATCCATCCACTAATACTTTGCCTTTTTCTGTTTTAATGCCCAAAGCTTCTAAACCAATATTTTCTATATTAGCAGTTACACCTGTAGCACTTAATAAAATATCAGCTTCTAAAATTTGTTCGCCAGTTGGTGTTTTTACTTTTGCTTTTACGCCGCTGCCATTTGTATCAACGCTTAATACAGATGAATCTGTTAAAATTGTAATGCCCTGTTTACGATAATTACGTTCTAATTCTTTTGATACATCGGTATCTTCAACGGGTACAATTCGTGGTGCAAATTCAACAATAGTAACTTTTGTTCCCATTGCATTATAAAAATAAGCAAACTCAACCCCGATAGCACCTGCGCCTACAACTATCATGGTTGCTGGCTTTTGGGGCAATACCATGGCTTCACGATAGCCAATTACTTTTTTACCATCTTGTTTTAAATTTGGCAGTTCACGGCTTCTGCCACCAGTAGCTAAAATAATATTTTTGGCTTCATAATTTTTCTTTGTGCCATCAGCCGAAGTAACTTCTACTTTTTTGCCCGGAACTAATTTTGCAGTTCCCATGATTACTTCAATTTTATTTTTTTTCATTAAAAACTGAATGCCTTTGCTCATGTTATCAGCCACACCACGACTGCGTTTTACCACAGCCCCAAAATCAGCTTTTGCATCGCTTATTTCTAAACCATAATCGGCTGCATGTTTCATATAATTAAATACTTGAGCACTTTTTAATAATGCTTTTGTAGGTATGCAACCCCAGTTTAAACATATGCCACCCAATTCAGATTTTTCTATTATAGCAGTTTTTAAACCTAACTGCGAAGCTCTTATTGCTGCTACATATCCACCTGGACCACTACCAATTACTATTAAATCAAACATGTTAAAATATTTTTATGATTATTGTTTAGAGCCACAAATGTAGTTTTGTTTTATTTAAAATTATATAGTTCATATTCATTTTGTACTTCAACTTAATTTACAAAAGCCATAAATCAATTTACTTTAGTAAATAATATTTTCAAACACCATTTTTTCACATCTTTGCAACATTATGACAACAATATTTGAAGGCGAACATTTATTGCCTGGGCAGTTAGGGCATTTAGGAGTAATCACAATTTTTATTGCTTCATTAATTTCAGCAATTGCTTATTTTATTTCTACCAATAAAAAAGATGAAGCTGAACAAAATAGTTTTTTAATAGTTGGACGTTGGGCTTTTGCAGCAATGGCTATAGGCGTACTTACTACATTTTTTAGTTTATTTTTCATCATCTATAATCATTACTTCGAGTACCATTATGCTTGGCGGCATAGTAGTTTAGAATTGCCTGTACATTACATGATTAGCTGTTTTTGGGAAGGACAAGAAGGTAGTTTTTTATTATGGATGTTTTGGCAAATGGTGTTGGGTTTAGCGTTGATAAAAACTGCTAAAAAATGGGAAGCACCAGTGGTTTCAATTATTGCATTTAGTCAGTTTTTTTTAGCATCGATGTTGTTAGGAATTTATGTATTTGATTTTAAAATTGGGAGTAATCCATTTACTTTATTACGAGATGTAATGGCAAATGCGCCAATATTTAAGCAACCTAATTATTTAACTTTTGTAACAAATGGGAATGGTTTAAATCCATTACTGCAAAATTATTGGATGGTTATTCATCCACCCGTTTTGTTTTTAGGATTTGCATCTACCGTAGTTCCATTTGCTTATGCCATTGCAGGTTGGTGGAAAAAAGATTTTGATGATTGGACAAAAGCAGTGTGGCCTTGGGCTTTATTTAGTGGTGTTGCACTTTCTACAGGGATTATGATGGGTGCTGCTTGGGCGTATGAGGCTTTGTCATTTGGCGGTTATTGGGCATGGGATCCTGTTGAAAATGCATCCATCATGCCTTGGCTTACGTTAATTGCTGGTATTCATACTTTGTTGGCTTATCGTCATAGTGGTCATGCTCAAAAGGCAACTTATGTATTATTGGGGCTTTCATTTTTATTAGTTTTATATGCATCGTTTTTAACACGAAGTGGCATTCTTGGCGAATCTTCGGTTCATGCATTTACCGATTTAGGATTAGGTGGTCAATTAGTTTTTAATATTATTGCTTTCCTAATTCCATTTATTTTTCTATTTATTTTCCGATTTAAAAATATACAAGAACCTGAAAAGGAAGAGAAAGTTGAATCGAGAGAATTTTGGATGTTTATTGGTGCATTGGTATTTTTAGTTTCTTTATTTCAAATCACGTTTACTACTTCAATTCCTGTATTCAATAAATTGTTAGGTACAAATTGGGCTCCGCCTACAAATGCTATTCAACACTATAATAAAATACAAGTATGGATTGCAATTTTGGTTGGATTGCTTGTTTCGTTCACTCAATATTTAAGATATAAATCATCTGATATAACACTGTTTCTGAAAGAAATTGCAATTAATTCTTTGATTGCATCAACAATTACAAGCTTTTGCATATGGTATTTTGAAATAGCAGTAATTGCATATTGGTTTATGATGTTGGCAGCAATTTTTGCTATTATTTTCAATCTAAAATATTTGTATAAATTAAAAAAGAATTTCATGAATTGGGGTGGAAGTATTGCTCATGTTGGCTTTGGATTGATGTTGATTGGAATTTTAATTTCATCATACAAGCAAAAAGTGATTACTAGCAATTCGCCTACAAGTGGGTTAATGGGTAAAGGATTTGATGAAACGATGAAACGTGAAAATATGCTGTTGATGAAAAACACAACAGAAAAATTACAAGGTTATGAAATAACTTATGTGGGTGATAGTACATCACCACCTAACACTTATTATAAAGTTCAATATGTAAAACGTAATGCCGATAGCAGCATTGCCGAAAGATTTTTCTTGTATCCAAATATTCAAGAGAATAAAAAAATGGGGTCGGTAAATAATCCATCAACCCGTCATTATTTTACAAAAGATATTTATACCATTGTTACAGCAACGGCAGATAAGAAAAAAGCCGATGCACCAGTAAATCAAAAAGATTATAAATTTTATAAATTAAAAAAAGGGGATACCATTAATTTAAAAGGAACAAAAATTATTTTTCAAAGCATTTCGAATGAAATACTAAGAAAAGATATCGTGGTGCAAAGTAGTGATGTGGCGGCATCTATTCGCTGCAAAGTATATAATGCTACCAATAGTTTTAATACTGAATCGGTTTATTTAATTAGAAATTCGATGGCTATACCGATTGAAGACAAAGTAAATGAATTAGGCATTAGAATATTTGTAAATCAGATTATTCCAACAGAAAATAGCGTTGAATTAGGAATTGCTGAAACCGAGCCTGTAGTTGATTATATAACACTAAAAGCTTTAGAATTTCCCTACATCAATTTACTTTGGATAGGAACATTAATTGTAATCTTAGGATTTTTGATAAGCATATTAAAAAGAATAAATTTAAAATAAATTTGGAAATAAATGACAAGTGGCGTATATTTGTACGACAAATGTCAGTAGTATGAAAAAATCAAAAGAATATAAAATTGTAGAAGATAAATTGTCAACCGCCGAAGAGCCTGCTGCTACCTACTTGGTAAGCGCTTCGCAGCATGGTTTTTATTTTAATTCATTTGAAACACTTACCACAAAAGTTCCTTTTAATCAATCTGATTGGAGTGATGTTTTGCACATTTCAGAACGTACTTTACAGCGTTATAAAAAAGATAAAAAGAAATTTGAACCTATTTATGCTGAAAAAATCTTAGAAATTGTTTTACTTTTTAATCGTGGTATTGAAGTATTTGATGATGCTAATAATTTTTATCAATGGATTCAAATTCAAAATACTAGTTTAGGAAATATTAAGCCCATGGAAATAATGGATAACTCATTTGGAATACAAATGATTAAAGATGAATTGGGAAGAATTGAACATGGAATTTTAGCTTAATTATGGTTGTATTTAGATTGTCAAAACAAAAATATGCCAATGATTTAAGTGGAATTGGTGCTGAAAAATTTGGCGGTAGGTGGAATAGCAAAGGCTTGCCAATGTTGTATTGTAGCGAAAATATTTCGTTGTGTATGTTAGAAATTTTAGTAAATATACCGCATACTATTTTACCAAAATTTTTGCAATTAGTACAAATTAAAATTCCAGATAATTCAATTTTAATTTTCCCGAAAAATGATTTGCCTAATGATTGGCAATCAAATCCAATTTCATTTTCTACTCAAAAAATTGGAGATATTTTTTTGAAAGAAGAAAAATATTTAGCCATGAAAGTGCCTTCATCTGTAGTACCTAATGAATTTAATATTTTGTTGAACCCATACCATAAATTGTATACTAAAGTCCAGGTGGTTGAAACTTCGCCTTTCTCAATTGATAAAAGATTGAAAGATTAATTTATTTTCGCTCACCATTTTTTCATTTTGGAAAATTTATTACAACAACCAATTGAGTATTTAAAAGGCGTTGGACCTGCCCGAGCCGAATTGCTGAAAAAAGAATTGAACATTTTTTCTTTTGGCGATTTGTTGCAGCATTATCCATTTCGATACATTGATAGGACTGCATTTGCAAGCATCAACGAAATTGATAGCGATGAAAAATATTACCAACTAAAAGGCATTATTATTTCGATAAAAACATTGGGCGAAAACCGTCAAAAACGCTTGGTTGCTACATTTAAAGATGCAACTGGTGTTTGCGAATTGGTATGGTTTAAGGGTGTGCAATGGATGGAAAAATCTATTCAACTCCATCAAGAATATGTAGTTTTTGGAAGACCACAATTGTTCAACAATCGCTATAATTTTCCGCATCCTGAAATTGAATTGGTGAAAGAAATAAATGCCGATGGTGTGCAAAGTGGTTTGTATCCTGTTTATTCTACGACTGAAAAATTAAAGTTCAAAGGCTTTTCCAGCAAGGCTTTGGCGAAGATTCAAAAAACATTATTGCAGCAAATTAAACCACATGATGTGGTAGAAATTTTGCCACCCAATTTAATTTCAGAATTAAAATTGATGATGCGATTTGATGCGATTCACAACATTCATTTTCCGAAAAATAGTGCAGTACAACAACAAGCTGAACGGCGATTAAAATTTGAAGAATTGTTTTTAATTCAATTAAGATTGTTAAGAACAAAAATCGACAGACATCAATCTACGCCTGGTTTTGTGTTTGAAAAAATTGATAACTACTTCGATATTTTTTACAAAAATTATTTACCGTTTGAATTGACGAATGCTCAAAAAATAGTGATTCGTGAAATCAGAAAAGATGTGTTGTGTGGCAAACAAATGAATCGACTTTTGCAAGGCGATGTAGGCAGCGGAAAAACAATTGTGGCATTAATGAGTATGCTGATGGCGATTGATAATGGCTTTCAAGCTTGCATTATGGCACCTACTGAAATATTGGCACAACAACACTTTGAAGGCATTAGCAATTTATTAAAAGACTTAAATATTAAGGTTTCAATTTTAAGTGGTTCAACAAAAACAGCAGCAAGAAAATTGATTCAAAGCCAATTAGAAAGTGGCGAAATAAATATTTTAATTGGCACTCATGCCTTAATTGAAGATACTGTTCAATTTAAAAATTTAGGTTTAGCGGTGGTGGATGAACAACACAAATTTGGTGTGCAACAACGTGCTGCTTTGTGGCGAAAAAATACAATACCGCCACATATTTTGGTGATGACTGCCACACCCATTCCACGAACTTTAGCCATGACTTTGTATGGCGATTTAGATAGCAGTGTGATTGATGAATTGCCGCCAGGACGTAAGCCCATCAAAACAATTCATAAATTTGATTCACATCGTTTACAATTATTTGGATTTTTAAAAGATGAAATTGCAAAGGGCAGACAAGTGTATATTGTGTATCCATTAATTGAAGAAAGTGAGAAATTGGATTTAAAAGATTTGATGGATGGCTATGAAAGTATCAGCCGTGAATTTCCATTGCCTAATTACAAATTAAGTATTGTACATGGCAGACAAAAAGCAGAAGATAAGGAATATGAAATGCAAAAATTTGTAAAAGGCGAAACACAAATAATGGTGGCAACTACCGTTATTGAAGTGGGTGTAAATGTGCCAAATGCAAGTGTGATGGTAATTGAAAGTGCTGAAAGATTTGGGCTTTCGCAGCTTCATCAACTTCGTGGAAGAGTGGGTAGAGGAGCGGACCAATCGTATTGTATATTG
Source organism: Bacteroidota bacterium (assembly GCA_046051225.1). Classification (GTDB taxonomy): domain Bacteria; phylum Bacteroidota; class Bacteroidia; order Chitinophagales; family CAIODY01; genus CAIODY01. The sequence continues at coordinate 67,143 of JBJOOR010000014.1, read as the reverse complement.
ATGACAGGAAAAAAATTAGGTGCTGATGCTCGTACAAGAATGAAAACCATGTGCAGCACCAATGATGGATTTATTATTGCTGAAGTTGATTTGCAACTTCGTGGACCTGGCGATATTGAAGGATTACAACAAAGTGGGGTGATGAATTTGCATATTGCAAACTTGGCTAAAGACCAACAAATTTTGCAAACGGCAAGAGATAAAGCCAACGCTATTTTAGATGAAGATGCTTTGCTTCAAAAGCCCGAACATCAACGTATGTTGCAATTAATTAGGAATGTAGAAGTAGAGAAAAAAGTGTGGGGAAAGATTAGTTAATGATGAAATGATTTGATTGATATGTTCTATTTATCCTAATCAAAAATATATATTTGCAAAAATCAATTATGGAGTTATCTGTAGTAATACCAATATTTAATGAAGAAGAAATTATTGACCAATTAATTTCAGAAACTGTATCGGCAATTGAAAAAATTACGCCCGATTATGAAATTATTTTAGTGGATGATGGAAGTAAAGATTCAAGTGTTTCTAAAATTTTAGCTAATCGAAAAAATAATAGTAAAGTAAAATTAGTAATGTTAAGTCGAAATTTTGGTCATCAATCGGCTTATACAGCAGGCTTAGCGCATGCAAAAGGAAATTATATTGCCATGATGGATGGCGATTTACAAGATCCACCAGCAGTAATTGAACCGATGTATTTGAAATGTAAAAATGAAGATTTTGATGTAGTGTATGGCAAGCGTACCGAAAGAAATGAATCATTTAATAAAAAAATGAGCATCAAATTATTCCATATTATTTTTAATAAAATCAGTAAAATAAATGCTCCTAGTAATGTTGGCAATTTTTCGGTAATGAATAAAATTGCATTAGAAGCATTATTAGCTCAAACCGAAAAGACAAGATATTTACCAGGCTTAAGATTTTTTATTGGCTTTAATCAAGGCTTTGTTGATTATGAAAGACCCGATAGAGCTGCTGGCGAAGCCAAAATGAATTTCTCGAAATTATTTTCATTAGCATTTAATGCCATTTTTTCTTTTTCAGATTTTCCTATTAAACTATGCATTTATGCAGGGTTGTTTGGTGTAATTTCTTTTATGGTTGTATTGGCAATTTCAATCGTTCATAAAATGATGGGCATAGCATCGCCAGGTTGGATGAGCACCTTAAGTAGCATCTATTTTTTCGGAAGTGTTCAGCTTGTTTTTTTAGGAATTATTGGCGAATATGTTTACCGTATTTATATCGAAACACAGAACCGTTCTATCTTCATAGTTAAAAAATATTTTTGCGAATGATTAAAAAAATATTCTTTTCATCTGAAAAAAGAACCATTATTTTTTTGCTTGTACTTGGTTTTATTCTCAGGCTTATTTATTTGTTTTTTTTCTCTCCCATTTTTGCAAGAGCATATCTTGGAATGGAAACTATATTTTTTAGTGGTGGCGATTTTGGAGCTTCATTGATTTCATTTAAAAATCTTATTTATCATGGTGCTTATACAGTTAACCTAAACCATGAACTGGGCTACTACAGCCGAATGCCAGGCTATTCTTTTTTTGTTGGATTAATTACTTTACTTACAGGCGAACCTCAAAATTTATATATTATATGCATTATTCAAATATTGCTAGATGTGTATTCCATTTATTTAATTTACAAAATTGGAAAAAATATTTGGAATGAAACTACTGGAATTTTGCTCGGTTTTTTATACGCCACACATCCCATCATTATTTTATGGTGCCCTGTTTTAATGAGCGATTCATTAGGCGCATTATGTTCTTTGTTAACGTTATATTTTTACTCGAAATCAGAATCGAAACACAAGTGGTTTTGGGTTGGCTTATCAATTGGAATAGGTACATTGATTCGACCACAAACTATTTTAACCATTCCAATAATTGGGTTAATAGAATTAATTTATCAACGTAAAAATTTTATCTATTTTTTGAGATGCATAAGTATAATGAGTATAACAATTTTATTTACCTACGGATTATATCCAATGCGCAATTATTTGTTTCATCATAAAATAATTTTATTTCAAGATTTAAGAGGAAGCGGCGGCGTATGGAATGATGCCACGGTAAACTATATGCAATATATTTATTCAGTGCAAAGCAAGTGGGATCCAGCTTGGACAAACATTATGCGCAATGAAAAATTCACAATTGATAAAGCCGCATTTGCTGTGCCTGCCGATTCGGCAATATTAATGAATGCTATTTATAAAGCACAACATTGTAGTTATGCATTTAGCTGTTGGAGTGGCTATTGGCAAGGGCATCGATTATCGCCAAATGATACCGCATGTGATACTGAAATTGCTAAAACATTTTTATTACTACGTGAACATCAGATAAAACAAAATGCCTATCATTATTGGGTTACATTGCCATTAGAAAATCTTACTAAATGCTTTTTTAAAAGTCAGCTATCTACATCCAGAACACAATCGCCGATATTGAAATTAGTACCCATTATATTTTTTTATCGTAGCATATTATTGCTAATAGGATTATTTGCTTGTATATGGATTTTATTAAAATCGAAGCTTGATAAAAAACCATTTTTATTCATTCTGATAAATTTTTTGGGTTGGTATTTTTTAATTTGTTTTGGTACAATGCCACAATTAAGAAATATTGAAATGAGGTACTTATTGCCAGTAGATGTTTTGTTGTTAATTCCAGCAGCAATCATTATTCAAACCATTTTTTTAAAATTAAAACCCAAGCATTAAAGACTAAATATCAATCATTTCCTTCAACATAATTCAATAAAAATAGTATAAAAATATGGCAAAAAAAATTCTTATTACAGGTGGAGCAGGCTTTGTAGGCAGTTCATTAGCATTATTGTTAAAAAAGAATTATCCATTGTATGAAATATTCTGTATGGATAATTTAAAGCGAAAAGGAAGCGAATTAAATATACCTAGATTAGCTTTGGCAGGTATTAATTTTGTACATGGCGATATTAGAAACAAAGAAGATTTTGAAGCCATTACAGCCTGCGATACTGTAATAGAAGCATCTGCCGAACCTTCGGTTTTAGCAGGTTTAAGCTCATCACCCGATTATTTATTAAACACAAATTTAGTAGGTACATTAAATTGCTTATCCTTTGCAGCAAAACATAAAAGCGATTTTATCTTTCTATCAACAAGCCGAGTTTACCCAATTGAAAATATTGAAAAAATTGAATTTACAGAAGATGCTACTCGATTCACAGTATCTTCAAATCAATCAATGCCTGGCATTTCAAAAAATGGTTTAAATGAAGATTTTTCATTAAAAGGTTTTCGTTCGTTGTATGGTGCTACAAAGTTAGCTTCCGAATTAATTATTCAGGAATACAACCAGTTTATGAATATTAAAACAGTAATAAATAGATGTGGTGTTTTAACAGGTCCATGGCAAATGGGCAAAGCCGATCAAGGCGTAGTAGTACTTTGGATGGCAAAACATTTTTGGAAAAAACAATTGACTTATAATGGATACGGTGGCACTGGTAAACAAATAAGAGATATTTTGCACGTAACAGATTTGTATAGATTGATTGATATACAAATGCACGATATGGAAAAAGTAAATGGTAAAATATTTAATGTAGGTGGTGGCGAAAGTGTAAGCACATCGCTTTTAGAACTAACCAACATTTGCAGTAGCATCACTGGAAATATAATTCCGATTAAACCAATACTTGAAAATAGGCAAGCTGATATAAGAGTTTATATAACTGACAATACAGCAATAACAGAAGCTACAGGCTGGAAACCACAGATTGGCGTAAAACAAATTATGCAAGAAATATACGATTGGATAAAAGAAAATGAAGAAAAATTAGAACCCATTATTTCTTAAAAAAAATTGAACCATTTAAATTATGAGTTTTTTATTCCAATCTCTTGAGCAATTTATTTTTAACCCCATTCATACATTTTCAAATAGTAAATATTGGAAATGGAAAACCACATTAATTTTAACCATTGCCTCTTTTATATTTTCAACAGGTGCTTTTTTTTATTTGCCTACAGCTTTTAAAAATGAAAATTGGGAAAGCTATAATTTCAAAAAAGAAAATTTATTTAAGCAGCCACCATACAATGATGCATCGCATGCTGCAAAAAAAACTTTTAGAATTACGGTTCCATTAATAGCCAAAATATTTCAGTTTAATAATTGGGCTACAGTAGCATTTATGTGGATAATAAATTTTTTGTTTTTATTCTTCTTGCTTCAAGTGTTCTTAAAATTATTAGATGATAAAACCATTGCTGTATTAGGCACAATTGGTTTTACTTTTATTTATGTAGGTCATGCAGGCTTTACCGATATTAATACTTGGTTTGATGGCATTGCTTATTTTTTTATTCTAACAGCCATTCTTTCCCGAAATAATTTCATCATTTTAAGTAGTATAATATTAGCTTGTTTTACTGATGAAAGAGCCTATTTATCATGCTGTTTGGTTTTTTTATTTCATGTAATTTTAAATTCCGAAAATGAAATTTCATTTAGTTTCAAAAAACATAAATCGTCCATTGCTGTATTCTTAGGAATTTTGATTGCAATAATTTTAAGATTAACGATTCAATTAATTTTTAATTTACACACAAAAACTGGCGGTACAACTATTACCAAAGTATTAGCAGATACTGATTTTTGGGGTATGGCAATGTGGACATTTTTAGAAGGATATTGGTTGTTAATTATAGTGTTAGGATTGTTTCTGATTTATCAAAAACAATATTTAAAAACTTTTATTTTATTGTTGATAATAGGAATATTTACACTTTCATCTATTTTAGTATTTGATAAAACTAGAAGCGGAGCTTATATTTTTCCACTTATTTTTATAGCAGTATTAATTTTAAAAAATAAATTAAATAGTGGCGAATGGCGATATTTATTTTTAACTATTGCTATCATTTGCTTTCTATTTCCAGCTTATTATATCATATCAGATACGGCACCTTATACACTATGGTATAAACCCATTTTCATAAGAGCTATTGATTTTATAAAACTAAAATACAGTTTATGATTTTTTTGAATTCAAATATTATTAAGTAATAAAATTAATATCGCATAATAAATGGCATCATTGATGAGTTTATAGAGTAAAGGAAAAAATAATAGGCTCACTTTTTTTTACTTACATTTGCCACCGCAAAAAATCTGAACAAAAAACAAACAAAATATATCCAACAAAAAAATGAAAAAAATTTTAGTTATCGCCATTACCATTGCAACATTATTTAGTACAAAATCATTTGCCCAATCTCCAAAATTTGGTCATATTAATTCGGGCGAATTAATTCAAATGATGCCAGGTTTAAAAGATGCAGATGCACAGTTAGAAACTTATCAAAAATCATTAGAAGAACAAATGAAATCGATGGTTGCTGATTACCAAGCTATGGTTCAGGATTATCAAACTAAAGAAAAATTGATGACTGATCCTGTTAAAGAAATTAAACAAAAGGAAATTGGACAGAAAGAAAAATTGATTCAAGATTTTCAACAATCGGCTCAAGAAAAAGTGGCTGCGAAAAAAGAAGAATTATATAACCCCATTTTGAAAAAAGCAGAATCGGCTATTAAAGATGTAGCTAAGAAAAATGGCTATGCTTATGTATTTGATACAAGTGTAGGTGCTTTTTTATATGCACAAGACAGTGATAATATTATGGAATTGGTGAAAAAAGAATTGAATATTACTGCGCCTACGCCAGTTGCACCAGCTAATGGCACACCAGCTAAAGTTATTCAGCCAGCACCTAAAAAATAATTTTTTCTCTTGCAATAAAAAAGCCGATACAAATTGTATCGGCTTTTTTATTGCAATCATGTTTTAGAATTTCGTGTATTTAACTATATTTTAATTATTTTTAAATCTAAAAATTATAGTCCCCGATTCATCATCGGCGTCTTGCTTAGGGTTAAATTTAATTTCTTTAGCAGCTTTTAACGCCAATCCTCTTAAATATGCACTTGTATTGGTTGAACCTTTTTCGGTAAATTTTGCATTGATTACATTGCCTTGGTCATCAACAGTAATGTTTATAGCAATTTTTCCTTCTTCTTTCGAATTATCAATAATTGAAGGGCGTTTTCTTACACCTCTTGAACCAATTTTACCTTTTATACTCCAACCTGCACCAGCCGTTCCTGGTCCTGTATTTTCACCAAAATGATTCTTTGCATTAGGGTCGCCGTTTACTACACCTTGGTCTGCATTTCCTTTACCTTCGCCTTCGCTTACAGATTTATTAGCGTTGTTCATAGCACCTTTCAGCTTATTTCTAAAAGCATCTTGCTTGGCTTTTTTTTCAGCCAATTCTTTAGCAATTCTTTCGGCTTCAATTTTTGCAGGATCAGGTTTTGGATTCTCGATTGGCTTCTCCTTAATCGGTTTTATTTTTTGATTGGTTAATTTATGATTTTCAACCGATGGAGCATCTTCAGTTTCTTGTGTGTTTACAGCATCGGGGGTTTGTGTAGCCGCCGACGAATGATTTTTAGCATTGCTTTCTTCCGTTTTATCGGCATCGCTAATGGGTTGAATATTGCCACTACCATCAGCGCTATTTCCTAAATTAACAAGCATGCCCATTTCTTCTTGTGGCTCGGCAATTTTACCAATTGAGTATGGAATAAAATACAACAACAATATCAATACAATAGCAATTGAAATAGTTATTCCAGCAGATTGATAGCGATATTTTAATTCGTCGGTTGTTGTCATTTTATTTCAGAAATATTTTTCATTCAGATTCATGAATTAAAATATTCCACAATTTTATTGCTTATTCATTTATTGGTTTGGTAGCCAATACCACTTTTACTTTTAAGTTTTTAGCCACATTCATCACTTTTACCACTTCTTCAATCGGCACCGATTTATCAGCATTAATAACTATTGCAGGATCGGTTTGATTTCCTAAAAATGGTTTTATTTCATTTTCTAAATCGCTAAATGCCACAGGTTTTGTACCCACCGAAAAGTTTTTATCGGCATCAATACTAACTACTACCGTTTGTTTGGCTGATGTGTTGGTATCGGCTTTTGGTAAAGTTAATTTTATAACATTTGGGTTTGCTAATGTAAAAGCAATCAAAAAGAAAAACAATAAAAAGAAAAGTATATCACTCATCGAGTGGGTATAAATTTCGATATGGCGGCTTTTATTTCGTCTGGATAAATTCATTTATTTTTCAGTTGGTTCTTGTAACAAGTCTAAAAATTCAAATGATGCGGTTTCAATTTTATTTACCACTTTATCAATCATACTATTTAAAATTTGGTAACCAATAAATGCAAAAATGGAAACAATTAAACCCGAAGCGGCTGTTACCATTTTAATATTAATACCACCTGCAATGGTATTTAATGAAGGATTATTTACATTCGAAATATCAACAAATAATTTCATCATACCTACAATTGTACCCAAGAACCCAAACATAGGCGCAATACCAGCTACAATAGATAGCACGATTAAAAAACGTTCCATTTTATATATCTCCAGTTTGGCTACATTTTCCATACTGCGTTCAATTTCTTTAATGGGTTTTCCAATTCGGCTTACACCTTTTTCAATAACACGGGCAATGGGCGAAGCACTACCTTTGCAATAAGATTTTGCACCTTGCAAATTACCATTGGTAATATGGTCTTTAATAGTAGCCATAAAATTATCTTCTAACTTACCAGCTTTATTAATTACTAAAAATCTTTCGGTTACAAAATAGATAGCAATGAACAATAAAATGGCGATAGGAACCATTATCCATCCACCTTTCATAATTAAATCGAACAAACTTAAATGTTCGGGCGCAGCCACGTTTGCTACTGCTTGTGCTATTTGTTTTGATGAATCAACTACATCTAATACTATATTTAACATTGCTTTTTTATTTTAAAATTATGTAGGTAAAAATAATTTGAAGCCACTGCACTTAAGGCTTTGATTGTTTGTTTTTATAAACTAATTGAAAATGCTTGTATAATGAAAACTACAATTAGCATCTTCGAAAATTACTCTTTTATGACCTAACTTTATCCTATCCTACAGAGAGGAGTTGTGAATTTTCGAAGATGCTAATTACATGATACGAAACGAGTTGAAATTTGTTTTATTATTTTGCATCCATTAAAAATGAATGATGAAAATAATATTTGAAACCGAAAGACTTACCATTCGTGAGTTTTCGACGCAAGATGCACAGTTTATTATTAAGTTATTAAACACCGAAGGTTGGCTAAAATATATTGGCAATAGAAATATTCATTCAACAAATGATGCCTTGCAATACATTAATAAATTGAATGATTATTCGCAAAAAAATGGTTTTGGTTTTTGGGCTGTTGAATTAAAAAACAACAAAAATTTAATAGGATTATGTGGCTTAATAAAACGTGATGAATTAGAATTTATAGATATCGGATTTGCATTTTTACCCATTTACAATAAGCAAGGTTTTGCTTTTGAAGCTGCCTATGCTACTTTAAATTTTGCAAAAGAAAAATTGCAAATAGAAACTATTGCAGCCATTACCATTGCCGAAAATCAATCTTCCATAAAATTAATTGAAAGATTAGGCTTGCATTTTAAAAAGGAAATTACAATGGATGATGAATTGCTGATGTATTACGAAAAATCGGTTTAAATACTTTCAGCCACTTTTTTTATTTCTACTAAAATCGGATTCCAACCTTCGCCATTATTGTACGATTCTTTGTATCTTTTTTCGCCTTCTAATACTTTATTATAATCGCCTTGTGTTACAGTTAATTTAGTTTGATTATTTTCTTCAACTAATGAATAAGTAACGATTAAATAATTTTCGGGGACATCAATCATAGCTGTATTATTTGGGTCGATAACGGTGTAAACCAATAATTCATTGGGCGCTAATTCTACGATATTCCCCTTTACAAAAACCATTTCGTTGCCTTCATAACTTCCCTTCCAAAGTAGCGAACTGCCTACATTCCAATCCGAAACTGTTTCGCAACCAAACATATATTTTTTGGTATGTTCGGGTCTAACTAACACATCCCAAACAATATTTTTAGAAGCGTTAATTAGTATTTCGTTTTTAATAAAAAGCGGTTGCATAAATTATTTGGTAAAAAAAGTGGTGATATAATAAATTAATGCGCCCATTAATCCACTAACAGGAATGGTTAAAACCCAAGCCCAAAGCAAATTAATAGTAACGCCCCAACGAACCGCCGACAAACGCTTTGATAAGCCAACACCTACTATTGAACCAGTGATGGTATGTGTAGTTGAAACAGGAATACCTAATGCTTGAGTGGCATACAAAGTTATTGCGCCAGCACTTTCAGCAGCCACACCTTCTAATGGAGTTACTTTGGTAATCTTGGTTCCCATGGTTTTAATAATTTTCCAACCACCGCTTAATGTGCCTAATGCGATTGCTAAAAAACATGAAATTTCAACCCAAGTTGGAATGTGAGTTATTTTTTGTTTGCCATCTTTCATTATTGCAATTACATTATTCCATGAATCGGCAGAAATCGCATCCTTGGCTAATCCTAGAGTTTGTGTTTTGTAAACTAATAATGCTGCAGCAATAATTCCCATCACTTTTTGTGCATCATTACTACCATGCCCCAAACTAAATGCTGCTGATGAAACCAACTGCAATTTCCGAAACCATTTATCTGCTTTCGATGGATTGGTTCTTGCACAAATGTGCAGAATAATAACTGTGATAATGTATGCCAACAGCATTCCAATTAATGGTGCTAAAAAAATAAAAGCAATGGTTTGATAAATTTTGCCCACATCAGCCAATACGCCAAAACCTGCTTTGGCTATGGCTGCGCCTGCAAAACCGCCCATTAATGTGTGCGATGATGAAGATGGAATGCCATACCACCAAGTAATTAAATTCCAGATGATGGCAGCCACCAATCCAGCTAAAATAACGTACAAATCAATGGCATCTGTTTTTACAATTTTAGCTACTGCATCGGCCACTTTAAATTCGAAACCCAACAATTTATTTTGACAAAGAAATAATACAATAGCATTAAAAAATGCAGCCCACATTACTGCCTGAAATGGCGAAAGTACTTTCGTAGAAACTACTGTAGCTATAGAGTTGGCGGCATCATGAAAACCATTGATATAGTCGAAAATCAAAGCCAGTATGATAATAATAATTAATAATTCCATTTGTTTATTCAGATAAAAGTTATTGGTTATTGAGTTAGAATGTTATTACGTATAAAAGTTTTTTTACGATTAACTAATAACGATTAACAATTAACTTGTTTTCACAATAATAGATTCTAATACATTGGCTGCATCTTCGGCCATATCTGTAGCAGTTTCTAAAGCTGATAATACTTCTTTCATTTTAATTAAATGAATAGCATCCTTTTCATTTTCAAATAAATCTGCAACAGCAGTATCGTAAATATCATCTGCATGATTTTCGATGCTGTTTAAACGTACGCAAGCATCTGTAATATTTCTTAAATTTTTAAGATTGCGCAATTCATTAATTGCCTTTTGCAATTCAATAGTACTTTGATAAATCAACTCCGCTAATTTTATCATTGCTGGAGTTGATTGCTCTATTTTATACATTCCCATGCGCTTACTTGCACCATGAATATAATCGGCAATTTCATCAATAGATGAAGTTAAACGATGAATATCCTCTCTATCAAATGGTGTAATAAAAGTTTTGCCCAATTCTAAAAAAATACGATGAGCGCATTGGTCTAATACATGTTCAAGGCGTTCAATTTCTTTTTCTAAATGGCGTTGTTTCTCGGGCGAATTAGCATTTACTAATTTATTTAATGCTTCGGCTATCAAGACAAGATTAGATGCTTGCTCATCAAACAACGTAAAAAACTTACGATCTTTTGGTACAAAAAATTGAAAGATTGAATCTAGTGCCATTGTAATTATTTTAATTTTTTGCAAATGTATAATTCTAAATTACTCTTTAATAATTAAGCAACGATTTATTAACGATAAATTAATATTGAATTTTACTAATAACAAACAATGTGGCTTCGTCAGGAATCGAACCTGAATCTGGAGCTTCGGAAACTCTTATACTATCCATTGTACTACGTAGCCGTGGAAATTAGTTTTTAGTATTGAGAAATGAGTAATGTGTATTGGGTAATGAATGATAAAAACTCAATACAAATTATCCATTTATTTTAAACAGTTAATAAACCCCGAATGATAAACGGAGCTATACCGAATACAAAAATAGCTGCTAAACAAACTATCAATACAAATAAATGCGATGGGTTGATTTGAATGTTTTCGGTTTCGCTTTCTTTTGAGTACATGGCTTTTATTACCATAAAATAATAATAAAAACTGATTGCCGAACATAATACTGCTGCTATTGCTAACCATAAATAGCCTTGTTCTACAATGCTTGATAGCATATAAAATTTACCAAAAAAGCCTGCTGTAAGCGGAATACCAGCCATTGAACACATAGCAATAACTAATGAAACAGCTAAAAATGGATTACGCTTGGCTAAGCCATTAAATGCTTCCATTTCGTCTGATCCTGTTTTATAATGTACCAATTGTAAAACCGTGAAAGCAATGATAGATGCAGCGCCGTAGCCTACTACATACAATAATAAATTGGCTGTAGCACCATTGTGTAAGCCTGCTACACAAAGTATAGTCATGAGCATAAACCCTGCATGAGATATAGATGAATACGCCAACATGCGTTTGAAATTGTGTTGACGGGTAGCTATTAAATTACCAATTAATAAGGTTAATACAATCATAGCAATAATAGTTGCCGACCACATACCAATGCTATATTCAAATGCGCCATACATTAGCCGATAAAATGCGCCAAAGCCAGCTATTTTAACTACTGTGCTCATAAATGCTGTTGATGTTGTTGGTGCGCCTTGATATACATCGGGTGCCCAAAAATGAAATGGTGCAGCGCTTACTTTAAAGCCCATGGCTACAATTAATAAAATAATACCGCATGAGTATAATGGATTAATTTGATCGCCCAACATTTTTCCTTTTGCATGTATTACTGCTAAATCGAACGAACCTGTTGAACCATAAACCAACGCAATTCCTAATAATAAAAAGCCTGTTGCAAATGCACCCATCAAAAAATATTTTAATGATGCTTCGTTGCTTAATAAATCTTTTTTACGAAAACCTGCCATAATATATAATGAAACAGATAAAATTTCGATACCGATAAATAACATTAATAAATTACTGAATGATAGCATTAATGCTACACCACATAAACTGAAAAAGAACAAGGCATAAAACTCGGCACGATGGTGAATTTCTTCGTATTCTTTATGATCGGTTAGTAAAAAAATAAGGATGGTAAAGGCAATGGCTGTGGCTAAAAATGCTAACGAAAAATTATCGAAAGTAAGCATAGCGAAATGCGGAATATGGGTATTCCAATTCATCACTGTTACGCTCCAAGCCGCTAATAAGCCAAATAATCCAATGGTTAAAATCCAATCTTTAACTTTAGGCAATACACCTAAAAACATACTTACTACACCAAACAAAGCCAATGCAATGATGGGGTTGGATTGTAATTCAGCAAAAAAACTATTCATTAATATCGATTGAAGTAGCATAATTAATTTTTAAAAAATCAAGTTCAAAAATAAATTTGGAAATACGCCTAATGCAATTACCAATGCAATTAACGGAGCCCAAATTAATAACTCATTTATCGAAATATCTTTTAGGTTTTCGGTTGTTGCGTTGGTATTGCCATACATACTATATTGGTATGCTTTGAACATATAAACTGCACCTAAAATAATTGTAATACCAGCCGCTAATCCTGCCAAATGTTTGTAATCAAATATTCCTTTTAATAATAAAAATTCACCCACAAAACCATTGGTTAATGGCAACCCAACTGATGCTAATAACATAATTAAAAAACATACTGCTAATCGTGGAGCTTTGGTAGCTACACCACCTAATTTGCTAATTTCGTAAGTGCCTGTTTGTTTGTAAATTAATTCAACAGCATACAACAATCCAACTACAATTATTCCATGGTTAAACATTTGAAAAACACTGGCTTCGTAAGCGCCTAAATTAAATGCAAAAACACCTGCTGCCATTAATGCCATGTGTGATATTGATGAGTAAGCCAATAGTGCTTTTAAATCATTTTTTTGAATGGCGATAATAGCGGCATAAATAACACCGAAAATTGCCAAGCCCATCATATACGGTTGTAAACTATGATATGCTAATGGAAATGGTGTAAGCACAAAACGAATAATACCATACAATCCCATTTTTGCCATTAATGCTGAAAGCACCATCGTAACTGATGTTGGCGCTGCTGCATAAGCTTTTGGTTGCCATGTATGAAACGGAAACATAGGCATTTTAATCATAAATGCTAATAAAAACATACCTGCCAATTGCAATTGTGTTCTATAGTCTAATGATTTTGCTGTTGCCATAATGGTTCCAAAATCGGTATGAAAACCCATGCCGCTTTTTACAATTAAAAAGATAATAGCTACCAACATGATTAAGCTACCAAATAATGTATACACAAAAAATTTGAATGCTATATCCGAACGGTTTTCGCCACTGCCCCAAAGACTTATTAAGAAGTAGGCTGGCACTAAACCCATTTCGAAAAATACATAAAATGAAATTAAATCTTGTGCTTCAAAAACGCCAACTAATCCTGCTTGAATTAACAACATTAAACCAAAAAATACGCCTGTATTTTTTACATTTTTATCAGCCGTTAAAAGAATAATAGGATATAAAATATTGGTTAATAAAACCATTGCCAAGGCTAGGTTATTTCCATCTTCAAATAAAGTAAATAAAAAGTTGATGCCAAACAAATTGATATTGGCATCAAGCATTGATAAATTAAGATTATGATAATAAAAATAGGCTGCCGCAATGGTAATAACAGCATTGATAAAACTAAAACCTACTGCTATTGATTTGCTTTGTGGTTTATTAATAAACAGCAAAGCCAAGCCAGTAATTAAAGGAATAAGTATGAGTAAAATTGGAATCATTATTTCGAATAAAATTTAGCTAAAAAATTAATTAAAAAAACCAAATGTGAAAAATTCTCATCAGGTTTAAACCTAATATAATGGCGATAGCACATACCATCATAAAAATGTAAGACCCTATAAAACCATTCTGAACATATTTTAATGTAGTGCCGCTCCAAGTAACTAATTTACCTGTCATAAATACTAAGCCATCTACCACTTTATTATCAAAGTATTGCTGCCATAATTTTGAAGCTGCCATTGTAGGTTTTACAAATAAAAAATCATAGGCTTCATCTACATAATATTTATTTTCTAACACCTTGCCAATGCCTGTGTATTCAGCATTATAAACACTTACAGCAAATTTCTTTTTCGTAATAAAATAAATAATTGCCAAGCCAATAATAGTTGCTGCCAACATGATGATACCAAACATACCTTCTTCGTGTTCGGCTTTTGTGGCAACAATTGTACTTAAAAAATTATTCAAATAAGGATGTCCGTGAACCATTTCGGGCAATTGAAATGCACCACCCAATAAACTTAATACAGCTAAAATAATTAATGGCAAAGTCATCGTTGAAGGAGATTCGTGCAAGTGATGTTCTTGTTCATGTGTGCCTCTAAATGTGCCGAAGAAAGTTAAAAAATATAGTCGCAGCATATAAAAAATAGTCATCAAAGCACCTATTACGGCTAAAGCAAAATAGATTTTATTATGATTATAAACGGCTACTAAAATTTCATCTTTAGAAACAAAACCGCTGGTAAACGGAAAACCAACAATTGCTAAAACACCAATGGTAAATGTCCAGAAAGTAATCGGTATTTTTTTTGCTAAGCCACCCATTTTTGTGATGTCTTGTTCGCCACTCATCGCATGTATCACCGAGCCTGCGCCCAAGAACAGCAAGGCTTTGAAGAAAGCATGTGTCATTAAATGAAACATGCCGCTGGTAAATGCACCAACACCCAATGCTAAAAACATATAGCCCAACTGACTTACTGTTGAATACGCCAACACCTTTTTAATATCTTTTTGATACAGCGCAATCGAGCCTGCAAACAGGGCTGTAGCTAAACCAATGATGGCAATAAATTCCATCGTGAATGGTGCTAATGAGAAGAAAACATTGCTACGCACAATCATATAAATACCTGCTGTTACCATTGTGGCTGCATGTATCAATGCTGAAACTGGCGTAGGCCCAGCCATTGCATCGGGCAACCAAGTGTAAAGTGGCAACTGTGCTGATTTTCCCATTGCGCCTACAAACAAACACATGGTAATCATCACTAATGATGGTGTTGGAATGGAAGAAAAATTGAATGCCATTACATTAGCATATTCTAAACTGCCTACATATTGGTACAAGCCAAACATACCCATCAAAAATCCTAAATCGCCAATACGATTCATGATGAATGCTTTTTTTGCCGCGTTATTATATTCCTGATTTTTAAACCAAAAACCGATTAATAAGTATGAACATAAGCCTACGCCTTCCCATCCAAAAAACATTAATAAATAGCTTGCGCCCATTACCAATGTAAGCATACTGAATACAAATAAATTTAAGTACGCAAAGAATTTATGATAGCCTGCATCATCATGCATATAACCAATAGAATAAACATGAATCAAGAAACCAATACCTGTAATGATGCACATCATCATTAAACTTAAATGGTCTATTTGTAGAGCTACTTCGGCTTTAAAATTTCCTATTTCAAAAAAATTAAATAAGTGGGTGGTAAAAGTAGCATCCTTAAAAAACAAAGCCAATGTGCCTACAAATGAAGCCAACAAAGCGCCGCTACCAATAATACCAATTAATGATTTAGATAAATTCTTACCAAACAAGCCATTGATTAAAAAACCAACAAATGGCGAAAGAAGAATAAGTATGCTGATGATTTCGAGTTTCATTTTATTTGAAGAAAGTTATTTGTTATTAAGTTATTCGTTATTAGGTAAACAATTTAAAAGTTGAAAATGTATTCCTAATAACCATTAACTTTTTTCGATTAACTAAAGCTTACCATTTTAATTTATTAGCTACATTAATATCAATGCTTCGGGTATTTCTGTAAATCATTACGATAATAGCCAAGCCCACAGCCACTTCGGCGGCGGCTACTGTCATAATAAAAAATACAAACATTTGCCCTGCGGCATCGCCTAATTTTGCACTAAATGCTACCAACATTAAGTTTACGGCATTCAACATGAGTTCAATACACATAAAAATAATAATGGCGTTTCTTCTTGTCATTACACCTACCACACCAATTACAAATAATGCAAGCGATAAGTAAATGTAGTTGTCAATAAATATTTCTTTCATTGTTTAATTTTTTGTTTCCTTTTCAATTATTTCCAAAATTTGCATTTTTAATTCAGGAATAATATTAGTTACGACTCTATAAACTGCCCAAATATCAACCCCAATATAATCATGAATTAGTTTATTTCTTAAGTCTCCCATTTTCCGCCATTCAACTTTATTATATTTCTCTTTCAACTCTTCATTTACATGTTTTGATGCTTCACCGATTACTTCAAAATTCCTTATCACAGCATCTTGTACCATTTTTGTATTTAAAAAATCTTGTTCGCTTAAACCATTTGTATATTCTTCAATGCTTTCAATACAAGTTAAAATATGTTGCACATATATCAACGCATTTTTATGCATGATAAATAATTTTTAAATCATTTTCTACATAAGGTTTTATGCTTGTATGTAAAGCATTTTTTGAAACCAAATCTATTTTTATTTTCAATTCATCAGTCAATTTTTGTTCGATACCAATAATATCAAATAAATTTATTTGTGATGAAAAATCAACTAATAAATCTATATCACTTTTAGATGTTTCCTCATTTCTTGAATAAGAACCAAACAAACCAATCATAATCGGTTTATAAGGCATTATGGTAGAAATAATTATATCAGTTTGTTGTTGATTTATCATTTTATTTTTTGCCACAAAGGCACAAAGACTCAAAGTTTTATTAATAATTTTCATCTACTAATTTCCTCATTCACTAATCTGTATCTTCTCTTTTCTTCCTAATACCACAGCGCCAATCATAGCGCTAAGTATTAAAATAGAAATTATTTCGAACGGAAAAACATATTGTGTAAATAATACTTGTCCTAAATTTTGAATCAACCCAATATTTGAATGATTTGGAAATTGCATGGGTGAATTATTTAAAATTGGATTTTGAAATACATCATTTGTTAAACTGCTTATTTGCATTGATTTATGTAACGATGCTGTAAGCAACAACAAAATTGTACCCCCTACAATGGCTGATGAAAATTTAACCAAATTACTTTTCATGGTTTCGCTACTCGAATTAAGATTGAGCAACATGATAGTAAATAAAAACAAAACCATGATGGCACCTGCATAAACTATCATTTGTACCACAGCTAAAAACTGTGCATTTAACAAAACATAATTGGCTGCAATGGTAAACATGGTAAGCACCAAATACAAACAACTATGAATTGGATTTTTGGCTGAAATTACCAATATGGCAAACATTACGGCTAAAAAAGCCAGAAAGTAAAATATATAAGATGGTATCATTTGTTGGCTTGTAATTGTACTCTTACTTGTTGATGATTATCGGTTAATGGCACTAGCAATCTATCTTTGCCATATATAAAATCTTTGCGTTCGAAACTGGCTGGTGCTGGCGTTGTTTCTAAAAAGATAGCTTCTTTAGGGCAAGCTTCTTCGCAAAAACCACAGAAAATACAACGCAACATATTTATCTCGTAAATGGCTGCATATTTTTCTTCACGATAAAGATTTTCTTCGCCTTTTTCTCTTTCAGCTGCTACCATTGTAATGGCTTCGGCTGGACAACTAACAGCACACAAACCGCAAGCGGTACAGCGTTCAGCGCCTTTTTCATCTCGTTTTAATTCGTGCAAGCCACGAAAAACTGGACTAAATGGGCGTTGAACTTCAGGATATTGAACGGTTGCTTTTTTCTTAAATAAATGCTTTAGTGTAATAAACATTCCACCAAAAATGGCTGGCAGATACATACGTTCGCCAATACTCATTGGGCGCTGCTCTATTACTTTTTTTCTATTACTAAAATTATACATGATGTAAATTAGGACGGCAAAAATAACATAAGAAACCGAAAAAGAAAATAGAATTGAAAGGAAGTTAGTAGGATTTGATTGCTAATTAAAAAGTTAAACAACTCTACTATTCAATCCTTTAGCTTTTTATTTTTAATATGCTGAAGTTCTTCAACATCAGCAGCATCTTTACTTCTGCCTGTATTAATTTTAGTTTTTACCAAATCAGTTAAATGAATAATTGGCATTTTTATATCTTCAATATCTGCCATTATTTTATGTGCATTGGCTTCTATAAATTCGATAGAATTAACTCGAGTTATGAAATCAATTTTTTGAGGCTCGATACCAATACTAAACGATTGATGTTTAGTGAAATCTAAATTTTCTAACTGCACTAAATCTTCAGTTTCAAAACCAGCTTCTTCTAAGCTTTTACATAATTTTATTTTGTTGTTATTGTCAGGATTTAGCCACAAATCCATATCACCTGTAGTACGTCTATAGCCATAAAAGATAACAGCATAGCCACCAATTAACATAAATTCAACTTCATGTTTTAATAATATTTGAATAATTTGTTTGTGCTCTTCTAAAAAAATATTCATTCTATTTTTTATTAAATGTTATTCGGTTTGATGATGTTAACATTTGCAAATGTTTGCTATAAACTTTCCGAATTAAGGCAACAGTAGTTTGCCATCTTTCAACACCAGTTAGTTGCAATTCATGTAATAATTCTTGCTCTTTTTGTTCGGCAACGGATTGATAAAAATTAATTTTTTTTACCCCCGAATAGCTTGCTATTGGTTCATTTGATTTACCCTCATTCTCTACATTATCTTGTTGCATAATATTCAAAATTACACATAAAAAATTAATGTAAAAAAGAATAATCTACGCTATCAATTTGTTGAAAACAGCAATCATCCATTTTTTAAAAATATACACCACCAAACAAATTACCTACATTTGCGCCCATGAAAAACATAAAGTATTTATTGGTGGGCTTGTTTGCTTTAGTGGCAACTTACTTTAGCTATATGGTAAAAGCCGAAAACACTTTACCCGTATTTGTTTGCTATGCTACTTTATTTGCCCTTTATTTTTACTTATTAAAAATATTAGATAATGGAGATGTGCATTGGGTAATTTATTCAGCACTATTTATTCGCTTTATTTTGTTGGGTGCAATACCCAATTTAACCGAAGATACTTATCGCTATTTATGGGATGGAAATATGCAAGCCATAGGTTTTAATCCATATACATTATCGCCTAAAGATGTGATGGATGGCGGCATGAACCATTTTAAAAATGCTGGTAATTTATTTCATCAAATACATTCTATTCGTGATTTATCTGCTTTTGCACCACTAACCGAAGCCTTATTTTATATCAGCATTAAAGCATCTTTGGGGCATCAACATATAGCCATTATGTTTATCAAATTTATGTTGTTTATAGCCGAAGTATTTAGCATTTCGGCATTATTAAATTTATTAAAACACTTTAATTTACCAGCCAAAAATATTTTTATTTATGCATTAAGTCCGTTGGCTATTATCGAAATTTCGGGCAATGCACACACCGAAGCATTAATGATTTGTATCCTACTTTTAGCCTTTCAATATTATGTATTACACAAAAATAAAAGAGCCGTTATTTTCTACGCTTTATCAATAGCTTCGGGCTTATTACCTATATTTTTATTACCTATTTTCCTACTCCGAAATACGATTAAACAAAATCTTAAATTCAGTATTTTATTAGCCGTTTGTTTGTTTTTATTCTTTGGTTTATATTTTCAAAACCGAGATATTTTGCACACTTATTCTTTATCGCTTCAAAGTTATTACAACGAGTTTGAATTTAATTCGCTGTTTTATTTTTGGTTAGATAAATTTTTGCCCGTTGGCTCAAAACATATAGCAATAGGCATTATCAGCCGATTGTTTACCGCTATATCATTTTTTGTTTTGCTATTTTTAAGCTGGCGAAATAGAAAAAAAGAGTTGGCTGCTATCATTCCAATTGTTCAAATTTTTATGGGTTTATTTTTCATTTTATTTCCTGTTTTAAATCCTTGGTATTTAGTGCCAATGGTTATGCTTTGTGTATTTATTCCGTGGCAAAGTATTTTATTATGGAGTGCATTATGTGTGGCAAGTGGTTTAGCATTGCGAACAATTAATAATGATTATTTGCATTTAATTGCCAGTATTTTCTGTTTATTAATTCCAATAATTTGGTTTTTAAAAGATAGAAAAACTTTAATTCATCCACCTATTCAAATTGTTTCTTAATATTATTTTTGGCTTTAACTATGCAGGTTTACGAAGGATTAAATAATTTACCAAAATTTAAAAATGCAGTAATTACTGTGGGCACTTTTGATGGTGTTCATGCAGCTCATCAATCTATTTTAAAACGATTGGTAAATATGGCTGATGAAATAAATGGCGAAAGTGTTTTAATAACTTTTCATCCACATCCAAAGCATGTATTGCAAAGCAATCAAAGCGATTTAAAAATATTAAGTACGCCCGATGAAAAAACTGAATTGCTGAAAGTTACTGGCATTCATCATTTGGTGTATGTGCCATTTACAATTGATTTTTCAAAAATTTCGGCAGAAGATTATATCGAAAAATTTTTAGTAAATAATTTTCATCCTAAAAAAATTGTAGTTGGCTTTAATCATCATTTTGGAAACGAACGAAAAGGCAATGGGCAAATGCTTTGCGATGCAGGATTGAAATTTGGATTTGATGTAATTGAATTAGAAAAACAAGTAGAAGATGAAATAGCCATTAGCTCTACAGCCATTCGAAATTTTATTTCATCTAAAAAAATTGAAGATGCTAATAAGCTTTTAAATCATCCGTATTGCTTATTCGGCATGGTAAATAAAGGCAAGCAATTGGGCAGAACTATTGGTTATCCTACCGCCAACATTAAACCATTATTACCCGAAAAATTAATACCAGCCGATGGTGTGTATGCAGTTAAAATTGAATGTAGTAAAAGTAAATTTAATGGTATGCTAAACATTGGTTTTAAACCCACTGTAAACGGAAAAGAAAGAACTATTGAAGTGAATATTTTTGATTTTAATTTTGATATTTATGAGGAGCAAATAAAAATATTTTTTCATACTTACATTCGTGATGAAAAAAAATTTGAAAGCTTAGAAGCCTTGAAAAATCAACTATTACAGGATAAGGAGAAGGCATCTTCGAATCTAAAATCTCATATCTAAATACTACAATCTTTCTTCCTTATGCATATCGATATTATTTCTATTGTTCCAGATTTATTGCAATCGCCTTTTCAGCATAGTATAATGAAACGGGCGGCTGACAAAGGTTTGCTTACAGTTAATGTTGTAAATCTTCGCCCTTATGGTATTGGCAAATCGAAACAAATAGATGATTATGCATTTGGCGGCGAAGCTGGAATGGTGATGATGATTGAACCCATTGCCAATTGCATCAACGATTTAAAGGCTAAAAGAAAATATGATGAAATAATTTATATGACGCCTGATGGAAAAACTTTCAATCAAAAAACAGCCAATTATTTATCATTAAAAGAAAATTTATTGATTCTATGTGGGCATTATAAAGGCGTTGACGAACGCCTACGTGAACACTTTATTACAATGGAAATTTCTATTGGCGATTATGTATTAAGCGGCGGCGAATTGGCTGCTGCTGTGGTAGTTGATGCCATTGGCAGATTAATACCAGGTGTATTAAATGATGAAAGTTCGGCCCTATTCGATTCTTTTCAAGATGATTTACTCTCCTACCCTGTTTATTCCCGACCTGCTGAATTTAATGGTTGGAAAGTGCCCGATGTTTTATTGTCGGGCAATCCAAAATTAGTAGCCGCATGGAAAGAAGAACAAGCTTTAAAACGCACCACCGAACGCCGACCAGATTTGTTGAAATAAAATTGAGCTTTCAATTTAACCCATCACTAAAAACAAGGAAGTCATAAAAAATTAAAACCAAAATTTTACATTTGAACATCAAAAAAATATACATGAAAAGTAAAATAGCAATCATAAGTAAAGTTTTAATATTAAATATTGTAGCCTGTATTTTCTCCCTCTCTCCCGAAGGTTCGGGATGGAAGGGCTGGGGCGGAGCCTTTCTAAACAAAATGAAAATTATTTTCTTTTCTGTTGGCATATTACTTTTGTTTGGAATGGGTGAGGCTGCATTAGCTCAAGTCCCAACAGCCCTTGGCAGCTACCAGTGGGTAAAAGGATTTGGTAGCTTTAATCAACAGGGAATTACTGATGAAATGGTTAATGCCATAAAATTAGATAATGAAGGAAATACTATTGTTTGTGGTAGGGTAATGGGTTATACTTATGTGCAAGGATTAGGTGGAAACAAAGATAGTTTGATAAGTAACCGTTGGCAAAATGCCAATAACTTTCAAGGGTTTATTTCAAAATACGATTGTTCAGGTAATTTATTATGGTTTAGAGAATTAAATGATTCAGTAAATGGGACTGAAATTTATGATATTGTAATTGATTCTTTGAATAATATATATGCTTTAGGTACATGCGAAGCAGGTGGTGAAAATATTTATTTCAATGATTCTTTATTTGCACCATATAGCTTTCCATCACCTTTTCAAGGTCCTGTTATATTATTGGCACTTAATAAAAATGGAAATATGAAATGGAATTATTTACAACCAATTATTAGCAACACTAATAATTTTAGTATATCCCCGCAAAGCCAGAATGCTTCAAGAAATGCAATGGCTAATCTTATGGTTCTTCATAAGGATACTATATCAATACTTGCACATTCCGGTTCAACACAAGGTTCGATTACAATTGGTACTGTTACTATAAAACAAGGATATAGTCTAATTAGATTCACTACCAACGGTGCTTTAGCAGATGCAGTTTGGCTAGATTCGATGGGATATTGTACAGGTTTCGGAATTGATTCTAAAGGCGATTACATTGCTGGAATTAATTTCATGACACCTATAAATAAGTTTCTTGATAGTACTTTTACTAGACCTACGGCAAGTTTTTTCAACCAATTCAGCACCATCATTAAATTTAATCGTCATCATGTGATTAGGCATATTGAGTTTGGGGATTCAACTGCGTGTTATAATGGTGATTTTTCAAATTTAGGTAATGGTTTAAATCTAAAAGGAAAAGGGCGAACTGGGTTAAAAATGTTTGGCAATTACACGCTTAAAACAAAATCGGCTTTATGGGGAGCAAACACTCTAAGTGGTGCAATACTGCATTTTGAAGATTTATTTAATTACAAATGGACTGCTTGTTCCGATAGTTCATATTCAATGGGTGGATTTAATTCATGCACGCAAGATGTTAATGGTGATATTTATACAGATGTTGCTTTTAATCAATATTTAAAATATCAAAACTTAATTGTTACAACACCAGCAATGGGAGCAAATAGTTTTTTAATTAAAATAAAGCGATTTACTGAGTTAATTGAAAATAGGTTGCCTGATTTTACCATTTTAAATGCCAATACTTCAAGTTCTTATATTAGAATACAAAATTTTTTAACTACTAAACTTGGTAATATTTATTTATCAGGTAATTTAAAAAATAACCAAGTAATAGTAGGCATAGATACCGCAAAATACTATGGTGGTAATAATGATATGTTTGTAATACGTTATGGTAATCCATGTAGTAATTCTGCACCAATTATAGCAGCAGGTACTCCAAGTGGTTTAGTAGCTAAATGCAATGGTACAAGTATTAGCCTAAGCTGGCAAAAATTAAATAATGGAGAAGATAAATACTATATCTATCGCAGCCTTGCAGCTACAAGTGGTTTTGTAAAAATAGATAGTGTTGCTCCAACTACAAACACATATACAGATGCTAATGTGGTAACTAAAACAAATTATTGGTATGCTGTTTCATCGCATAATATTGTTGGCGAAGGTTATTTAAGTATGGTTGATTCAGCACGTTTATGTGATGATATTGGCGGAATCAGCAATTTAAATGCTACTCAATTAGCAGGGCAATTATATCCAAACCCTACCACAGGCGAATTTAATTTATTTATTCAGTCATCTGAAATAAATGCTACTGCACAATTACAGATTAGCAATTATGTTGGTCAGGTAATTTTAAATAAAACAGTTTCATTAAAAAATAGCAACAACTTTAAATTAGATGTAAGCGATTATGCAGGAGGTATTTATTTAGTAACCTTAAAAACAGCACAATCCCGATACAGCGAAAAATTGATTTTAGTTAAATAATTAAAAAGCCCCGATAAAATTATTGGGGCTTTTTAATTATTTTATTTATTATTTAATCCCCCTAACCCCCTTAACAAGGGGGAATAATACATTGCAACTTTGAAATTGATTTTATATAAAAAGAAAGCGTTTGAAATTTATCTTGCGCTAATCACCCTTAATAAGGTTGTAAATCCCGATGAATCGGGAGGGCAAG
Organism: Bacteroidota bacterium; assembly: GCA_046051225.1. Classification (GTDB taxonomy): domain Bacteria; phylum Bacteroidota; class Bacteroidia; order Chitinophagales; family CAIODY01; genus CAIODY01. The sequence continues at coordinate 42,438 of JBJOOR010000014.1, read as the reverse complement.
GGGGATTAATAAAAATGTATTTTAAATTAATTGGAAATAATTTCATTTTTCTTGAAACTTGTAACATGAAAAAAACAGTAATTTTAGTTGGGTGTTTGTTATATTGCTTTGTTGTATTTTCACAATCCAATTTTACATTACCCAAACCCAACAGAGCCGACATTGTGCAACATGAGGGTTTGTCATCCATGGTTAGTTCATTGTTTACGGTTACACCAGTTCCTAAAAATTGTGAAGTTAAATGGCTATTAAAAGGAGCTTATCCATTGCAAGCTTCGGGTGATAGCATAGCACCTATATTTCACACCTGGCCTTGGGAATTGGCTGTATATTATCAACGAATTGATTCAACTATTTTAAGAAGCGATACCACAAAAGTTTCATTATTCAAAAAAAACAAAACCATTAATTTATTTATTGAGGGCAAGGATAGTATTGAAGCTGGCAAGATTTATACATTTTCAGTTCAACAAAAAATGGATGCTTATCAATGGTTTATTAATCCTACATTGGGAGTAATAATTGCAGGACAAAACACGGCAAGCATTCGTGTTTTTTTTCACGAAACGCAAACCGAAAAAAATAATTTCGTTCAATTAACAGCTTTTAGTGAAGGGTGCAAATACACAATTTCAAAACAAATTTTTGAAAAGCAAAAGCCTACATTAAAAATGATTAAAAAAGGAGGAGTTAGCGTTGGTGATAGTATTCAGCTTGTTTTTGAATCTGCTAATTTAAAATATTTTAGTGGCAAAGTAGTATATCATTGGGGCGATGGTATAATAGAAAGCTGCGAAAAACTAACGAAAACGAAACGCCATGTTTATACTACATCGGGCAAGAAGAAAGTTAGCGTATATGTATTCAATCAAAACACAACTAATCAATTAATTATACTGAATGATAGTTTTGATATTTATTCAACCAATGAATTCAATTACTCAGGCTCAATAGCTGATTTTAATGTAGATTATTATTGTGTACCAAGCCAACGGTTATCGCATGTTTTGTTGTTTCCTCAATATTCAAAAATCGAAAATTGTAAAAAAGTAAAATGGGAAATCAGTCCTACAAATATTGTTATAGATACGGCTTTGTATCCAGATTTATACTTATCAAGTGGCAACTATAAAATCACACTGACAGTTGAAACTAAAGATGGAAAAAGATATAGCAGTAGTAAAAATGTTGAGCCTAAATTAGCAGAACAAGTTTCTGTAAGCCGATTAGATAGCAATAAAATTGCTTGCGAATTAACGCCATATCATTATAAAGCGAAAGCAAATGGTAGCATTGAAAATACCCTCAATTATGATTGGTCGATGATGAATGCATCGCAACAAAATTCATTACGAAAAAATTATGGCGATGAAATTTACGCTACTGATTTTGGTGGTACAATTCTTCAGTCGGGCGTAATTTCTGTAACCTTAACCGACCAATATGGTTGTAGCACAAAATCGGGCGTTCAGCAATTATTTTACCCCAACGAATTAGAAAATGATAATATCATTACTCATCGTATATCAACGCCACCCATTTATTTTGGCGATACATGCAACTTTAAAATAGCTACCATAAAACCAGTGAAACATTTAACTTACACTATTTTAGGTAATGAAAATATATCTGTTTCCAACTCATTAATTCCTATTACAAAATCAGGTGCTTTTATCATTAAAGTAAGCGATGAACATGGTTGTATCGGGTATTCAAATATGATTAGTTCTTACTTTGAAATGAAAAATATAGAAAGTCAATAAAATTTCGGAAATTTACCAATTCAAAAATAAAAATATGAACAATCGTATTTACTTAGATAATGCAGCTACTACAAAAGTTGATGCAAAAGTGGCGGAAGCTATGATGCCTTTTTTAATGGAAAATTTTGGCAACCCATCTTCTATATATTCGTATGGCAGAGAAGTGAAAGCTGCCATAGAAAAGGCTCGTAAAACAGTAGCAACTTTATTAGGTGCTAATCCTGGCGAAATATTTTTTACATCTGGCGGTACCGAAAGTAGCAATATGATTATGCGCCGTTGTGTAAATGATTTGGGCGTAAAACATATTATTACTTCTCCATTAGAGCATCATTGCGTATTGCACACAGCCGAAGATATTGAAGCATTGGGCAGAATAAAAAAACATTTGGTTGATGTAAATGAATATGGCGATATTGATTTAATTCATTTAGAAAATATGCTAAAAGAATTAAAAGGTGAAGGTGTTTTGGTTTCGTTAATGCATGGCAATAATGAAATTGGAAATTTGTTAGACATTAATGCTGTAGGCACTTTGGTAAAAAATCATGGTGCATATTTTCATTCAGATACTGTACAAACTACAGGGCATTTTAAATTTAATTTAAAAGAAATGCCTGTTGATTTTATAACAGGTTCGGCTCATAAATTTCATGGCCCAAAGGGCGCAGGAATAGTTTACATCAGCGAAAATGTAAAAGTAAAACCTTATGTAGCAGGCGGCGGACAAGAACGCAATATGAGAGCAGGTACTGAAAATGTAACTGGTATTGTGGGTTTTGCAAAAGCATTGGAATTGGCTTACGAAAATTTTGAAGCTGAAAAACAACACATGTTAGATTTAAAATTTTATCTAAAAAAACAATTAGAAAATAATTTTGAAGGTTTAGTTTTTAATGGTCGTTCGGGTTTCGAAAATTCAATGTACACAGTATTAAGTGTTGGTTTTCCAAAGAACGAACAAACCGAAATGTTGTTATACACTTTAGATATGGATGGTATTTGTGTAAGTGGCGGAAGTGCTTGCAGTAGCGGTGCTAACGCTGGTAGTCATGTAATTCAATCTATTTATAAAGGCAAAGCCAATCAATCTACTATTCGTTTTTCGTTTTCAAAATTTAACACAAAAGCCGAAATTGATAAAGTGTTAGAAGTGTTAATTCAAAAAATTGGTAAAGCGATTACAGCCTAAGTGATGAGTATTTTATTCAAGATAAAATCTTATCTGCAATACCAATTAAAAGCAGTTGACGAACACGGTGTTCACTCTCCATTTATATTTGATTTATTAACTAAAGTAATTAAAAGTGAAAAACATTTTTATGCTTTTGATGAAATTGAACATGTAAAAAAGCAACTAAAAAAATCTACTGAATCTATTCAACAAATAGAATTTGGTGCTGGTAGTCATACTTTAAAATCTGTTGAAAAAAAAATAGCTCAATTAGCCAAAACAGTTTCTATTCCTAAATCACAAGGCGAATTGTTATTTAAGTTAGTAGAATATTTTCAACCTAAAAGTATTTTAGAATTAGGAACTTGCATTGGCATCAGCACTTTGTATTTATCGTTAGAAAATAAAAATAGAACTGTTTATACAATTGAAGCCAATCCAGATTCGGCTAAGCTTGCACAAAAACTTTTTAAGCAATTAGAATGCAATCAAATTAATTCATTCATAGGCACATTCGAAGAAAGATTAGATGAAGTTTTACAGCAAATGCAACAAATCGATTTTGCATTTATTGATGGCAATCATAGATACGAACCAACTATAAATTATTACAAAAAAATATTGCCATTTACACATGAAAACAGCATTTTAATTTTTCATGATATACACTGGAGCGAAGGTATGCAAAAGGCTTGGCAGGAAATTAAAAATGATGATGCAGTAAGCATTTCAGTGGATATTTTTTCGATGGGATTTGTATTTTTTCGTAAAGGAATTTTGAAACAGCATTTTGTATTGAGGTAGAAAAAACTTACCCTTTGTTTCCATATTTATAACAACTACTTTTACATCATTACTATTCACTAAATAGAAAAATAAAAAGTAGAGCCTTCGTCAATTTTACTTTCAGCCCAAATTTTTCCTTCGTGTTTTTCGATAATTAATTTTACAATAGCTAAGCCCACACCAGTGCCTTCAAATTCGGATGAAGTGTGCATACGTTGAAATACGCCAAACAGCTTACTGGCTTGATTCATATCAAAGCCAGCACCATTATCTTTTACATAAAAAATAGTGTTTTCATTGTCATATTCAACACCAATTTGCACCACCGAACAATCTTTTTTAGCCGAATATTTTACGGCATTCGAAATTAAATTCATCCACACCTGTTCTAACAGCGAAGCATCGCCTTCTGCATTGGGCAAAGCTTCTATACTAATTTGTGCTTGATGTTGATTTGCTTTTTCAAAATCGTATTTCACTTTTCTAACCAATGCATTCATATCTACTTTCGATTTTTCAATTTGCATTTTGCCCAATTTACTTAGGTGCAATAAATCGCCAATCAAATCAGTCATTCGTTTGGCAGCAGCTACAATGTGCCACAAATATTCTTGTCCTTCTTCATTCAAATCATTTTTATGAAATTCCGATAGCAAATTAGCAAAACCATAAATAGCATTTAGCGGCGTTCGCAAATCGTGCGACACCGTGTAGGTAAACATTTCCAGCTCTTTAATAGTTTGCGCCAATTCTTGTGTTCGTTGTTCTACTTTGCCTTCCAACTCGTCATTCAATTCTTTCAATTTTTCTTCTGCCAATTTTCTATCGGTAATATTTCGATAGTTAGAAACAATGGCTTTTACATTTTCATCGTGCAACAAATTTATCACTGTGCCTTCGCACCAAATAAACGAACCATCTTTGCATTTAAACCGATTGATGCGTTGATACACCACACCAGGATTTTTTAATACATCCTCTAATCTGCTTCTCGATTCAATAACTTGTTCGGGGTGCATAATTTCAAATGCAGGTTTGCCAATGGTTTCGGCAATAGTAAAGCCCGTATTTTTTTCGTACGATGGGCTTAGATAAATTATTTTTCCAGCGGCATCGGTTAAGCCAATTACATCTGTTCCGTTTTCAATTAATGCTCGAAATTTTTTTTCGCTTTTCAATAATTGTTGTTCCATTTTTATTTTTTCGCCATGTTCTTTTGCTTGTTTCAAAGCCCTTGTAAATCTGGATTGTAGCGAATACAATTTATCTTTCAACACATAATCGGTTACTCCTTTTTTTATTAAATCAATAATATTTTCTTCGCCAATAGTACCCGAAACAAAAATGAAAGGAATATCGGGTGTGTTTTCTTGTTTAAAATAAAAAGCCTCTAAGCCGCTGTAGTTGGGCAATGAGTAATCGGACAAAATAATATCGGGCTCAAATTCGAACAAAGTGTTTTCAAAATCTTCTTTAGTTTGCACCACTCGGCTTACATAAACTATTTCGTTTTTTCGCAGTTCGTGTTTAATTAAATCAATGTCGTAAACACTGTGTTCAACAATTAATATTTTGATAGGAGTAATCATAAAATTAAAGTTTAAAGTGGTTTTTGATTCAATAAAAGCCAATACAATCCAAGTTCGGCAACAGCTTTAATAAAAGCGTTGAACTCTACAGGCTTTACTACATAACTGTTTGCGCCTAAGTTGTAACACGTTTGTATATCAGGGTCTTCTTTAGATGAAGTAAGCATTACCACCGGAATTTTTTTGGTGTGTTCGTTTGCTTTTAATTTTCGCAGCACTTCAATGCCATCTACTTTTGGCATTTTTAAATCAAGCAAAATCACTTTTAGTTGATGCCTATTTTCGATTTGGTTTTCATCCTTTCCAAAAATATATTCTAATGCTTCAGCTCCATCTTTTAAATGCAAAATAGAGTTGGCTAAATTATTTTTTCGCAATGCTCTAATCGTCATTTCGGCATCGTTCAAATTGTCTTCTACTAATAAAATTTCTACTGCTGTGTTCATTGATTGTTTGTTTTAGGTAATGAAAAATAAAAAGTTGCTCCTTGGTTTAAAGTGGCTTCAGCCCAAGCTTTGCCGCCATGTTTAGTAATAATACGTTGCACAATTGCTAAGCCTACACCTGTGCCTTCAAATTCTTCATCGGAGTGTAAGCGTTGAAAAACACCAAATAATTTGTGGGCATATTTCATATCAAATCCTACCCCATTATCGCTGATGTAAAAAATAATTTTATCGTCTTCTTCGGTGGCACCAATTTCAATTTTTCGTTCGCTTTTTGTTTGCGAATATTTGAAAGCATTGGCTATTAAATTTATCCAAACTTGCTTTAGGCTAATCACATCGGCATTGGCATTGGGCAACGGTTTTATGTGCAGCACCACATTTTTATTTTGCTCGTTGTTATACATTTCATCGGCAATATTTTTTACCAATTCATTCATCTCAATTTTCATTTTTACTAATTCACGTTTTCCAATTTTCGAAAACGTAAGTAAATCGTCAATCAACATGCCCATGCGTTGTGCATTGTTTGTTACGGTGTTCATCAAGCGTTGTGCTTCGGCATCTAATTGATGAATATAATCTTCATTCAAAATTTGTGTAAACCCATTGATGGCTCTAAGTGGTGCTCGTAAATCGTGCGATACCGAATAGGTAAAGGCTTCCAGCTCTTTGTTTATTTGTTCTATTTTTTCTTCGTTTAATTTTCGTTCGGTAATATTTCTATTAATAACCACAATGCCTTGTGGCTGCTGATGTGCATCAAACAACATGGCTGATGAGCAAAGCACCGTCATTTTTTCGTTGGCTCTGTTGGGCTGTGTTACTTCGCCTTTCCATTTTTTGTGTTTGAATAATTCGTTTACAATTGCTTGTCGTTCGGTTTCATCTTTATAAATTGTTCTTACAATTGTGCTAACTGATTTACCTAAAACTTCTTCTTCCGAAAAGCCATACATGGCTTCGCTGGCTTTGTTCCAAGTGGTTATCAGTAAATTCATATCGGTAATAATAATCGCATCGGGCGATGCTTCAATTAGCAATTGCAATTTATTTCGTTGCGCAATTATTTTTTCTTCGTTTAATTTTCGTTCGGTAATATTTTCTGAAAGCACTGTTACACCTATCACATTTTCCATTTCATCTTTAATCGGAAAATATTTTGTTTCAAAATAAAATCGTTTTGCATCGCCATATTCTTCGATGGTAATAAAGGTTTCTCCAGCCAATGCTTTGTCGCAATTTTGTTTTGCTTTTGTTCTATCTGCTTCAGCAGTAATGCTGTTTAGCATAGTTGCTCCAATACTTACCGATGTGCCATAAGCCGCATGGGTGGCTGTTTTAAAGGCTGCATTAGCTACTAAATAATTATAGTGGTTGTCAATTGAAAACATCAACACCGCTTGCAAACTTTCGATAGTTGATTGCAATAATTGGGTTTGCAATTTCAGTTGTTGCTCGGCAATGGTTCGTTTTTTATCGGTTCTATTAAGCGATACCGAAACAACCCATACCAATGTAAAAAACGAAAGAATAATAAAAGTGATTAACAGTGCAATGCCCGATTCTAAACCAACCACATAATGCCAACTTAATTGCAAGCGCAAGTAGCCCAATAATATGGGAATAATGATAACAGATGGTATGGCAATTTGTGCAATTAAACTACCCAAAAATGGCGTAGTAAAAGTTTGCATAAAACCATAATTGCGATTTACCAACAACAACGAAATAGCAATAAATAAAAAACAAAAAGCCGTGTGAAACGCCATAGGCTTAAGCGACAGAAATATTTCAACTTGATAGATATAAGCAATAACATTGGCAAGGCTGATTACAAAAACCAAAAAAGTAAATTGATTGGCAAGCCTGCGCCATTTGTTTTGATGCGTACTAATTTGTAAAAAAGCAATGCCCAATAACAAAAAAGAAAAAGCAGTATAAAATGTAATTCCGTTTGTAACCTTATCTAAAATAGTAGCATCCATTTTAGAAAAATAAAGCCATTTATCTACTCGTAATTCGATACCAGTAGCTAACGAAAAAAGTTTTAACACACCAATTAAACTGATTAAAATAGCTATCGAAATATTGGCGATTATTACTTTTTTACTGCTATTTTTTTTTGCTAAAAATAAAACAAGCAAGCTCGAAAGACTTAATCCTACAGCTGTTATGGGGTTCATGTTGTTCCAATTCAATGCACTAATAAAGCTACATGAATAATTAAATTGCCAACTGCACAACACCGAAAGTGCAATTACTAAAACAGTAATCGGAAATAAAAATATTAAAATACGAACGATTGACTTCATGTTATTTTTTTAGGTTGAAAACAATAAGGCAAACGTGGTTTAATAAAAGCAAGAAAATATTTAACAAAGTAAATATCCCATCAGCAAATTTATATTAAAAAGAATAGAACTAATTATTTTTTCAAAAAAATAAAATCATAACCCAAACAAGCTGCCATGTATTTACCATGGAGTATATTTCAAAAAAATTGACTTAGATAAATTATTCTAAAACATTTAATTACGAAAAAAATATACTATCAAATTCAATTTTGATTTTGAAGAATTAATGTAGAAGTTTGCGTAAAATAAAATCAATTGAAAAGCATTTCCATTCAAACCACACAACATGTTAAAATAGATTATGAGTTGGCAAGCTGGGCTGATAGAGCGTTAGCTTTTGTGATAGATGCTTTTGTATTAATTATTTTTTTGTGGTTAATGTTTGCCGTATTTAGCGACGCAAAATACTTACACTACTTAATCACACTTCCAATTTTTTTATTTTTACATTTAATAATAGAAGTGCTTAATAATGGTCAATCGTGGGGCAAACGAGTAATGGGAATTAAAATTGTAAAATTAAATAGTTCAACTTTAAAAACATCAGATTATACTATTCGTTGGTGCTTCAGATGTTTGGATATTTATGGTTCGTTTGGACTTTTAGCTTCTTTGTTTGTGGGTTCGTCAAAAAACAATCAACGCTTAGGTGATATGCTTGCAAGTACTGTCGTTATTAGATTAAATCCACGTCAACGATTGTCATTATCAGATTTATTGCGCATTCAAACAGTAAATGATTATCAGCCACTATATCATCAAGTTACTAGGCTTTCAGAAAAAGATGTATTAACCGTTAAAAATGTATTAGATGATTTTAAAGACCATAAGAATCTAGTTCATGCAAAATTAGTAGATGAATGCACCGAAAAAATTATGCAGGTAATGGGAATTGTAGAACATCAGCAGGAAAAAAATTTGGAGTTTTTAAAAATTGTATTGAAAGATTATGTGGTGCTTACTCGATAATTTTTAACTGAATGTAGTTTTATATTTTGATTTAACTCCAAACCCAAAAATAAAACAATACCTGCTTAAATCATTCGTTAATTTTCTATTACTTTTGTCATTCTAAAAAAAATTTATGCTTAAACAATTAGCTATTTTCAAAATCTCTACGGTTCTGCTTTCGTTACAATCAATGTTGTTTATGTTTGCATTAATTTATAAAAGTGAACACCTTGATTTTAATGTAAAACCTGTGTTCATAGCTGGCTTTGTTCTTGCTATTGCTTTTAGTATTGGAAGAAAATTTTATGTTCCCTATTTTATCAAGCAATTCGAAAATAAAAAATAAACTAACTTTTAAACCAATTTTCAATTTCAAAATTTTAATTTTTAAATAAAATGTACACCGATAAATTTGAGTATCACGATTATTATTTGATGGATGAATTGCTGACTGACGAACACAAACTGATTCGTGATTCAGTTCGCCAATGGGTGAAAAAAGAAGTATCGCCAATTATTGAAGATTATGCGCAACGTGCCGAATTTCCTCAACACTTGGTAAAACAATTAGGTGAAATTGGTTGCTTCGGTCCAACCATTCCAACAGAATATGGCGGCGGCGGATTAGACCAAATCAGCTATGGTTTGATGATGATGGAATTGGAGCGTTGCGATAGCGGTTTGCGTTCTACAGCATCGGTGCAAGGCTCGTTAGTGATGTACCCAATTTATACTTATGGCAGCGAAGAACAACGCAAAAAATATTTACCGAAATTAGCAAGTGGCGAATGGTTAGGTTGTTTCGGATTAACCGAACCAAGCCATGGTAGCGACCCCGGCAGCATGATTACGAATATTAAAGATGCAGGCGATGGTAAACATGTGATTTTGAATGGTGCTAAAATGTGGATTAGCAATGCGCCTTATGCGCAAGTGGCGGTGGTTTGGGCAAAAAATGAAGCAGGAAAAATTCAAGGGATAATTGTTGAACGTGGCATGGAAGGCTTTACTACGCCTACTACACATGGTAAATGGAGTTTACGTGCAAGTGCAACAGGTGAGTTGGTTTTTGATAATGTGAAAGTACCTAAAGAAAATATTTTACCGAACGTACAAGGTTTGAAAGGACCATTGGGTTGTTTGAGTTCAGCTCGTTATGGTATTGCATGGGGCGCTTTGGGAGCGGCTTTGGACTGTTATGATACGGCTTTGCGTTATTCAAAAGAACGCATTCAATTTGGAAAACCAATCGGGCAATTTCAATTAACACAAAAGAAATTGGCGGAAATGATTACTGAAATTACCAAAGCACAATTACTCACTTGGCGATTGGGTGTGTTGAAAAATGAAGGTAGAGCAACCGCTGCACAAATCAGCATGGCGAAAAGAAACAACGTGAACATGGCAATTCAAATTGCTCGTGAAGGTCGTCAGATATTAGGCGGAATGGGCATCACAGGCGAATACAGCATGATGCGTCATTCAATGAATTTAGAAAGCGTTATCACTTACGAAGGCACACACGATATTCATTTGTTGATTACTGGGCAAGATGTAACAGGATTAAATGCGTTTAAATAATTAATATAATATTTTTATAAGATACAATAGCCCCGATAAAATCATTATTTATCGGGGCTATTTTCAAGTAGTGTAAATCTATTTTAATTCATGCAATAATTCATTTGCTTCTTTAGTATCCCACCCCAATTTTTCAGCTATTTTTTTTCCTTTTTCGGCAGCATCAATAGCATCTTTTGTATTGCCTATTTTTTTATTTAGTTGAGCAAATAAAATATAAGTGGGGTATTCTTCATGTATTAAAATAGATTTATTTACCCAATTAATAGCTTGTTGTAATGCTACTTTATCATCTATATGCTGTAAATAAACTTTAGCTACATGGTTTAATGAAAAATAATCTGTACTAATAAAAGTATTTACATATTGCTTAGTAATAAATTGATAAAGTCCCCAATTGCTAGTAGCTTCGGCCAAAGCAATATCGTAAGTAAATACCAACGAATCGACTTTTTTGTTTCTCATGCTAATAGCTAATGGCCGATATTTTAAATAATTAATAGTATCTTTTGAATTTACAAAAGGATATAATAATTCAACTACAGTAGTGGTTATTTTTCTATCCACCCTAAATGTTGAAGTAATGGCTGCAAACTCTTTTTGATGGGCTAATACAAATTGAAACTCACGAGAATTAATAGCAGTAATTCCATTTGCAAAAATTCGCCAATTTAATATGGTAAGCAATTGCTCATCAGATTGAGTAGTGAAGTATTTTTTAGCAGGCTCAACCGCATCCATGTCACCTTTTCGCAATGCCAAAATATAAGCTAAACAATTAGTACCATTAGTAATATCGCTTTCAAATTGCTGCTTTATAAATGGTAATTGGTTTTGAATTATCATTGCATTTTTACCTTCGGCAATAAAATTAGCTGCTGTAAATTCACCAGCTAATCTATACAATATTGTTCCATTACTATCTAAATAAATAAGTGTAGGATAATTTCTAATTCGAAGTTTATCATGCCATGCTATACCATCGCCTTTTTCCATATCCATTGCAGCACATACATAATGCATATTATAAAAAGATGCTACTGCCGAATCTTTAAATACTTCAGTTCGCATTTTATGGCAATGCGAACACCAAGATGCATAACACATAAAAAAAACTGGTTTATGTTGCTGTTTAGATTGTTCTATAGCCTTATCAATATCAATATAATTGATTCGAATGCTATCTGATTGCGAAAAAAGCATTAATGGAAACAGTAAAAAAAGAAAACCAAATAACAGTTTCATTGTAAAAAATAATTACAAAAATAGAAAAAATAAAGAATGGTATCTCATACGATTTAGAAACAATAAAAAAGCCTCGAAGTATTTCGAGGCTTTTTTTTATAGCAGAAAATATTAAATCATTCTTTTACAAATTTCTTCACAAAAGTTCCTTTGTCATTCGATACTTGAACTAAATAAATTCCTTTATTCAAATTATCAATAGCAATAGATTGATTTTTTAAGTTCAATATTTGGCTTATCATCAATTCGCCATTTAATGCATAAATAGCCACATTATTTGTAGCTGATAAATCAGCTGATTGAATAGTAATAAAGCTAGTAGCAGGGTTAGGTGCAATAATTAAATTGTTAGCCGAATGAATATCAGCAATACCATTGGCACCATCAGTTAATATTCTTGTAGCTACAAAAATACTATCCCCTGATGATGTAAAACTATTATCAGCTCTATTTACAGAAGCATATAATGTTAAACTGCCAGAACCAGCGGCTGGAGCCACCCAAGTAAACGACCAACTTTTATTTGAACCCGAATTGCCAGCACCTGTATGTGATACATAGCCATTTAACAATTGACTACCGGTGCCCGATGCAAATGTACCCATTTTTGCAGCGCTATTATCCTCTATAATGCAATTAAACCCTGCTTTTGCAATATGATTCATGGCATTAATAGTTACAGTATAAGTAGCTCCACCAGTATAATAATATACTTCATTTCCACCAGCATCTTTAAAAGAAATAGTTGAAGCAGGTGCAGTAAAAGCTGTAGTGCCAAAATCGCTATGGCAACCACTTCTTGCACAAGTTTTAGAACCACCAGCAGGATCGCCAGCATAACCAGATTTACCATTTGAATCAGAAACGGCTACATTTAATTGGCTATCAATTGCAATAAAAGATGCCACAGCAAAAGCTGAAAGAAGGGTAATTTTTTTAATCATACGTTTTTATTTTTTTAGACGTTAAAACTACAAATTTTATTTAATCAACAAACTTTATTTTAAAATTTGTTGGCTATGATTTTCCGTATCCACATCACCAATTATTTCTTCAATTATTCCTTTTTCATCAATCACAAATGTTGTTCTTATAGTACCTAAATACTTTCTACCAAACATCATTTTTTCGCCCCACACATCAAACAATTTATTTATTTTCAAATCAGTATCTACCACTAAACTAAATGGTAATTCAAATTGCTTAATAAATCTTTCGTGCGATTTAGCTGTATCGCGGCTAACGCCTAATATAGTATAACCCCTCTTTTGTAAAGCATCATAATTATCTCGTAAGTTGCAAGCTTGCGCTGTGCAACCAGGGGTATTGTCTTTTGGATAAAAATATAAAACAACTTTTCTACCTTTAAAATCGCTAAGCTTTATAGGCTTTCCATGTTGGTCTGTACTTGAAAAATCTGGAGCTGCTTTACCTACTTTTAGTTTTGTCATTTGATTTGTGATAAAAATTTTCAAAAGGGGTTCGCCAATTTTTGCTATTGCTCTGTGAACTAATTCAATCCCACTTTTCATTAATTATTTGGTTTATAGATAACAGAAAATTTTAAAGTTTTTTTATGCTCTGTAAAATCAGAAACAATGATTTTAAAATTTACCATCTTATTTTTTTCTAAAACAATTTTTCCTTCATTTTTGTTTTTATAAAATGATGAAACATTTAGCTTTGGTAAATATAGTTTATACCAATCAACATTCTTTTTTTTTTGTTGAATTGTATCAACCATAAAGTTAATTCTTTTTGTTTCAGCAAAGTTTAATCTATCAAAATATATATGGCAGATTTTGTTATTATCTTGTAAAAGTGTGATAGATGTTAATCCTAGTTTACTATCATTAGTATTATTTTGTACATCAAAACCAGCTACTGCCACACCTATTATTGGATTTTTAACCACTACACATTTTTTTATTTCTTCTTCGTTTATTTCTATTGTTGATAATGTATGAATTTGGAAATTTGACACATCGGTATTTTCATTCCAACTATAAATTCCAATTTTATTGATCAAAGGTTTCTCATCATCATTTATTGGTAATCTAAAAAATGATGGATTAATTGCTTCTTCGGTAAATGCATCTCTTATTTCAAAATGCAAATGCGGTGCTTCGCTACTACCCGAATTGCCACTGTAGGCCACTATTTCATCATTACTTATTTTCAATTCATTAGCCTTTATATTAAAATCTACTTCGTTTTTATTTTGTTTTTGTTGCTCGGCTTTTAAATATATATTCAGCTTATTATTTAATTTACTTAAATGAGCATACACGGTTGTAAAACCATTTGGATGTGTAATATAAACGGCCAAACCATATCCTTTTTTAGCTAGTTTTATTCTGGATACAAATCCTAGTTGAGCGGCATGAACTGGATAACCTTCGGTATTATTTGTTTTAATATCCCAACCACTATGAAAATGATTAGGGCGTAGTTCGCCAAAATTGCCTGCTAATAAAATTTTATTTGCAAGCGGAAGATGAAAATAGTTTGTTGGGTAATTGCGTTGATATAACACTTGTGATGGCACACTACCCGAATAGTGCAACATCATCATACAATAAATTTTAAATAAAAAAGGCAATGTGTTTCGAATTAAAATATAATTCAAACTTACAACAATTTAAAATCAGAATGTAAGAAAAATTATATCGAAATAGCTTCTTTGTTTTTGTCTAAAAGCCTGAATGAAGTTAATGGTAAATTAGCATCCGATAAAATGGTTATCATCTTTTTATATTTCATCATCCATTGCCAGTTTTTACTAATAAAGCCACGTTTCAAATAGCTTTCAACAAATGGATGAACTATTAAATTTATTTTTGAATGATTATTGTTTACCAATAAATTATGAAGTGCTTTTTCAATATCTTCTATCACTAAAATACTTGCACTAATTTTGCCCGAACCATTGCAGGTTGGGCAAACTTCAGTAGTTACTATTTCAATTTCAGGACGAACACGTTGACGAGTTAATTGCATTAAACCAAATTTGCTAGGCGGCAAAATGGTATGCTTAGCTCTATCATTTTTCATGGCATCTCGTATCGAATTAAATAATGCAACACGGCTTTTAGGATTGCGCATATCAATAAAATCGATAATGATAATGCCGCCCATATCTCTTAATCGAAGCTGACGGGCTACTTCTAAAGCGGCTTCAGTATTTAATTTTAATAAATTTTCTTCATGGTCTTTATGAGCCGACCCCATATTGTGTCCACTATTTACATCTATTACATGAAGTGCTTCGGTCTTTTCAATAATTAATGAACCGCCACTTGGTAGCGATACTTGTTTGCCAAATGATGCTTTTATTTGAAGTGTAACACCATTTGCATCAAAGATGCTCATGCCAGCATTGTGCAGATGTACTATGCTTTCTTTACCTGGTGCTATCTTGCTAATATAGGCTTTAATATCTTGTTGAACTATTTTATCATTTACTACTATTCTATTAAAACTATCGTTTAATAAATCTCTTAAAATCGAGCTTGTTTTATCTAATTCGCTGGCTACTTTTTTGGGTGGTGTAGCTGATAATAATTCGGCAGCCATGGTTTCCCATTTTGACATTAGTTGCAGCATATCTTGGTGCAATTCGGCTGTGTTCTTGTTTTCGGCTGCTGTTCTTAGTATTACGCCAAAGTTTTCGGGGCGAATACTATCTATAATATTGGTTAATCGTTGGCGTTCTTCTCGGGCTGCTATTTTTTTTGAAATAGAAACATGATTAGTAAATGGAGTAAGTACTAAAAATCTGCCTGGTAATGATATCTCGGCGTTTAATCTTGGACCTTTTGTATTAATAGGTTCTTTTAATATCTGAACTAAAATAGGCTGCTTGGATAATAATACTTGATTTATTTTTCCAGTTTTTACAATCTCGGCTTCTAGTTTAAATCCATTTAGGTTTTTTAAATTTTGCCCATTGATTACTGTATTGGTAAATTTCATTAGCGACCTGACGTTGGGGCCTAAATCGGTATAATGCAGAAAGGCTTCCTTTTCGTGCCCTACTTCTACAAAGGCAGCATTAAGGCTAGGCATAAGTTTGGTTACTTTGCCTAAATATATATCGCCTACATTAAATTGATTATCGGTTTTTTCTCGATGAAATTCTATTAATTTCTTATCTTCCAATAACGCAATCTCAACGCCTTTGGCGTCAACGTTTACTATTAGTTCTTTGTTCAATTCGTAATTCTTTTTTTATAAGGCATAACTCTACAATTATGCTTTATATTAAAGACATATAAATGATGCTAGCTTTCTATAAAAGAAAATTGCAGAAATACAACAACAATTACCGCTGTTATAAACTATTATTAAGTGGTTTACAACAGCGGTAATAATTATTGATTAAATGATGTTTAAAAAGGAAAATTATTTCTTTTTATGACGGTTTTTGCGTAAACGCTTTTTACGTTTGTGAGTTGCAATTTTGTGACGTTTTCTTTTCTTTCCGCAAGGCATAATCTTTTAAATGTCTTTAGTTAATTGTTAAAAAATATTTTTCTCGAAAACAATACCATTATCTTTTTAAAGGGTAATGGTTTAGTTAAATTGTTTTATTAATTTATTTAGCTCGGTTTTTATTCGAGCATCCGTTGTATGCTGTTGACATTGTTGCAATGTTATTTTTGCTTTTTGTACATCACCTTTTGATGAATAAGCATTTGCAAGTACCAAATAAGCATCGGTGTATGAGGGATTATTCGCTATTAATCGTTCTAATCTTATAATCGCTTTATCATATTGCCCCGAAACGACTGCAAATTTAGCTAAAATAAAATTAGCTTTCAAATGATTTGGCGATTTTTTTACTATTTCTAATAAAATAGGTACTCCATCCATTATCTGATGGCGGCTTTCCATAAGGCATGCAGCCATATTTACTTTGTTATCTATGTTTGTTGAATCTGTTTCAATGGCTTTTTGCAATACTTCAAAGGCTTCGTTGCCCAATTGTATGCTTAGGGTGCTATCTGCTGCTGTTTCGAAGGCTGTTACTAAATAATCGCCAGCTTGTGCATAGTCTTTGGGTTGTTGTGTAAGATTAGCTAATTGCTTTGCATATTGAGCGGTAATAATTTTACTACCTGCGGCTTTCCATGCTGCTATTAATTGTTGAGTGATTAATATTTTGTTGGATACAGCTGTGGTGTTGGTATTGGCTAATTGATGTTCGAAGCTATCTATCATTTTTACTTTATCTGCTGATATATTTTTTTTTGCTTCGGCTATAAACTTATTATAATCTATGGTAGATATATGGGCGGCATTGGTTGATGCTTTGGCAGTATGCCCTTCTTCGGTTATTGGTTTGTTTGGCCCTTTGGTTTTTGCAAAGAAAAATAATAGGGCTATCAGTGTAATGCCTAATAATGCTAGATGAAATGGTTTTATATTCAAGGGGTTATTCTTTTTCTGCAAAATTAATTTTTTTAATCTCTTGTAAAAATTCTTTGGCAGGTTTAAATTTAGGAATATGATGTTCGGGTATTTTTATTTCGATATTTTGTTTTACTATTCTGCCTATTTTGGCTGCTCGTTTTTGCAATATAAAGCTGCCAAAGCCCCTTACATAAATAGGTTCGCCTTTTTTTAACGAATCTTTTACTTCTTTAAAAAATGCTTCTACTGTAATTATTACATCTACTTTGGGTATGCCTGTTTTTTCGCTAATGGCTTGAAATAATTCGGCTTTGCGCATAAATAATGTGTTATATTGGTTTTATTAATAAGCAATTGTGCTATAAAAGTAATACTATTGATTTTATAAATAAAAAAAAGATTTGCTTTCTTCTATCATTCTTTTATGGCTTTAACAAATTGCTTTTGGTATAAATTATAATAGTGATTTTTCATCGCCAATAACTCTTGATGTGTTCCACTTTCTATTACTTCACCTTTTTCTAAAACTAAAATTTTATCAGCATTCTCAATAGTGCTAAGGCGATGAGCAATGATTATTGAAGTTCTATTTTTCAATAATTTTGGTATTGCATTTTGCATTAATAATTCAGTTTCGGATTCAATTGAAGAAGTTGCTTCATCCAAAATTAAAACTGCTGGATTAAAAATTACAGCTCTTAAAAATGAAATTAATTGACGCTGCCCAAGGCTTAATGTATTGCCTCGTTCCATTACCGATTGATGATAACCATTTGGCAACTTCATAATAAAATCATGCAAGCCAATCATCTTAGCTGCTTCTTCAACTTGTGGCAAAGTAATTTCAGGATTATATAAAGTAATGTTATCAAAAATACTTCCACTAAACAAAAAAACATCTTGCAATACAACACCAATATTTTTTCTTAAAAATGATACATCATATTTTTCTATTGAATTATCATCTAATGAAATAATGCCTTGTTGGTATTCATAATTTCTACACAACAACTGTGTGAGCGATGTTTTGCCACTGCCCGTAGAACCAACAATAGCAAGGCTTTTGCCTTGTTCGATAACAAATGAAACATTCTTCAAAACTGGTGTTCCTTCGATATAATGAAAGGATACATTTTTAAATTCAATTTTTCCTTTGATTGAAATATCGGCTATCACACCATCATTTTTTATTTCATTTTCTTGTTCTAAAATATTTTTAATTCTTTCGCCAGCAATTACGCCACGTTGCAAAGTATTAAATTTATCAGCAACCGAACGCAACGGACGAAACAATAAATTGATGTACGAAATAAATGCCACCAATAAGCCTGGTGTGGCATGTTGATGAATCATGTGTGAGCATCCCCACCAAATAATTAATGCTAAAGCTGCTGCCGATAAAAATTCAACAACAGGAAAAAAAATGCTGTAAGCCCATACTGATGCAATGTTTGCTTTGTTTAGCTTTCCACTAATATCTTTAAATTTTGCAAACTCACGTTTTTCAGAATTAAATATTTGTATAATGCTCATACCACTTAAATGCTCTTGAATAAAAGCATATAAGTTTGAAATTTGTGTTCGTTCGGCTTGATAACTTTTGTTTACACTTTCTTTAAAATAATAAGTGGCGATTAATAAAATTGGAAATACAATTAATGTGATTAATGCTAATTGCCAACTGCTATAAAACATAATTGCCATTACTGCAATAATGGAAAGTAAATCGGCTAATACCGAAATAATACCTTCCGAAAAAACATCGTTGATGGTTTCAACATCAGTAATAGTACGAGCTACAACAGTTCCTACAGGTGTATTGTCGAAGTATTGTAAATTAAAATGTGTCGCTTTTTTGAAGATAGCATTCCGTAATTCCATAATTACTTGTTGCCCTAATGAGTTGGTAAAAAGTATAAATAAATAACGAATAATGGTTTCGATTATTAGCATTGATAAAAGCAATAATGCCATTTTGGTAATCATGGGCATATTGGCTTTTAGCACATAATTATCAATGGTAATTTGTGTTAAAAACGGACGAAATGCTGATAAGCCCGATAACAATACTGCCAATAAAATAGCGCTATAAAACGTAAGCCAATAAGGCTTTACAAACTGATATAGAAATGAAATAATACTTTTGCTTTTCAAAATTTATGAATCGAAATTGTGTTGTTTAATAACTCTACTAACTTACAATTTCAACCAATTTTGTTGGCGATAATTGTGCATTTCTTATTGCTATTTGTTGAGCAATAGTAGATGATAAATCCTCAAATGCTTGTTTAATAATGGGTTCGTTATTTAATACAGCTGGCAATCCATTATCGCCACCTTCTCTAATACCTTGTACTAAAGGTATTTGACCTAATAAGGGTAATTGAAATTCATCAGCTAATTTTTTGCCGCCATCTTTTCCAAAAATATAATATTTATTATTTGGTAATTCGGCTGGTGTGAAATAAGCCATATTTTCTACAACGCCTAATACAGGTACTTTTATTTGACCCATGCTAAACATACTTATTGCTTTGCTTGCATCAGCTAATGCTACATCTTGTGGAGTAGTAACAACCACAGCACCCGTTACGGGTACGGTTTGTACTAATGTAAGATGTACATCGCCTGTGCCTGGAGGCATATCAATAATTAAATAATCTAATTCGCCCCAATATACATCTGTAATAAATTGACGTAATGCGCTACTCACCATTGGCCCTCTCCACACTACTGCTTGTTTTTCATCAACTAATAAACCTATCGACATGGCTTTGATGCCATACTTTTCTATGGGTGAAATCATGTGTTTTCCATCAACACTTACCATAGGTGGTTTTTGTCCTTTCAACCCCATCATGATAGGCAATGATGGCCCATAAATATCAGCATCAAGCAATCCAACTTTTGCATTCATCTTGCCTAATCCTAATGCAAGATTTGTTGCTATGGTAGATTTTCCTACGCCACCTTTTCCGCTAACTACAACAATTATATTTTTAACACCTGGCAAAACGCTATCACCATCTTTTCTATGCGATGTTACCTTGCTGCTCATTGCAATATTTACAACAGCATCTTTACTTACCATTAATTTTATAGCATTTAAACAAGCACCTTTTATTGCTTCTTTCATGGGGCAAGCAGGAGTAGTTAATTCAACTGTAAAAGAAATTTTATTGTCTTCTACAGATAAATTTTTTATCATGCCTAAAGTAACTAAATCCTTTCTTAAATCTGGGTCATCAACATGACTTAAAGCTTCTAAAACTTTTTCTTTTGTAATATTCATTTTATAAAAATTGGAAAGCAAAAATACAATTTTATGTATTGTTTAATTTAGGATTGTGAAACAAATTATTGTTGAATAGGTTTTTAGTAAAACAAAAAAGGTTGTCAGCAATTTTGCTAACAACCTTTTTTGTGTAAATATATTTTTATAATTATCTAAGCAGTGTTACATCACCTTTGACATTCATTAATTTACCACCACCACATTCGGCTGTTACATGATAAATGTATGTACCCACTTCTTGATTTACACCTCTAAACTGACCATCCCAACCTTTGTTGTTTTTGTCATTTGTTGCATAAACCAATTCACCCCAACGATTATATATTTCTAAACGTACTAATCTGTAATAATCATTCGGATTTAATACCATAAAGTAATCATCAATATTATCTCCATTTGGTGTAAATGCATTTGGCAATACTAATGGTTCGCAATCTCTTACTTTAATGATTACTGTATCATAATCAACACAGCCTACTGCCGTGTTATAATACGTTAATATGTATGGTGTTGTTTCTGTTGGCGATACTACTGGGCTTACTATCGTTGGGGCATCTATGTTTTTGTTGGGTGTCCATAAATAAGCATCTCCACCAAAGCTTTTGCTACCATTCAAAAATGCAGCATTGCCCGTAAATATTAATTGGTCTTCGCCTGCATTAGCTACTGGTATTGGATGCACTGTAATGTGTGTTAAGGCTTGGCTTACACATTTGTTTACATCTGTTACTGTTACGCTATAATCCCCTCCATGAGTAATTTTTATCGTATCATTTGTTGAGCCATCACTCCATAAATATTTTACATAATTTACACTAGTTGATAGGTATGATGTTGTTTTATCACATATATCTACCGGACCTGTAATATCTATTTTTGGCAATGGATGCACCATTACAGGGGCTGTATAATTATTGCTGGGACAAGTTTGAGTTGTTCCATTTGGTAAATAATGTTTTTGACCAACTGACAAAGTCCCATTATTTGGCATCGTAAACATATCGGTATTAGTGAATGTAACAGTTGCTGTTCCTGGCACAGGTTCTTGAATATTAGAACCCGTTGGAAAAGTCCACGTATAGATATTTGTACAAGTTGTACAACTTGTATCTATTACACCATTAAATACAAATGTAGCTGTTTGGCCTGAACATATTTTGTCAGGTATTACTCTAAATGATGCCATTGGATTTGGTAATACATCTACCGAATCTATAGCTACATTTGATGTACATCCATTTTCTATAATTTGCAACATCACATAATCTTTTACCAAGTTAGTATCATTACTAAATGATAATGGAAATGGTCCATTTTGTCCTAATCCCGAAAACGTTGTACTAGATGGTATAGTTGGCAATGGGGTACTTGTCCATATATAATTGGCATTAGCCACATTTTCTACTACACTACCATTAGAATTAGTATGTACATCTATGCCCGAACATGTTAATTGTTCTATTACATCTATTTTTGCTACTGGTATTACATGCACATTTACCGAATGGGTTGTTGTAGTAGATACACATCCATTTTGAGTAACTGTTAAGGTAACATTTTTAACCGCTACTGATGATGATAAATTAGTGTACGTTAATGTAGTATCCATATTTACAGCTACAGTTCCATTTGCAATGTTTGATGGATTAGCAAAGTTCCAAGCATACTGTGGTGCTGCTCCAGCTACCGAAGTTTTGCCTGTATAAGTTACCAATACATTATCGCCACTGCATATATCTGTCTTATTTATCGTAAAGTTTGATGATGGTATAGCATACACTTCTATCGAATCTACATACGTTACAGGACAAAGATGACCTGCATATTCTACCGTTAAATTAAGATAGTATTTACCTGCCGTTGCATAGGTATAAGTAATTGGCGATACAGCTATATTATTACCATGTACTCCAGTTGAGCCATTAGCTGACGGAGTAAATAGCGTTCCTGCTATTGTATTACTTGTGCCTGCATACAACATTTGGATAGAATCGCCTGCGCATATCACATGTTTGCTTAATGTAAATGTAGCATCTAATACAGGTATTACATATACACTATCAGTAGATGATACTTTACACCCTATCGTATCTATCGTTAGTTTTACATGTTTAGCCCCTGCTATATTCCACGATACTGTTAATGGCCCTTGACCTAATATACCACTTGCTGGATTACTACCTGCATCTAAATTCCAATTGTAGGTATATGCATTTGTTCCATTACCTGTATAAGTTATCGTGTTTGGCGTATTTAAACATATAGGATTAGTTACCGTAAATAAATTAGTTGGTAAAATAGGATTACGAATAAATATAGTATCTGTTTTTTGACAACCCAAATTAGTTATTATGGTTGAATAAACATGATGACTTACATAACTGCTATCAGTAGTTACCAAACATTTTTTACAAGTTAATAAATGATTAGCTGAATAATCTGTACTCCATTTTATGCTATCTATTGTCATACCTGGGGTAAGTAATTGATTATGTAAGCTTACCAAATTTCCTTTGCACACCACCGTATCATGCGATGGATAAGTTGATAATGCATTTGATACCGTTACCACCACAGTATCTTTTACTGGGCAAAACGGATTGGTTGACGTACCTAATAAATACACAATAAACGTATCTGTTTTGTTTACTAGCATTTGTATCGTATCATTATCTACATTCACTCCTGCTGGTATGCTATTGTGTAATGATGTCCAATGATAATTTAATACCGATGGATTTACACTTACATTACAATAATGAAAACGTATATTAGGTAATGAATTTGATACTGCTGATGGAGCTGTTATATTACAACCTGTTATACTTCCTGAATTTACACCATATAATACACAATTGCCTGCCATCGTAGTTCCTTGTACTGAATCCGTATTATCAAATCCTCCATTAAAACAAAATTCTACTAATAAATCGCTTACGCCATCCCAATTATAAGGCGATGTTAATGTAAAATTATTCCATCCTACTATTGTATTATAATTACTTGGGCTTCTTACAACTAAACCGCCTACTGGGTAACTGGTAGTTGGGAATACATAGTTGGTGGGTACACACTGCATCCGTATTGTCAAATTAGGAATAGGTAATGATGTATTTTTCTGCAATACATTTAAGTCCAATTCAGTTATCGTTTTTGGACCTGGTACATTGCCAAATGCAGCTAACACACTTGATGCGGTATAACGCATTAAATAATGTTCATTGCTGTTTGCATAATCAAATGGAGTGTATGTTGTGCTTTGTGTGCCTGTACCTATCACTGGCGCTGTTAATGGTGTACCTGTGCAACCGCCTGTTGTATTTACCGAACAAGGTACTGGTATGGCTGGTGCTGGACCTGTGCCTGTTACTGTTAAGGCTACTGATGCTCCTTTGCATATTGATGTATCTTTACTTGCATGGATAAAATTCTTGGTCATTTGTTCTACATGGAAGTATTGTGAATTTGTACAACCATTGTCCGATGCATTTACTGTATAGTCTGTATTTACTAATGGTGCTACTGATGCACTATTGGCTGTTGTTGTAATCGGTGAAAACGGCCCTGGATTTGCTCCCCAGGTTATTACTACCGAGGGCGCTAATACTGCATTACAACCTTTAAATGTAATGTCTGGTCTATCGTTAGGATTAGATGTAAAAGTAGCAGGATACATAGTATTGCCATCATATAGTGGGTCGCAACCAGCTAGAGGATCAGTATCTGAAAATGCATACACACATTTATTATTGCCTGCACCTAGGTTTGATTTTTTAACATTATCAGTTTGAGTAAAGTTAGATGACCCATTGTCAAAACAAACTTCTACTAATAAGTTTGATACACCATCCCAATCATAAGGCGTTACATTAAATACAAAATTATTTGTACCTGCAAATGTATTATATGCAATATTAGAATATACTACAGTTTTTGTAGTTGTTACATCAAATGCCGATGGAGTTGGAAAATCAGAATAAGGTACGCAAGCTAATTTAATATTAAAATTTTGATATGGTGCTGTACTTCCTTTTGTCAACACTTCAAATGCCAATTCTGATATCTGACCTCCGTTAAATCCAGCAGCAGCTAATTCTGCAGCAGTATATATCATCTGCATTTTTTGTTCGGTATAAAAACCATAAAATGGTGTTGGTTGCCCTGTTGTTGTTGAACTATTTGTTCCTATTGGATAAGAAGATGGGATACCTACACATGGTGTTGTACTAGGGCCACAATTGGCTGGCTTACTACTTAAATTAATAGTGGTTACATCATGCAAACAAATCGAATCTACACCATCTAAAAATAATGGTGGTTCGAAGCCTTTTACATATATTGATGTATCGCCAAAGAAATCGCAATAAGTTGATCCTGGTGGCGGTACACAATGAACATGAACTGGAAAATGACCCACTGTATTTCCTTTCAGAGTAATAGAACCACCTGTTGTGCTAACTAATGATAAACCTGTATATGTCCAAAAATAAGTTGATCCTGCTGGTACACTATTCAATAATGAAATAGTAGTGGTGGTATAAGGTGCGCAGATAGTATCTTTAGATACACCAATTGTATCCAATGGCGGATTTCGATTAATAACAATCGTGGCATAATCAGTATCCGACATACAACCATTTTTAGTTGAAATGATTAATGAAACTAAATAAGTGCCATTAGCTACGTAATTATGAACTGGATTAGGAAGAGTTGAGGTGGTATTATCTCCAAAATCCCAAGCCCAATGATTTACATAGTCTCCTATTGTGGTGGTATACGAACTATCGGAAAATTGTAATGAACTTGTATTGCAATAAGTTTGAGGATAAATAAAATGGGCAATTGGTGGTGTTGGAGGAGTAATAATAGCCATAAATGTATCTAAACAACCAAAACCAGGCAATGGTGTAATTAAAACATACACAGTATCTTGGGTAATTACAGGAGGGATTATAATCGTATCCTTATTGGCAGTTCCTGCAAATTCGTTGGCTGGAGTAAAAGGCAAACGTTGATACCAGCGCATATCGGCAAAACTTGCATGCTTAGGTCCAACCAAAGTATCACTACTTGGCGTTAAACTTCCTGCATAACAACCTATTTGTTGTATAATACTTTGGCTACATCCCGTAAAATCTACATAACCATAACCGAAATGTCCTCCGAAAGCACAATCTGTTGCTTCAAATTGAAAATAAATAGTTCTCCCCTGCATATTTTTCAAATTAATAGTTGCAGGCGTCCATCGTTTATAATAAACATCAGTTCCTGTAGTAGACGGAAAAATACTATCTGCTGCACTCCCTCCATTAGGTATAACGAATTGAAATTGATTACATGGTACTGGTAATCCTGTAGCAGAATCAATAATACTAATTGTAAATCTTGGTTGATCGGTATATGCATGTCCACTTCCACCATCATTTAATATAAATGCATAATAAAATTGAGCAAAAAATCTTGTATAGCTACTAGGCACGTGGTACACATATCTAACCCTATCTGCTTGCGAACCTGTTTTATCATCCCCAATTCTAAGACTATGAGTATTTCCAGGAATAAAAGGACAAACATAAGGTATTGTATAATACCCAGTTTGAGCTCCATAAGGATCTAATCCACTACCACCTGTCATTGTATCTCTTGACCAATAATAATTTGGACTAGCAAAACCTGGCCCAACCTTATATACCACAAGGTGGGAAACAGGTGTTGTTGGCGAATAAGTTGGAAATGTCGGAAATCCAACACTTCCCGAAACTACAGTTCCAGTAAAAATTTGCCAATTAGCCCAAGAAGTATCAACTGCATCTAAATTGTATGGGCATTGTGCTTTTACTCCATAGCTTGCTAATAGTACAACAAGTAGTATTAAATATTTTTTCATAACTAATTAATTTTATATGGTTTTAAATTTTTAGGTTTTATCTTACTAATGTTACATTGCCTTCTTTATGAACAGGTATTCCATCTTCGCATATACCTTCAATATAGTAGGTATAGCTTCCCATTTCTTGGTCAACGCCGTTGTATTTTCCATCCCAACCTAGTCCGTCTTTATCTGTTGAACTGAATATTTTTACACCCCATCTGTTATACACCTCAAAACGTGTTAAAGACAATAATGCTTTGGTATTTGCTGCACGGAATGTTTTATTTACTGTATTATTTGCTCCCTCTGGTATAAATGCATTTGGTACTTCTAATTGTGTACATCCTTTTACCACTACATTTACAGTATCAGCATTTTTACAGCTATGTTTATCTTCCACTAAAAGAATAAACATGGTAGTATTAATTGGCGATGCGGTAGTATAATACAAATGTTGCCCTGTGGTATCTTGATTGATAAAGGTAGATGGATTTGAATTCCACCAATAAGTATAATTAGGTATATTAGTTTTGCTACCAATATGAACTGTGTTACCTCTGTTAATAGTTGTATCATTACCTGCATTTACAGCTGGTAAAGCTCTCCATAATACTGTTACCGTTCCTGTTCCTTTACAACCACTATTATCGGTACCAATTACAGTATAAGTAGTTGGCGATGCAGCAGGTATAACATTTAAACCTGGCATTGTTGAATTATCGTATGTCCATACATAGCTATTTGCTCCTTCAGCCCACAACGATACCATAGTATGCGGACAGATAGATGTATCGGGGTGTGCCTGAACTATTGGATTAGCCAATACATCAACTGGAACAGTAAACAAACTTGAAGCACAACCATTTTGCGAAACAGTTAATGAAGGATATTGCATACCTGATGTAGGCCAAACGATAGTATAAGGTCCTTTGCCGCTGCCGCTTGTTTGATTTCCACTACCCCAATTCCAGAAATAACTAGCCGATGAAGTATTGTTAACGCCAATATAAGTAACTGTTGCATCGGCGCCAGCACATACAGGTGATGTAACCATAAAATCGGCAGTAGGATTAGGTGTAACAGCTACAGGAATGGTGGTGGTACTAGATGTGCAACCATTTTCGGAAACAGTAAGCGTTATATTTTCATTTACTACTGCATTGCCATTATCAGTCCAAGAAACATTAAAAGGACCATTGCCCGAAATATGAACAGGATTAGTTACACCCGTAACATTCCAACTATAACCAGCCGTAGCGCCTGCATTACCAGCATAGGTAACATTAGTAATATTGCCCGAGCACACACTATTAGGTACAACAGAGAATGCAGAAGTAGGTGTTTGGGTAATAGTTACAGGAATAGTTGTTGTTGTTGAAACACAGCCATTGTTGCTAATATTCAAAGTAATATTATAAGTTCCACCACCACTATACGATAATGTATGAGGGCCGCATGAAGTACCGCCTGGGCTAACTGTTGGTGTACCAAAATTCCAACTAAATGGAGTTGATAATCCATTAGGACATGGCATATTGCCTGTATAATTTATGGTTAAATTTTGTCCTGAACATGCGGCAATTGGCGATACAGAAAAATTAGATGTAGGTGTTAAATTTACTACTGTTGGTACTATTTGGCTGGCTGTACAACCGGCTTCGGTTATGGTAAGTTTCACATTAGCCGTTCCGCTATTTGTCCAATATACATTATAAGCACCTTGCCCCGAACCTGAAACTACTGTACCACCATCAAAATTCCAATTATAAATTGATGTAGATGGTGCATTACCATTGTAAGTTATAGTGGCTACATTAGCAGCACCTGTACAAATAATTGTAGGATTAACTGTAAATGTAGGCGTAGGGCTTAAGTTTACTAAAACTTGCAATGTTGTAGTTGTTGAACTGCAACCATTATTAGTAACCATTAATGTAACCGATTTTGTACCAGTAGATGACCATTTTATTTTATAAGGTCCTTTGCCAGTTCCAGCAATAATAGTACTACCTGCACCAAAATTCCATAGATAATTAGCACTTGCTGGTGCATTACCTATATAGGTAACAATAGCAGTGTCGGCCGAACAAACAGGATTTGGATTAACTGTGAATGATGAAGTAGGAATAGGATTAACATGAACTACTACATTATCTGATACTGCACAGTTATGATAACCATGAAAATTAAGGGTATAAGTGGTAGTAACACTTGGCGATAAGGAAGGCGTTGCCAAATTAGAATTTGTTCCTATTGGCGTTGATGTCCATGTATAAGAATACGGCGCTACACCACCTGTGATAGGTTGAGGAACATAAATTTGACCATTACAAATAGTAGTATCATTACCCAAATTAATACTTGTGGTATTATCAACTACAATAGTTTTAGTAACTGTAGATGTACAACCATTACCATCATTTATCAAACATGAATAAGTGGTAGTAGCCAATGGATGAGCTACCGGATTTTTAATTGTTGTACTACCTGTAATAGCTGCTGCTGGCGACCAGGCATAAGTAGCTCCAGCAAATGAACTTGTACATGTGGTAAACGCAATATTAGGACGATTTGCCGACATAGAGCCCGAAGTAATGGCACAACCTGATGGATTGCCACCAAATGAAAATCCATATATAACAGAGTTAAATGATGTAGTAGTTTGAGCCATTAAATCATTAGAACTAGTAACTACATTGCTATAACAAATTTCAACTACTAAATTGCTTGTACCATCCCACATAAATTTATTTTGCAACGGAATATAATTAGCCCCAATAACCGATGTATATGTGTTATACGATGCTACCACAGAGGTAGTTTGAAAACTTGAATTTGTTGGATATGCATTTAAAGTTGTACATCCCATTTTAACAGTAAATAATCTAAATGGTGTAGTACTATTTTTAGCTGTTACATTAAATGTAATGCCTTCAATTTCGCCAGGATTAATAGAAGCAGCAGTTAATTCGGAAGCCAATATTAACATTTGAACTTTACCATCAGGAATACTTGCAGAAAATATGGTTGGATAAGTATTAATATTAGCACTACCACTACTTACAGCATGAGAAGCAGGAGTACCATTACAATAAACTAAAGTTGGACCACAAGCAACCATATTATTCACAACATCTAAATTAGCCGAGGATAAAGGACAAATGGTGTCTTTACTAGCTTGAATCATTACATTTGGCGAAACACCATTAATAGTAATTCTGATGCTATCAATAAAAAAGCATTCGTTAATAGTATCTGTAATTTTGTAATAATAAGTTGTAGATACTAATGGTGATGCAATAGGATTGCTAATGGTATCATTTGATAAACCATTTGCAGGAGCCGAAACACCATTTAATGTATACCAATTATATGAATAATTTGGATAAGTACTTCCGTTTAATTGAACAGTAGCACCCTGGCAAATAGAGGTATCATTTCCAGCATTAGGATGAATGGCTGGTAATGTTACATTTACAATCTGACCAAATGCAGTATCGGAAATACAAGATAAATCTGACTTAACAATTAACCGAATAGTATAAGTGCCCGTATTGGCAAATGTATGAAACGGATTTGGAACAGTATCATCAGTTATACCATCACCATTATAATCCCATTCCCAATGAATTATGCTTGACCCTGCCACATGCGTATTTGATGTATCTAAAAATTGAACGGGGCTACCAGCACAAATATTTTGATTCCATGTAAATCCAGCAGTTGGTGGTGGCAATACACGTAAACTATCAATTAAAGTATCGTTGCAGCCTATACCTGCTGGAGGAGTTACAACAACCCCTACAGCAACAGGAGATGGATACCCAATAAACTGACTAGTTGGGGTTTGTAAATCTTTTCCTGTTCCTAACCAGATGGGAGGAGAAGCGCTATAATTATACCAATCATAATGACTAAAACCAGAAGGAGCATGTAAAAATGCAGTATCCTGTCCTGGGCAAAATCCTGTACTAATTGTAAATGGTTTGCAGCCATTAGGAATATCGATATAAGCATACCCAAAATGCCCTGTTTGAGCGCAATCGGCAGTGGTAAATACCATTTGAATAATATGACCTACATACGACGATAAGTTTACAGCTACAGGAATCCAATTTGAACATACTGTATTTGATGAACCAGCAAACCAACCTGGATATAAATAAACACTATCTAATGTAGGCAACCATTGAATAAATGAAGCACATTCAATTTTAATAGGAGTTGGATTGGTAACAAGTGGCGTTCCTATATCATAAACTGCAAAAGCTAATCTCGGCCTATCAACCCTAGTGTGGTGAGAGGTTAAACTAATATCCTCCATCACCGCAGCATATCTATAAATCAATGATGAATTTACACCTGTAACTAAAAACTGGCTGATAACTCTTTCGGCATGAGCACCTCTTTCAGCATTGCCCAATTGCAACGAATAATTATTGCCCGAAGCAGGGCATACCATTGGCAAACCACTAAATGGATCGTTAGGGCCAGGATTATTAGACGTACCAGCCGAATTAACAACCTTAATTGTGTTATGACGAGACGAGTTTGTATTATTAATTTGCTTATTAGGTCCTAATGAATTACAAACTTGCAAAGCTAAACTAGCTAAACCTGGGTTGCCATAACATGATGGCGAAGCTCCAAAACAGCTTAATGCTGCTGAATTACAATTGATTGTATCAATATACGAGCGCCAACCTGAAAGATTGTTTAACTCAAAGCCAATATTTTGTGGGCATTGAGCAAACAATGAACTGGTAGAAGACAAAAGAAAAAATAAAAGGAATAATTTTCTCATTTTTTTAGTTTTTTAGTTTTAAGGTTAGCGTCCGCCTTCGGCTTTTAAATTAGTTATTTCAATATTGTGTATCTTAAAAGTATTTAAGATTTCAGTACTTTTATTTAATGGAAAATCGCCATTAATATATATGGTAAAAAAAGAACAATCATCAGCAGGCATATTAATATCTTTAAAGCCTTTAGTGGCAAATAAATCTTTTACTAATTTGGTCATATTCATTTTCGATTTATCACCAGTTTCAATTTTATAAATCAAAACATTACGATAATCTATGGCAGATTTTTCAACTATATTTACTTTGATGGGTTTATTTACTTGAGCAAATGTTGATGCCGAAAAAATTAACATCATTGCTATTATTAAGTATTTTTTCATTTTAAATATATTATTATTAAATCGAGATGAATTGATATTTTTATTGATGTTGAAATTTGAAATCCTTTTTTTTAAAAAATACTCTTACAACTATTTTACTTCAGTTGGAATATTTGTAATTTCTAAATTATGCTTTCTAAATACTTGTAATACATCTGGCGATTTAGCTAAAATCATATCCATTGCCACATAAATTACAAATCGAGTGTGTTGAGTATTTACAGATGATTCTTGCAATTCTTTAAAGCCTTTAACTGCTTTTAAATCGTTGCCCAATGCTTTTAAATCCATTTTATCTGTTCCAATTGCTTCAAAAGCATATACTCTCCATTGTCTTACAGGATTAACTGATTTGTCAATTACTTGCAATTTTTGAACTGCATTTTTTTGTTGAGAAAAAGCTGTGAAAGCTAAACACAAGCTGAACAAGAATAAGAAAACTTTTTTCATGATATAATTTATTTTAGTTTGTTTAATTTCCTTTTATTTGATGATACAAAATTTGATATTTTTTTTTCTATTTGCAATTACATTATTAGCCCATTCTACTCACTCATTTTTATCTAAGCAAAGTAACATTGCCTTTTTTTGTTTTTATTTTTCCTTTACTATCTATTACTGTAATATTATACAAAAATACTCCTGTTTCTTGTGGTTGCCCGTTGTAAGTTCCATCCCAACCTAATGCATTTAAATCGGTAGTTGTATAAATTAATTGCCCCCAACGATTATATATTTCGAACACAGAAAGCTTAGCAAATTTTCTGTTCAACAAAAAGAAATAATTATTTTTTGTATCTGCTGAATTAGGATGAAAGGCTGATGGAACAATAACTTCAGGACATTCAGAATAACTAATCCAGATAGAATCAAATTTACCACAACCTACGTCATTGGCTGTATTTAAATATACCCAGCAACTAGAATCGGCTGTAAATACAGGATCTGTGCATGTTGTACAAGAAAAAATGCCAACATTATTTTTTGATGACCAAGTAATATTTTTAACAGCTATATCACTAATAAAATGCAATTGAAATGAAGTGTGTAAGCAAGGTTGAACAGAATCGGCTAATTGAATTTGAAATGGTTTTGAAATATTTACAATCATTTGGTCGGATACAATACAACCATTTAAACCTGTCATGCTTATAGTATAAGTAGTAGTGTTAATAGCTTGCGCCATTGTTGTATCCTTATTAGGATTAAATACTCCAGTATTTGGCGTCCATGTAAAATGGTAATTAGGAGCAGGTGCATCGCAATAATCAAATGTTGCATCAGGTCGTGAGAATGTAGAATTTGGGGAATTAGTTAATACACAGCCCGAAAATGCATTGGCATATTCTTCATCAACCACCGACATTGAATTGGTAGTGGATGTAACCATTACGTCATCTGCTTGATCGGTTATTGTGTTATCAAAACAAACTTCTACTAGTAAACTTGAAACACCATCCCAATCAAAATTAGTATTTAATTGAAATCTATTAATACCTGCAATACTTGAATAAGCATTATTAGTATATACAGTAGATAAATTAGAAGAGTTTACAAAACCTGAAATAGATTGCAAGTTTGTACATCCCATTTTTATGGTAAAGTTTGAAAACGGAATAGTAGAATTTTTTGTAATTACATTAAATGCAATTGAAGTAAGGGTTGCTCCTCCTAATATTCCAGCTGCATTCATATCTGCTTGATTGTATAAAAATTGCATTCTTGCATCTGTAGGAAATCCATCAAAAGGCGATGGATAAGTTGTGCTATAACTAGCTAAACCAACCGTATTAGTTTTACCACCATTACAAGGCGTATTATTTGCGCCACAATTAATACTGGTTAATGGTTTTGGTCCATATCCTGTAGCTATTAAATTAACTAAATTTCCACCGCATACTGTCGTATCGGGTGCTGCTACTACATAATTTGAATGATCTATTACAATACTAAAATTTTCATTTCCTGTACATGCACCATCAGTAATATTTAATGTATAGGTTACATCTGTGTTTGGCGATGTTATGGTTGGATTAGGAATGGTAGTAGATGATAAGAAAGTTGATGGACTCCATGAATATTGTGGATTCAATAATGCATCTGTACAAACTCCTACTCTTAAATCAGGTAATTCGAACAATGCACTTGGAAAACCTCCATTTAGTGTACAGCCATGTGCAGAAGCGCCAAAGCCAGTTTCATACAACATGGCAGTATATGGCATAATGCTATTTTGTACATTATCAACTCCACCTGCCGAGCCATTACCAGGCATATCAAAACAAATTTCAACTACTAAATTACTAACACCATCATACATAAATCTATCATTCAATAAAAATGTATTCCAACCAGTTGATGTAGTATATGAAGTGTTTTGATATACAATATACATTCCATTGGTTACATAACTAGCTGTTAATGAAGATAGATTAGTGCAACCCATTTTAATAGTATAGTTTATAAATGGCGTTGTACTAGTTTTATTCAAAATATTTAATGCAATAGAATTTATTAATCCACCATAAATACCCACTGAATTAAGATACTGTTTAGTGTACAATAATTGCATACGCATATCTGAACTCCATCCATAAAAAGGAGAATTATACGATGATGATGAGCCTTGCATAGGAGATGTAATATCAACTAATGCTAATGACGCATTACAATTAGATGTGGTGGTGCCACAAAATGGTGGGTGCAGTTTAATATCAAGTTGTTGCGAAGCACCAGGGCAAACTGTATCTTTTCCAATAATACTAATAAAAGGTGTTACACCGCCAATGAAAACTGTAACGGTATCGCTAAGCTTACACAAATTAGTAGTTTGAACTGTAAAAATATAATCTGTTTGAGTTTGAGCTGTTACCGAAGGATTTGTAATAGAAGGGTTTGATAAGCCTGCTGATGGTGTCCAACTATATGTGTAAGGACCATAGGCTGGATTTGCCGAACCATTTAAAGTAGTGGTGGTATATTTACAAACAGTTGCATCTTGCCCTGCATTTGGATTTAATGGCGGTGCAGGATTAATAGTAATAGTGTGAGTGATAGTATCAGAAACGCAGGATAAATCTGAATGAACTATTAAACTAATCAAGTATGTACCAGGCTTAGAATATGCATGAGTTGGATGTTGTAATGAACTTACATTATTTGCTGCCGATGAATGCGAATCTCCAAAATTCCATTGCCATTGAATAATAAACGACCCTTTAACATGAGTTTGGCTTGAATCAATAAAACTAATATCCTCACCTACACAACCCGATGGTTTAAAATGAAAATAGGCATTTGGTTTAGGCAATACATGTAATGTATCAAAAATAGTAACATCGCAACCCGAGGCAGCTCCATAAGGCAATAAAGTAAGACTATAAATTACTGAAGTATCGGGCGAAAGAATTCTGATACTATCAGATGGACCTGCATAAATTGGTGGTGCTCCTGTACCTACCGTGTCAAATACGTAATTAGCAAACCCTGGTGGTCCATAAATATCGGCAAAACTAGAACCTGGGCAATATCCATTTAAAGCCTCTAATTTATTACCACAAACAATATCAACATAGCAATATCCAAAATGACCACCAAAACTACAATCACCAGTTGCAAATTCCAAAGTAATAACTTGCCCTACCAATGCCGATAAATTTATAGCAATAGGATTCCAATTAGAACACACAGTATTTAATGGGTCGTTAGGCGCTGCAAACCAGCCAGGATAAAGATTCAAGCTATCTAATGGCGGCGTTGGAATAGTAAAATTGGCACAACCTAATGGATTACCATTTTGATCTTTTGCTACTGCCGAAAATCGAGGTTGGTCGGCTGGTAAATGACCACCATTATTCAATACAGCAGCATATCGAAACACTAATACAGAATTGGCTGCTGTAACATTTATTGCTACTCGTACTCGTTCAGATTGAGAACCCGTTGTATCGTTTCCTAACTTAAACGAAATATTACCAAATCCTAAATTGGGGCATACAATTGGCAAATTGCTATAACAATCAATACCAGCTGGGCATGTTCCCGAATTTGTAAATGTGTTATTTACAACTTGCACCCTTCCTGGTATTTGAAAATTAATTCCTTTCAACCAACAAGCATTAATAGGACAACAGCCAATTGTACCGCAATTGGTTGGATCGCTTATAAACGTTTGCCATGATGCTAAATTATTGGATTCAAAGCCAATATTTGGTGGACATTGTGCTTTTGAATAATTAATCTGAAGTAAGAAAATAAACAACGCAAACCCAAAATTTATTATTGAGTTGCTCTTCTTTTTTGATGATAAAAATGGAAATTTCATATTGCTAAAATTAAGGTTATTTAACAGTTAAATTTTAAAGAGCAATACTACTAATTTTTTTTCATAATATCTAAAAAAAATGATATTAAATTTCAATCAGAAATTTAGCTAGAAAATGAAGAATTAAATTGTATTTCATTCATACAATTAAAATGTTTTTTTGGGCATGCAGCATAACCAATTTTTGAACATGGGCGACAACTTAAATTTTGTACTTCAAAATTTTTAAAATCGACTATGCTATGTAGGTAAGGATACATACCAAATTGAGGAATTGTATTGCCCCAAAAAATATTTATTTTTTTTTGATAAGCGGCTGCAATATGCATTAATCCTGTATCGTGAGTTAAAACCAAATCGGCATATTTTATAATTGCAGCTGATTGATGTAACGAAACTTTACCGCAAAAACTTTCTGTATTTTTTGTGTTCGATAAAATATAATTGGCTACTAATTCATCCTCTTTTCCGCCTAATAAAACAATTTTTTTGTTTTGCAAATTAATCAATTCAACCATTCTTTCTTGAGGTAATTTTTTGGTGACAAACTGACCGCCAATGGCAAATGCAATGTACGAACCTGATGATTGAGCATAATTTTTACCAAAATTTTCATCTTCTACGCTAATAAAAAAATCTAATCCTTTACCGTCATTTTTAATTCCTAATTTTTTTGTTGCAGCTAAATATCTATCTACAATATGAACATTGGGCAAACGGTTAATTTTTAAATTAACCATCAACCATTTTTCGAAGTTTAACTTATTGAAAGAATAAGATTTTTTGCCAACAAAAGTTTTAATTATTCGTGTTCGAAGATTATTGTGTAAATCAATTATTACATCAAATTTTTCAGTTTGCAACTCTCCTATCAAATCAAAAATTGAATTATTTAAGACATGAATTTTGTCGATATAAGGATTGCATTCAAGTAGTGATTTGAATTTATTTTTGGTAGCAAAATGAATTTCGGCATTGGGCAATTGTTGCTTTAAACATCGCACCACTGGCGATGTTAAAACAATATCGCCTATTGAACTAAACCGAAGAATTAAAATTTTCAAATGCTAAAATTAGATTGATAGTTGTAAAA
The DNA here is from genome assembly GCA_046051225.1 of Bacteroidota bacterium. Taxonomy (GTDB): domain Bacteria; phylum Bacteroidota; class Bacteroidia; order Chitinophagales; family CAIODY01; genus CAIODY01. The sequence continues at coordinate 5,365 of JBJOOR010000014.1, read as the reverse complement.
AAACTTTGCTTAGTATTAAGCGCCAAATCTCATTTTCCATACGCCGCTAAAAGCCTCGTTGAAAATACCAGCACTCATTTTAGAGTTTCCTTTTTCTCTGTCTTTAAATGTAATTGGCACTTCTACTAATTTAAATCCTGCCTTCCAAGCCTTGTATTTCATTTCTATTTGAAATGCATAACCTATAAATTTAATAGCATTCAAATCTAATTTTTGAAGCACTTCTTTTTTATAACAAACAAATCCTGCCGTAGTATCTCGTACAGGAATGCCAGTGATTAACCTCACATACATAGATGCGCCTTTGCTCATTAAAATTCTATCTAATGGCCAATTTTCTAATTTTCCACCTTTTACATATCGGCTTCCTACTGCAATATCAGCTCCTTGAATACATGCTTTTTTTAATTCAACTAATTTGGCTGGTGGATGCGAAAAATCGGCATCCATTTCAAACATTAAATCAAAACCATTTTGCAAGCCATATCTAAAACCTGCTATATAAGCCGTTCCTAAGCCTTGCTTGCCATTCCGTTCTAATAAAAACAAGCGATTATTTTTTTGCTGCATGGCTTTCACAATAGCCGCAGTTCCATCTGGCGAACCATCATCAACAATTAAAACATGAAAATCAGTATCTAACTGTAATACAGTATTGATAATGCTTTCAACGTTTTCTTTTTCGTTGTATGTTGGAATTATTATTAAGGATTTTGTTGCCAATTTTTTATTATAAAAGTTTATTGCTTCTTATTGCATCTACTGTTTCTTTCAACTTGTGCTTGGTGTGTAAAGGAAAATCGCTTTTCAACATCCAATCATGATAGCCAGGTTCGGTTCTTAAAACATCTGCCACTGGCTTATCTTTATGTTTGCCAAAATTATAACACACTTTGTTATTTTTATAAACTAAACGACGAGCTACATCAATAAATTTTCCATCTTCCGAAAATTTTTCTAAAAATTCAACATCATTTTGTAGGTTATCATACCGTTGCAATTGAGCCGCCAGCACATCATGCGTAGCTATTACATCAGCCATTGCACTGTGTGCATTTTTAAGATCTTGTTCACAATAAAATTTTACAGCTGCTTCCAAATTCCTTGGTTCTTGTTTGTGAAATATGCGTTGCACATCTACCGATTTTCTTTTTTCAATTTCGATATTAACCCCTGCTCTCATCAACTCTTCCACCAACATAGGTATATCAAATCTATTACTATTAAAGCCTGCTAAATCGCCATCTTCCATAAATGCAGCTACTTCTTTTGCAATGGCTGTAAATGGCGGTTTATCTTTTACCATTTCATCTGTAAAACCATGCACATCAGTAGCTCCTTTTGGTATAGGCATTAATGGATTAACCACCTTTAAATACTGATATTTGCTGCCATCGGGCATTATTTTCATCATGGCTATTTCCACAATTTTATCAGCAAAAGTATCTACGCCTGTAGTTTCTAAATCTAAAAAAACCAACGGGCGCTGAAGATTAAACTTGAATGCAGTAGATGATGGTGTAGTTGAAAATAAATCGCTCACTTTCTAATTTTTTTTGTCCCGATTATTCGGAATACAAATGTAGAAGAATATGTATAAATATTCTGATTTTATCTAAATAGCATTTTAGATACATCTTCCATTTTTAAACCGCCAAAATTTCCACTTGTCATCATTAGTAAATTTGTATCTGGCTGAATAATTCTTTTCAAAAATGTAAGCATTTGAATGGGTTGATTAAATGTTTTTAATTCGCCATTGCCAAATGCCATGATAATATCTCGTGGCGAAAATGGTGGCAATCGTTTCATTTCGAATGAATGTTCGGAATAAAAAACAATAGGAAAATCAACGCCTTCAAAGCATCCATTAAATTCTTTTAAAAAATCTTTATTCAAACTGCTATATGTATGAAGTTCTAAACAAGCAATTAATTTTCTATTTGGTGAAAGTTCTTGCATTGCTTTTACAGTAGCTTTTACTTTTGATGGGGCATGTGCAAAATCGAAATAAAAAATATTTTTATCGCCTTTGTAAATTAATTGCAATCGCTTAGCAGCGCCTTTAAAAGTTTGAATAGCGGTGTAAAATTGCTCATCGCTTAATCCAATTGTTTTGCAAATATTGTATGCTGCATTGATGTTATAAAAATTATGTTCGCCAAAAATTTGAACTGCATAATTTTTATTTTCGGTTACTAATTCAAAACTATCTTCATTCTTCAAAACCTTATGAGCAGTGTATCCTGCAATGCTGATAGGTTTTGGAAACCTGTCAGGATTATTTAATAATTCTACTAAATTTTTATCATCTTCATTATAAAATAAATATCCGTTTGGTTCAATAGTTTCAATAAATTTTTTGAATTGAAGTACATAATTTTCAAACGTTGGAAAAATATTGATATGATCCCAAGCAATACCGCTAATGCAAGCCACATGGGGTTTATAAAATAAAAATTTAGGGATTTTTGTTTGTTGTGAATCAGGATACTCATCGGCTTCAATTACCATAATTGGTGCATCAGTTAATTGAACCGAATAATCAAAACCATCTAATTTTGCACCTACTAAAAAATCGAAATCAATTTTATTTTCTTTTAAAACGTGCATCACCATGCCTGTAATAGTGGTTTTGCCATGGCTGCCAGCAATGCAAATGCGTTGTTTATTTTTCGAATGTTCGTAAATAAATTCGGGATAACTATAAATTTTCAAGCCCAAATCTTTTGCTTTCGTCCATTCAGGATTATCTGCATGTGCATGCATTCCTACAATTACTACATCCATATCATTCGTTATTCTATCGGCATTCCAGCCCATTTCAGTAGGCAACAAATCATGCTTTTTTAAATTAGATAAAGCAGGCTCGAAAATCTCATCATCGCTACCTGTAACAATATTTCCTTTTAATTTTAATTGAATAGTGAGCTGATGCATAATGCTGCCGCCACAAGCTATAATATGATAACGCATAAGATTATTGAAATGTTAAATTGGATTTTTCTAAATTGTTTATGTAACTTTGTTTCTCAATTTTCAGTAAAAGTATTTGGGAAATTTTAATTTTAAACAAAACAGCCATTTCAATTTTAAACATGAAAAAGTTTGCAATAACATTATCGTTGGCATTAGTAGTAATCACTTTTGTATTTTCATCTTGCAGTACCAATAGAAGAACATTAGGCTGCCCAGGTATGATTACAAAAGCAAAGGCGCATTCATCAGTAGTTCCTTCTTAAATATTTTTTTATGAATTGGCTACAACTTACCGATGAAAATCAACTAGATTCTATCATAAAAGAATCTTTTAACAAACCGCAAATTTTATTTAAACATAGCACTCGATGTAGCATTAGCCGTATGGCGCTAAGCAAAACTGAACGTAATTGGAACTTCAGTTCAGAACAAATTTCTCCATTTTATTTAGATTTATTAGAACACAGAAATATTTCTACTTCAATTGCAAACAGATTTAATGTGGAACATCAATCGCCACAAATGTTATTGATAAAAGATGGTAAATGCATTTTTACATCTACACACAATGATATTGATATAAGAGATGTTGAGCCTTTAATTTAAAAAAGATTCAGCTAAATAATACTACACCATTTTTACAAACAAATAGATACAAAAAAAGGAAACCAAAATTGGTTTCCTTTTTTTAATTAAAGATATTTATAAAGATTATTCGGCTACAACTTCAACATTTATTGAAACTGAAATTTCTTTATGTAATTGAATTGTAGCAGCATAAGTGCCCAACATTTTAATGTCTTCGCTTAATGTTACTTTTTTGCGTTCAATATCAAATCCTTTTTGTTTTTTAATAGCATCAGCAATTTGTAAAGTAGTTACAGCGCCAAATATTTTACCACTTGTACCTGTTTTAGCACCTACTGAAATTACAGCATTGTTTAATTGTTCGGCAATGCTTTGCAATTCAGCCATTACTTTTTCTTGCTTAGCTTGATATTGTTTTACTTTTTGAGCAATGATAGATTTGTTAGCTTGGTTAGCTACTAAAGCTAAGCCACGTGGAATTAAAAAGTTACGAGCATACCCCGGACGAACTTTTACAACTTCATTGTAAGCACCCAATTTATCTACATCCTGTGTTAATATTACTTCCATTTTAAATTGAATTAATAAGTTAAAAATTGATGATTAAATTATTTTAAACCATCTGTTAAATAAGGCAACAAAGATAAATGACGAGCACGTTTAACGGCTTGTGATACTTTGCGTTGAAATTTTAATGAATTACCAGTAATACGACGAGGCAAAATTTTACCTTGTTCGTTTACAAATTTCAATAAAAATTCAGGGTCTTTATAATCTACGTATTTGATACCCATTTTTTTGAAACGGCAATATTTTTTGCGGTTTCTACCAATGTTAGGATTGGTTAAAAATTTTATATCTTTTTTTTGAGCAGCCATGATATTTGTTTTTTAAAAAATTATTCAGCCGATGCTGTAGGCGCATCTGCTTTTTTAATAGAAGATTTTCTGTTTTTGCCTACTAATCCTGCACGTTTGTTATCATTATATTGGAGTGCATATTTATCCAATAATACTGTTAGGAAGCGAAGTACACGATCGTTATCACGTACAAATTCTACTTCTAATTCACTTACTATGCTATTGTCGGCTTTGTATTCTAATACTAAATAGTATCCAGAATGTTTGTTTTCAATAGGGTAAGCTAGTTGTTTTAATCCCCAGTTTTCTTGATGAACCAATTCGGCTTTTTTCTTCTTTAACCACTTGGTGTACCCTGTAATGGTACTTTTAAGCTCATCTTCACTAAGAAGAGGGGATAAGATTACGACTGTTTCGTACTGTTTGAGCATGGTTTGTTAATTTGTTTATTTAAAAAATTTTGGACGGCAAAGGTATCATTAAAAATAGTAATTCCAAAACTTAATTAAAATAATAATTGATACTTTTCAAGTAATTAAAATTCGGCTCATCCTTGTTTGGGGCGTAAGCATGCGTATAGCCAACAAGGATGTAAGAAGAATCCCGAATGTTCGGAACGTCTATGGCGAATAATTAAAAAAACATTTTTACTTTTACGCAAGCTAAATACCTTGCAATTATTACAATGAAACAAGACTATTTTTTGGAAACAAAATACCTCTTACATACTCGTCAGCCACACACAAGGCTTGGCTACAGACGAGTACTGCAGGCGTAGGTAAAGAGCCGCAACTAATAAGTTTACGGCAAATAAAAAAAACTACTTATTGGCAACAACAAACAGCGTAGAATCTATGGTATTTATGGCAAAATTAAAATAATAAAAAGCGAAGTATCCATCAAGATGCTTCGCTTTTTGTATAGGTAGAGCAGCATTA
>JBJOOR010000013.1:0-112043 GCA_046051225.1 Bacteroidota bacterium | reverse complement strand
TTGTGCTTGCGTTTGTACGTGGAACAACAGTAAAAGGGTAAAGAAAATGATGAACTTTGTTGCGTTGTAAGTTCGAAAACAATGAATGCTACTGCGGATAGCATGTGAAAAAAATACATTTTTCATGAATGAAATGAAGGATGTTCCGCTAGACCAATACAGAGGGATTAAAATAAAGGGTGGGGTCTCATGCCTAACGCCAACCTACTCTAACAAGGTAGTCAGATACCCATAAAACATAGGGAAGCAGCAAAAAGAACCACACCCCATGTATAGGGGCGTGATGCATATTTACTGACCTTTGTTTTATTTCGAATTTCTGACTTTCTGTTAAAACGGTCAACAATAAAAGCAACACTCTTTGTGTAGAATTACTAATGCAATGTTACAACTAAAATTTGAAAAAGAAAAAATGAAATGAGATTATGGAGCTGATTTTATGAACAACTACTTAACATTTCAGAAGAAAAAATATAGATGGAAATTTGGTTACATCACCACAATTATCTGCTCAATGATACACTGAAATTGCTCACTGGTGGATGTATTGGGTAATTCATCTTTCACTATTTGTAATAAATCTTTGTTCGATTGGCTAATGTTCAAAATCATAACTTTGGTAATTAATTTACCTAACTCTAATCTTAGTAACCTTACCAATAAATGTTTTGGTAACATTGCAGGAATGTATTCAATAGGGTATTCTGATATTGCTAAATTAAAAAGATATACAGAATTTTCACAATCGTTATAACGATAATCTATACCATTAATTTTTCTAATCAAATCGCCATACCGATTCGCTAATTGCAATTGTTCTGATTCATACTTAATAAATTCGGCTCGTTGTTTCATGTATCTATATCAATAAATTTGGAAAGTGAAAAATAAAAAAAATTGTTAGAGGTTTTACGCTCCAACAATTTTAATTAAGAAAGAATTAGTGGTTCAATAATAATATCCTTCTCGTCACAAAGATATAGTAATATTTATATATACAGGAATTATGTATATTGGGTAGGATGGACTGGTTTTTATTTTTCTGTAAATTGATTTGGTTGGTATGTAAACCTTAAATTTTGAAGAACAAAAAAAGAAAACGAAGCAAAGTTGCTCTCTTATTCATCAATGCGCCCAATAATATCAAATGCAAGATTGTACGAATGGTGTAATTCTTCTCTTTCATTTAGCAATTCAATATCCATGCAAGGATATATATGTTCAACCTTCTTAGGAATTTGTGGTGTTTTTCTTAGGATATAATTATTGGGTTGCTGTGAGAGCACAGGCGGCAATACCTCATCCATATTGCATTCTGTTGTCATTTCTTCTTCAGCACATAAGTGACAATGTAAATTACTGAAATTTATGGGATTACTTGTTATGTATTCTTTTAGTGCTGTAAGTTCTTGAAGGGTAAATGGAATTCCTTCCATCTCTCCATCTTCTTCAAATAATCTAAACCATGTTACGATATGCATTCCATGATTATGAATGTTGTTAAATCGAAAGTGTGATAGCTCTGTTTGAATTGCATGCATGAGTTGTATCAGTTGTATTTACAAAACTAATTAATTTAAGACTGCTATTATTATGTTTAAATTCGTAAATAATTAGATGCAGATATTTGCTTAAACCTACTTTCTGAACTTTTGAAACTGACAACAGTAAATTCTAATCCAAATTGGATTAAAGTAAAATGTGATAAATATCTTGATTGGAAAATAAAATTGAATTAACCTTGAAATGTAGGATGAATAAGACTTTTAAGATAAAAATAGAAATGTTTTTACTATTTATCGGGCTGCAAAGATACGTTGATTTTCAGAAAATAAAAATTAGTATTTTCCGAAAAGGATATTTAATTTTACGTTGAATTATAACCACAACATTTAAAAACCAAAAGTAAAAATGAAATTATTATCAAAAAAAGAAACAACAGACACTTAGCAATCTATTGATTAAAAAAGTGTTCTGAAATTGCTGCTTCGTGATAGAAATTGAGAACAATTTTTTCAGACTTTATACAGATGGTGCTTTCTAAAATTAAAAGTACAACCACGTATGAGTAAGTATGGAATAATTGCTGACGAAAATGTAAGTAGGCCGACCCTAAAGAATTTAATCAAGCGTAATTGCTTGATTATATTTCATTGTATTACCATACTATTTTGTAAAACAAGTAGTAGTAGTTGGTGCATACAAATGGGTTACAGCTTAGGTTACGTATCACAAGTATAAAATTATTTTTAAAAATAAAAATATGAATTTCGTAAACACTTTTTTAGTGCAAAAAATGCCCATATCAAACAATGAAGTTTTGTTGATATGTGATGTAGTAATTTTTATTGATACTATTAATATATTTGAAAGAGGGAGTAGGTATTTAACCTATTCCCTCTTTTTTTATTTTTCGGATGCTTAGATTCTAATCAAATTTAAACACCGAAAATTATGCATAAGAAAAAGGTGCAGTTTCAGCTGCACCTTAGATAAAAATGTGGATTGGCTTACGACCGTATAATCCACGGTAACATTATTACAAAACTAATGCTTTTTGGGAATATTCCCAAACACATATAGTTATTGTGTAATATTTATAAAGCCAAGCCACAATTATGTGACTTGGCTTTTTTTATTTTCTAACAATTAAAATTTTTAAAATGAATCAACAAATTATCAGCAACAGTCAGGCTTTTATTGAAAACGCAGAACGAAAAGTTTACCTCTTATCCATGTTGTCAAAATTATATTGGGAACCCTACCGCATAGCATGGATTCCAAAATTACTTCGTCATACAATTCAAACACTTGAAGCAATAATTGAGCGCAAGGAATTGAATAAGGAAGATACACAACGAGCATGTATGCTTTTGGATGTGTACAAGGAGTTGAGGAATGATAATCTACGAAACTCAATTTATTAATTACAAAACCACTAACAATGAAAAAAATAAATTTCACCCCGACAACACAGTACTCTAACAGTAATATGGATGCTGCCACAAAAGAATTCAGCAAATCCATTCTCATATTTGCAAAAACAGAAGCAGAGAAACATGGGTTTCGTAATATGCCTACTACAAAAGAAGAGTTTTCTAATACTTTTCTTCGTGCCATACAAACAAAAACTCAAGTAGTAATTTTGGATTGCCATAAAGAGTTGTTGCCACGTAGCAATGTGTTAATCACACAAGCACATTTACAATCTACCACCAATGCTATTACTACCAATGATGCAAATAAGCAAACCGCTATGAATCAGTTACGTGCTATTGAATACACAATGCCTCCTATGAATTATTTCAAAAGAATTTTGTACAGAAAGTGGTTGGTACACTTACTTGTATTATTCATTGGCTTAGCCGAAATGACATTGAGCTTTAGTGGATTTCGATATATTGGATTAACCACATTCGATGCTGTTATGTTGTCGGGGCTTTTAGGGTTATCGATTTTTATTGCAATTCCAATATTGGCGTATTACATTCATGTTGCTCCAACAAAAAGGCAAAAAAATATATATAGCTGCATCAGTATTGCAAGTGCATTATTATTAAGTTTTGTTTTAGCAAAATGTAGAGTAAGTAGTTTTTTTCATCAAGATATATTAACCACAGGTGGTATGCCTCCTACGAATAATGTAGGTAATAATCCAATTATTACTATAGCACTTTTCTTATTTATTTTCCTTTGCTTCTTCGTTACCTATCTATTACATCACTACATTTTACAGAAGCAAAGCACTTATTCAGATATGGAAATGAGTGAATTTGAAACTAAAATATCAGAGATACAAAAGTTGAAAAAAGCTATTAAAAAGCATACGGAAGATATTGCAAAACTTGATACGGATAAAACATTCCATCAACGCTATTTACTATCACAATTCGATTATGGCTCTTCCAATGAAAAGATACTTATTGCAGCCGCCCAAGAAGCAATAACAACATACATTACTACCAATAGAATGACAAGAACTGACAACCAATACCCCGACTTTTTTAATACCATAGAACCCTTCCATTTTGAAACATTTTTTAATCACTAAAAACAATTAATCATGAAAAAAATATTTACCCTTATTGCTTATATTATTATCTGTATCAGTTGCAAAAAAGAGATTAAAGTGAATACGCTTGACCACGTTGTTACAGTGGTATGCGATGAAACTGACAGCATGCCCTTATATCCTAGTAAAACCTTTGCGGATGAAGTATTTCATTTCAAAGAAAATAGTTTGGAGTCATTCAAAATCAGACTCACTTCTATAAGTGATTTGAGGATAAATGCGGCGCATGAAATTGAAATACTCAATGAATTAAAATCAAGTGCATTAAACACGTATGATGCAGTAGATTGGAGAGAAAACTATCTCTATTTCCTAAAGGATTCCATACAAAAAAGTATCGCTTTAACGTATCAGCAAAAAAATAAAAAGTCGAAAAAATATTCTGAAGTAGCGTTTACCATTTGCAATGAAATACGGTGGTTAGCACAACAACAAAGTTGTGATAAGCGCATGTACGTTTTTAGTGATTTGCTAGAAAATTCATCTGCGTTCAGTATTTATACTAACCCACAAACAAGCCAAATAAAGGCATACGAAAAAAGTATTCATGATTTTTTTATTACAGAAAACCTGTCTAAAAAATCACTTCAAAATATACAAATTTTCTTCGTGTATGTTCCACGAAATACCAATGAAGACGTACTCTTTTACAAAATGTATTCATTGTATAAAAATGTACTAGGGCAACATCATATCAAGGTTGAATTAAAAACAACAAATACATTCTAACATGAAAGATAATTTAGGTGCTGCTTTGTTACAAGCTGTGAAATCAATGGTTATTTCCTTCTTGAAAATAGTTGGATTGATTGCTATTTGGGTACTTCGTACACTGGGCATGATTCTTACTAAAACATCTGACGGATTAGAGAAGATACTTATAAAATAGAAGCAAATGATACAGAAAATAGTCAACTTAGTGTGTAGCATTTTGTTTCAAATTATTTCGTCCATCATGGATGTTTTAATTGAAATAATTCGTGCAATGATTCCAGAAAAAAGGAATACAAAGTTCGATGCAGATTTTACTCCTATTCATAAAATGTTCTCTACAAAAGATAAAGGTTTTTGTTTTGGTGAGTGGAAAACAACTATGCACTCAGTCTTTGAGCATGGGATTATAACTGCCCCATCAGGTGGAGGGAAAACAACCTTAATATGTCTGCCAACTATTTATAATCTCTCTGAAAATTTTTCCCTTGTGATTAACGATCCATCAGGAAATGAAATATACTCATTAACGTCTGGCGCTTTAACGGCAAGTGGTATAAAAATTCTCAAACTTGATTTTAACAATCCGCAATCCTCCATCGGTTTTAATGCCTTAGCAAAATGTAAAACACATTCCGATATTCAAAAAGTAGCACACGTTTTAATCAAAAATTCTATGGGTGAATCAAAAGATGTTTTTTGGGAAAGGAGTAGTGAGATGCTGATTTGTTGTATGGCTAAATATTTGGTTTTTCATGCTGAACCACAATTCAAAAATTTAGCGAATGTATTACATTTAGTTAATCAATTTGCTGTCAATCCCACAGAGATAGATAAGCTTATGGTTGCCACAAAAGACCAAGAACTTTTGCAAGAATATAAGGCTATCAACGCCACTGGCGATAAGACATTACAAGGAATTATTTCTTCAACAAGAGCAGCACTCAATATTTTTCAAGACCCATCAGTAGCTATGATTACTTCGCATGACACATTAGATTTCGAAGATCTTAGAAATTTTAGAATTGCAATTTATTTATGTACTAGCGTAACTACTGCAACTTACTTTAGGGCTATTGCTGCGTTATTCTACGAAAGCCTTTTTAATCATATTTTATCCGAAATTCCTTCTCAAGAGAAATATCCAATTGCTGTAATTTTAGACGAGGCAGCCTCAATGAAATTTTCAGCTTTGTCGCTGTATATAGCGAACCTTAGAAAATTTCGCTGTAGTGTCATGTTATTATTACAATCACAGCAACAGCTAATTTCTCTTTATGGAAATAATGAAGCTTACAATATAAAAAACAACACAAGTTATCAAGTATATCTTCCTCGGCAGCCACTTGAATCATGCAAAGAAATATTTTCAATCTTAGGGCAATTCCAATTTTATGATGAAGAAAGTAACACTAGAAAATTACGACCATTAATGACCGTACAAGAAATTTTTCAATGTGAAGAAACGTTCATTATTCATTCTAATGTGGTAACTAAAACAAAACTTGTCCCTTACTATGAGCAACCCAAACTTAAAGCGTTATCTCAAATCGCACCTTATAAATTTGTAAGTGAAATGAAATTTAATGCACCTGTATTTATTCGATTTTCAGATGAAACGTAAACTAAAAGTATCTAGTGGATTATATTCCTATCTACATGCCAGCGGTGTTTTAAACACTGGCAATGAAAATGCAATTGCATTAGCACGTAAAGAATATTGGAGAAATTATAAAAAAGTATGGCGAAAAGAAAAGCGTAAAAAAGAAAAGGAAATTACTATTTCACTAAATACAGAAGAGTTAAAAGTAATCACTCAATCAGCGAAAATACACCAAAGAAATGTGACTGCATTTATCAAAGAATCAGCATTCGCATATATTAACAAAAGATACATCGTCCCATCTCAAGAAACTGTACACTCTATTCGCCAGCTCTTAGCTATGCTCTATAATCAAATAGAGCAATTACTTGATGAAAACAAGTTGCAATCTGAACTTGGTAACGAACTCAAACAAAAAATAACTGAATTGGAACGCTTCATCTTACCTGTATTATTTAATCCTAAAATAGTTGAAAAACATATTGAAGAATTAGTACGTAAAGAACCTATCATGAAAACAAAATTGCTTGCTCTCCTCAATAATTTGTAATCATGATTATAAAGAATTTAACTCGTAAATCAAATACTACACAACTCATCCAATATATCTTTGCAGGGGATGGAAAGTTATCTAATGAAAAGTTTAAACCTATTGTTATTCGCCATAATATTCGCTCACGATCTATTGCTGGTTATGTTAAAGAGTTTGAAGCAAATGAATTATTACGCTTACACCACAGAGTTGATAATGTAAAAATTAATCATACTATTTTAAGTTTCTCCAACTTGGATAAAGAACATATTTCTGAAAAGATGCTAAAGGACATTGCTAAAAAATACATTTCTACACGTGGTAAAGACAATATCTATATTGGAACGGCACATTACGATGGTGACCATATACACTTACACCTTATTTCTTCGAGTGTGAAATATTTAACAGGAAAATCTGACCGAATTTCAAAACAAGAATTTCAACAATTAAAAATTTCAATGGATGCATATCAAAAGGACAAATATCCTGAATTGATACATAGCTTACCAGAACACGGTAAACAAAAAAATAGAATGATTGAAAATGTAATTTCAGAAAATATAAAAAACGACCGAACGGGCAGTGATAAACAGTCACTCTTAAAATTGTTACAAACGACGTTTCAATCTTCTAAATCTTCTGAACACTTTCTTTCTCAACTTAAAGAACAGGGGCATAAACCGTATTATAGGAATGATAAACTCACAGGATTGTTATTTAATGAAAGGAAATTTAGACTAAATAGATTGGGCTTTGATGAAAAAAAATTGCAAGAATTAGATTTGAAGAATGAAAGAGAACAAAAAGAATTACAAGAACTAGAAAACCTTAGAAAAGGTCAACCAATTACAAGAAATATAAAAATAGAACCCAATGAAAAAAGTATTAGTAGAAATGAAATTGAAAATGACCGAAGTGAAAGATAAGTATTTGTATCAAGCATTCTAATGAGGGGGTACGGGGGAATCAACTTTTTCTTTGCAACTTTAAAAAGTTGTGCCACCGCAAGATAGCCATCGCCGAAAAGATTATGTATCGCCAAGGCGAATTGCAATCTTGCAGATTATCGTATATTTTTTTTCGTAATTTGTTTTATTTATTTTGAACACTATATCTTTTATGAAGCAAGGTTAAAAGAGTGTTATAGTTCCCTATCATTTTCACGACTTTTGGATTTGTTACGTAACTGATTCAAATCTTGTAAATGTGTTTTATTTTGTTCCAATTCATGTTCCTTTGAGCCACTTATTAATCCTTCTAAAAAATTATTTTCGGGTTTAAGTGTTGGCAATATTGATTTCAATAATTCTGGGCGATGCTTAGAAAGTAAGTATCCTTTATTAAATCCATCTGTATAATTAGTGTTATTTTCTTCCATGAGTTAAAACGTTTCTTTTGCATTTTTATCAAGGTATTCATAAATTGAGTCCACATCGTATAGTATCATTTTTCGCTCTGGTTGAGTGAATCTGATTCTTCCCTCATCCCTAATACGTTGTAATGTTGTCTTGCTCGTAATACGAAGTTTTAACATGGCTTCTTCACCAGAAATCCATTTATCTTCCTTAATCTCATGCTTCTCTTTAATGTGTTGTACTACTTCATCAATGAGTGCATAAAAGGCAGTATCGTGTAAACAAATAACTTCCATAAGGTATGTAATTACAAAATAAAGGTAAAGAGAAAAACTTAGAAAGTTGGATGAGGATAAATTAAAATGTTGTACCCTAATTGTACCAACGGTATTTTTTTAAATAATAAAGGGCTTCAAGAAAACCTTGAAACCCTTTACTGTTAAGTACTCGAGACGGGAGTTGAACCCGTACGGGCATTACTGCCCACGGGATTTTAAGTCCCGCATGTCTACCAATTCCATCACCCGAGTATGCCAATAAAAAAAGTACAACTTTTTTGAGTTGTACTTTTTTTGAGCAGGAGACGAGACTCGAACCCGCGACCCCGACCTTGGCAAGGTCGTGCTCTACCAACTGAGCTACTCCTGCATTTTTTTGTAAGAACTTTTTTTTTGCGGTGGCAAAGATAACACTGGTTTTTTTTTTAGCAAGTTTATTCGCTCTTTTTTTTATACTTTTTTTTAAAGAGATTATTTTGTAATTTTATTCAATAGAATAAATACACTTATTTTGACGAAACATCTTCATGTTATTTCATTCAATGTGCCTTACCCTGCTAATTATGGCGGTGTGATTGATGTATTTCATAAAATACGATGGTTGCATGAAGTGGGAGTAAAAGTTCATCTGCATTGTTTTCATTATGGTAGAAACGAAGCCAAAAAATTAGAACAATATTGCGAAAGTGTACATTATTATCCAAGAAGAAGCTGGTTAAGCAATATTTCGGAAACACCTTATATTGTAAATTCGAGGCGACATCCAGCCTTGTTGCAACGATTGCTGCAAGATGATTATCCAATTATATTTGAAGGATTGCATAGCTGCTATTTGATGAATGACGACCATTTAAAAGATAGAATTAAAATTTTTAGAGAAAGTAATATTGAACATGAATATTATTATTCGCTAATGAATAATGAAACCAATTGGTGGAAAAAATTATACTTTAAAGCGGAAGCTTGGCGATTGAAAAAATTTGAAAAAATTATTACTTCTTCAAATTCAATCATCACTGTATCCGAAATGGATGCACTTTATTTTTCAAATCAATATTCAAAAAATAAAGTGGTTAATATTACTTCATTTCATGAAAATGATTTGGTAACGGCTGAACCTGGCAAGGGCGATTTTATTTTATTTCATGGCAATTTATCGGTGGCTGAAAATGTGGAAGCTGCTAAATTTTTGATTGAAAATATTAGTACACAATGCAATTATAAATTTGTAATTGCTGGGCTTAATCCTTCATCGCAATTAAAAGAATTAGCCAATAAATATAGCCATGTAAGTATTGTAGCAAACCCTGATGATGATGCGATGAATAAATTAATGCATTCAGCCCATATTCATTTTTTATATACTAATCAAACCACAGGCTTAAAACTAAAGTTGATTAATGCATTATACAAAGGCAGATTTATTTTATTGAATAAAAATATGTTGCATGGAGTAGATGCTGCCGAACAATGTATAATAGCTGATAATACAAACGATTTTATTGTAAAAATAAATGAATTGATGAACAAAAATTTTATGCCCGAATTGCTACAACAAAGGCAAGATTTTTTGAAACAAAGATTTAGCAACGAGCAAAATATTGAAAAACTGCTATCACTTATTTATTATTAAAAATACTTGAAAAAAAGTGTTTCTTTGTGCCGCTTAAAAATACTATACTTATGAGTTTTCCTATTAAAATTAATAAAACTGCAAAAAGCAGATTGAGTGAAATAGAATTAAAAAATCTTGCATTCGGTAAAACATTTACCGACCACATGTTAGTAGCCGATTACTACGATGGAAAATGGCAAAGCGCCGAAATAATGCCTTATGGCTTAATACCTACAGCACCTTCGGTGTATTCATTGCATTATGGTCAATCAATTTTTGAAGGTATGAAAGCCGTAAAAAATGCGGCTGGTGAAGCTATGATGTTTCGTCCGCTTGAGAATTGGAAACGCTTGAATTATTCAGGGCATCGTATGGCATTGCCCGAAGTGCCACAAGATATTTTTATAAATGGTTTAAAAGAGTTATTAAAACTAGATAAAGATTGGATACCGCAAGAAGAGGGGAGTGCATTGTACATTCGTCCGTTTTTATATGCTGCCGATGAATTGATTGGCATAAAACCAACCGAACATTTTAAGTTTAAAATTATCATGTCGCCAGTAAGTGCATATTATGCCGACCCTGTAAAAATATTAGTAGCTGATAAATATGTAAGAGCTTGCCCTGGTGGAACGGGCGATGTAAAAGCAGCTGGAAACTATGGTGCTACTATGTTGCCCATGTTAGAGGCTAAAGAAAAAGGATTTGACCAAGTATTGTGGATGGATGGAAACGAATTTAGATACCTTAATGAAATAGGCAGTATGAATGTGTTTGTGCAAATTGGCGATACATTTTTAACACCTGATATTGATGGAAATATTTTAGATGGTATTACTCGTAAAAGTATAATTGCTTTATTAAAAGATGAAGGGTATAAAGTTGAAGAGCGTAAAATTGATATTAAAGAATTAGTAGAAGCGGCCGAAAAAGGAATATTAAATGATGCCTTTGGCACTGGTACTGCGGCTTCATTAGCACCTATAAAATTATTTGGTTATAAAGATACAATTATTGAAGTAAAACCTGTTGAGCAACGCAGCATTACCAAGCATATTAAAGCAAGATTAGATGCTATAAAATCGGGCGCTGAAGCCGATAAATTCGATTGGGTTGAAAAGGTTGAATAAAAAGCTATTTTGAGAATAGAATAAAAAAGCGAATCAATAAAATGGTTCGCTTTTTTTTGTTTTTAGAAATAAGTAATTGAAATATTGATACACACACCACAGTCGCTTATCCATTATCCGTACTAGTACGGATAGCCTTATGCCGTAAGGTTGGTATTTTTTAGTAGATGAATAAGCCAGATTTTTGCATTCATAAAATATATATCATGAAAAAAATTAGCATTACTCTATTCATTGCTTTTGCCTTTTTTACCATAGCCAATGCACAGCCCGATTGGTCGGGTAAATATTTGCAAGTAGGTTATCGCTTTGGTACGGCAGGTGTAAACATCACACAATTAACCGACCCACACAATTTGAATGGTGGTTTATCTACTCAAAAAGTTGGGTTTAATACTTCGTTTTGGGATTTGCGGTATGGCAACTTAAGTAAGCATTTTTATTATGAAGCCGATTTATCAGGTTTGTTTTTATCATTTGTAAATTTGGTTGAAAATAAAAATGTTGAAGACAAAGCTGTGAGAAATTATCAAGACCCAAGTGCAGTATGGAAAACAAATACAACAACTTCGCTTGCCGACCAACTACATGGCAGCGATATTTCATTATTAGAATTTAGAATGGGATTTGGTGGTAAAGGAATTTATTTTGGACCTCAATTAAATTATTATGAAAATAGATTTCAACTGTTTGAAAGTCGCTACAGCTTGGCTTATGGCTTACATGGCGCATGGTGGCTTAATGTAAAAAATATTTGTAGGTTGAAAACCACATTGATGTACAACACCTATGCAAAAGGAAAAGACATGATAAGTTACAATTTTAAAGGTAAAGATATCACCTTTGATGCTACTGCATATTTTGGCAAGGCAGATAAATCGGTAGCATTGTATGCAGGCATTGTTTTTACCAAAAGATTTAGCAACAAAGAATTGCCTGGCGATTATCATGATAGATTAAATGGAACTGGTACAATTGGCAGTGCTGGTAGTTTCACATCCTTATACATTGCCACAATGCAATCTGCCACTTTATTTAGTTTTAAATTAGGCGTATTATTAAGTAATGGAAAAAATGGCGATGTAGAAACAGGTACCATATCAATAAGTTCAGGAAATGGAAGTGAAAGAAATCATAACATCAACAATGGTGGCTCAAATACAAATACCGAAACTATGTGTACTAGCTGCAATGGCAAAGGCACTTATACTTGTACACGTTGTGGTGGTAATGGTAGAATACCTGATGTAAAAGGAAATGGAAGTTCTTATTGTTCAAGTTGCAATGGCAAAGGTTATCACACTTGTATTGTATGCAATGGCAGAGGAAAAAAATAGGGTTACTATAAAAAAGCGAATCAATCAGGTTCGCTTTTTTTATGCGTACTAGTACGCATAGCCCAATACCATAACTTGGGTATTTTTCAAAAATAGATGCATACTAATTTTGTATTACAATAAATTCTAAAAAATAAAATCACCATAATCATGAAACAAACATTATTCATCATCGCTTTATTTGCAACTTCATTATTTGCAAATGCAACAGTAAGAACTGTAAACAACAATTTTGTATCGCCTGGGCAATATGCTTCGGTGCAAGCAGCCATCACAGCTGCATCGGCTGGGGATACCATTTTAATTAGTGCTTCGCCTGTTAATTACAACAATTTTACAATTAATAAGCAATTGGTGTTTTTTGGCACAGGGCACAATCCGCAAACCAACAATGCACAGCGTTGTTACATGCAAAGTGTGATTCTTTCCACCAATTCTTCAGGTACTCAATTTTATGGTTTGGATTGCGATTATATTTATCCCAACGTAAATAACATTACCAATATTAAAGTGGTTCGTTGCCGGATAAATGGCAACATTCAATCAAATAATAATCAAATTGATAATTGGACAATTGAAGGCAACTACTTTGCTACAAGCGGCACCAATATTCATTTATTCAATTACACTTGCCATGATTTATTTATTAAAAATAATATTTTTAATGGCACATTAGTACAATTTTATACCAGCAATTACAATGTGTATTTCATCAATAATATTTTCTTAAGAAATGGCAATGTGTTCGATTATTATTTTTCAAATGCAAATTTTTATAATAACATTTTTTATCGTGGAAGCCCAGCTGGCAATGGAGGTTTTGGTGGATTAAATTTTGATAAAAATGTTTCGTATCAATGTTCAACTAACACATTTCCTAACGGAACAAACTATGTAAATACCGACCCAGCATTTACTAATTTTCCAGTTGCTGGCGATTATTTTAGCTATGCTTACGATTTTCATTTGCAATCATCTTCAACTGTTCATAATGGTGGAAATGATGGAACTGACCCAGGTGTTTATGGAGGTACAGTGGTATTTAATCAAAATGGTTTGCCATCCATTCCTTACATCAAATCATTAACGATAACTGGCGCAAACACAGTACCAGCCAATGGCACATTGAATATTTCAGTAAAAGGAAAAGTAACGCAATAAGAAAAGTTATCCCGAAGGTTCGGGAGTTATTGGTTAATAGTTAAAAGTTGAAAATGCAATTGCATTGTTCAACAAAAACTGTTAGCATTTTCAATTAACAAATAACAATTCACAATTAACTTTTTCAAAAATGAAAAAAATACTTTTCTTAATCATAGCCTGTAGTGTGCTTTCCGTAAGGCTTTTCGGTCAGTCGAAAATCGACAAAGCCGAATGGTTTGTAGATGTTGACCCAGGCGTAGGCAATGCAACATTGCTTGCCAATTATAGCCCAGCCGTTGATTCCATCAATGCTGTAGCCTATAATTTGAATTTAACTTCATTGAATTTGAATAGTGGGATTCACTATTTATTTGTTCGTGGTAGAAATGTTTTGGGCAATTGGGGGCTTACACAATTTCAACCATTTTTTATTACGCCCAATGGCGGCGCAGTAATTACCAACGCCGAATACTTTTTTGATACCGACCCAGGCGTAGGTTTGGCAACAGCACTTTCCATCACAACATTAAGCGATTCAGCTACTTTTAATAGTGGTGTAAATGTGGGAAATTTGAATGCAGGTATGCATTATTTATATGTGCGAATGAAAGCAAATGGCATTTGGGGATTAACGCAAAATCAACCATTTTTTGTAACACCCGGCAGCGGCGCAGTAATTACAAATGCTGAATACTTTTTTGATACCGACCCTGGAGTAGGCAATGGAACTGCATTTGCACCAACATTTGCATCGGATAGTGCAACATTTAATAGTGGAATAAGCGTTGGAAATCTTACACCCGGTTTTCATTATGTGTATGTAAGAATGAAAGCAAACGGACAATGGGGCTTAACGCAAACACAACCATTTCATGTAATTCCATCAGCAGGTGCAATTACTTGGCATGGCGAATATTTTATTGATACCGACCCTGGAGTAGGCAATGGTACTGCTATTACAGCCGTTGGTTCTGCTGATACAGTTGTATATAATGGTGGAATAAATGTGGGAAGTATCAGTGGTGGTTCGCATTATTTATACACTCGTTTCAAAGATGTAAATGGCATTTGGGGATTGACGCAATTCACTAATTTTTATTCGTTACCAAGTGTTGTTGCTGCCGAATATTTTTTCGACAATGACCCAGGCGTAGGCAATGGCAAGGCTTTAGCAGTTGCAGCTCCATCCGATTCTATTTCAATTTCCGATACTGCATCCATCAGAAATGCAGGATTAGGATTTGGAAAACATTGGATTTATGTACGTGCAAAAAATGATTTAGGACAATGGGGGGTAACACAACGAGATTCATTTACGATTCTTCGTCCAGCCAACGACCATTGCGATGGTGCTTCACCATTGACTTTGGGAACAAATACTTGTGGGGTTTCAATCAGCAGTTCAACATTTGCAACAGATACATCGCATGTAACAGTTGGCGTTTGTAATGCATCAATCGAACAAGGCGATGTATGGTTTTATGCCATCGCACCAGCGAATGGAAATATAGAATTTGATGCTTCGCAAGTGACAACACAATCGTTGAAAAAAGGAAATTTGCAAGCATTTACTGGAAGCTGCGGAGGCTTAACAACAGTAGGTTGTAGCAATTTTGATTCATCAGCAACTGGTAGATTAATTTTAACAGGATTAACCCCAAGCGATACCATTCGTGTTCGTGTAATGGGCAGAAATAATTACGAAGGCAACTTTGCAATTTGTGCATTTACATTTACAAATTCACTTTTAGTTTCAGCAACAGACACCACCATTTGCAATGGAAATTCAACAACAATTTCTGCATCAGCTTATGCTGGAAGTACATTTGCTTGGTCGCCAAACACAGCGTTGAACACTACTTCGGGCGCAAGTGTAATTGCCAATCCAACTACAACAACTACTTATATCGTTACATCGCATTTGAGCAATTCAACAGTCACAAAATCAATTGTGATTCATGTAACACCACTCACCATTTCTGCAACCACAAACAATAGTGTGATTTGCAATGGCAACAGCGCAACACTTTCTGCAACAGGTGGAACAAGTTATACTTGGATGCCTGGAAACTTAAGCGGTGCAAGTGTTTCAGTGAATCCAACAGCTAACACAACATACACTGTTACAGGAATAAATGGTGGTTGCTCATCAACCGATACTGTGCAAATTCATGTGTTCAATGATGTTACTCCGCCAACAATTTCTGCTTGTGCAACTGCATTAAATATCAACACAACAACAGGCTTGTGTGGTGCTACGGCTGTGAGTTTAGGCTTGCCAACAGCAACTGATAATTGTACGCTTTCTGCCAATTTAACTTTCATCAATAATGCACCAACGCAATTTTCTGTCGGCACAACAACTGTGAATTGGATTGTGAAAGATGCAGCAAATAATCAAAGCACTTGTTCGCAAAATGTAACCGTGAGCGATAATGAATTACCACAAATTACTTGTCCATCAAACAAGAATGTAAATGTTAACAGCGGCTTGTGTTATTCTTCGGGCTTGAGTTTGGGAACGCCATTGACTTCGGATAATTGTGGTGTGCAAAGTTTTTCAAACAATGCGCCAACACAATTTTCTGTTGGAAACACAAACGTAATTTGGACAGTAATTGATGTGCATGGCAATCAAAATACTTGCACACAAATTGTTTCAGTAACCGATAATATCAAACCCACAATCACTTGTGGCAGCAGCATTTCAGTTAATTCAGATTTGAATGCTTGTGGATATTTTGCAGCCAATTTAACTGCACCAACTGCAACCGATAATTGCAGTGTTACGATTTCTAACAATGCGCCAACATTGCTTCCTATCGGTGTTTCAAGCATTCATTGGTATGCAACTGACCCAAGCGGAAATGTAGATTCTTGTTCGCAAAATATCACCGTGCAAAATGTTTCACCAACAATTTCTGCCAACAGCACAACAACTTTTTGCAATGGTGGAAGTGTGCAATTGAGTTGTAATGCAACAACAGGTTTGCAATGGTATTTGAATGGAAATCCAATTACCGGTGCGACTTCAAACACATATACAGCAACAGCTTCAGGCAATTATGAAATTCATCAATCGGTTGGTAGCTGTAACAGAATTTCAAATTCAATTGCAGTAACTGTTCATCCAAATCCAACTGCAAACGCTGGTGCTGACCAAACAATTTTGCAAGGAAGTTCAGCAACTTTAACAGCGACTGGCGGTGGTTCTTATTCTTGGAACACAGTGAATGCTGCTGATACAACTTCAACAATAATTGTATCGCCAACAACCACAACAACCTATATTGTAACGGTTACAAATAGTTTTGGTTGCACAGCAAAAGATACGGTTGTAGTACACGTGAACTTCACTTCCATAGCCATTTCGCCGAATAATTACAATTATGGAAATGTGGTTTTGAATACACCAATTTCACACAATATTTTGATAACAAACAATGGCACTTTGCCGATAACTATTAATTCAGTTTCGTCAACTTCGGTGTTCACAAATTCGTTTGCATCAGCAACAAATATTGCCGCAGGAAATAGTTTAAACATTCCAATTTCATTTACACCAACTGCCACTTTAATTTATGTAAATACAATTTCGATTGCTACATCAATTGGAAATTTCAACATCACGTTACAAGGCAAAGGGTTTAATGGTGCTGCATCGTGGACGATTTCATCGAGCAATTATAATTTTGGAAATGTGCTAACTGGAACAACCAACACACAAAATTTCAACTTAACCAACACTGGTAATGTGCCGATTCAATTAAGTACAATCGGCTCGAATAACACTGTTTTCAATGGTTCTACGATTTTAAACACGATTGCAGTTGGGCAAAGTATTTCGTTGAGTGTAAATTTTCATCCAACTGCTATTACAAATTACACTGGAATAATTACGGTTAATTCTTCCACTTCGGGCTTGTTGCCATTAACTTTAAATGTGAGTGGAACTGGCTACCATAGCAATACGCCGCCTGTTGTTCAATTTGTTTCGGCATCTCCGTACAATGGAACGGATGGCGTAAATCCGTTGGTGAGTGTTGCAGGAAATTATACTTACCGCATTATTTACAAAAGTGCCAACAACAAAGCTCCGCAAAATGGTTTTCCAAAAGTGGGCATTGATAAAAATGCTGATGGTGATTTTATTGATGGTGGCGAAGGAATTTTTTCGATGACAAAAGTGAATGGCACACGAAATTTTGTGAGTGGCGAAGAATATTCTTACACAACCAATTTACCAATAGGAAGCCAATATGGCTATCAATTTTTTGCAACAGATTCATTGGGCAATGCTGCAATTTCTATCAACAATAATTACAAAAGCGGTCCAACGGTAACTAACCAAACCCTTGATTTATCTATCTATGCAAGCGATATTACTTTTAGTGTGGTGCATCCTGCGGTCAATCAATTGTTCACCATTTCGGCAACGATTCACAACAACACACCGTATTCGGCAAGCAATGTGAATGTTCGTTTTTACACTGATAGCATTTATTTTACGCAAACAACTGTGCCGTTTATTGGTGCAAATTCAACTGCAACAGTTAGCATCAATAAATCTTACAATACTGATGGATTCTATCCAATAAAGGTTTGGGTTGATAGTGCACATGCGCTTGTTGGCGAATATAATGTGTTGAATAATTACGCAATCAGACCAATTATTGTCGGCAATTTTACTGTGCCTGGTGCCATAAATGTGGTGGCAAATGCAACGCCGCAATCATGCCCTGTGGGTGGTGTTTCTATTTGTGGAAATGCAAAATATAGCGGTTTGAATTTAGTTGGAACGCCACCAGTTTTGGGTGGAACTGTTACGGTTTCAATCGGCGGAAGTGTAGTAGCAACAACCAATACAGCCACTGATGGAACTTATTGTATCTTCTATAATAATGGTGGAAATGGATTGACTTGTGGTGTGCCGTACACTTTTAATGTAACCGTTACCGACTACACTTTAACAGCCACAACTTCTACATTTACTTTCACTATTCCATGTGTAAGTTGTGGAGGCGTCGGTGGCGGCGGTGTTAGCTTTGAGCCAAATTTTAATGACGCATCTGGCGCACCAAATTGCATCATCGAAAATCAATCGTTTAATTATTCAACTTCATTTACAAACAACGGAAATGCAAAATCATATCGTGATACTTTCAAAATTTTTGTGGATGGAAATTTGAGCTACACACACACTTTAGATTCGATGGCGATTGCTCAAAATACCAGCTACAATGATGCTTTCACGTTGTCGGCAGGCAATCATACACTTTCATTTACGCATACTTATTACAATAAAGCCAACACAAAATCAACCGTGAATGGCAACAATGTTATCAATGTTATTTTCAACAAACCCGATTTGTATTTGGCTTATTTTACACAAACAAGCGGCACTGCTTTTTCGGTTAGAAATTATAATGGAAGCTGTGTGAATGCACCCATTTCAAAAACGTATGTGTACGATTCGATGAGTGGATTTGCTCATTTAATTTTGATTGATTCTATTGTTTCAACTGCTGTTGGTGGAAATTCTTTTGTTACTTTAAATCTCAATAAACCTGCATTGGCACAAGGGTTTCACTACCTCACTTTAAAAACTGATGGTAGAAATTTGATTGCAGAATTGAATGAAACCAACAATAATTTGAATGCAGTTTTGTATGTGCCTTTGCCCGAATTATCGGTTCGCTACATCACAGTTTCTAACAACAATGCGCCGACAGGAAGTGTGGTAAATTTCTTGGCATCGGTGCAGAATACGGGAGCAAATTGTGGTGCATTTAAAGTAAGATTTACGATGAATGGAAATAATATTGGCAACAAAATTTCGGTTGCAAATTTGAATGCAGGCGATAGTATTTTGGTGGTATCCGATGCGTTTACAATTCCGTCAGACTCTTGCACATACAGCATTTCAGCCATTGCTGATGTGGATAATCAAATCATAGAATTGAACGAAAACAACAACGCTAACAACTATAGTTTTGGTAGAGATTTAAGTGCAGGAATGAGTTGTTATGCTACAGGTTCGTCTTGTAATCCATATTCAGTGCCAGTAGGCAGCACATTAACGATGAACACCTTGGTATTTAATAATGGTTTACGTGATGCTGATACAGTGCATGTTCGATTCAAATTAGGTAGCACCATTTTAGGAACAGACAATGTTTCTCATTTAGCTGCGTTGGCAAATTCATCAGTTGCAATTACGCATACTTTTAATACGGTTGGGAATTATACGATTGAAGTAAATGCTGATTACGACAATAAATATTGTGAAGAAAATGAAGGCAATAATCTAGGTTATATCTATGTGACTGTAACATCTGGAAGCCCTGATTTACAAATACTTTCGCAAGATATTTCGCCAAGTAATTTGAATCCAAATCCGAATCAAAATATCACGATTGTTTCTTCCATTCATAACTACGGAAATTTAAAATCAAATCCATGCAAGGTTCGTTTTTATGTAGATAATGTGCAGTTAGGAATTGATGTGCCGATTGATACTTTATATCCAGGGCAAGATACAACCATTGCTGCTACTGCGTTGTACAGCAATGCATTAGTTGGACCGAAAATCATAAAAGTAAAAGCCGACATCAATAATGTGATTGCAGAAAGCAACGAAACCAACAATGAAGCCACCAGAGCCATTATTGTGGGTGGTGCGCCAGATTTTGCAAAATCATTGCACGAAGGAATTACGTTTAGTAAAATAAAATTCCGCAAAGGCGATACGATTCAAGTGTGCGATTACATCCGCAACTATGGCGGAGATACAGGCACTGCGGTGATTAAATTTTTTAGCGTAACAACATCAGGAAGAAAATTAATCGACAGTTTAGTTTTCACTTTGAACGACCATGACAGCTCGAAATTCTGTGTGAATTGGGTAGTGAATGATTACAACGGAAGAATTGTAACACAAATCAGCCGTAGCAATCCACCCGAGTTTGATGTGTTGAATAATAGTGATTCTGCAAATTTTCATGCAGGGCCGAAACTATTGCCAACAATGCATTTGTCGCCATCATCAGTTTGTTATAATAGTGCTGAAAATATTTCTGCAACAATTGTAAGCGATGGGCAAGCATTAAATTATCAATGGAAATTTGGAACAAATTCAGTTGGAAATAATTCAACAAATTATTCCACTGCCAACGCAACCTTTGCTGATAGCGGTTTCTACCACATTGAAATCACAGATACTTTTGGGACGGTGATTTCAAGAAACACATTTTTGAAAGTGAAAGCAAATCCTGTGGTAGTTGTAACTGGTCCAGTTGGTGCAGTTTGTATTGGTACTACAAATTCAATGTCGGTATTAGGTGCAGTTTCCTACAATTGGTTACCGGGCAATTTAATTGGTTCAATAGTTAATGTATCGCCTACTAATTCGATTACATATTCGGTTACAGGTACTACTAATGGCTGTTCTGCTACTTCAACATTTGCATTAAATGTAGTTAGTTGTGGTTCAGTTCCAACCAACGACAATCCCTGTACTGCATTAAATTGTTCAGCTAATTCAGGCCATATTGCTGGTTTGCCAACGGTGGTATCGGCTTACGATAATGGTGGTTCGGTGTATGCTGGTTTAGATAATTCAAATGTGTTGAATAATCCACCTATGGGGCCAAGTTTGGTGTACTACACTGGTAATAATGTTTTGGCAAGTAGTGCATCATTCGAACCATTACCATCTTGTATCACACCAACAACGGGCTATGTAGCTAAAACTGTTTGGTATAGGTTCCGTGTTCCTACATTTGCCGCAGGCGTTACTATTCGCTCTGTTGCATCTTATGGACAAACATTTATCCCAATGTTAACTGCCTATTCAATTTCTGGTGGTTCGCCATGTTCTTCTCCTTCATTTGCCGAAATTCAATGTTCATCTAACGGTGTTTTGGCATTAAGTAGTACAACTTTAGCTAGCTATCAAGGTCAATATTTGTATCTTCAATTAGAAGGTACACCATCAAATCCAAGCGGAGCATATACATTAAGCATTCAAGGTGTTGGCCCTGATATCTCATTATCAGCACCAACTACTACTACAATACAAGTAAATTTTCCAAGTTTTTCTTCAACCAATGGTTTACGATATTATTTATATTGGCAAAAAATTGGGTCAGCAGGTTCTGTTTATACAGTTTTAAATCCTATATCTAATTATACAATTGGCGGTTTAACATCAGGAGCAAATTATAAAATTTGG
This sequence comes from Bacteroidota bacterium, assembly GCA_046051225.1. Lineage (GTDB taxonomy): Bacteria > Bacteroidota > Bacteroidia > Chitinophagales > CAIODY01 > CAIODY01. The sequence continues at coordinate 90,031 of JBJOOR010000013.1, read as the reverse complement.
GTAAAGTATGTTGATGTATCAAGTCCTACGGGATCAAGTATTTATTGTGCTGCAAAAGTTCTTAGTACAGTAATTGGATGCGGTGGAACATTACCAGCACCAACAATAACAGCCATTCCAAATCATTGCGCTACAGTAAATATTAATTTTATAACACCACCGGCAGGTATTCCTCCATCGTTGCAAAGTGCGGCAAGCACTTATCCATATCGTGTTATGGGCTTAATTCCAAGCCAAGGAAGGGGCTTTGTTCAGGCATTAGCTTCATTACCAGCATCGGGCTATTATGCATATATTTTGATGGGGCAAAACTATACATTTTATTATAGCTACAAATGTGTAGGTGGCGCAGTAGTTTACTCGGGCAGTACTGCATATACCACCTGTAATGGACCAGCAAGAATAAAAGCAGATACCAATAATGAATTTGAAATTAATGGAATACATTTAACAAATGTAGGATTAGATGAAGTTTTAAATTTAGCAACTGCTGATATACCAGATGATGGTGCATTGCATGAATTTAATATAAATAATGTATCAACTACTGAATCTAAGAGTGCTTATACATTTGAAATAATGCCAAATCCAGCATCTACTAATACGTCAATTAATTTTATAAACGAAGTAGAATTAAAAGATGTAACTATTAAAGTAATTAATATGCAAGGCGAATTAGTTTTAGATGAAATATTAAATTCGGTAACATCTTATGCTAGCCATCAATTAAATGTAAATCAGTTAGCATCAGGAATATATTTTATTACAATTTCAAACAATGAATTTGTTGAAACTAAAAAATTAATCGTTAGCCGATAGTTTTTTGCTTAAAATTAAAAATCGGAAACCTTTAGATGAAAAGGTTTCCGATTTTTTTTTAATTAAAAACAAAAAAAGCTATTTTTGTTGAAATAAAATTAAAATTGTGAAATCAAACTACATTAAAAATATTTCTATAATTCTTCTACTGCTCTTTGCTTCAAGTGTTGGTTTTGTGCAGGCATGTGTTCCTACGGTTGCTATTACATCATCTAATCTTTCTGTTTGTACTACTCATGCATCATGCAATTTTGCTGCTAATATTACTTATGGTGGTACAACACCAACTTATCAATGGTTTAAAAATGGCGTTAATTTAGGGCTAATAAATAGCTCGGCATCAATAAGTAATATTTCAAATAATGATTCTATTTGGTGTCAGCTTACTAGCAACGATCCATGTGCAAATCCTACAATAGTTACTAGCAATAAAATTTATATATTATTTCAACCACTTACCCCATCTGTAAGTATTAGTATGAATCCTACTTCTGTTTGTCAAGGTACTATCACAACATTTTCTGCAAGCACTACAAGTGGTGGCAGTGCCCCAACTTATGCCTGGAAAAAAAATGGAGTTACAGTAGGTAATTTTGCAAATTATGTAACCAATTCGTTAGCGAATGGTGATGTGATTTATTGTATCATTACCAGTAACGATCCATGTGTAGTTTCAAATGTTGCATCTAGTAGCTCTATTACTGTAATGCTTACTACCATTAATGCACAAGCTGGATTAGATAAAGAAATATGTATTGGCAATTATTGCAATATTGGTGTAGCACCATCATCAGGTTTAAAATACAAATGGTCGCCTTCGGCAGGATTATCGTATGATAATATAAGTAACCCCAGAGCCACCCCAACTGTAACTACAACTTATGCTTTAACTGTTACAAATTTAGCAGGAACATGCACTCGAAAAGATTCAGTTAAAATAAAAGTAGATCCTTTACCAAAAGTAAACTTAGGTAGAGATACCACAATTTGCTTTGGTAAAACATTATTATTAAATGCAGGTGCAGGATTTATCAGTTATTGGTGGAATACTTCAACTACTAATCAATATTATACTGTAATAGCTCCATACACTTATACTGTAATAGTTACTGATACCAATCACTGTTCGGGTCACGATTCAATTTTGGTTAATTACATAGTATGTGCCGATGGATTTAATGAAGTAGGAAATAAAACAGATATAGCTTTATATCCTAACCCAGCCAGCGATTTTATTCATTTAAAAAAAATAAATTTTAGCCATTCTGGTTTTGAAATTTACGATATAGTAGGACAAAAAATTGAGTTTGTTACTGCGGAAGATAGGGGAGAAGAAACTATATTAAATATTGCTGAATTAAAGCAAGGTGTATATTTATTGAAAACAATAAACCCCGATTTAACTTATTCATTTGCAAAGTTTATTAAAGAATAAGATTAAATAAATCTTGACTCCAGATTTATATTTATAAATGGGAATGAACAAAAGTTACTTTTTAATACATTAGAAAATAATTGAATAAAAATTTGCATTTGGTAGGTAAAAACACTTAATTTTGTAATTCGAACACACACACACAACAAACACACATTTATGAATTTCAAACCTATCACTTTTCTAGTACTTGCGTTTTTACTTCCAATTTGCTTATTTGCCACCGATAAAAAAAAAGCAAATAGCGTAGTTAAAAAATCTACAAAAGTTAATTCAGTTATTAATACAAATCAAAATTCTATTAATCAAAGCCCTGTAGAAATACAAATTGGCGATGCATCTGCAATTTTATCCGAACCCAAAGGCAATGATTTTTTTGATTTATTAGGCAAAAATATTAACGAGTCATTAGTTCAAAAAGCTATCGCATCTATTCATGGCGATTATGAATTATCAAACATGGATGGCAATGTGTTTTATATTTGGCGCAATGCAGGATTAAGTTTTAAATTTGATAATAAAAATAAATTACAGCAAGTTCAATTTTTAAATGGAAAAGAATTTTTAGGTTCATTTAGTTCTGTATATTCAAATCCATTACCAAAAGGCATTTCGTTTCAACAAAATAGAAATCAATTAGAACAGTTAGTTGGTAAACCAATTGAAACTTCTAATCCATCGGGCGATGAAAAGTTTTTTGCAACCTATTTAATTGAAGCCAATAATTATCAGTTGATGGCAACATTTAATACTAGCTCAAGCATAGAGATGAATGCAGGAATTACAGATGTTATTATAATGAAAAATAGTTCTGATAATAAGCAAGCAAATGTTGCTAACAATGAAATTCATACATTAAATGAAAGTAATGTAAAAGAAGTTGTATCTTCGATTAATAAAGAAAATAATTCTATTTTTGCCGAACCATCGGTACCTACACGATTAATTGGTAAAAACAAGAATGATGCAGATGTAAAAAAGTATGAAGATGAATTAGGTTCATCAAATGTGCAGATGATAAATTATGAGCAAAGTTCACAGTATTTGAATAAAGATGTAGGTGTGGTTTTAAACTTTGATGATGCAAAAAATGTAGCATCGGTAATGTTTGTAAATAAAAATGAATTGTTAGGTAATGATATTAAACAATATCAAGGCAAATTACCCGAAGGAATTAATTTTAGTTTAAGTAGAACCGAAGTAGAAGAACGGTTGGGTGTTCCAGCTCAAATTTCATTTAATACCGAGTCTAATTTTTGGGAAATGTATTCAATTAATAATGGCAATGATGCTCTTTATATAACTTATAATACAAAAAGTGCTGATGCAAAAAATGCTTTAATAGGCGACATCAGAGTAGAGAGACTGAAGTAATGGGGGTGTGGTTAGTTGTGTTTCCACACGTTTCATGTTGTTTTGTGTATAAAATCGCGGACTATTCTTAGTCCGCTTTTTTTTTGTAGAAAAATTACTTTCATATTCATTTTTCATATTTACATTTGATATTACTTTATCTTTTTAATGAAAAAAATAATTTACGTTTTTGTTGAAAGTATTACACTCTCCGTGCAAGAATTACGAACCAATCGTTTGCGTTCGTTTCTTTCGTTAATGGGTATTTCTATTGGTATATTTTGCATTGTTGCTGTTTCAACAGCTGTAGATTCAATTAAAAAAAATCTTGATGATGGAATGAACAAATTAGGCAATAATTTTATCATGGTTCAAAAATGGCCTTGGGCATTTGGCGATGCAAATTATGCTTGGTGGAAATATTGGAATCGACCTGTGCCAACAAGAAATGAAATGGAATTTTTGAAAACCGAAATTCCATCATGTGCTAATGCTGATATTACGGTTGGCGTAAATAATATTTCATTAAAATACAATTCTACCGAGTTGCAAAATATGAGTGCAACTGCTTGCACGGCTGCATTTTCACAAATGAATGATATGGAATTTTTATGTGGTAGATTTTTTAATAGCAACGAAGAGCAATCGGGTGTACCGCTTGTGATTTTAGGAAATAAAACTGCGGAAGAATTAAATAGTAATGTTGAATCTTTATTAAATAATGAAATACAGCTGAATGGCAAACGAGTTAAAGTAATTGGAATATTAAAGAAAATAGGCAATGGAATGTTTAGCGATGTAAACGACAATACTATTTTGATAGGGTACAATTTTTTAAAAAACCTACAAAGTGTTACCGATAGAGATGTTGATGCAACAATAAAATTAGTAGCAAAACAAAATGTAAGTGTTGACGTATTAAAAGATGAGATAACAAGAAGTTTACGTGGCGTTAGAAAACTTCGCCCAATTCAAGAAGATAATTTTGCATTAAACGAAATGAGTATTTTAAAAAATGGTTTTAATTCTATGTTTTCGAGCATTAATATGGGTGGTTTTTTTATTGGATTGTTATCACTTTTAATTGGTGCATTTGGCATTGCTAATATTATGTTTGTAAGTGTTAGAGAACGAACGAAACAAATTGGAATTAAAAAAGCCTTAGGCGCTAGGCAATTTGATATTTTATTAGAGTTTTTATTAGAATCGGTAATACTATGTATGGTAGGTGGTTTGGTTGGTATTAGTGTGGTTTTTGTTTTGGTTAAAATGGTATATTGGTTTTCCGATTTTAAATTGTTTTTAACTTTAAATAATATTATTTTCGGAACTACTATTTCAATTGTTATTGGATTGGTAGCAGGCTTTATACCTGCATATACCGCTGCAAGATTAGACCCAGTGAAAGCAATTAGAATGACAACCTAAAAACATTTGTGTAATTAAAAATTTTGCAAACAGATATTAGTTCAATTTCGCAATACAATTTTTTAAACTATTTTTCCAATTAGGTATTTCCACTTTAAATTCATTTGTTAAACTATCCGTGTTCAATATGCTGTAAGCAGGTCGTTTGGCTGGTGTAGGAAATTCGGATGTTGTGATTGGATGCACCACACCCTTATAATTTATGTGTGTTGCAATTTCGGTTGCAAATTGATGCCAAGTAATTTCGCCTTGATTAGCATAATGATAAATAGGCAATTGCGAAACATTGAAAATGTTTTTTCCATCTAACAATTGTTTTGTGATTTGCAATAAAGCATCCGCTAAATCATAAGCATAAGTAGCCCTCCCTTTTTGATCTGCCACTACTTTTAATTCGGGTTTGTCGTTCATTAATCTAAGCATCGTTTTCACAAAATTATTTCCAAATGAACTATACACCCAACTTGTTCTTATCACCAACCCTTTTAATTGATGCGATAAGAAAAGTTGTTGCATAATTTCTTCGCCCTTATATTTCGATGTTCCATAAGCACCAATTGGTTCGGTTTTATCATAAGGTAGATATGGTGTTGTGTTATTACCATTAAAAACATAATCTGTTGAAACATGCAATAAATAGGCGTTTTTACGAATGCAAGCCTCGGCTAAATTTTCGACAGCAATAGCATTTACTTGAATTGCATTTTCAAAATCAGTTTCAGCTTTATCTACAGCAGTGTATGCGGCTGCATTGATTACTGCATCAATTTTATGCTGATTAAAAAAATGAACTATTGCGTTTTTATTTGTAATATCTAGTTCAGAATGACTACAAAAAATAAATTTCCAATCAGAATATTTATTGGATAAAATTCTTAATTCACTTCCTAATTGCCCATTGGCGCCTGTTACTAAAATTGTTTTCAATATTTAATGCTTGATAATGATGAAATAAAAAGCTAAAGTAACGAATATCAAAAATTAATAAAATATTGTTGCTGAAATTTCACCGAGCTAAGCTTTTTTAGGTTTGATGAATTAGAATTATGCGCTTAATTACGTATAAAATTTAAAACAGCATCTATTTAATTTTGAAGCTTATTAAACTATTTTATTGAGCTATAAACTAAGAATTATGAAAAAGTTCTACAAGATATTAGTGCCGCTATTTTTAATTGTATCAAGAGTTTTTGCCACAGGCGAACCATCTACATATTTTAATATTTATGTACCGCCAAATAATACAAATGTGCACCGTGATGCTGCATTGTATATTACAGCCATTTCGGATAGTACCACATTTCAAATTATTGATGATGCAGCCGATGGCGATGCAGATGATTCAAAAACGGGTGTGTTAATGAAAGGGCAATCTTACATTTTATACATTCGTGATAATGGAATTAATGATGATGCCAACTTAGCATCGGGTGGAATATTAAAATGGGATGGAGATTATTTTATTATTAAAACCAATAAAAATGTATATGCTGGACAAGGCACAAACAGCGATTGGCAGCATGATTGGGTACCATCGGTAAATCAAAAATCAATAGGCGAAAAATTTATTGTGTATAGCCAACAAACAGTTTCATCTAAAAATGATTTGAATGTGTTTGCTTATTTCGATTCAACTTATGTAACTATAAAAAGAATATCAAAAACGGCTACTACAAAAACTGGTTATACAGATGTGTTTAAAGATTCAAGTGTGATTGTGAAAAGCAGAATGTTAAAACGTGGCGAAGATTTAATTTATAAATATACTGATGGTAGAGATGTAATGGATAATGGTCATACTTATATAGTTGAATGTAGTAAGCCATCAACTTTACAATATGGTGCATTATATGGTAATGAACGTGATGGTGGTGGTTATGTACCATCATCAAATGGTAGCTCAACAGGCGAATTATTTTATTTTGGCGTACCTTATCAAAGTGGTGGCGAACAAGAAATACGAATTGTATCATGGGATGCAAATAATGCCATTACATTAGAAAGATATAGTAATGGCTTATGGATTCAAACTAAAACTTGGACATTGGGCGCTAATCAATTTGGAGATTGGGTAGGCAAAAATGCTGGCAATGTTTCTTATGCCACAGTATTTAGATTAAAATGTACTGCAGGCAAACGCATTTCTGTGTTCGAAGGTAATTGGTTTGAAACAGGCAGTCCAGGTACAAGCGATATGGCTACTATGGTTTCATCAGAATTAGGTTCAAGCGCAGGTACAAAATTTATATCCTACATGGCTCCTCCAGGCGATGAAGGATATTGTTACAGCAATTTAACACAAACCAGAATAAACCAAAGCCTTACACACTTATATATTTTTGCAAATAGAAATGATACGGTGCATGTAAATGTTGTAGATTCATACACAGGTGGTACTAAAATAAATAGAAGCTATACTATTTTGCCTGAAAAATATGTAGATTGTTATTTAACATTAGCACAATGGAAAACTATTTATAATGGCACAGGAACAACAATTGCTGGTCCTGAAAGACCTTACTTAACCGTAACGTCTGATAAACCAGTCAGTGTAATGAATACCAATTTTAATGATAACTGGATGATGTATTTTGGCAGTAGCCAAAAGCCAGCTGTACAACAAGTAACTGTAAAAGCAATTGATAAAGTAGAGCCAGGCGAAACAAAATCATCTGTTACTAAAGTTGTAGTTGATAATTTTAATGGTGTTCAAAATCCATCTATTACTGTTGAAGTGGGATATGGTTTACAAGTAGTATCAAGCAGCTTTGTTGATAGTACAGCTCATTTAAGATATGTAGGTGTAATAAATGATACATCTTCTAAAGGCACAAAAATTACGTATGCTAATGTTCCAAATTTAGATTACACACATGATTATTATTTTGTAACTTCAGTAAAAGGAACATTTACAGATAACGATGGAAACGTAGTGGTAGACAATGATGTAGCCAATATCAATACCAATGTTAGCGGTGTTACAAGTGGCAATACATTAGAATCAACACATACAGATGGCGCTGATTTAAACACTGCCAACACATCACGATATATTTTTAGCGAAGCCACCACCATGCCTTGGTACATCACAACAAGTAATTCATGGACATCTAATTGGGTTGATATTAATGGTGATGGATTAGATGATTTATTTATTCCTGATAGAGATAAAACTAAAACGAATAACTTATATATTCAAAATTCAAATCACACATTTACAAAAGTAACCACAGGCGGTATTGCTAACGATAAAGCCACCAATACAAGTGCTTCATTTGCTGATATTGATAACGATGGCGATATGGATTGCTTTGTTACCAGCAATGGTTACAAGCCCAATTTATTTTATAAAAATAATGGAAACGGAACTTTTACAGCCGATAATTCGCAATTCTTAACTAGCTTAAATAATATTGAATATTTTCATGGTGTAAGTTGGGTTGATTATGATAATGATGGCTTTGTTGATTTATATCTTACCAATTATTGGCCAACAAAATTTAATCAACTATATCATAACAATGGTGATGGCACATTTACTTATCAAAACAATAATATTCTTTCAAAACAAAAAGGCTCTAATGTAACTTGTAGTTGGATAGATTATGATAATGATGGAAAGATGGATGTGTTTTTACCCAGCAATGATTCTACTTTAAATAATTTGTATCATAATGATGGCAAAGGAAATTTTAGTAAAATAACCAATAGTGGTTTAACTAATGATGGCGGACGCAGCACAGCCGCTTGTTGGGGCGATATTGATAATGATGGCGATATGGATTTATTTGTAGCCAATCAATCAAATGGTAAAAACTTTTTGTACACCAATAATGGCAATAGCACATTCACAAAAATTACAACTGGCGATGTGGTAAATAATATTTCAAACTCACATGGTTGTTCGTTTCAAGATATTGATAACGATGGCGATTTAGATTTGTATGTAACCAATGATAGAGGCGCCAGTTATTTATATTTGAATAATGGCAATGGCACATTTACAAAAAATTTAGAAGAGTTAATTACATCTCGTTTGCCAGGTGCAATGGGCACTTCGTGGAGCGATTATGATAGAGATGGCGATTTAGATTTGATGGTTACTTGCCATAGCAATCGTAAAAGTTATTTATTTAAAAATAGCACACAATCAAAAAATAGAACTTGGGGTTGTATAAAATTTGTAGGTACAAAATCTAACAAAGCTGCTATTGGTTGTAGAATAAAAATGAAATCTAATGGCATGTGGCAAACTCGTCAAATTGTATCGCAAGATGGCGTAGGTGGGCAAAGTTCTTTACGTCAGTTTTTTGGAATGAATGCAGCAGCAAAAATGGATTCAATCATTGTGTATTGGCCATCAGGTTATATTCAAACCGTTACTAATTTAAGCGCTAAACAAAATTATACTATCATCGAACCAGCAGGAAATACCATAACAGGAATTGCTTATGTAGATGCCAATAATAATTGTACAAAAGATGCTGGCGAAGCCTTGGTGGCTAATCAAACGCTTACTATTATGCCAGGCAATATAAAAGTAAATACGGATGATAATGGTGCATATTCAGTGTATTTAAAATCGGGTTCATACACTATTACCCATAATGCAAATGCTGTGTACACAAAATCAACTTGTATGAATGGCTATGGTTTTACCATATCGGGCGTTAATCAAACATTTAATTTAAGAAATTATGCATTAACCATTTTACAAAATAAACCCGATTTAAAAGTATTGGCTTCAACTACTGCTTTGCGCCGTGGATTTAAAAACAAATATTACTTTAAAGTGAGCAATAATGGGGCATTGGCGGCTTCAAATGTTACACTCGAAATATCTTTTCCTAATTCAATTATTGTAAAATCGGCAGATGTAAATTGGGCAAGTGTAAGCAACATTACAGGTGGAAAAAAATATGTTTGGAATATTTCTTCATTAAATGTTAACCAACATTTTTATCTAACAGTAAATGATTCGGTTGATTTAGCCAGCAATTTAGATGATATGATTGATGTATTTGCCGAAGCTAAATTAAGCTCGGGTACCGATGTTGATGCAAGCGATAACTCGGTACATGATATTAATAAAATTGTAGGCTCAATTGATCCAAATGATTTAATAGCATACCCAACTGGCGATGGCGAACAGCACATTATTCAAGCATCACAACCTATTACCTATAAAGTTCGTTTTCAAAATGTGGGTAATACAGCAGCTCAATTTGTAAGAATAGAAATACCCATTTCATCACAATTAGATGAAACAAGTATTCGTAATATTTCATCATCGCATCATTATACTTATTCGGTAAATGAAAACAATGTTATATTTATTTTTGATCAAATTAATTTGCCCGATTCGGGTGCAAACATGGCTAACAGCAATGGTTTTGTACAATTTACAATAAGCCCAATAGCTGATATTTTAGAAGGCGCATTGATAAAACAAAAAGCCTCAATTATATTTGATTATAATGATGCCATGATAACCAACGAAGTATTTCATACCATATTTACTAAAGAAAAAATTAGTGTTGATGAACCAATGGGTACTTTAATTTTATATCCAAACCCAACCAATGGATGGTTAAATATTCAAGCTTTACAAAAAAATATTACAGTTGAAAAACCTATTTTATTAAAGATATTAGTAATGGATGTTTTAGGACAAATAATTGTAGAAAAAGATGTAATGGATTCGAAATTAAATTTAGATTTTACAAAATTATCAATCGGTCAGTATTTGCTTAAAGCTGTTGATAATAAGGGAAAATCGTATTCAGAACAATTTATTATAGCACATTAAATACCCAATTGCTTTTTATGAAACACAATTTCGGTTTTTAAAAAATTCGCCACTATTTCTCTCCAATTGGAGAGGGTAAGGTGAGGTACTAATAATAAGAATTTTAGAAAAACACAATACACAAACAACACAGCAAACAAAACACACAACCCGATGATGATGCGTTGAAAAACTATTAAATTATGATAATCGTTTTTCCATCTATCAAACATCAAAAGCAAGCGGACTGAGCAATCGGTTCGCTTGTTTTTTATATAAATGAAATTTTTCAAACCAACATTAACAAATTATTGTTACCAAACTTTTCAAATCGTATCAACATTTATCAGTCAATATTCGTAAACTTGCATCATGCGATACTTACTTATTTTATTAAACTTTTTTGAAAAATACCTATCTTCTCTGTTGGTCAAAGACTCCGTATTTATCGGAGAGAAGATAAAGATGAGGTCGTTAATATTCATTTTTCTAAAAAGTTTAATGTTCTTACTGCTGCTAAGTTTCAAGCTCTCAGCACAAACACCACTGCCAATAATTAAGCCTGCAAACTATGCTACGCTTAAAAATTTTGAAGATAGTTTGCAAATATTATCCGATTCAATGGTGTATGCCAACGAAGAAATTGTAAGAACAAAATCATGTTATGCATTTATCAAAAAATTTGTAACAGCATTAAAAACACCACAATCATATTTATATAAATTTGATAGCCTTCGTACAGTAAGTATTGTGCAATCGCCCGATAATAAATTTAGAATTATTACATGGAATTTGTTGCGACACAATACCACTTATCGTTATTTTGGAACTATACAAATGAATAGCCCAAAGATTCAACTTTGCCCATTGTTTGATGCATCGCCATTGATTAGAAATGTAGAAGATACCATTTGTAATAAAGATAGTTGGTATGGCTGCATGTACTATAGCATTGTGCCAAAGTTGGTTGGCGGAAAAACAATTTATACGATGTTTGGTTGGAAAGGAGCAAACCAACGAGAAATAAAAAAAGTAATGGAAACTATGTATTTTGATAAAAACAAAAAACCTGTTTTTGGTTACCCAATGATTTATATAAAAAAGGATAATCAGGAAAAAACGATTAAACGTTTTGTGCTTTCATACAATAAAGATGCAGTGGTAAAATTAAATTATGATGCTGAATTAAATCAAATCATATTCGATCATTTAGTTTCAAAGCAAGCTTTGCAAGGCAAGCCCGAAATGCCAGGTAAACCAAGAGGTTTTGATATGTTTCCTGATGGCACTTATGAAGCATTTGATTGGAAAATAAATCGTTGGGAATACTTAGAAGAATTGTCAAATATCACTTACCGAACTGCACCTACACCTGTTCCGTTTTTTGATAATAGCAAGCCCAAAGAAAAAGGCTATATCAAAACTAAAAAAGTAAAAGTGATTGGCGATGAGGAAAAGAAATAACTCTACTCTATAAAAATAGAACACAAAAAAGGTCGGAATTTCTTCCGACCATGAATAGCATTTTTATCGCCCATTCTATTACATTTCTTTTATTATTAGATATTCATTGTATTTGAAAAGAATATAGTAAATAGTATATAAACCAGTAGGAGCAAATACTAATTCTGCATATTTAAAACCAAAAATAAGTTGAAGGACGATATATACAAAAAATGAAATAAGAACCAATTGCCCAAGCAAATTGCAATATTTCATACTTGTTACTTTTAAATAAATTGATTTATTGTCAGCAACATTAATTGATATTTTTTTACTTCTTCCCCAATCAACCTTAGCATAAACCTCATGAAGTCCAGGAGAAATGTTAATAGACTTTTCTTCTCCTCGATGTATTTCACCAACTTTTTTACTGTCTATCATTAGTGCATAATTTCTGAAAAAATTAAAATACTCATTTGGTCTTTTAAATATTATTTTTGCCATATTAATAATTATTTGATTGATGAAAGTATAAACTATAAGTTGAAATTGAAAGAAAAGTTAAAAATTTAGTTTTTTGTCTACTCAACAAACATCAAATCCACTTCTTTCTTTTCAGGATTAGCACCTTTAATCACTACATTTACGGTATCGCCCAAGGTGTATTTTTTGCCTGTAAATTTTGCAGTTACAGTTAGTGCTTTTTCATCGTAATCATAAGGTTCATCCATACTTCTAAGCACCACCATGCCTTCGCAAAGGCTATCGGTAAGTTGTACAAAAACACCAAATGAAGTAACACCCGATATAATTCCTTTTTTAATTTGCCCTACTTGTGTTTTCAAAAATTCGGCTTGTTTGTATTTAATACTTTCACGTTCCGATTCAGTAGCCTTGCGTTCTTGAGCGCTGCAATGCTTGCATAATTCATCCATTCTATCTTGATAGATATAAGTTGAATGCGTTAATTTTTCGAATAAAATTCGATGAACCAACACATCAGGATAACGGCGAATAGGCGATGTAAAATGAGCATAATCAACAAATCCTAATCCATAGTGCCCAATATTTTTGGTTGAATAAATGGCTTTTGCCATGCATCTAATAGCCAACGAAGTAAGAATACTTTCTTCGGGTTTGCCTTTTAATTCTTCCATCATGGTGTTAAATGATTCAGCAATTTTTTTAGGCGTTGTAATATTTATTCTTCGCCCAAATTGTTTTGCAAAATCATTAAACGATTTTAATTTTTCTAAATCTGGCAAATCATGAATTCTGTATGGAAAAGCCACAGGCATACCTTTGGTGGTTTCTTTGCTCATTAATTTTGCTACATGCTTATTAGCCAACAACATATAATCTTCAATTAAAAGATGAGCATCTTTTCGTTCTTTAATAATTATTCCAATCGGATGTCCTTCGGCATCTAATTGAAATTTTGGTTCTACTGTATCAAAATTTATCGAACCTTCTTTAAATCTTTTTTTACGAATTACATGTGCAATTTTATTCAACATCAATAATTCATCGCAAAATAATCCTTCTTGTTTTTCAATCACTTCTTGCGCTTCTTCGTATGTAAATCTTTTATCCGAATGAATCACCGTTTTACCAAACCATTCGTTATGAATAATTCCTTGTTCATCCATCTCAAACACAGCACTGAAGCATAGTTTATCTTCATTTGGTTTTAACGAACATAATTCATTTGATAATTTTTCGGGCAACATGGGCAATGTGCCATCAACCAAATAAACGCTGGTAGCTTTTTCAAAAGCAAATTTATCTAAAGCCGATTCGGGTATTAAATAATGGCTTACATCTGCTATATGAATACCAATTTCATAATTGCCATTTTCTAATTTTAAATACGATAAAGCATCATCAAAATCTTTGGCTGTTTCGGGGTCGATAGTAAAGGTGGTGATGTTTCTAAAATCTCTTCTTTTAGCTATTTCATCTTTTGTAATTTCAGTTGAAATATTTTCAGATTCTTCTAATACATCTTTCGGAAAATCAAGCGGAAAGCCATGATCCATCAATATTGTTTTCCACATTATTTCTTTTACAGATGAACCACTTAGTATTTCTTCCACTCTTCCAATCGGATTTTTTCCGCCTTCCCAATCTGTAATTTTTACAATTACTTTGTCGGCATCTTTCACATTTTTTAAACCCTTGGCAGGAATAAAAATATCGTTCGTCATACCATATTTTTTATCGGGCAATACAAATGCAAAATCTTTTTTTACATGTGCAATGCCTGTAAAAAATTCGTTGGCTCGTTTTACTACTTTAATAATTTTGCCTTCGGTTTTGTTTTTCGATTCGTTTGTAACCTGCACCAACACTGTATCTTTGTTGATAGCAGTATTCAAATGGTTATTTCTTACAATAATATCATCTCCTGGTCGGGCTTCAATAATCACAAAACCATAACCATGTTTGTTCATATCCAATATGCCTTCAAATACAAGCATTTTGGTGTTACTATGTTTAGTGTCGGGGTTGCTATTTCTTTTTGCGGTGGGCTTTTTATTCTCTTCTTGTGTACTCTTTTTCAAAATTTTTATATTGTTGTTATTGTGTAAAGATACCTTTTTTGTTATTACAGAATTAGTTTATGTTATAGCTTAGCATTTTAATAATATTAATTTCTGATGTCAAATCATTCGCATCATCATCACGAACATCACCACCAACCCGACAATATTAATACTGCTTTTATAATTGGTATTATTTTAAATATGGCATTTGTAATAGTTGAAGTGGTGGCAGGATTCAATTATCATTCCATGGCTTTATTATCTGATGCAGGGCATAATTTGGCTGATGTAGGTTCGTTGGCTTTATCATTAATTGCCATGTTATTAATGAAATCTAAAAGCACAAAATATTATACTTATGGCTATAAAAAAACATCGGTTTTAATTGCCTTAGTAAATTCTATTTTGTTGTTAATTTCTATCGGAGCTATTGCTGTTGAAGCTTTTCATCAAATCATTCATCCACAAAATGTATCTGGCAAAATGATTTCAATAGTAGCCACTTTGGGTTTAATTATTAATGCTGCTTCTGCCTTTTTATTTTTCAAAAACAAAGAACATGATTTGAATGTGAAAGGTGCTTACCTGCATTTATTAGCCGATGCTTTGGTTTCATTATCTATCATAATTGCTGGAATAATTATTTATTATACCAATTGGTTTTGGTTAGATTCTGTGATGAGTTTGGTAGTAGTAGCCGTAATTATTTATTCCACTTTTAAACTACTTAAAGATTCGGTAAGGTTATCGCTGGATGGTGTGCCAACACAAATTGATATAGATGAAATTAAACAAAAAATAAATGTAATTAATGGTGTTGTAAATATTCATCATATTCATATTTGGGCAATAAGCACCAGCCAAAATGCTTTAACGGCGCATATTGTAGTGGCTCAAAATTCTATTTATGCAAATGAATTAGAAATGAAAAAAGAAATAAAACACATTTTGCAACATCAAAATATTCAACACATCACACTCGAAATTGAAAAAGAAAATGATATTTGTAAAAATGAAAATTGTAGTTAATTAGTTTTAACAATGAATATAAAAAAGATATTTTTTCAATCGGCAGTAAGCGGATTTTTATTGTGGCTTGGTTTCCCAATGAATGATTTTACGCCCATTATGTTTGTGGCTTTAGTGCCACTTTTATTATCGTTAGAACAATTACGAAATTCGACAAATAAAGCATGGCTGCGGTTTGCCAACACTTACTTTACATTTTTAATTTGGAATATTGCCAGCACTTGGTGGGTTTGGAATGCATCGGCAGGTGGTGCTACAGCCGCCATTATTTTAAATGCATTGCTACAAAGTTTTCCTATTCTATTATATTATTTTTTTGAAAACAGATTTGCATCAAAATATAAATGGTTGATATTAGTTGTGTTTTGGATTGCCTTCGAAAAAATACATCTTACATGGGAGTTTACTTGGCCTTGGCTTACTTTAGGAAATTCATTTGCCACACAAACGCATTGGATTCAATGGTATGAATATACAGGGCATTTGGGCGGAAGTGCATGGATTTGGTTAGCCAATATTTCTATTTTTTCAGCCATATTTATCCATCATCAAAAATCTTTCATAAGCCGCTGGATAAAGCCATTTGCTATTATTGCTGTGCCTATTTTATTTTCATTTATGGTTGAATACGTAGCACCTTTTGAAGATTTATTGATTAAAAATCCAACACAAAATTTTCTTTTAATTCAGCCCAATATCGATCCTTACAACGAAAAATTTCAGGAGGGCTCAACTGATTTTCAGTTAAATAAATTTTTTAGTTTAATTGAAAAAAATATTGATACTGCGCAAAATACAATTATCGTTTTTCCCGAAACAGCTTTATCTACAGCTATTTGGCTCAATAATTTTAATGCTGATGAGCAAATAATTAAAGTACGACATTTTTTAAAAAAATATCCAAAAGCAAAATTGATTACAGGCATATCGTTAATTGAGGTGTATGATTCGCCCAAAACACCTTCTGCCAATCAATTAGGCAATTCGAATAAATATGCTGATGTTTTTAATGCATCTGTTTTAATGGATACTACTATTTCTATTCAAAAATATTATAAATCGAAATTGGTTCCAGGCGTTGAACGGATGCCTTATCCTGGATTTTTTAAATTCTTAAAACCATTATTAATTGATATGGGCGGCGCATCAGATAATAATGGAACACAAGAAGAACGAACAAATTTAGTAGCCAATAAAAAAAATATTGCTGCTATGGTTTGTTACGAATCTATTTATGGCAGCTTTGTTTCAGGTTTTGTAAAAAACGATGCCAACGTTTTATTAATTATTACCAACGATGGTTGGTGGGGCAATACACCAGGCTACAAACAACATTTTGAATTTGCAAAACTTCGTGCTATTGAAACCAGAAGACAGGTGCTACAATGCGCCAACAATGGCTTTAGTGGTGTGATTGATGAATATGGAAATGTGATTTCGAAAACAGATTATTGGAAACAGGCAGCTATCAATTATAAAGCAACAATGCTGAATAGAAAAACTTTTTTTGTTCAATATGGAAATGAATTAGAATGGCTTTTTGTTTTTTTATCGCTTGCCATTATTTTGTTTGCTACATTTAAAAAATATTTTTTGAAAACATGAACCCCGAACAATTAGAAAAATTATTGCATCAAACAAGGCTTGTAGTAAACAAAGCCGTTGAATATATTTTTATTCAATCCTTACGATTAAATGAAATTGAACCGCAGATAAAATCATTGCATAATTTAGTAAGCGAAGTTGATATTAATGCCGAGCATATATTGGTAGAAGGTTTAAGCAAAGCCTTGCCCGAGGCTGGTTTTATTACCGAAGAAAATTCGATTGAGCAAATTAAAAAAGAATTTACTTGGGTGATTGACCCATTGGATGGAACCACAAATTTTTTGCATGGCTTACCATTTTATTCGGTAAGTGTGGGCTTGTTGCACAATGATGAAGTGATATTAGGAATAGTGCATGATGTAAGCCACAACGAACAATTTTATGCATTTAAAAATGGTGGTGCATTTGTAAATGGTAAGCAATTGGATATTTCAAAACACAAAATTTTACACGATTCATTAATCATTACTGGCTTTTTTTATAATGAAACAGATGTGTTAGAAAAGTTTTTAAACATCATGCGTAGGTTGGTAAATGAAAGCAGAGCTTTTCGTAGGCTTGGCTCGGCAGCGCTTGATTTGGCTTATGTTGCAGCAGGCAGAGGCGATGCATTTTTCGAATTTAATTTGAATTCGTGGGATGTGGCTGGCGGTGCAATTTTAGTAAAAGAAGCAGGCGGATTGGTAACCGATTTTAATGGTTCGGATAATTATATTTTTGGAAAAGAAATTATTGCTGCTCGTGGCGGAACGTATGATGAGTTATTAAAATTGATTAAAAAAGAATATTGAAATTGAAGAAAAATTTTGAACATAAAAAATCGTTAGGGCAACATTTTTTAAAAGATGATGGCATTGCTATGGATATTGTTGAGGCGCTGAAAAGCCCTGTTCAGCAAGTAATTGAGGTAGGGCCAGGCTTAGGAATATTAACCAAATTTTTATACAAAAAATATCATCCTAATCTTACAGCGGTAGATGTGGATGATAGATTGGCTGAAATAATTCCACAAAAATTTGAAGGCATAAAATTTATTCATCAAGATATTTTAAAAGTAGATTTCGAAAAATATTACCCGAATGAAAAGGTAAGTGTAATTGGAAATTTTCCTTATAATATTTCAACCGAAATTGTTTTTAGAGTAATTGAACAACGCCACCAAGTAGTTGAAATGGTGGGTATGTTTCAAAAAGAAGTGGCACTAAGATTAGCATCAAAGCATGGCAATAAAGTATTTGGTGTTACTTCTATTTTTTCGCAAGCTTATTTTAAGGTGGAATATTTATTTGATGTGCCACCTCATTTTTTCGATCCACCACCAAAAGTAAACAGCGGTGTGGTAAGGTTTACAAGGCTTGAAAATCAAATTGAGATATTAGATGAAAAATCATTTTTTAGGGCTGTAAAAGCAGGCTTTAGTCAGCGCCGAAAAACATTACGCAATTCATTAAAAGCATTTACCAACACAGATGATATTAATTCGGCTACGCTTGATAAACGAGCCGAGCAATTATCGGTAGAAGAATGGATAAACTTAGCCAACGAAATTTTTAATCAAAAAAAACTAATTGTATAACTAATTTTTAAAACAGATAATTACTTTTGTTCATCATCAAATAAAAATAAATAAAATGAAAAAAACTTTTTTAATCGTGGCTTTAGCAATGTGTTCGATAACCACATTTGCACAACAAACAGATAGAAGTAAAGTATTGGCAGGAGGTATTTTTAACATGAATTTTAGCGATTCAAAATCAACTACAAATTTCTCTTCAGGGGCTTCTAATTCATCTTTACGCATTTCAAAATCAGATTTAACACTTACGCCTAATATTGGTATATTTTTATTTAAAAATTTTGCCATGGGATTAAAATTAAGAACAGAATTAACTCAATTAAAAGATTCTATTAAATCATCTAATGCAAATTTTAATGTTGGGCCATTTGTACGCTATTATTTCAATTTAAAAAAGTTTGCACCATTGGTTGAATTGGGCTATGGTATTGGAAATATTAAAACTACTAGCGCTGGTATTACTACTAATAATTTTAAAGGCAGTGTGCTTACAGTTGGTGGTGGGTTAGCTTTTTTCTTAACTGAAAGAATTGGGATAGAAGGCATTTTAAACTATGAACGTATTTCGGCTAAAACAGATGTTAATGCTGGTGGTATTACTACCAAATTTAGCGCTGGCAATGCTTTTAGATTTAATATTGGTTTGCAAGCTTATTTGTAACCCAATATCATTTACCGCTATTATAAAAAGCCGCATTTATTTTATTAAGTGCGGCTTTTTATTTTTGTAAAAGCTAAGTTTAAGTTTGAATATGAATTGTATGGTTGCGAAGTATCGGAACAAGCCATCACCAAACCTCAATACTCAAACGCAACAACTAATATTTCTGCAAGCAATTTTGCAGCTTGGCTTTTGTAGCAATAGTTTTTATTTGTTAGTTATAAACTAAATACCTTTTGCATCCTCGTTGGCTATACACTTTGCTATGCCTTAAAGGAGGACGAGTAGGGTTATAAGTTGTCAATATAACAAATAAAAAATGGTTTTGCTCTAAACACAATTGCATCCTTATAATCGTCAGTAAACGTCATAGATGTTTCTCTGTGGGAGCGAACCTCTCCATTTTTTGATACATAACTATGATTTATTATTTCAACTATGTCTTCTGGTAAATATCCATCAGGCATTTGAAAAAAATCCATATAATATCTTGTCCCAAAACCAAAATATTTTCCATCTTTCATCTTGGCAACAAATCCTGTCCAACCCATTGTAGTCTCACCCCTAATTTGTCCTTGAATTGCTAAAGGAAATGCGTACTTACTTGTCTCAACCTTTGCAATATCATAATCATTAATTCTATTACCACTTGTCACAAAATGACTAACAATCTTATAATAACTTGCAGCTGATTTCCCAAAAATTCCTTTTCCTTTTTGTTCTTCCTTAAATCTTTTGAGTGCAAGGTTTACAATCGTTGATGGATTGCGAAAAATTACACAAGGTAAATAAGTCCCGTCCTCCAAATATGCCGCTGCTCTGTATCCAAGTCCATAAGCATTGTCTTGGTGAGGTTCAATGTTGTCCTTGAGAAACTTGATAATATCTGCCGTCTGTTGATTTTTCATTTTGATAGGATAATTTTGTTTCTGAAAGTCGTCCATGCCTTTCCGTTAAAGTTTCTGGGCTTTGCTGCATGGGCGGCTTGGTGTTTTGGCTGCCGTCTGCCAGCACAAAAGTAGTAGAAACTACAACAAGTTGGCGTTGCCCGTCAACCGCCAATGAAGCAAGCCCATGTTGGCGGTTCGTGCTATTATTTGTTCGGAGTCCATCTGTTTATATTCCATACTTCTAAATAATTGTCGTGGCGAATAATTTTGTGTGTCAAAGGTGGTGAAGAATATGTTTGTTCTAATGACAATGGAATAAGTGCATAATCAAATTCCCAAAGTTTTTCTTTGTTGGCATTGCGAATACCATCAAAATCTTGTCCGTCTTGTGCCTCGTCTGTGAAATAAACTCCTGTCTGTTTAAATTCTCTGTGCATTTCTAAGGTCAGAGATTTCACAAAACTGTAAGTTGATTGAAAGTAATCGTAGCTCCTCAACTTTTCTATTTCAATTAAAAGGTCGCATACAATCCAATTGTTAGTGAATGATTTGTCAATTGCTGGTGTGTAAACTAATACAAGCGGTCTAACTGCAATGTCAGAGAACTTAGTTTTGAAATGTCCAAGCTGAACAATTGAAGAATAAACAAAACCATTGTCATCAACTTTCCATTCAAAACTTTCAAACGCATGTTGTATTTCATCGTTCCATAAGTCAATTTGCTGCAAAACAGTTTTGAACCTATCAAGTGTCGGTTGATAGTCCTCACCAATTAGCTTTTCGTATGTCTGTATGTTGCTTAATTCAGGCATTGTTTTGTCAGTCCATTTCTTGCATTCATGTTTGGGTTTGTACTTTCGTCCAAGCATGACCGCCAACCTGTATATACTTACCACTCTTTTGCACTTATCCACCCATTTTTGGGCGGCTTGGTGCAACTCGGTTGCTTTTTATACCACAAATCTAAAACTAAAATAGAGGTAATTCAAGTTTATTTTTGGTGGCTGCATAGCATCCAAACCAGTTTGTGAACTGCACAGGTATCGTTACAAGGTTTAGATTGGGTTTGGAGCATTTCCGAACGTCATTTCTAAAACTTGTTTCTATTTCTTTATATCAATCACTTTGCCTATACAGCCACTTGGTTCTTGAATTTTTAAAATATTGGCTAGGGTAGGGGCAATATCTGTAATATTGACTTCCGATTTGATTTCATTTTTATGCAATCTATTACCCCAAAAAATTAAAGGTACATGTGTATCATACGCAAAAAAAGTGCCGTGTGATGTGCCTTTAGGCATATCTTCTAGCCATCCACTTTCAAATAAAATATAAATATCGCCACATCGGTTTTCTAAAATTCCGTTTCGTATTTGCTTGGCAAAAATATCTGTATTGTTGCCTTTTAAAATATCGGCTACTAAATATGTATGTTGTATTTGTTTAAAATTATGTTTGATAAATTGATAGCATTTGGTAATCATTTCATCGGCATTCAAATTTTTTGCATCCATCAATTGATGGTTGAAATAAATTTGTTGATTTTCAAAACCCACTATCCAAGCATCTTTACCATACCATTCATTCATTTTTGTTTTTAATGAATCTATCATTTGCTTGCCATCAAAAATATTGCCTGGCAAATTATTTTGTTTCGAAAAGCCTGGTGAATGGGCTGCGCCATGGTCGGCGGTTAAAAACAATAGCACATTGTTTTTACCAATCTTTTTATCTAAAAAATTTAGTAGCAATTCTACATCTTTATCTAATCGCAAATACACATCTTCAATTTCAACGCTATTGGGGCCATATTTATGCCCTACATAATCAGTTGATGAAAAACTAATTGTAATAAAATCACTCACATCATCAGCGCCTAAATTTTCATTCGTAATGGCATCTTCGGCAAATAATCTTGTCATGGTATTGCCATAAGGCGTTGATGCAATAAGGCTATATTTTATAGTAGTATCAGCCACAATTATTTTAGAAAGCAAATGCGGAAAAACAGGATTTTTTTCCGATTTAAAAGTGCCCTCCCAATTTGTACTATCAGCCGTTGACTCAATGTATTGGTTAATTGGCAAAAGTGTATTCCAATCTTTACCTATAAATTGCGATGGATAATTTTTGGCATTAAAATTAGCCACCCAATTGGGCAATGATTTTTTATAAAAACTACTGGTAATCCATTTTCCTTTCGAGCCATCATACCAATAGGCAGCATCGGCAATATGCCCAGCAGGCAATATAGCACCTCTATCTTTTAAAGCAATTCCAATTATTTTCGATTTAAAATTATTACTCAATTTCAATTCATCTGTAATAGTGGTAGTTAATAAATTTCGTGGCGACATTCTTCCTGCTTTGCTGCTACTTCCTACAGTTGAAACAGTGCTATCATCAGCACAATAAGTTTCTTTATTATTTATTTTACTCCACCAATTATTGCCTACAATGCCATGCACAGCAGGCGTAGTACCTGTATAAATGCTCGAATGCCCAGGGCCGGTGTAGGTAGGCATATAGTTATAATGTGTGTTTTCGCAATTTACACCTTCGTGTAATAAGCGCTTAAAACCACCATTGCCATATTTATTCCAATAGCGATACAAATAATCGTAGCGCATTTGGTCAACCACAATACCCACTACCAATTTGGGGCGATGAATAGGTTTTGCAAACGATGAAAAACTAATCAGAATAGATAAAATGAAAAGACAAATATTTTTTTTCATACTAAAAAATTAATCAAAAAAGCGCCAGCTGATACCAAATTTCACAGTTCTATCTGGTAATGGATAATATTTTGAAACATACGTTCCATGCCCATCTATGCCTTGCAATAAGTTGTCGGCTTTTATAAATATTCTAACCTTTTTAATTTTTGCATTAATGAAAAATTGCAATTGATGTTGCTGCGAAAAGTTTGTTTGATTTTGATAATAAAAATTATCAGCCACAGGCATAAAATAAGGGGCATAGTATTTTTCATAACTATTTAATTGCAAGCCTATTTGCATAAACATAGCTTTTTTGAACACAAAATTTTGATAATATACTTGCCCCGAATACATCCATTTAGGAAAAATAGTTTTGGTTTGGTTTTGATTATTTACTTGCAGAATATTATTAAAATGAAATTTTTTATAAACAAAATCTTTTTCAAATGTAACAATTGAAACCGTTGCATTATTGATGGTAGCTGCATTAAAGCCATTAATTATATAATTGTATTTATCCCAAATAGAGTAGGAGTATTCTATTGAAAATTTGTACTTTAATTGTTTGTAACCAATTTTTATTTGCTGATAATGGGTTGATGGCAATACATTAACCGCCGAAAAATATCGGCTACTAAAATTCATTGTGCTATAATTGGCTGTAAAATTTTGACTAATAGCTAATGCATAAAATATATTTTTTGGAAGAAAATTATAATTTACAAACCCTAAAAGCTTGTAGTTTCCTTTGTTGTAGCCCATTGCCGAATAATCCATGGTAGCCTCACCGCTTAATTTGTGTTTACACAATGCATAATTAGTTCTTAATGAAGTATGAAAATTGATATTTGAAGTATCTAAATGGTAATTATAATTTTTCACTTTTATTATTTGATGTTCGGCGGAAACATCAAATAAAAAAGGACGTTGTAGTATAATACTATCATTTAATATTTTACTATTTCCTAAAATACTGAATGTAAAATTGTTGCTAATAGTATGCACCGCCATTTGATAATTAAAAGTATCGCCCATGGTTGAAAAGGGTAGTGCATTATAATGTAGCGAATCAAAACTTCCGTCTTTATTTGTTCGATAATGATTATCAAATTTAACTGAATGTTGCAGGCGATAAAACGGAACATAATGATGTAGCGTTAAAGTATCGTTTATTTTTCTTATCCATTTTTTACCAAAATCATAACTATTATTTAGCTGCCAAGTATCTTCTTTTATTTTGGTAGATGCACTTGCAAGCACTGTAGGCACTACATTTTTGTTGATATAACTTTGTTCATAAACCGAATCCATTGTTGTGCCACCGTTTTCTTGAAACGATATTCTATTTACCAAAAAACCTATTTGCGAATGATACCGTTCATTGTTGCTTACTATCGAAGTGTTTAAAAAAAGGTTATGAATTTTAGTTGCCTGATTCAAATAAATTCCATCAGCATTTATGTATCTATATCTACCATCAAACGAAATATTTTTAGTTAATCGTTGCGAATGATGAGCATCTAGCATGCTTTCGCTTTTCATTGCCATAGTATAATACAACTCTGAATATACTTTATTGTAGGTATTGTACAATTGCATTTGGTTCATTTCAAATCGTAAAGCTTCGTATTCGGGCTTTTGAAAATTGAAGCCAAATGGAGTATTTAATTTTTGATTGTAAGTATAAATGGGTTGCCCTAAATTTCCTAAATCAAAATAAAATGGCGTTTTAAATTGCTGATAAGCTGGATGAAACTGATGGAAATTATTTAAAGTAGTATCTAAATAATTCAACCTTTCGGGCGATGAAAAATTGTGTGATGATATGATGCTTGAATCTGTTTTTAAAACAATGCCATGCTGCTTTTGAGCAAAAATAGAATTGCTAAAAACAATAAATAGAAGGCTTAATACAAAAATGATTTTGTTCAATGTGATATTTTTTTCAACCCAAGTTTTCTTTTAATTCTACTAAAAACGATTTTAATTTTTGTAACGATTCAACCAATTCAAATTGTTGATGAGCATTTTTATTTTCTTTCAAATATTTTTTTGCTCCATCAATAGTAAAGCCTTTTGTACGAAGTAAATGATAAATCAACTTTATATTTTCAATATCATGTTTGGTATAAAGTCTATCGCCTTTTTTACTTTTTTTAGGTTGAATAATAATAAATTCACTTTCCCAATATCGCAATACTGATGGCGCAATGGTAAATTGAGCAGCCACTTCGCTAATGGTAAAATAAATTTTTTCTATTTGAATTTCTTTATAAGGCATTACCCAACAAAATTGAAAGTAAAATTTGAATTATTATAGATTGGGTAAAGAAAAATTTGAATGAACCTTTCTTTTAACAAAAAAAAACGACGAACCATTTCTGATTCGTCGTTTACAATCTATTTTATAATCAAAATTAATTCGATTCTTTCTTTGGCTTTTTAGTGTCTTTACCTTTAAGTGCAATTGATAATTTATCTTCACCATCATTGCGGCTTACTAATAAAGTATCGCCTTCTTTAGCATTTAAAGAAAGTAATTCTTCAGCTAATGGATCTTCTAACCATTTTTGAATGGCACGATGTAATGGTCTGGCACCATATTCAGGGTCGTATCCTTTTTCGCTTAAAAAATCTTTAGCCGTTTCGGTTATTTCCATTTCCAATTTCAAACTATGAATACGTTTTAACAAACTTGCCAAAGCAATATCAATAATGCTATGAATTTCGGCTTTGCCTAATGAGTTGAATACAATCATTTCATCAACACGATTCAAAAATTCGGGCGAAAAAGATTTTTTTAATGATTTTTCAATTACCATTTTTTGATCTTCTTCTTTTCGGGCTTCTCGTGTGCCTGTGCTAAAGCCCACACCAGTTCCAAAATCTTTTAATTGTCGAACACCAATATTTGAGGTCATGATGATAATACTATTTTTAAAATCAACTTTTCTGCCTAAGCCATCAGTTAATTGCCCATCATCAAATACTTGTAGCATTACATTAAAAATATCAGGATGTGCTTTTTCTACTTCATCTAACAATATAATTGAATACGGTTTACGGCGCACTTTTTCTGTTAATTGCCCACCTTCTTCATAGCCTACATATCCTGGAGGAGCACCAACTAAGCGGCTTACAGAAAATTTTTCCATGTATTCACTCATATCAATTCTAATCAAAGCATCTTCTGTGTCAAACATATATCGGGCTAATGCTTTTGCCAATTCTGTTTTACCTACACCTGTAGGCCCTAAGAACATAAATGTACCAATTGGTTTTTTCGGGTCTTTTAAACCTACTCTATTACGTTGAATAGCTTTAACAATTTTCATCACGGCTTCATCTTGCCCAATTACTTCTTTTTGCAAATCTTCTTTCATTTGCAATAATTTATCGCTTTCTTTTTGTGCAATTCGTTTTACAGGTATGCCTGTACTCATGGCTATTACTTCGGCAATATCTTCATCTGTAATAGGATAGCGCATGCTTTTACTTTCTTCTTCCCATTTTTTTCTTGCAGCTTCTAATTGCTCTTCTAATTGACGTTCGGTATCTCTTAGTTGCGCAGCCTTTTCATATTGTTGGCTTTTTACAACTACATTTTTTTCTTCTTTAATTTTTTCAATTCCTTTTTCTAATTCCAATACTGCTACTGGAACATGAATGTTTTTTAAGTGAACTCTTGCGCCTACTTCATCCAGTACATCAATGGCTTTATCGGGCAATAATCTATCTGTAATATATCTTACGCTCATGTTTACACAAGCTTTAATAGCTTCATCATTATAAGTTACATTGTGGTATTCTTCATACGTTTCCTTAATGTTATTCAGTATTTCAATAGTTTCTTCGGCCGAAGGTGGGTCAACAATTACTTTTTGAAATCTTCTATCCAAAGCGCCATCTTTTTCAATGTATTGGCGATATTCATCTAATGTTGAAGCGCCTATGCATTGCAATTCGCCACGAGCTAAAGCTGGTTTAAAAATATTGCTAGCGTCTAACGAACCGCTTGCACCGCCTGCACCAACTATAGTATGAATTTCGTCAATAAATAAAATAACATCTTTATTTTTTTCTAATTCATTCATGATGGCTTTGATACGTTCTTCAAATTGCCCACGATATTTTGTACCAGCCACTAATGATGCTAAATCCAACATCACAATTCGTTTATTGAATAACACTCTGCTCACTTTTCGATGTACAATTAATCTTGCCAAACCTTCTACAATAGCTGTTTTGCCCACACCAGGTTCACCAATTAATACAGGATTGTTTTTCTTTCTTCTTGATAAAATTTGTGATACTCGTTCAATTTCTTTTTCTCTGCCCACAATAGGGTCAAGCTTATCTTCTTCGGCAAGTTTTGTAATGTCTCTGCCAAAATTATCTAACACAGGTGTTTTCGATTTTGTATTACCTGGTGTTTTTTTAGCAGCCGAACCAGCGCCAGCACCGCCTTGTTTGCGTTCTTCATCAAAATCATCGTCTTCATTGCCATCGTTTCCAATATCGCTTCTAATATCTTGTTGCGTATTGCCAGCCGAATTTGTTAAATTTAATTCCGCATTAAATAATTCATAATCTACATCATAATTATTTAATAATTGAGTAGCAATATTATCCTTGTTTTTTAAAATAGATAATAGTAAATGTTCGGTACCAATCATTTCGCTACGATGCGCTTTTGCTTCTAACATAGCTAATTTCATTACCTTTTCGGCTTGCTTAGTTAAGGGTAAATTATTGATGTTGGGCATTGAATGACTTACTTTATCTTTTACCGAATTTTCTAAATTCTTTCGTAAATCTGCAATTTCAACTTTTAGCAACTTTAATATTTTTATTGCCAATCCTTCGCCATCTCTTATTAATCCTAATAATAAATGCTCTGTGCCAATAAAATCGTGACCTAATCTTAAAGCCTCTTCTCGGCTATAATTAATCACCTCTTTTACTTTTGGTGAAAATTTTGCTTCCATATTTGTATTGATTTTGTGGTTAATAAAATTGTTGTTGTAACACATTGTAAACAAATAAAACTTTTGTTTTGTTGCATCTACGTAATTGTACTCATTAATAACGTAAACAACACGTAAAAAGTTTCCTTAAATGATTTACAAAAAATAAATATTTCACTAAAGGTAACTTAGTGGTTTGAAATTACGTTAGAAAGGTATACTTTTACGCCACATCTTTTTTCACATAAACCAGTTAACTGTATGAAATTTTTTATCGACCGTCAAGAAAAATATTGTTTGCTTGCATTATTAGAAGAGAAGTTGAATTCATTAAATGCAACGCAATTTAAAACTGAATTAGTAACGCTACATGCCGAAGGCGTACGTAATATGATATTAGATTTAACAAAAGTAAATTTTGTTGATTCAAGTGGTTTAAGTTCTTTGCTGGTAGGCAATAGAGTTTGTAAACAAGCCAACGGAACGTTTGTAATTGCTGGTGCAAATGATAATGTGATGAAGTTGATTAAAATTAGTCAATTAGATTCTATTCTTCAAATTGTGCCAACAGTTTCAGAAGCTACAGATTTAGTATTGATGGAAGAGGTGGAACGAGATATTAATAACGAATCGAACGATTAAAATATTTTTTTATAAAAAAATGAAACAGCAAATCAATTTTGGTTTGCTGTTTTAATTTTATCAACTTTCTATTAATTTGTGAAATACTATTTTCAGCTTATTCGCCCCATAAACCTTTTGCTTACTGCATTTGCCATGTATGCCGTAAGGTTTTTTATTATCATTCCTATTTTAAAAAATTGTACTACCAACGAAGGTTATTTGGCACCTTATTTAAATGAATGTTGGTTTGTACTTTTAGTGCTAAGTGTGTTATTGATTAATGCCGCAGGATATGTAATCAATGATTTTTGCGATATAGATACAGATGCAATAAATAAACCCGAAAAATTAATTATCAGCAAAAAAATTTCGTTTAAAGCAGCTTCTATTTTTTATTATGTTTTAAATATTGCTGGTATTTTTTTAGGAATGATGTTGGCTTACTATGTTCATGCCTTGCGTCTTTCCAGCATTCATTTGGCAGCAGTGGGGCTACTTTGGCTATATGCCACCCAATTAAAAAAAATGCCAATTGTAGGCAATTTAAGTGTGGCTTTATTAGGTGCAGTTGTAATTTTAATGCCTGTTTTTTTCGAGCCTATTGTGTTTTATAATGATACTATTCAATTTCAAACTTCAACGCAATTAATTTTTAAAATCAGTTTAATATTTTCAGCTTTTGCTTTTTTAATGCAGTTGATAAGAGAACTAATTAAAGATTTACAGGATGTAGAAGGGGATGAGCAAACAGGTTGTAACACCTTGCCTATTTGGGCTTCCATAAAAACAACAAAAATTATTTGTGCATCAATAATTATAGTTTCGATGATTGTATTAAGTTGGTTTCAAATTCATTTTTTCTATCATCGTAATTTTTATAAACTTTTTAATAGTTGGAATTTATTCAACATCATTTTAATTCAATTGCCTTTATTATTTGTGGTAATAAAAATATGGAAAGCAAATGCTGCTAAGCAATATGCAGTGTTAAGTATTGTCTTAAAATTGGTAATGTTGGCAGGTATATGCTCAATGCTTTTTATAAAGCTTTGGTTCGAAAATTATTTTAATTAAATGTAATCATGCAAAAAAAAATTATTTTAGCTAGTGGTTCGCCACGAAGACAACAGTTGTTGAAAGAAGTAAGATTGGAATTTGAAATAAAAGTAACCGAAGTTGATGAAGCCGCTATCATAGCTCAATTGCTGCAACGCCACGAAATTGAAAAAAGTTGGATACCCGAAACTTTAGCAAAAGAAAAAGCATTGGCTACAGCACAACTTATTAATGAAGATGCCATTATTATAAGTGCCGATACTATTGTGTTGCTAAATAATGAAATTATTGGAAAGCCTACTGATTTAAACGATGCAAAAATGATGTTGCAAAAACTTTCAGCACATCAACATACAGTAATAACAGGTGTTTGCATATTAGATGCTATAACCCAAAAACCTTTAAGTGTATTTAGCGAAAAAACAGAAGTTGTATTTAAGCGATTATCACAACAGCAAATAAATTATTATGTAGATAATTATAAACCATTAGATAAGGCTGGAAGCTATGCCATTCAAGAATGGATTGGCTTAATTGCGATTGAAAAAATTAATGGCTGTTTTTATAATGTAATGGGGTTGCCTGTAAGCAAATTAATTACAGAATTAGGGCGATTGGGTTGTCTATAAAAAACTATTCTTCGTTGTTTTCCATGTCCTTTATTCGTTTCATCCAACTTTCCATATTTCTATTAAAATATAAAAATTTAACGATGGCAAAAAATATAAATGCTAATATCACAATGCCTATCAATACTGAAATATGATTGGATAAAAAGTAAGATAAAGCAATAAATAATATATGGCAAATAATGATAAAAGTAGTAATGTGCACATGTTTTAAGCCTGCCATCATAGTTAAATGATGAAGATGATTTCTGTCGGGTGTAAAGGGTGAATTGCCAGTAGACATGCGCATTACAAAAACCCTTACCGCATCAATAAACGGAATAAATAATAGTGCTGCAATTAATGGATAAACAGGAATGGTGAGTGGTAAGGTTACACTTTTTTGCAACGCAATAATTGCCATTACATTAATAAAAAAACCAATACCCATAGAGCCTGCATCGCCCATAAATATTTTTTTAGATGAAAAATTAGCTCGAAGAAATTGAAGTAATGCACCCATGAATCCAATCATTGGAAAAATCCACAAATCAATTTTTAGTTTATAAAATATAATACTTAAAACACCAAAATTGATAAATGCTATACTTCCCAATAATCCATCCACACCATCCATTAAATTAAAAGCATTGGTAGCAAAAGCTAAGAAGATAATTGTAACTAAATATTGCATCCATTCTGATAATTCGAAAATACCAAAAATGCCATTAAATGATGTGATACGAATGCCCGAAGCTGCAATAGCAAAAGCAGTAAGAAGTTGTACTACTAAGCGATATATGGCTGGTAAATTTTTCATATCATCCCATACCGCTACAATTACAATTACAATAGCACATCCAAAAACTTGAGGATAATTATAAATTATTTCTAAAAATTGTTTGCTTAATAATGCTGAAAATAAAACGGCTAAAAATATCGAAATACCACCAATTACTGGAGTAGGATTAAGGTGTACTTTGCGATGATTTGGCTTATCAATTAAACCAAATTTTACGCTATTTTTTCTGAAAAATTTAATAAATAAATAGCTTAATAAAAAGCTTGACCCAAAAATTAATCCTAACTGAACAATCAAATTATTCATAACTAAAAGTGGTTTATTGAGGTAAAAATGCGTTAGGCTGATTTTCGTTTTTGGTAAAACATATCAGCAAATTTCAAATGTTCTAAATTATACAAGGCTAAATCTTCACGGCGCAAATGACTATACGACGAATCAATTCCATTTTTATATTTCACTTTTGATACCGAATGAATCAGGTAATTGTATTTGCGGCAAATGGCTACCCATGTATATCGTATGCCTGCTATGCGTTTCATTAATGCGCCCATTTCTGCTAGCGATTCTTTCGAATTTGTTTGCAACAGATTTAATAACTGTTCAGTGTTAGAAAAGTATTTGGCTTTGCCTTCGGTTGTAGTTCTATTATAACTTACATCGTACGAAAAAATGGGTAAGCCCAATGCCATAGCTTCAACCAATGATGGATTTGTGCCACCAGCACTATGCCCATGTACATACAAACTGCAATTGCCACGAAGCATATCTAATTTTTCTTGATTGTAAATAGGATCTAATAAATGAATATTTTTAAAAGATGAAAATTTGCTGCGCAATGATTTACCATAATCGCTATTATTCCAATTACCAACAATTACCAACGGAATTTCGCATTTCGAAAATGCATCAATTACTACATGAACATTATTTTCGGGTTCAATTCTGCAAACTTTAAATGCGTAATCATTATTTAAAAATGCATATTCTTTTTTAGCTTCATTTGTAATGGCTACACTCATGGTATGATCGGCGCCATATTCAATTACATTGCTCAACGAACCATATCTACGGGCTGTATAATCTTGTATCGATTCATTATCCGAAATATCAGCATGCGAAAAACGAACTGCAATACCTTCAGCCCACCATAAATACCAACGAGCCATTCTATTCCATTTGCTACGTTTCCATTCAATGCCATCAATCGAAACTATAATTTTTTTATTAGTAAATAATCTTACAAACGGAAACATCCAAGCTCCTGCAACGCCCAATACCATTAATACATCGGCGGTAAACATGGCATGAATAATTGAAATAGTATCGTAAATAATACTGCTAATGCCATTGGCATCAAATGGTAAGTAAATTAATTTAGCGCCTTTGTGTTCGGCTATGCGTTTTTCTTTAGGGTATTTTTTGCCGCTGCAATACACCGAAATTTTGTATTCATCACTTAAGTTATCCAGCAAATGTTCGGCTAAGGTTTCAAAACCGCCGTAGCAAGCTGGTACGCCTACTGTGCCAATGATAGCTAATTTTTTCTGTTCCATAATAATGAGTGATTTTCTTGTTCCAAATCTACTTTCATTATAGCAGAATTATATAGGTAAAAACACGTATTTTTTTAAGGGATAAATCTATAAAGCAACTGACCAATTGTTAACTCAAATTGTTGATTAGAAAACTCGGAAGCTTTTTGCAATGAAGCTTCGCTAAATTTTTGGTATAAATTTTTATCGGTGCTTAGTAGTTGAAGTGCTTTTACCACTTCATCCACTTTATGGCTATCAATTCTGAAACCGTTTATATTATTTTCAACCAATTCGGTTACACCGCCTACAGGTGGCACAATTACAGGCTTGCCATATTGCATAGCTTCTAATATAGTCATACCAAAGGTTTCAAGCCATTCATCGGGCAGGCTTAAATTCATTACTACATCAGCATTAAAATATTGAGGATGAAGATTGGGATTGGCTTCAAATAATTTTACATTTTCAGGAATTGTTGTATCTGCAAAAAATAAATTTATCTCTTCATTTTTTGCATTTAAAATTAATTGAAAAGAAATATTGGGCAATTGCTTGGCTATTTCAATAAACTGAAAAACGCCTTTATATTTTTTCATCGAACAAGCCATCATTACCGTAAATGGTTTTGATGAATCAAATTTTTCAGTAGCTTTTGTGTCATTACATTTTGCAATAAAATCATCTGAAAGCGTATTGTAGATTACTTGATGCGGTGTATTAATATGTGTTTGTTCTTGTAAAAAATTGGAAACATAAATGCATTCATCAGCACACCATTGTACCATCCACAATAAAAACTTTTTTAACATGGGCGGTTTGATAGATACTTCATGCACATGATACACCACATGACAATTACAAACTTTACCAGCAAATGCAGCCCCAAAAGGCAGAATGGAATTGATATACACCAAATCATTTTTCTTTAATACAATTATCAATCGTAAAAAAAGTTTGAATTGATTGTATAAATAATAAGCTAAAGTTAGCCATCTGTTTGGGCTCCATTGATACGATTGTGGATGATTTATTACGCCTACCAAATCGCTCAAAAACCCTTTTTGTTTGCTAAAGCAACTACACAGATGAGTTCTGTAACCATTCTTCACAGAGGTTTTCAACACATTGCTTAATATCAATGGGCTGCCGCTATAATCATTTAATAAATGAACGGCTACTAATTTATTTTTTCCAGTTTTACTTTTCATGTTTTACTTTTTTTTTGAAATCAATTTTGTTTTCACCTCAAAGACGCAAGGAAAATACAACGCAAAGTTTCGAATATTTTATCTCGATGCATTGAATAATTCGGAACTATGCGGCTTATTTTTCAATCAATTTATTGTAAATTTCACTTAGCTTTTCGTTTCGAGTATTCCAATCTAATGTGGTATCAAAATGATGTAATGCCAATTTGCGTTCGGCTATCAACAATTCTTTATTTTTAAAAAGCTGCATTAATTTTTCTGCAAATTCAGTTACATTTTTTTCATAAGTATCGTATTCAATTTTCATTTTCGAATCTGTTGGTGTGATGCATCCTGGCCCATAATTATTAAAACAAATAACTGGTAAAGCATAGCTTAAAGCTTCGGCTACTACTACGCCTGCGCCTTCGTGTGATGGAAATAAAAACACACTACTTTGCTTGTAAAAATTTGCCATTTCGTGTTGCTGAATCCATTGAATTATTTCAACAGCTTGTTCAATTTTTTCTTCTTTAATAATGCTGTTCATCAAGTTTTCGAATGGACCTTTGCCTACAATTTTTAATTCTACTTTTTGCTTTTCATCATCATTTAATTGATGATAAAATTTTGCAAATGCACGAAGCGTAATATCAAAACCTTTTAATGGTACAAATCTACCAGCCGAAAAAACAAGAAACTTATCATTGGCTACAATGCTCGATAAATCAGGCTTTTCGGACGCTATTGAACGCATATCAAAAACTTGCGATGGTTTTAAATGCAATCTTTTTAAGGTAGATGAATTGGCGCAAATAACTACATCAGCATGTTTTGATGTAAGTTTTAAAAATGGGTCAAGTTTCCAAAATATATTTTTAATTAACCATAAATATCTATCCATTAAATAGGCTTTAAAACCATAAATGGGTAAAATAAAATTCTTCGGAATTTTTTCGTGATGCGATACAGGACCCCATACAAAAGGCTTTCGGAGCATCCATAAAAATGATGGAGCCCAATCGGTTACAAATGTTAAATTATGAACGATATCAAATTGTAGTTTTTGTTTGCGGATAAAATAAACCAAATTCAGTTGCCAGAAATAGTAATAAATCATAGCCAACAAAGGGCCTTTTTTCCAAAAGATTAACCACTTTGGCCAATCGAAATACAGAAATTTCATATTGCTATAAACATCATTAAATTGTGGATGTAAGCTTTGAAATTTTTCGATATGTTCACGATTATTTTTACGAGTAATAGCAATTACTTTATTGCTTCGAGCAGCCTGAAACACATAGTTCCAGCCCAATCCATCTTCCGAACCTTTGTAAGGATTTACAGCATAAGCAGTGATAAGAATAGTTAGCAAAGTGGTTGTGGTTTATGAGATTAACGAGCCAAATTTAAACAGCACAATTCAAATTGCAACTACGTGGTTTAACGTAAAATGAGGAGTGAATTGAAAATCAATGCAAATGATTTTATAACAAAAAGCCGAATCAAATTGATTCGGCTTTTTGTTTGAGATAAAAGATATTTATGCTGTAGTAGCCGAACGCATTTTATCTAATGCGCCCATTACATCACGAACTGCAACTGCCGAATCTTCTAATAATTTTTTCTCGTCAGCATTTAATTGTAGTTCAATAATTTGTTCGATGCCATTTTTGCCTAATTTAACAGGCACACCTAAATAAATATTTTTCATACCATATTCGCCTGTAAGCCAAGCACAACAAGGAAAAATTCTATTTTCATTTTTGCAAATAGCTTCAACCATTTGCGCAGCAGCAGCACCTGGTGCATACCAAGCTGACGTGCCTAATAAGTTTACTATTTCGCCAC
This sequence comes from Bacteroidota bacterium, assembly GCA_046051225.1. Classification (GTDB taxonomy): domain Bacteria; phylum Bacteroidota; class Bacteroidia; order Chitinophagales; family CAIODY01; genus CAIODY01. Next base: position 54,099 of record JBJOOR010000013.1, on the reverse strand, counting down.
CACCCGATTTTGTACGTTGAATAATAGCATCTAATTTTTCTTTGCTAATTAATTCAGTTACAGGAATACCGCCAACAGTAGTATAACGTGGCAATGGAACCATTGTATCGCCATGACCACCCATTAATACTGCTTGAATATCTTTTGGTGATACTTTTAATTCGGTAGCTAAAAATGCTTTGTAACGTGCAGTATCTAAAATACCAGCCATACCAAATACTTTTTTGCTATCTACTTTAGCAGATAGAAAAGCGCAATAAGTCATCACATCTAATGGGTTCGAAACCACTATGATAATTGCATTAGGTGAATGTTTCAATACATTATCCGTAACACCGCTTACAATGGCTGCATTGGTTGAAATTAAATCGTCACGGCTCATACCCGGCTTACGTGGCAAACCCGATGTAATAACCACTACATCCGAATTGGCAGATGCAGCATAATCATTAGTAACACCAATACTTGTTGATGAATAATTTTCGATAGCAGCACTTTGCCAAATATCTAATGCTTTGCCCTCGGCTGTACCTTCTTTAATATCAAGCAAAACTACTTCTTGTAAAAAATCTTTATGAACTAATACGTTTGCACAGGTAGCGCCTACATTGCCAGCGCCAATTACGGTTACTTTCATGATAATTGTGTGATTTTTAAATTAATGGATTAAAAAAATGATTTGCAAAAATAAGGCTATCAAACGGAATTACAAATTTTTAATGGAAGTGAATTTGCTGAATAGTTCATTAAAATAAAAAATGGATTTACTGAAAAGTAAATCCATTTTTTAATACGAAATAAATTAATGATGATGAGTGCCATCATGAACATGACCATGTTCTAATTCTTCATCGGTAGCAACTCGTACTTCTAATACACTACCACTAAAATATAATGTTTTGCCAGCCATTGGATGATTCATATCTACTAATACTTTAGCATCATAATGAGCTTTAATAGTGCCTTGATAGCGGTTTCCTTCGTTATCCTGCAACGGTATCATATTGCCAATAGCAATTATATCTTGTTCTATTTCGCCTTTTTCATTGGCAAACATATTCATGTCTAATTCTACAATAGATTCGGGATTATGAACTCCATAGCCTTCTTCGGCAGTTAATGTAAATTCAAACGTATCGCCTTGTTGCACATCGGTTAAGGCTTGTTCAAATTTTGGCAATACATTGTGATGGCCTAATAAAAAAGAAAATGGGCGTTCGATATTGGCTTCATCTACAATAGGGCCATTTACTTCGGTACGCAATTGATAACTGATTTTTACAACTGAATTTTGAGTTGATTTCATTTTTGATATTTAATTATTATTGGCTAAAGATATTGCAAAAATTTTATTTGAATTTCTATTTTTGTAAAACTTCATGTTAACAAATTACCCATCAGTAGCCGTAGTTATTTTAAATTGGAATGGAAAGCATTGGCTTCAACAATTTTTACCTAGTGTAATGCAGCACCAATGCCCCAATTTATCTATTGTTGTAGGCGATAATGCTTCAACTGATGATAGCATTTCATTTCTTCAAATTAATTATCCTACCATAAAAATTTTGCAAAATGATTGCAATTTAGGATTTGCTGGCGGCTATCAACAAATATTAAATAGGGTAGAAGCCGATTATTATATATTGCTAAACAGCGATGTAGAAGTTACCGAAAATTGGATTACACCTGTAATTGAATATATGGAAAGCCATCAAAATATGGCTGCCGCTCAACCTAAAATTAATTCATTCTATAAAAAAAATAGTTTTGAATATGCTGGCGCAGCAGGCGGATTTATTGATAAAAATGGTTTTTTATTTTGCCGTGGGCGAATATTTGATACCATTGAAGAAGACATTCATCAATACGATGATAATGCTGAAATTTTTTGGGCTACAGGTGCATGCTTGTTTGTAAAGGCAAAAGCATTTCATCAAGTTGGCGGTTTAGATGAATTGTTTTTTGCACATCAGGAAGAAGTAGATTTATGTTGGCGCCTGCGCAATGCTGGTTATACAATTGGGTATTGCTCGGCATCGCATGTATATCATGTAGGCGGTGGTATGTTGCCACAAGGCAATCCTAAAAAAACATACCTTAATTTTCGTAACTCATTATTTTTATTGTTTAAAAATTTGCCTTGGCAAAGGCTTCCCTATATATTTATTAAACGAACATTGATTGATGCAATTGCAGCATGTAAAGCACTTTCGGCTGGTAAATACAAAGATGCTTGGGCTGTAATAAAAGCGCATTATATGTTTTATTTTTTATTACCGTCTTTAATTTCTATTAAGTATAAAATGAAAAAAATGAATGTGTTTTATCACGATTCATTTTATCCCAATCAAACAGGGTATTATAATAGAAGTGTGGTGTGGGAATATTTTATCAATAAAAAACGAAAGTTTAGCGAATTCATAAACTGCTAAATATTATTTTTATCTAATCAAATTTATATCGCCTTTTAGCATTTCTTTTTTATTGGTAGTTGGGTTTAACCATTCAATAGTGAAAATATAAGTACCCATTTCTTGCAATATATTTTTGTAAGTTCCATCCCATCCAATAGTTATGTCGGTAGTAGCAAACAGGGTTTGCCCTAATCTATTAAATACTTTTAATTGATAACTGTTGGTTTGTAAATCGCAGGCTGATATAGGTAAAAATTTATCATCTATTCCATCGCCGTTTGGTGTAAATCCGTTGGGTAAAATCATTCGGCAACTGCAATCTAAATAATTTACCACAACACCTTTTACTACTGTATTACAAGGTGGTACAGTTACGGTTACAAAATAAAAACCTGATGCCGAAACTGTTTTGTTAGATTGTGTGGATGAATCATTCCATAAATAAGTTGCATTAGGAAAATAGGCATTTAATACGATTGGATTACCCAAACACAAAGTGGTATCGTGTATAAAATAAAAATTCGGATTTTGAGATACACTTAAATGAGTAGTAATAATTGAATCGCAGCCAGCTTGATTCATAAACGTATCAATATATATACCTGCTGTATGGGTGCTTAATCCATTTGGCAATATATAATTATCGCTTTCGCAAATAGATGCAGTAATGGTATTTCTATCTACCGAAAGCACAGTTAAATAAGTCTTTACAATACTATCGCAGTTTAAATAATTGATTAAAGTATCTGTATATGTGCCCGATGTGTTTACCGCATTTCCATTGGGCAAAGTATAGCTATCATTTTCGCAAATAGAAATTGTTTTCGAACTTCCGCTTGGATGGTTTACAGTTAAGAATATTGAAATAATACTATCGCAATGTAGATAGTTTAAAGTAGTATCATAATACAGCCCTGCGGTTGAAATATAATGCCCGTTAGGCATTTGATAACTTGAACCTTGGCAAATAGTTTTATTGATTATTGAATAAGTAATTGGAGTAACATTCAAATTCATGGTGTAAAGGCTATCACATGCATTCAAACTTTTTATGGTATCAGTATAAATACCAGTTTGATAAAGCATTTTATTGCGCCATATTATATGATTGTCCGAACAAATAGTTTGAGATAAAACCTGATGAAAATATTTTTGCAGATAAATAAATTCGGTAGTTGAATCAATACAGCCATGAAAATTTACGTATTTGGTTACATAATAATAACCCGTATCGGCAAATGTAAATGGATTGAAAACTATCGAATCGCTAATGTTTACTAATGTGTTTCCTTTTTTCCAATGGTAAGAAAAATAGGGCGAAGAAGTGCATTTAAAAACTACTTTACCATTGCCACATAAATTTCCTTTTTGAAATATTGAAAATTTAAACGTAGTATCAACCGTAAAACTATACACACTTGCATTGCCACAAGTATCATTAATTCGGGCTTGATAAATACCAGGCTTAGTAAGTTGAAAAATACTAGAAGTTTGAATAGGAAATAATGTTGGTCCCGAAATAATTTCATATTGATACGGCGCTACACCTGTTGAACTATCGGGTATTAATTCTATTTTTAAATGACCATTGCATAAAGCAGCTTCGGCATGGCTAATAGATGGATAAATGTATGGGGGGATAATAATCGTATCAAATATAGAAGCACAAACTTTGTTCTGACAAATCATATTAACAGAACTGTTACCCCAGACTCCTTGAATTAAATATGTTCCACTGTCTAAGCTACTAAGGCTAGAGCTATAAAAAGATAGATTGCTATATAGTTTGTTTATATTAAATGGGAAGCTAAAATTGCTATTCAAATAAATTGAATTTTGCATAATACATCCTTTTGTGTAGCTCGAATTGTAAAAGAAGTCTGAAACTTGATTTGCTGAAATAATGAAAGAATCAATTATTTGGTTTCCACAAGTATCATAAAGTTTGTAAATGTATTTCCCAATTCCCAAATTAGCCAAACCGAAGCCGAAACTGAATGTATAGTTAATATTGGGAATTAAAAAAGTGTCGATATATGATAATGTATCAGAATATGTAAATCTCTTTTTTGAACTATGTATATTTTTTGGACCAAATAATATTTGTAAAGCTGGAGTTGACCAAAAGCCCGAAGACAAAATTTCAACAGATGCAGTTGAGTCGAGACAATCGGATGGGGAAATGACTGTATAATGAGTTAATTGAGGTATTTGAAGTGCTGAAATCTTAAATGCTTGAATATAATTCTTGCCACAAGCATCCTGAACGGAATAAACAAATGAATCATTTACTAAAGGAGAAACTAAAGTAAATGGTTGATAATTATTGTTGTATAAAAGTGTATCACTGTATATTATACCTGATGTTATATTTTTTATTTTTCTGATGATGGGAGGGCTTAAAAATAAAATATCATTTATATTTAAACTTAAATCATTTTTGTAGGCACATGATTGATAATATGGGAAAGTATTGATGTATAAGTAGGGGGTAGGGATAACAAAGAGGGTTGAAGAACTATCGTTGCAATTATTATATACAGTTGCAAAAATTCTGTCTCCGTAGGATATATTGTAAAAAGTATCAAGAAAAAAGGAATAATTGGTCGCATTTAAATTAATGAGTTTGTTGATACCAAAATTTGTTTTAATTTTTATTGAAGTAGGATATGCATTGTTGAACAATATTCCAAAAGATAATTTTAAAGTATTACATGCAATCATTTGTCCCGAACCACTTTGAATATATAAAGTGTTATGTTGACGATTTACAGTTAAAAATCTTGTTGAATAATTTGCGCATGAGTCTGTTAATTTTAAGAAATAATTTCCAACTGAAATATTATGAAAAGTATCATTTTTTTGAGTGATAACACGACCAGTAGATTGATTGGTAAGTGTCCAAGTATATGGCGTATTTCCTGTTCCAATAATTGGGTTTCCGAAAATCATTCCATTCGAATCATTCTGGCATATTGGGCTTTGAAAGGTAGGCAAAAAATTAGGCGCTACATAATTTCCTATGATGCTAAAAGTTGCTTGGGTGCTATCAAAATTAGAATCGTAAATACGAACTATATAATTTCCGTTTGGCAACGATGTAAAAGTATCGTTGCTTTGCAAAAGCCTTGTAGTAGGCCCACTTACCAAGCGATAAAAAAATGGTGCATGATTGCCCGAGGCAAATATTTTTACCATTCCATTATTATAGCAAGTATTGGTTTTAGTTTTTACCGAATCAACAGTAATAGTGGCAAACGATATTTTTGCTAGTATCAAGCAAAATAAAAGTAGAAAAATTGGTTTCATAAAGTTTTAAGTTTGGTAAATATAAGGACTATCTTTTTAACTAATATGTTGCATTCTTAAAATTAATATTGAATGTATATAATTGAAAAGAACTTTTAATTTTCAAACTTAATTCAATGTACCTTTGTTGTAATAATTAGATATGAATTTTCAAACAATTTTTGATAGCTATAGTTGGGATGAAGTTGCTTCATCTATTCTGCAAAAAACAAGTACAGATGTTGAGGTGGCTTTGCGACATGCTGGCAATGGCACTTTGCAAGATTTTATGGCCATGATTTCGCCTGCTGCAAAACCATATTTAAATGATATGGCTCTATTAAGCAATCAGCTTACCAAAAAGCGATTTGGTAATACAATTCAAATGTATGCTCCTGTTTATTTAAGTAATGAATGTCAAAATATTTGCACCTATTGTGGCTTTAGTTTCGATAATAAAGTGAACAGATTAACGCTTACGGAAAAGCAAATGCATCAGGAATTTGAAGCTATTAAAACATTAGGATTCGACCATGTTTTAATTGTAACAGGCGAAGCCAATCAAACCGTGAATATTGATTATTTTATAAAGGCTATTAAAATTGCAAAGCAATATTTTGCAAATATTTCTATAGAAGTGCAACCTTTAGAGCAATATGAATATGAGCAATTGCATCAAGCCGATGTATATGCAGTTTTAGTTTATCAAGAAACCTATCATAAAGCCAACTACAAAAATTATCACCCAAAAGGTAAAAAATCAAATTTTGATTATCGCCTCGAAACGCCCGATAGAGTGGGGAAGGCAGGTATTCATAAAATTGGATTGGGTGTATTATTAGGGTTGGAAGATTGGCGAACTGATTCATTTTTTACAGCTCTGCATTTAAATTATTTAGAAAAAAAATACTGGCAAACCAAATATTCTATTTCATTTCCAAGAATAAGACCTAATGAAAGTTGCTTTCAGCCAAATGTAGTAATGGATGAAAAAGATTTAGCTCAATTAATTTGTGCTTACCGAATTTTCAATGAAAATATCGAGTTGAGTTTAAGCACAAGAGAAAGCATGAAATTTAGAGATAATGCTTTTAAAATTGGAATTACTACAATGAGTGCTGGCAGTAAAACCGAACCAGGTGGATATGCGATAAACTCTGAAGCTTTAGAGCAATTTATAATTGATGATAGCCGAACACCACAACAAGTTGAACGGGTAATTAAGCAAGGAGGCTATGAAGTGGTTTGGAAAGATTGGTTTCAAAATGCATAAATAAGTTAATCTAACAATTTCTCTAAAGCCATACCTCTTGAGGCTTTTAATAAAAAAGTGTGATTAGTGAATTGTTGTTCACTCATCCACTTTTTTAATTCGGCAGTTGTTTCAAATGAAACAAAATGGTTGAATTCGTTTTTCAATTTTGCAAATTCTTTACCTACAATAATCACTTTTTCAAAAGATAAATTATTTAGTTGATTAGCAATTTGATGATGTTCAAACTCACTGTGATTACCTAATTCAAACATATCGCCTACAATGGCAATTTTGTTTTTAACAGGCATTTCGGCAAAACTTTCAATCGCTAATTTCATGCTGCTTGGATTTGCATTATAACAATCAACAATAAAATGATTGCCATTTTTTTCAATCAATTGCGAACGATTATTAGCAGGTTTATAATTTTCAACTGCGCTTTTAATTTGTTCGTTTGAAACGCCGAAATAGCTGCCCACAGCCGCTGCTGCTACCATATTTATCAAATTATAATTGCCATTTAGTTGCGATTGAATTTGAAATTCAGCACTATTGATTTTAATTTTTGCTTTTAAAAGTGGAAATGAATTTTCGATTGAACCAAAACATCCCACTTGTAAATTATCGCTGTAAAATAATTGTTGCAAACTAACCGATGCCGATTTTAAATCAATATCGCCAGCGTTTACAAATGCAGTACCATCAATAGTTTTAAGGAAATCGTATAATTCGGCATTTGCTTTTTTTACGCCTTCCATATCGCCAAAACCTTCTAAATGGTCTTTGCCATTATTAGTAATTAAACCAAAATTGGGTTGGGCTATTTCACACAAAAATTTTGTTTCTAACAAATGATTTGCTCCAATTTCAATTACTGCAAACTCACTATCTAAAGGCATTTTGAGCAATGTGATAGGTACACCAATATGATTATTGAAATTACCAGCAGTGGTATGTACTTTAAATTTTTCGGCTAAAACTTTTGAAATTAATTCTTTAGTAGTTGTTTTTCCATTCGAACCACCGATGCATAAAACAGGAATTTTAAATTGTTGCCGATGATAGGTTGCAAGCTGTTGAAGTGTAGTTAAAACATCATCAACCAAAATAAATTTTTCATTTTTCGCCAATTGTTTTTCATCAATCACCACATACGAAGCACCTAATTCTAAAGCTTTTTCGGCAAATTCGTTACCATTAAAATTTGCTCCTTTCAACGCAAAAAAAATTGAACCACTTTCAATTTTTCTGGTATCAGTGGTAAAATTTTGTTGTTGCTGAATGAATATTTTATACAGATTTTCTATTGTCATTTTTCTTCTTCAATAAAATTAACGCCAAAGTTTTCTAAATCTTTTAAAATAGGATTATAAATATTTTCGGTAGTTGGAATTAACACACCATATTGCTTTATTTCATTTTTCAAAATCAATACAGCACCAATAGCCAAAGGCAATCCAACAGTTTTTGCCATAGCTGTATGAATTTGATTTTCGCCTTTCATTACCAATGTGCTGGTAACTTTTTTTGTTTCATTTAATTTTTTAAAAATGAATTGATGTTGCATCACAATCATGTCTTTATCGGTTGATTCCATCTTCCATTTTTGCTCTAACAAATGTTGTAATTGCTGCGCTGGCGAAGCATTTTGTAAGGGTAATTTATCATCACTAAAAATATCTAACGACTCTAAATTTTTAATTACCGTAGGGCAATTTGTTCTTTTATTTTCAAAATAGTTTTTCAATTCATCCAATATTTCATGTTGCACAAATTCACTTTTAGTATTCAAATACGATTGAATAAATTCTCTCCAAGTTGTTTTGCCATCATGGTTTACAGTGTATGTATCATCTGTAATTCCTAATTGAACTAATGCATTCCAACTTTCGCAAAAACCTTTTTTTCGCAAAGTACCACGTAAAAAATAATTTACGTTTGGCAAATTATAAGTATCAATATAACTCAACGAATCTCTGTTGGCATAAGCCTCAAATTCGCCATAGCCTTTAATTTTAATGGTTTCGATATTGCTAAATAATCTATTGTATGGAATGTAACTTACTTTGCCATTATGCAAATATTGGGCTGTGCTTTGCCCTGCAAGAATTACATTTCGAGGATTCCAACTAAATTTATAATGCCATGGATTATTATCGCTTTCGGGTGCAACTAAGCCACCACAATAGCTTTTGAAAGATGTTAATTCGAAATTTTCTTTTTCGAAACGATGAATAGTTTGCATGGCGCTCATGTGGTCGATGCCAGGGTCTAAACCCATTTCACACAATACAATTAAGTTATTTTTTTTGAACTCATCGTTCAATAATTTCATTTCGGGCGTTACATAACTTGCATTGGTAAAATGCTTTTTATGTTTCAAACAATCGTGCAACACTAAGCTATGAAATGCAGGTGGCATCATGCTTACAACCAAATCTGCTTGTTGAATTAATACACTTCTTTCGCTTTCGTAATTAATATCTAATTGCTTGGCTTCGCAATTTTTAAACCCTGAAATTTTTTGTTTTGCAGTTTGTAAATCAGCATCAGCTACTATCAATTTCCAATTTTCTTTTTCGCATTGCGTAGCCAAATATTCGATGGCATAAGTGGCAGATTTTCCTGCACCAATAATTAAAATAATTTTTGAATTCATAACGCTGTAAAGTTGAGAAAGATTTTACAGTTTATGTATATTTGAATTCAACAATTAATAACAACGATGAAGGAAATTAAATTTGAAACTTGTTTTAAAGTATATAGTAGTATTCATGAGCTTGATGAAACCGAACGCCATTTAATGAACAAAGCCATGGCTGTGCTTCCTGAAGCCTATGCACCATATTCTCATTTTCATGTAGGCGCTGCCATATTGATGGAAGATGGAAATATGGTAACAGGAACGAATCAAGAAAATGCAAGTTTTCCAATTGGTTTATGTGCCGAAAGAGTTGCTTTAGCTGCTGTGTCGTCTATTTACCCAGCCAAGCGAATTAAAACAATTGCTGTAACGATTAAAAACTTCAATAAACCAACATTAGAGCCAGTTTCGCCATGTGGTACATGTCGACAAACATTATTAGAAAAAGAGCAAAACAATAATGGTGCAATAAAAATTTTATTGAAAGGGGAGGGCGATACTATTTATTCATTAGAAAGTGTGAGTGATTTATTGCCATTAAGTTTTGGCACAAAAGATTTGAAGTAAATCTTTCGATTTTATTTTTTGTTTACGAAATTCGCCGTTCAAAATTTTTCATCATGAAAAAAAATATTTTCTTTTTTGTTTATTTTAGTTTTCTCTTCTTAATTTCATGCCAACAAAAAAAAGATGCGAAGTGGTATGAAAGTTTTGAATCTACTAATGACCATCTTCATCAAATATTGGCTAACGCAACTCCTGACAGCATTGCCATTGTTTATAAAGAAATACTTGATAATAAGAATGCTACTTCTGCATTAAAAAAAGAAATTGATAGTATTCATAATGAATTTATAAGTGTAGATTTAGAAATTAAATTAATACCGATTGAGTTTGATTCAATTTCAAATCCACAAAATAATTTTAAAGTAATTACTAATCATCAGACGAATTTAATATTGATGGAAAGTTATTTTCAAAAAATGAAAAGCAAGATTCCTTCCGAAAGTATTGTCAATACAAATTTCCGTGATAATGATTGGATAAAAAATAATTTTACTGTTCCTAATTCCGTTGTAATTTCATTGCTAAATTATTACGATTTGCAACTAAGAAAAATCACTCTTAAATATTTGAAAACAAAAATCAACCAAAAATAATTCATGCTTCAATTTCCCAATCAAACAAATTTTTACAAAGGCAAAGTTCGCGATGTGTATAGCATTGGCGATGATAAATTAGTGATGATTGCCAGCAATCGTATTTCCGCTTTTGATGTAGTATTGCCTAAACCCATACCACACAAGGGTTCGGTGCTTAATCAAACTGCTGCACATTTTTTAAACGCTACAAAAGATATTGTACCTAATTGGTTAATTGCTTCACCATTACCCAATGTTTCAATTGGTTATAAATGCGAAACGTATCCTGTTGAAATGGTTGTCCGTGGCTACTTGGCAGGTCATGCTTGGCGAACTTACAAAAGTGGATTAAGAGAATTGTGTGGAGTGAAATTGCCCGAAGGTTTGAAAGAGAATGATAAATTACCAACCCCAATCATCACACCAACTACCAAAGCGCATGAAGGGCATGATGAAGATATTTCGAGAGAAGAAATTATTTCCAAAAATTTAGTGCGCAAAAATGAATATGAAGAATTGGAAAGAATAACTTTAGCATTATATCAACGTGGCTGCGAAATGGCTGCTGCACAAGGTTTGATATTGGTGGATACGAAATATGAATTTGGAAAACGAAATGGAATTATCACTTTGATTGATGAAATTCATACACCCGATAGCAGCAGATATTTTTATGCAGATGGTTATGAAAAAAGACAAAAAAAAGGTGAGCCACAAAAGCAATTATCAAAAGAGTTTGTTCGTGAATGGCTGATGACATGGGGTTTTCAGGGCAAAGAAGGACAAGAAATTCCAAAGATGGGTACGCAATGGATTTTAGAAATCAGCGAACGATACATTGAATTGTATGAAAAAGTTACGGGCAAAAAATTTGTGAGAGAAGAAGAAAAAAGTGAGGAAGAAATTGTGAAAGCAGTAATGAGGCAATTTGTAAATGTGTAAATATGAAAATTGAAAATACACTACAAAATGATTGAAGGAAATTTAATTATTCAAAAAACTATTGCTTTTTCGAACCATATTATTCAATATTGCGAACGATTAGAAGATAAAAAGAAATACGTAATCGCCCGTCAGTTGTTGCGTTCGGCTACAAGCATTGGTGCTAATGTTTTTGAATCGCAAAACGCAGAAAGTCGACTCGACTTTATTCACAAACTAAAAATTGCCGCTAAAGAAGCACACGAAACCATGTATTGGTTAATACTTTGCGAAGCCAATAAATCTTATGATTTTGATTCAACTTTGAAAAATGAAATCGAAGAAATAATTAGAATCTTGAACAAAATAATTGTTTCATCAAAAGTCAACTCAAAAAAATAATTTACATATTTACACATCTACAAATTATCACATTGATATCATGAATAAAACAGAAATTTTAAAATCAAAAATTGCTGAAGCCCAATTGGGTGGCGGCGAAAAACGAATTGCAGCGCAACATAAAAAAGGAAAATTAACTGCTCGTGAAAGAATAGAATTGTTGATGGATGAAAATTCATTTGAAGAAATTGGCATGATGGTTTCACATCGCAGCAAAGATTTTGGAATGGAAAATGAAATCTATTTAGGCGATGGTGTAGTAACTGGCTATGGCACTATCAACGGGCGTTTGACGTATGTTTTCTCACAAGATTTTACAGTGTTTGGTGGTTCGCTTTCTGAAACACATGCTGAAAAGATTTGCAAAATAATGGACTTAGCTTTGAAAAATGGCGCACCATTAATCGGCTTGAATGATAGCGGTGGCGCACGAATTCAGGAAGGTGTAGTTTCATTGGGTGGCTATGCTGATATTTTTTATCGCAACACGATTGCGTCAGGTGTGATTCCACAGTTGTCGGCAATCATGGGTCCATGCGCTGGCGGAGCAGTGTATTCGCCTGCTTTGACTGATTTTATTTTGATGGTTGAAAATACGAGTTACATGTTTGTAACTGGTCCAAACGTAGTAAAGACGGTTACTCACGAAGAAGTGAGCAGCGAAGAATTAGGTGGTGCAGCAACGCATGCAACTAAAAGTGGCGTTACACATTTTGCTTGCGCTAATGAAGTGGAAGCCATTCAGCACATTAAAAAATTGTTGAGTTATATTCCGCAAAACTGCGAAGAACAAGCACCTGTTTATCCTTATGAATCAAGGGCTTCAGAGCTTCGTGAAATTTTAAATTCCATCGTTCCCGAAAATGCAAATCAACCTTATGATATGAGAGAAGTGATTGATGGTGTGGTAGATGAAAATTCATTTTTAGAAGTACATAAAGATTGGGCTGAAAATATTGTAGTTGGTTTTGCACGAATCGGCGGCAGAAGCATTGGAATTGTTGCCAATCAACCTGCGGTGTTGGCTGGTGTGTTGGATATTAATTCATCACGAAAAGCAGGAAGATTTGTTCGTTTTTGCGATTGCTTTAATGTGCCTTTATTAGTGTTGGTGGATGTTCCAGGCTTTTTGCCTGGCACCGACCAAGAGTGGCATGGCATTATTACCAACGGTGCAAAATTGTTGTATGCTTTGAGTGAAGCCACTGTGCCGAAAGTTACGGTGATTACCCGAAAAGCTTACGGCGGTGCTTATGATGTGATGAACAGCAAACACATTGGTGCTGATATGAACTATGCTTGGCCAAATGCTGAAATTGCTGTGATGGGTGCAAAAGGTGCGGTGGAAATTATTTTCAAAAAGGAAATTGATGCAGCAAAAAATCCTGAAGAAGCATTGAAAGAAAAAACAGATGCTTATGCTGAAAAGTTTGCCAACCCTTATGGCGCAGCCGCTCGTGGGTTTATTGATGAAGTAATTTTGCCTTCCGAAACTCGAAAAAAATTATTGAGTGCCTTTAAAATGCTCGAAAATAAAGTGGTGAATTTGCCAAGAAAAAAACATGGGAATATTCCGTTGTAAAAATAAATTAATTTGTAAAAGTGCTTCCGATGTTTTCAAAAAATAGTTTTAAGATTATTTACACTTCAGCTATCTTAAGTTGTGTTTTATCTATTCTTACATTCTTCATATTGGCAAAAGAGCAAAATAATTTAGTCATAAATCTGATAGTTTTTCAAATTATTGGATTTTTGTTCGTGGCTTGTAATTTCTTGGTTTTATTATTGTCAAGTATAAATTTAATTAAACAAAAAATTTGGACTGTTGGGGTTTCAATGATTTTGTTTGTGCTATCTTTTTTTATCTTGATAATTTTATTTATTGGTTTTATAGCTGGTTATGGGAGAACTTTAATTTAATGAATTGAAAATTAAAGCAGTGAATTTGCAAGAAAAAAAAATAGAAATAATCCGTTGTGAATCTTTTTTTAAAAACTAAAATTTATGTCCCTTATTCAGTCTTTCATTCAACGCTACGCCATTGGCAAAGGCATTGTAAGTGGCTATGTAGCTGTGTTTTTAAGCCTGTTAGCATTAGGCGGTGTGCTTTGTTTTTATTTTCCTGAAACATTTACAACGCCCGAGTTTAGGCAAGTGTACACTGCTCAATCCATGAAGTGGTTGTTATCGGCTACTATTATTTTAGCAATGATTTTTGGATTGAGCAATGTGCTGTTGAGTAAAAATAAAACACGTGGCATGATTGGCGTTGCCATCGCTTGCCTGACCATTGTTATTGGTGGGTTTGATGTGCATGGCAGAGCGGTTGAAAAAGCCAACTGGCATTTGGGATTAGATTGGTTGCTGCTCGATTTATTGTTGATGGCAATTATTTTTATTCCGATTGAAATGGTATTGCCAAAACGTGAAAACCAAGACCGCTTTCATGCCGAGTGGCGAACTGATTTAATTTATTTTGCCATCAGCCATTTGTGCATTCAGTTTTTCGGAGCTATTACCCAACAGCCAGCAGTATTGTTTTTCAGTAAATTAAATTTAGCTCCGTTGCATGCATGGGTGCAGGGTTTGCCGTTTGTAATAGAATTATTATTTGCCTTTTTGGTAACCGATTTGTTTCAATATTGGGCACATCGCATTTTTCATTCTCATGCTTATTTGTGGCGGTTTCATGCAGTGCATCACAGTACTCAATCAATGGATTGGCTGGCAGGTTCACGAACTCATTTCATTGATATTTTCTTCACACGGTCTATCACTTTTATTCCGTTGTATGTGTGTGGTTTTTCGCCAATAGTTTTTAATGCTTACATTTTTATCATCGCCATTCATGCGGTGTTTATTCATTCTAACACTCGAATCAACATTGGTTTCTTGAAATATTTTTTCACCACACCGCAATATCATCATTGGCATCATTGCATTGAAGATGAACATTACGGAAAAAATTTCGCAGTCTTTTTTCCTTTCATTGATAAAATTTTCGGCACTTATTATTTGCCTAACAAAGTGTGGCCACGAGGCACAGGAGTAAACGAAGCGCAGTTTCCAAAAGGTTATGTGAAGCAATTGGTTTATCCATTTAACCATAATCCATTTAAAAATAAATTAGAATCGGATAAAGAAAGTACACGATAAAAAAACGGTGCAGTCGCTTTAGGGTTTGTTGATGAAATAATTTTGCTGGTTGTAATGAAAACAGTTGCATATTTTTATTAGTGCTGTTTTTTATATACTTATTGCCTAATTAATTTTGAAATTGAATAAGTTTTTTTTGCATCTAAAAGATAATCAATCTTTAAAAAACTTTACCTTTTAGTAAAATGAGTGGTATAAGTTGAAATAACTCAAAACTCTAAAAAGTTTCTTTAAAATCATTGGCAGTAAAAGTAGGGTTAACTTTAAGGTTTGTAATTTCATAACGTTCAAAAAGCCCTTTATCATCATACATTTCTTGAAATACGGGAAAAAAATTATTTTTATCAATGTATAAGATTGCTTTTTTAGCATACGATGTACATATAATAATTTGTTTGTCGTCTATATTATCTACAATACTTGAAATATTTTTGTTCCATTCCATAATACTATATTCGGGTATTAAAAACTTTTTACCAATACTTAGTGCTGTTTCGCCCTTTTTGGGCTGATAGTAAATTCGTTTCCAATTTTTATCAGTAAGTTGAAGTTTATAACAATTTATTCCATTCCAAATTACATCTCCTTGATATACAAATACCGAATCGAAATTATTGATAGATGTTTGTTTAGCGTTTAACATTATTCTGTATAAAAAACCAAAACCTGCCGAAAATAGTGTGTGATGCTGGTCTTTAAGTATCATACTATTATACGGACTAAGTTTTAAAACTGGAATCCATTTGCCTGCATTCACTCTTACTTTATTATTATTTTCATTTTCAATATAAATCAATTCGGTGCCATTTGCCGATTCATCTAATATTTTTAAATATAGCTTAATTGGGTTTACAGATTCTTTCGTAAAGCTTTTTCCATGTTGCAATGTTGCTTTGTTCATCAATCTTTCATAGGTATCAATGGTATAACATGCTGATGTATGATTTTTTACAGCATTTAGCATTTTATCTAAAATATCTTTTGCATTTTCTTTAGGTGTAGGGGCAAATGCTTGCAAAATAAATAGAGAAGAAAATATAAAAAGTTTTTTCATGATAGATATTATGCTTTTAAATAGCATGAATGATAAAACAAAAAAGGTTGTTATTCATATTAACGAACAACAACCTTTTTTATTTAGTATCCTTTTGTTATGCCAATTTAATTTCGTTAGCTAAATAAACATCTTGAATTGAGTTAAGCAATGCTATGCCTTCATTCATTGGTTTTTGAAATGCTTTTCTTCCACTAATTAATCCAATACCACCTGCTCGTTTGTTGATTACCGCAGTTGCCACAGCTTCTTGTAAATCGGTAGCACCCTTGCTTTCGCCGCCGCTATTAATTAATCCAAATCTACCCATATAACAATTTGCTACTTGATATCTGCATAAATCAATCGGATGTTCAGATGATAATTCGCTATATACTTTTGGATGCGTTTTACCAAAATTTACCGCTGTATAACCACCATTATTAGTTGGCAATTTTTGTTTGATAATATCTGATTGAATAGTAACGCCTAAATGATTTGCTTGTCCAGTTAAATCAGCCGATGCATGATAATCAACACCATCTTTTTTAAATCCATTATTACGAATATAACACCATAAAATAGTTGCCATTCCTAATTCATGTGCATATTCAAATGCTTCAGCTACTTCAACTATTTGACGGCTACTTTCTTCGCTACCAAAATAAACTGTAGCACCAACTGCCGCACAGCCCATATTCCAAGCATCTTTAATATTGCCAAACATTATTTGGTCGTATTTATTCGGATAAGTTAAAAATTCGTTGTGGTTAATTTTAACTATTAAAGGAATTTTATGTGCATATTTTCTTGCCACCGAACCCAAAACACCATAAGTAGTTGCCACAGCACTGCATCCACCTTCAACAGCTAATTTTACAATATTTTCTGAATCAAAATAAATTGGATTGGGCGAAAACGAAGCACCAGCACTATGTTCAATGCCTTGATCAACGGGCAAAATAGACATGTAACCTGTATTTGCTAATCTGCCATGACCAAAAATTGATTGCAGATTACGAAGCGTAGGAATATTTCTGTTTGTGATAGAATAAATTCTATCAATTACATCGCCACCAGCTTGGTGAAGCATTGATTTATCAATTTTATTGGTTTGATAATCTAATAAATATTCAGATTTGTCTGCTAAAATGTTTTGAATGTTGCTAAATGACATATTGTTTTTTTTGAATTGAATGCAAAAATAAAATTTTTAATGAAGGTTTAAATTTATAATCAACGTTTTTGAAAATTTACTTTAAACATAATCCTACTACAGCCGTAATGATTAAGTTAACTAAAGCAATTGGGATTAGTATTTTCCAACCCAAATTCATCAATTGGTCGTAGCGAAAACGTGGTAATGTCCATCTAACCCACATAAAAAAGAAGATAAAACTGCCTATTTTAGCAAATAAGAAAACAGTGCCTAAAATAGTTACTAAATTATGCGATAAACCAAAATGGTCGATAAATGGAATATCATATCCACCAAAAAATAAGGTACTCATAAAGGCAGAAGAGATAAACATATTTACGTATTCGGCAAATAAGAAAAAGCCTAATTTCATACTACCATATTCGGTATGATAACCTCCTATTAATTCAGTTTCACATTCGGGTAAATCGAACGGGGCTCTGTTGGTTTCGGCAAATGCACAAACCAAAAATATTAAAAATACATGGGGCATAATAAACACATTCCAATGCCCATTGTGTTGATGCGCCACAATATCATTTAAACTTAACGAACCACTTACCATAACTACTGCAATCATGGATAAGCCCATTGCTAATTCATAACTGATAATTTGTGAAGCTGCTCTGATAGCGCCCATCAATGAATATTTATTATTTGATGACCATCCACCTATCATAATACCATAAGCGCCTAATGATACTACACCAAACATGTATAAAACTCCAATATCAATATTAGTAATTTGTAATGGAATAATGCTTCCTCCAATTTCTAATGTATTGCCCCAAGGAATAACGGCACCACCCATACAAGCCAACAACATGGCTAATGATGGGCCTAATACAAAAAGAAATTTATTAGCATGCGCTGGTATAAATTCTTCTTTAAAAATAAGTTTTAAACCATCTGCTAATGGTTGAAACATACCGCCTGGACCAGCCCTGTTTGGCCCAATTCTATCTTGTAGCCAAGCTGCTAATTTTCGTTCTAATAAAGTAGAGTAGGTGGCTATGCCCAATGAAGCGCCTAACACACCACTAATAATAATTAATTTTTCAACTAGCATAATGGTAAATAAAAATGAGTGGCAAATGTAATAAATCAATTTTTTTTAATGGCTAAATTTTGAAGCAAGTTTTTACGAATTCATTTTCGGAATCCATTTTATTTCTCTTGCATTTAATTCTTTTGTCATAAATCTACTAAGTGTAAATAAATAATCAGAAAGGCGATTTAAGTATTGAATAGTTAATGGCTCAACTGTACTTATTTCATTTAATTGTGTAATCATTCTTTCAGCTCTGCGGCAAATGCATCTTGCAATATGACAATGCGAAATTGTAGGGTGCCCACCAGGTAAAATAAAATGTGTCATAGGCGCCAATTGGTCATCCATTTTATCAATATTATTTTCTAATAAAATAATATCGTTGGGTGATAATTCGGGTAGTTTCATTTTATTGGTTTCTGGGTCGGCAGCTAATAACGAACCCATTGTAAATAATCTATCTTGAACAATGTGTAATGTTTCTTTTTGTTCATTTTCAGTAGTAAGTAAATCGGCTACTAATCCAATATAAGAATTTAATTCATCTACTGTTCCATAAGCATCAATGCGAATATGATGTTTTGATACTCTTGTTCCGCCAATTAGTTGAGTTGTTCCAGTATCTCCTTTTCTTGTGTAAATTTTCATATTTTACAATCTAGCTATTAAATCATTTACCATATTTTTCGAACCACAATAAATTGGCGTACGTTCATGAAAATCTGTTGGCATCATTTCTAAAATACGATTTTTACCATTTGATGAAATGCCTCCAGCTTGCTCGATAATAAATGATATTGGATTGCATTCGTACAATAATCTTAATTTGCCATTCAATGCATCGGCAGTTGGCGGATACATGAAAATTCCTCCCTTCAATAAAGTACGATGAATATCAGAAACCATACTGCCTACATATCGCAAGGCATAAGGGCGATGGGTAGGTTTATCTAATTCAAAACTATATTTTACGTATTCTTTTACACCATTCGGAAATGCATTTAGATTTCCTAAATTAGCCGATAGTACTTTTCCATTTTCGGGTAATTTCATATCGGGGTGCGACATGCAAAATTCACCAATTGTAGTATCTAATGTAAATCCGTTTACACCATCACCAGTGGTATATACTAGCATGGTGCTTGAACCATATAATACATAGCCAGCAGCTACTTGTTCGGTTCCTGGTTGTAGAAAATCTTCTTTTTTTACCGAACAATCTTTCGAATTTCGTTTATAAATAGAAAAAATTGTTCCAACTGGAATATTTACATCAATATTAGAAGAACCATCTAAAGGATCCATACAAACTAGATATTGAGCAGCGTCTTCATCCATCACAATCATATCGTCATTTTCTTCGCTTACAATACCACAGCATCTTTTACCACGTTGAAAGGCAGCAATGAAATGATTATTAGCAAATTCATCTAGTTTTTTTACTGTTTCGCCCTGCACATTTTCTTCGCCTGTATCGCCCAATATATCAGCTAATCCAGCATGATTAACTTCACGATGTACAATTTTAGCAGCTAAACCAACACTACGCAATAAGCCAGAAAGATTACCTGTTGCATTGGGATGCTTATGCTCGTTAATTAAAATAAAACCATTTAGTGTAACTAGATTAATACTTTTTGTTGAAATCATTTAAATGAAATTTTTTTTTGAAAAGTTGGCAAATGTAAACAAATTGATATTTGAAATTTCCAGAATTAATTAATTTTTTCCATAAGAGTTTATGGTGGCTTTTACATCAAATCCCGATTTCCAAGTAGGGTCGGATGGTTGCTGTTCTAAAAAAGTATGCTGATAATAGATAAGCCCAACATGCTTTGCATACACTTCTTTAAAATAAGATTTTTGTAATCTTACAATATAATCATCATGTTGCAACACGGTAATGGATGAATCAAAACTGTTTTTACCTAACGATATCCTTTCGTCAACTATCGAATATTTATAATCCCAATCGGTTAAAAATTTCGAATTTTCATCGTTGGGGTCAATCTGCAAATAGGCATTACCTTTCCACGTGTTATTTTTTATTGGGGGAAAAACGAGTTTGATAAAGCGTTGATTTTCTTCTATTTTTTCAGCCTTATTATTTGCATTTTTTTCAACCCATTTGTTTTTAAGTTTAAACTCTTGGGTAATGCTATCTCGTTCGTATCTTTCTAAAACAAAGGCTTGTTCATTTGATGCATCAACAAATGAAGTTGAAATCAGTTCCTTTAATTGAAAATGATGAGTATAAGATGTAAATGAAAAGCTATTATAAACCAATGAATCAACATCATATATTATCCAATTGCCAACGGCTAAAGGAAAATATTCTGTTTTTGTATCATATTCAGCTTGTTTTTTTTTACATCCAAAAACAAGTAGCAACACACTAAACCAAAGTATATTTTTTTTCATTGAAAATAATTATTCAATAAAGTTAAAAACAAAAAATGGTTTGCACATTAAACATTTTTAACACTCAATTGTGTAGTGTGTTTTAAATAAAATTATGAAAGATAAAATGTGATTTTTTTTAATTTACAAAATCAATATAAAAAAGAAAAATACGCCCAACAATAAGATTAAATACGAAAATGCATGGTCGCTAAAAATTGAGTTAGTTGAAAAATTTAGTTTCATTGCTTTATATTATTTTAAATGTTTAAATTAGGTAATACAAATTGTTAACGTAATACATGATGAAATTATTGTATGAATGGTTGCATGTTTCAATAAATCATACTAATTTGATTATTTTTTAATTCAAAGACTATTGGATTTGAAAAAAAAAAATATTTAAAATAACAAGCTATGAAGTAATTTTTATATTTGCCGCATAAATAAAATATAACAATATTGAAACGAGTTTTAATTACAGGCGCAGCAGGCTTTTTAGGTTCGCATTTGTGCGATAGATTTATTGCCGAAGGTTATCATGTTATCGGCATGGATAATTTAATTACGGGCAACATCAAAAATTTGGAACATTTATTTCCGCTGAAAAATTTTGAGTTTCATCATCACGATGTTTCAAAATTTGTGCATGTGGCTGGAAAGCTTGATTACATCTTGCATTTCGCCTCACCAGCTTCACCGATTGATTATTTGAAAATTCCGATTCAAACTTTAAAAGTTGGTTCATTAGGCACACATAATTTATTAGGATTAGCTTTAGCAAAAAACGCCAGAATGTTGATTGCATCTACATCCGAAGTATATGGCGACCCATTGGTGCATCCGCAAACCGAAGAGTATTGGGGCAATGTAAATCCTGTTGGTCCACGTGGTGTATATGATGAAGCGAAGCGTTTTCAAGAAGCCATAACGATGGCTTATCACACTTATCATCATTTGGAAACCAGAATTGTTCGCATTTTCAATACTTATGGCCCAAGAATGAGACTAGATGATGGCAGAGTTTTACCAGCATTTATCGGGCAAGCTTTGAGAGGCGAAGATTTAACTGCATTTGGTGATGGTTCTCAAACACGTTCATTTTGTTACGTTTCCGATTTGGTTGATGGAATCTATCGTTTATTGTTGAGTGATTATGCTCAACCTGTGAACATTGGAAATCCTGATGAAATTACAATCAATGAATTTGCACAAGAGATTTTAAAACTCACTGGTTCGAAATCAAAAGTGATTTACACACCTTTACCAACTGATGACCCAAAACAACGCCGACCAGATATTACAAAAGCAAAAACAATTTTAGGTTGGAGTCCGAAAGTAAGTCGCAGTGAAGGCTTGAAATTAACATTGGAATATTTTAAGAAAGTAATTTAAATGAGTAACGAAGTTTTTATACACGAATCATCTTACGTTCACGAAACGGCTAAACTCGGCAAGGGAACTAAGGTTTGGCATTTTGTACACATCATGCAAAATGCTGTGATTGGCGAAGGATGTATCTTTGGGCAAAATGTGATGGTAGCTAATGATGTGAAATTGGGCAACAATGTAAAGGTTCAAAACAATGTGGCAATTTACACTGGTGTAGAATGTGAAGATGATGTTTTCTTAGGGCCATCAATGGTTTTCACGAATGTTACAAATCCACGAAGTGCAGTGGTTCGTAGAGGACAATATGCAAAAACTTTGGTGAAAAAAGGTGCTTCAATTGGTGCCAATGCAACGATTGTTTGCGGACATGATATTGGCGAATTTTCCTTTATTGGCGCAGGTTCGGTGGTTACAAAAACAGTTCCTGCTTATGCGTTGATGGTTGGAAATCCAGCCAAACAAATGGGTTGGATGAGTGAATACGGTCATCGTTTGAAATTTGATGAGAATGGAATTGCTGTTTGCCCTGAAAGTAAACAGGAATATAAATTAGAGAATGGAAGTGTGAAAAGAATTGTTTAATAAATATAAATACATTAACCACATAGCAACATAGAATTCATAGAAATACAAGATTAAAATTCAAAGCGAACATAGTTCCGAATTTTCGGAACGCAAGCGAAAAAAATATAAAAAACTTTGTGTCTTTGTGCCTTCGTGGCAAAAAATAAAATCAAAAATTAATCATAAAAATCAGCGCAATTAGCGTTCTAAAAAATGAAAAATATTTACGAAAAATTAGTAGCCAAAGAAACCAAATTAGCAGTGATAGGCTTGGGTTATGTGGGTTTGCCATTGGCTTTAGAATTTGCAAAAAAGATTTCGGTAATTGGGTTTGATATCAACCAGAAAAGGGTGGATATGATGAAGAATAAAATTGACCCCAGCAATGAATTGGAAAGCTCGGCTTTTGATAATTGTGATATTCAATTTACTGCTACGATTGATGATTTAAAAGCTGCCACATTTTTTATTGTTGCCGTTCCAACACCTGTTGATGAACACCGAGTGCCAGATTTGAAGCCTGTTTTGGGTGCATCAAACACAGTTGGGCAAGTTTTGAAAATGGGTGATTATGTAGTGTATGAATCAACAGTTTATCCGGGTTGTACTGAAGAAGATTGTTTGCCTGTGTTGGAAAAATTATCGGGCATGAAATTGAGCAATGGCGATTTCAAAATTGGTTATTCGCCCGAAAGAATTAACCCAGGCGATAAAAAACAAACACTACCAAATATTGTGAAAGTGAGCAGTGGCTGCGATGCTGAATCGGCGGAGTTGATTGCAAAAACTTATGAGTTGGTTGTGAGAGCTGGTGTGCATCGTGCATCATCCATCAAAGTGGCAGAGGCTGCGAAAATTATTGAGAACACACAACGCGATGTGAACATTGCTTTGATGAATGAGTTGAGTAAAATTTTTGAAAAATTAGGCATCAATACTTATGAGGTTTTAGAAGCTGCTGGCACTAAATGGAATTTTTTGAAATTCATGCCAGGCTTAGTGGGTGGGCATTGTATCGGCGTTGACCCTTATTATTTAACTTACAAAGCGCAATCGTTGGGCTACAATCCCGAAGTGATTTTGAGTGGACGAAGAATCAATGACGACATGGGACCTTATGTGGCGAAGCGTTGCATTCAGTTGATGGCGCATGAAGGAAAAGATGTGGTGCATAGCCGTGTATTAGTGATGGGGGCTACGTTTAAAGAAAATGTGAGCGATGTGAGAAACAGCAAAGTTGCCGACATCATTAAAGAACTAAAAGATTTTTCGGTGGCTGTTGATGTGGTTGACCCACATGCCGATAGCCATGAATTGCAGGAGGAGTACGGCTTTTCATTGATTAAAGAACCTGCGAAAAATTATGATGCGATTATTGTTGCCGTTAATCACAACGATTATATGAATTTGGATGAAAATTATTTTGCTGGAATTACCAATGATAAAGCGGTGTTCATGGATATTAAAGGTGTTTTCAGAAATAAAATAAAAGGCATGAAATATTGGTCGTTGTAAAAAACGAAATCAAGAATTTTAAAAATGCAGATTGCGAAAGTGGTCTGCATTTTTTTATTATCGAAAAATAAGTTATCCTAATTTTTCATATTCTGTTTTTAAAAATGCTACTAATTCGTGAATATATTTTTGCGAAAAATCAAATTTAATTCCTGCTGCCTCATACAATTCTGGGAGACTTTTAGAATATCCTAATTTTAAAGCTGCCATATAATTATCTAATGCCATTTTTCCATTTTCTTTGTATTGTTTCCACATGGCTACGGCTGCTAATTGAGCAATAGCATATTCTATGTAATAAAATGGTACTTCATACAAATGTAATTGCGATTGCCAGCGGCTTGCAGCATAATCGTTTAATCCCGAATAATCTAATACGGCTGGAGAAAATTCGTAAAAAATTTTTAGCCATTCTGCTTTTCTTTCTTCGGTTGTATGATTGGGATGGGTATAAATCCAATGTTGAAATTTATCAATAGTGGCAACCCAAGGTAAAATATGAATAACAGATTTTAATTGTTGTTTTTTTGCCCGTTTTAAATCTTCGACATCAGGAAAAAACAAATGCCATTGATCCATCGAAATTAATTCCATACTCATGCTTGCTACTTCAGCTATTTCGCTAGGTACATCTTTAAATTCTTTTAATAATAAATCTTTAGCTAAAAATGAATGAATAGCATGTCCACCTTCATGAATCATGGTAGTCATATCTTTAAGGCTGCTAGCTGCATTCATAAAAATAAAAGGCACACCTATTTCGGGCAATCCCATATTGTATCCGCCTGATGCTTTTCCTTTTCTCGATTCCAAATCTAAATGATTCATCTCTTTCATGATAGAAAGACAATCGCCAAAGTATGGATGTATATTATAAAAACATTGAATTGTTTTATTCAATAAATCATCACTATCAGTAAATGGAGCTAAAGGCTTTACATTGGCTTCATAACTTTCTGTATCCCATGGGCGAAGGGTTTCGAGCCTTAAAGTTTGTTTTTTTTCTTTTAAGAAAAATTCATATAACGGCAACACTTCTGTTTTTATAGCATCATGAAATTTAAAACAATCGTATGGGCTGTAATCATCTCTGCAGAGTTCGGTAAATTTATAATCCCTATAATTTGAAAAGCCTGCTTTTTTTGCAATCTTACTTCTTGTTTGAACCAATGATGTATACAATTCATTTAGTGTATCTTTATCAGCCATTCGGCGTTGCATAATTAATCTATAAACTTCTTCTCGTACCGTTCTATCGGCTTCGTATAAAAACTTAGCTGCTTGTGGCAATGTATATTCGTTGCTTTTATACTGAATAGTCATGTTGCCAATTATATTTTGATATTCTTGTTGCTTTAATTCGCATTCGGTTATCAAATCAATATTTTCATCTTCGTGCAATTTTAATGCATTGGCAACGCCCGAAAGCAAAGTGCCAAATTCATTTTTATCTAATTTTTTTGAATACGGTGATTCAATAAATTTCTTATTTAATATTTCTTTTACTTCAATTAAATGGGGTTGAATATTTTTTATAAAATCTTCATGCGCTGCTTTAATTTCTTTATTATTTACATCGCAAGTTACTTTAATATAGCGCCATCTAGCATCTTCATCTACTACCGATTCTAGTTCGCTTTTATGTTGAAGCCAAGTAAATAAAGCTTCGTTCGAATCAATTTTAAAATCAATTAATTGGTCGTAAAATGGTTTTATGGTTTGCCAATTATCAATTAAAATATTTTCGGGTACAAATTTTCTTGGTTTACGTTTTATTGCTTTAACTTCTTTGTTTTGCAGAGCTGTATTCATTAAAATTATTATTTATAAATGGTAGAAAAATAAGGCTTCAAACCTATCATTTTTAATTTGCAAATTTATAAGTAAAACAACGTATTTTATATTTTAGGAATATTATTTAGCAAAAATTCATCCTTCATCTGTTTTTTAGAAACAATATATTATTGCTATCTATTACTTTTGTTCAAAACAGATATGCCATCATCACTTACACAATTTATAAAATTAGAAGCCCAACGATTGGGCTTTTTTTGGTGTGGTATTTCGAAAGCAGAATTTTTAGAAGAAGAAGCACCAAGGCTGGAAAGCTTTTTGCAAAAAGGGTTTCATGGCGAAATGAAATACATGGAAAACTATTTTGATAAACGATTAGACCCTCGAAAATTAATGGATGGCACAAAATCGGTCATCAGTTTTGCATTTAATTATTACGCTGAAAACGTTTTTGAAAATGGTTCGTCAAAAATTTCACGATATGCTTATGGCGAAGATTATCACGAAGTGATTAAAGAAAAATTGAAAGAATTGTTGCACAATATTCAACAACAGTATGGCAAAATAAACGGAAGGTGTTTTGTTGATTCGGCACCCATATTGGACAGAGCTTGGGCAAAAAAATCGGGCTTGGGTTGGGTTGGTAAAAATACGATGCTGATAAATAAAAATGAAGGTTCTTATTTTTTTTTAGCCGAAATGATGATAGATGTTGAGTTAGATTATGATTCAACAATTTATAAAGATTATTGCGGCACATGTAATAAATGTGTAGAGGCTTGTCCTACACAAGCCATACATGGCGATAAAACGATGGATGGAAGTAAATGTATTTCGTATTTTACTATTGAATTAAAAAATGAAATACCATCTGAAGTGCAAAACCAATGGAACGATTGGATGTATGGTTGCGATATTTGCCAAGAAGTATGTCCTTGGAATAGATTTGCACAACAAAACAACGAACCTAAATTTAAACCACTTTCCGATTTTAATAATTTGAATTGGCATGAAATTACAGAAGATGTTTTTAGAAAAGTATTTGCCAAATCGCCATTAAAACGAGCAGGATTAAAGAAACTACAAGATAATGTGGCGTTTATCCTCAAAAAATAATTCAATACAAAGAATCAACATCAACTGATTGAAAAATATTTTTCAATCAGTTGATAATACCATACTTTATTATTAATTTTGACACAACTTTAAAACTTACAACTAACTTCAAACCATGACATCATTTAACCAATTTATGAAATCTAAATTTAAGGGTTGGCTCTTTTTTTTGAGCATTATTTTTATTCCGTTTTTAACAAAGGCTCAACATACAATCACTGCCGTAAATGATAATGCTTCTGTTGGAGCTGGTTCTTCAGTAATCATTACTGTATTAGCAAACGATTTTTATTTTAATCCAAATGGGAACAATGGTGATTTGCTTTACATTTTATCCACTTCATCTCCTTCTCCTCATGGTATTGCTAATAAAGGAGGTTCAATTCCTGGTTTTCCAGATATAATTAGTTATCAACCTAGTCCTGGTTTTGCATGTGGCTACGATAGTTTTTTTTATGTAATAGGCGATACTGCAACCCCTACCATGGTAGATACTGCTTGGGTTTTTATTACTATAGATACACCACCTTCTGTACCAAGGCCAATAAATATTTCAAGTCCATTATGTGCTGGTAATACAATTTCGTATAGTTGTACACCAGGGGCTAATACAGCACATTGGAGTGGTCCAAATAGTTTTGCTACTACCAATGCAAGTGGCACAATAGCAAATGCTGTTTTAGCTGATAGTGGCTATTACCATGTATATGTTTCGGATGCTACCAATTGTTTTAGTAAAGATACAGTACTAAAAGTGAGCATATATCCTGCTCCTTCAAAGCCCATAGCTACTTTATCTGCCAATACAGTTTGTATTGGTAAAAATACTACTCTTAATTTTACACCCATATCAGTTGGTACAATAGCATGGACTGGTCCAAACTCTTTTACTAGTGGCAATCAATCCAATGTGTTAGGCCCTATTACTGCAAGTTTTGCTGGCGATTATATTATTTCACTTACATTAGGAACTTGCATTGCTAAAGATACTGTAACCTTACAAACTATTGCCTGCCCAGTTCCAAATTCTGGATTTACTACCAATCATGATACTATTTGCTCTGGGGCAACGATTACTTTTACAGATACAAGTGGAAACAATCCAAATTCATGGGTATATACTTTTAATACTGGCGGAAATATAAATGTTACTTCAAATCCAAACAATTCAACACAACAAAATCCCACTATTACTTTTAGCAATACAGCAGGCACTATTCAAACTGTTCAAGTTTCCCTACAAGCCGTAAATGCTAATGGCAATGGAGCTTTATTTACGCATAATGTGTATGTTCGTCCGCCTAAACCTGTGGCAGCATTTACACCATCTACGGTTACAGTGTGCCAAAATTCAACAGTAAATTTTACTGATAATAGTACTAATAGCCCCGACTCATGGGCTTGGAATTTTGGTAGTGGTACACCATCAACTACAACTGCTCAAAACCCAACTAATATTACGTATAATAATTTAGGACAAACTACAGTAACACTTACGGCATCTAATTTTTGTGGCAGCAATTCAAAATCGGTAAGCTTGAATGTTATCACAGTACCTACCCCAAGTTTTTCTTTTACCACATCTAATCCTGTTTGTAATAATAATCCTGTGATTTTTACAGATGCATCGCTAAATGCCACAACATGGAATTGGGATTTTGGCGATTCGCATACCAGCACTTTGCAAAACCCTGTTGATAGTTATGCAACTGCTGGCAAATATTATATTACCTTAACAGCAACTAATATTTGCGGCACAAGTGCAGTTTATACCGACTCCATAACTGTAAAAAATTGCAGTAAACCTGTGGCTTATTTTACAGTATTTACTGATACAGTTTGTATGAATAATCCTGTTCAATTTGCAGATTCATCATCAAACGGACCAAATGTATTAAATTGGATATTTCAAAATGCTACACTTGGTGCATCCAACGATTCGTTTCCAATAGTTTCATTTAATTCAGAAGGTAGTTATGTAGTAACATTAGTAGCTCAAAATTTTTATGGTTCTGATACATTTAAACGAGTAATGGTAGTTCAAAGATGTTTACCACCAGTAGCTAATTTCTTTGGTTCAACGCAAGTATGCGAAGGACAATGTGCTAATTTTACCAATACCACTACCGAATTTCCTGATTCAGTAATTTGGCATTTTGGAAAAAATGCTAGTTATGATACTAGTTCAAAATTTACTCCAGTTTCTCCATGTTATAAAATTGTAGGCATATTTCCTGTTCAATTAATTGCCTGCAACAAATATGGTTGTGATACAATAACAGGATTTATTAAAGTGTTACCATCGCCGCATATATACACTCTTGATACTTGCATTACAGCTGGTTATACCGTAAAATTATTAGCTCATGGAAATGGATTAATTACATGGATGCCAAATATTTCGTTGGATACCGATTTGGGTGACACTGTTAAAAGTACACCAGTAAATAAAATAACCTATACGGTTCATGATACTACATTTTGCCCATCGCCCGATTCAGTTACCATTTGTTTAGATTATTCAAATACTGAATTGAAAATTTCAAATACGTTTACCCCAGATGGCAACGGACGAAATGACGTATTTAAAATAAAATCGAACATACCATTGTTAGAATATAATATGAAAATTTATAACAGATGGGGAGTTTTAGTTTTTCAAAGTTCAGATTATAACGTAGGATGGGATGGATTATTTAATAATACAGCACAAAATTCCGGCGTATTTGTTTACATTGTTAGTTATCGAGATTTAGGAAGCAATGAATACAAAACAATAAAAGGTAATGTTACTTTAATCAGATAATTAAATTCATGAAACAACAAATAAAAATATTTATTGGGCTATTGTTATTGATTCATTTCAATACAATTTCTAAGGCACAGGATGTTCATTTTAGTCAGCATTATTTATCGCCATTAAATGTTAACCCAGCATTAGTAGGTCAGTTTAATGGCTGCTTTCGTTTTAATACAAATTATCGAAATCAATGGTCTTCGGTAATGGGAAGTTCATCTTATCAAACTATGGCTTTTTCGGGTGATGCTCAAATTTTAAAAGATCAATTAGGTGGTAATTTTATTGGAATGGGTGTTAATTTTTATTCAGATAAAGCTGGTGATTTGGGCTATGGAACGCAAGTGATAGGTTTTAATCTAGGCTACTGTCAAATACTAAATAAAAAGAAACCACTTACTTTAGCAGCAGGGTTGCATATTTCGGATTGGAGCAAAAAATTAGATTTATCAAAAGTATCTTTAGATGATTTAAATGATATTCCAAACCTTACAGCCAATGTATCTTTCATTGATTTTGGAACAGGATTATTTCTTTATCATCAACCATTAAAATGGTTAAATTATAATGTTGGATTTTCTATTCTACATCTTAACAATATCAATCAATCTTTTGTAAGATTAACCGATGATTTAGGAAAGAAAAAACAATTCCATGGAAGCGCATATATTCAAGTTTCTGATGCATTTACTTTAATTCCAAGTTTTTTATACATCAATCAATTAAGTGCTAAACAATTGCAAACAAGCGTTTTAGCAAAAGTATTAATAGATGATAACGGAGATAGAGAAACGGCTGTGTACTTTGGATTAGGAACAAGATTTTCAAAACCAAGTATAGATGCAGCCACATTATTTTTTAGAGTTGATGTATATCATTTTGCGGTTGGGCTATCTTATGATTTTAATGTATCGCAATTGCATTATGTATCACATCAATTAGGCGGTCCTGAATTTGCAATACAATACATTATTAGGTGTCCTAAAAGCAAGTCAATCATGTATCGTGGCAGAGGAAAAAAATTATTCTGCCCAAGATTTTAATACATATTTTTGTAACAGTTAAATTAATTTATACCATAATATCATGAAAAGCCCAAAAGCAGTTTTTTATTTTTTTATTCTAGTGATTTTCACAGCCACATCATGCAAATCATGTAAAAATAGATTTTCGAAAGAGCCAGTAGTAAAAGAAACTTCTTATGAAGATTCGCTTTATGCAGGATTAGGCGATACCACATCAAATGGTGTGGCGGCTTCTACAGCAACTGCCACAGCATCTAGTAATGACGATAATTCAAA
Source organism: Bacteroidota bacterium (assembly GCA_046051225.1). Taxonomy (GTDB): domain Bacteria; phylum Bacteroidota; class Bacteroidia; order Chitinophagales; family CAIODY01; genus CAIODY01. Next base: position 22,716 of record JBJOOR010000013.1, on the reverse strand, counting down.
CCCTGGAAAAACTGTAGCCGAACCTGTACAAACTGCACCTACAAATGCTAACGCAAGTGCTAGTTCTAATTCAAGTTCAACAAATAATGCTTCAACAGAAAAAAAATTAGCTTCTGATGTTGAAAAAGAAAGCGATACTAAATATGCATCAAAAAGACGAAGAGGTGTTTCGGCTTCTATTTATGATGGTGTAAACGATCAAGAAGAAAGATATGTAATAAGAAAAGCTGAAGGCTATAATGATGCATACTATGTAGATGATTATAATGGAACAAATAAATTTTATGAAGAGCATTATAAAAAAGCTTCAAAACTTGAAAAACCAGCTTCAGAATATGTTGATAAATCAATGAATTTGCCATCATCAGCTTATGAAAAAGGGATAACACAAAAATCGGTTGATGCATCAATGCCTAAGCCTGTAGAAGAAGTAAAACCAAAAGTAGAAGAAGTGAAAAAAGGTGCAACTGGAAGTATTGGTATTCCTAAAAAACCAGCTACTTCTAAAGTTGAGAAACCAAAAAATGCACAAGAAATGTTGAATAAGAAACCGTAATCATTTTAATAAAAAATTGAATCGGCTGTTTTATTTTTAAAGCAGCCGATTTTTTTTAAACCATAATTTTTTAAATGAATCTTATTTTTTTTGATAATAAATATAAAGATGGCTTAGCACCTCTTTCATTTACAAGACCTTTAGCTGATTTCACTTGTGGCATATTAACCATTAGACAAAAATGGATGAAACATTTTGGTATTAAAGTATCATCAACAATTACTGAAGAATATCTTTCAGTAAAATTTCCATTACATACCGAAGCCGAAAATATTTTAATTGCAGGAAACATTTTTCCAAATGCTTTATTAATTGAAGCTATTAAAAATTTACAATTAGATGAAGTTTTAATTTGGAGTGATGAAATAATTGCTGCCAAGCTTTCGAAAGATGAAACACAAAATTTTAGTTTTTCAAAATCGTATTCAAAAGCAAAAACATTTACTGCCGAAATAAAATTACTGACTAAATCACATCAAATTTTTAGTTGGAATGAGGCAGAAATAAAACACGATTTTGAATTATTAACCAAAGGCAGAATATCGGCTGAAATTAGCGCCACCAATAGGGTAGTGGCTACAGGAAATATTTTTCTTGAAGATGGTGCAATCATCGAACATGCTATTTTAAATGCATCAAAATCAAAAATGTATTTTGCAAAAGATTCGGAAGTAATGGAAGGTTCAATGATTCGTGGTTCGTTTGCATTAGGCGAACATTCAATGTTGAAATTAGGGGCAAAAATTTATGGTGCAACCACCATTGGGCAACATTGTAAAGTAGGTGGCGAAGTAAATAATTGTGTGATATTTGGCTACAGCAACAAAGCCCATGATGGGTTTATGGGCAATAGTGTATTGGGCGAATGGTGCAATTGGGGTGCTGATACCAACAATTCTAATTTGAAAAATAATTATGAAGAAGTAAAATTGTGGAGCTATGTAAAAAATAGTTTCGAAAAAACGGGCTTGCAATTTTGTGGTTTAATAATGGCAGACCATAGCAAATGCGGCATCAATACTATGTTTAACACTGGTACAGTGGTAGGAGTGAGTGCCAATATTTTTGGTGCTGGTTTTCCACGAAATATTATTGCAGATTTTAGTTGGGGCGGTGCACAAGGCACTACAACTTATCAATTAAACAAAGCAATTGAAACTGCAAAAAAAGTTTACGAACGCCGAGGTTTACAATTTGACGAAGTAGAACAAAATATTTTTGCTCATATTTTTGAAAAAACACAATCTTTACGAAATTAAAATTACTGAAATGAGGCAAAAAATAGTAGCAGGAAATTGGAAAATGAATAATGATTTGAATCAAAGCATTCAACTAATTACTGACATTAATAAGGCTGATTTTTCGAACAAAATAAAAGTTATTGTATTTCCTTCATTTATTTCTATTCATTCAGTTGCTGAAAAAATAGATACAAATAAAAATATTTCGTGTGGTGCTCAAAATGTTCATCCAAAGCCAAATGGAGCCTTTACAGGCGAAGTTTCAACATCGATGTTAAAATCTGTTGGCGTTGAATATGTATTAGTTGGTCATTCGGAAAGAAGAGAATATTTTAACGAAACTGAAGTATTTTTAAAAGAAAAAATAGATGCAGTTTTAGATGCTGAACTTATACCCATTTTTTGTTGTGGCGAACCTTTACACATTAGAAACAACAATCAACAAAATGAATTTGTATTGATTCAATTACAAAAAAGTTTATTTCATTTATCAGTATCAGAAATAGAAAAATGCATTATTGCTTACGAACCCATTTGGGCAATTGGAACAGGATTAACAGCTTCATCGGCTCAAGCTCAAGAAATGCATTTATTTATCCGTAATTCAATTGCTGATAAATATGGCATTGAAACGGCAAATAAAATTTCGATTTTATATGGTGGAAGTTGCAAAGCCGATAATGCTGCCGAACTTTTTTCGCAACCCGACGTAGACGGAGGATTGATTGGCGGTGCATCATTAAAGGCAAATGAATTTACAGCAATCATTAATTCGTTTTAATTTAATATAACATGGCACAGAATTAGTCAGTAATTGATTAACAATTTTACAAATGAAAAAAATAATTTTATTTACGGCTTTAGTTTTAGGTTTTATTACTACCAATAAAACTTTTGCAAGCAATATTTTTGGTGGTCAAATCGACCAAATTGCAACTGCATTTAATTCAAAATCGCCTTCTTTAGCTGCTTATTTAGCCAATACGGTTGAACTTACTTTATTAGATAAAGAATCTAATTATAGCCGCAATCAAGCCGATGCAGTGTTAAATTCATTTTTTCAAAATAACCAAGTTAATGGTTTCAAATTAAATCATCAAGGTTCATCGCCCGATGGTTCTTCATTTGGCATTGGTGTTTTATCAACTAATAAAGGAAATTATAAAGTAATATTTTACTTAAAACAAAGTGGTGGTCAGTTTTTAATTCAAGAATTAAGAATTGAAAAAGATTAATTATGATGGCAGTAGAAAACAAAGAATACATTCAGCAATTTATTGAAAATGCATTTGATGAAGATGTAAAAACAGGCGATTATTCATCGCTTTCCGCTATTCCTGCCCATGCTAAAGGCAAAGCAATTTTAAAAGTAAAAGAAGAAGGCGTTTTAGCTGGCGTTGAATTAGCTAAAACAATTTTCAAATTTGTAGATGCCGAAAGTAATATTTCAATTTTTATAAACGATGGCACTTGGGTTAAACCAGGCGATATTGCATTTGAAGTAAATTGCAATACGCAAGCTTTATTAAAGGCTGAAAGATTGGTTTTGAATTGTATGCAGCGAATGAGTGGGGTAGCAACACTAACCAAAACTTATGTAGATTTAATTGTGCATACCAATACCAAAGTTTTAGATACCCGAAAAACTACACCTTTATTTAGATATTTTGAAAAATGGGCCGTTAGAATTGGTGGCGGACATAATCATAGATTTGGATTATATGATATGATTATGCTAAAAGATAATCATATTGATTTTGCAGGTGGAATATCAAAAGCTATTGATTTGGCTGATAATTACCGAAAAAATAATCAACTAAATATTCCTATTGAAGTTGAAACCAGAAATTTATTGGAAGTAGAAGAAGTATTAAATTGCGGAAAAATTGAACGCATCATGTTTGATAATTTTAAATTAGATGACATGAAAACTGCTGTAAAAATGGTGGGAGGGAAGATGGAAACTGAAGCCAGCGGCGGCATTAATTTAACCACAATAAAAGCTGTTGCCGAAACAGGTGTCGATTTTATTTCGGTGGGTGCTTTAACGCATCATTATACTAGTTTAGATTTAAGTTTAAAGGCGGTAAAATAACCAATGAATCAACTTGTTTTATTATTAGGCTGCAATATTGGTACTTGCGAAATTATATTTTTAAAAGCTATTGAACTGATTGAAAATGAAGCATGTAAGTGCATTAATAAATCATCTATTTACCGAACAAAAGCTTGGGGTAACGAAAACCAAAATGATTTTTTAAATCAATGTTTAATTATTGAAACTGAACTATCTGCTGAAAATTGTCTACAAAAAATTTTATTGATTGAACAAAATTTAGGCAGAAAAAGAGAAGAAAAATGGGGCCCCAGAACCATTGATATTGATATTTTATTTTACAATTCGGAAATTGTGGATAAACCAAACTTACAAATTCCACATCCTTACTTACATTTGAGGCGATTTACTTTAACACCTTTACATGAATTAATTCCAAGTTTTATTCATCCCATTTTGAATAAAAATATTAGCGAATTATTGCTTCAATGTAAAGATGAGCTAAAGGTTATAAAGAATTGATTATCAAATGCAATATCGTTATATAACTATTGAGGGAAATATTGGTGCAGGCAAAACATCTTTGGCAACATTGTTGGCAAAAAAGATGGGTGCAAAATTGGTATTAGAGCAATTTGCCGATAATCCGTTTATTGCAAAATTTTACGAAAACCCCGAAAAATTTGCCTTTCCGTTCGAATTATTCTTTGTAGCAGAAAGATTTCAGCAGCTAAGCGAAATGACAGCCCAGCAAGATTTTTTTTTTAATGGCGTAATTACCGATTATTTATTTATCAAATCGCAGTTGTTTAGCAAAGTAAACTTAACAGATGATGAGTTTAAATTGTACAGCAGAATTTTTGATATTATTTATAAAACTTTACCAACGCCCGATTTAATTATATATCTGCATTGCTCAATTGAAAATTTGCAACAGAAAATAAAATTACGAGGCAGAGTTTACGAGCAAAATATTAAGGATGAATATTTAGAAAATATTGAAGCGCAATATTTTAGTTTGTTTAAGAATTTAAATAATAGCCGCATTTTAATATTAGATATTAATAACCTCGATTTTGTAAATAATCCACATCATTTTGAAATAATAGAAGAGGTGATAAACAGAGATTACGATAATAAACTGAATTATCTTACACTAGAATAAAAATGTGATTGATTGTAGTTGCTGCTTTTATTCTTATAAAAGGAATAGTTTTAAAAATGAGGACTATTATTTTTTTATAAATTCTGCATTTCTTCTGTTTCCTGTTTGGGGGAATATTGTTTTATTAAAAATAAATGTGTTATTAGTCAAATTCAGTGCATTAACAGATTTAATTACCTTTTTTTGTTTTCAAGTAATTCGTTTACTTTTTCTTTTAACCATCCAATATCGGCTACTTGTTGGGGGCTTTGGAGTTCTGTTTGTAATGCAACTAATTTTGTTTTATCTGTTATGGAGATAAATTTTTTTACATATTGAATGAAGTGAGAATATATGATTCGTTGTTGTTCTGAAATTATTTTTTTGCGCCTGATTAACATTTTAAAACTTTCTAATAATGCAGCTAACGATTCAAATTCTTTTAGCTCATAAAATGTTTTTATTAAAGTAAGTTTAGAATCAAGTAAATAAAATACATCATTATATTCAACTTTTTGAAGTAAATTTAATACCTTATCATATTCTTTTCTGTAAAAAAAAACCCTTGCTATGTTGAAAGTATATGCATTTTCTTGATGTTCAACTGGTAATTGAATTTTATATTCTTTAATAAAATTTTCTGTCCAAGTAAATTCATTAACTCGTAACCCTGTAGTAATAATGTTCTTAAATTCATAAGGCGAAATTTCATTATTATTAAATAGTACTTCTAGCTGTAGCGATGATTTGTATAAATTAAAAATTTCTTGATAGAATTTTTGAACCCCTGAATTTATTTTTTTAATACAATATTGAATTGCAAATGAGTACATTTCTCTAGCAATTTCAGATGAAAATTTTTTGTCATACAATTTAATGAATTCTTTTAAATTTTCAAAGTGAACTTCGTTTTCAGATTCTGTTTGAGTTAAAAAAATTGAATATCGAATTTTTATTAATGCATAATTTTCAAATGCTCCTGCTTTTATTATACTAACTATCTCATTCATTAAAAGTATTTCGCCAGATACAGAATTAATACTTTTATAATGCAGCAAGGCATTGTAATATTGTAATTTTTGAGCGATATAAAAGCTATCTAAATTTGTCATTGCGGCAATTGAGTTATTGTCGCTTGTTCGCTTATTTAAATTAACTTCAAATTTACTTTTTTGGTCTTCAATTAAATATTGCAAATAATAAAAATCACCATCTTTTAATGTGGTTTTTTTATGTTGGCTATAAGTAAAATTCATAAAATGTGGCAAATGTTCCATGGCTCGTTTTTCATTTAATGATTGCAGCGTATATACATTTTGCAACGATTTATTTTGAGCAAATTTAAAATATGCCATAAACCTTTCTGCCTCTTTTAATAAATCTGAACAAACCCTATGAAATCTTGCTTTATCGTATTTTTTGCTAGGGTAAATCTGTTTCCAGATTTGTTGTTCGTTTTGTTCAATAGGTTTTGTTTTTTGTAAAGATGGCAGCAATGCAACGAAACACTTCACTAAAGCGTCATTTTGATTAAAATAAATACTGTTTAAAAAATCTAAAAATCGTTGTCTTTCAGGATGGCTTAGCGTAGCCAATAGTTTAAAAATTTTTGTATTTTGCATAGTTTTAAATTTATACAAAAGTATTTGTTTGAAAACTAAATTCCAAAATGTTTTTGCAAATGGGTAAGTAGAATAGATTTAAAATGTAATTGGATTAGATGGTATTAATAATGAAATTTGTATCATGAAAATAAACCATCATTTTATTATGAAAAAATATTTATTATTTATAGGTGTTTTGATTTTGGGCATAACAGCCTTAAAAGCACAACCATTGCAAACTTTAGGGTTTGAAAATAATAGCTTTGTAGGATGGAATTGTTATGTGGGCAATTGTTGCCCAATTAATACTAACATTTTAGGGGTTGTTGCTAATCGTCATAGCATTACTTCAGGAACTGCCATTGATTCGTTTGGCAATTTTCCGATGGTATGTCCCAACGGCGGTTTACATTCGTTTAAATTAGGCAATGATAGCGCTGGCGCACAAGCCGAAAAAGCAACATTTAATTATTTTGTAGATACCAATGCTTATTATTTAACTGTTGCTTATGCGGCTGTGTTAAAGTTGGCAGGTCATACTGCATCAACATCTTCACGGTTTTATTTTAGAGTAAAAGATAATTTAGGTAACGATATTTTTAATTCATCTCAATGCGCTTATTGCAATGCCAATCCTTATCCATCTAATTTACAAATTAGTACAAAAGATACTTCGGTAAAATATTTACCCTGGACAAACCAAATTTTAAACCTACATAATTATGTAGGTAAAACAGTTACTTTCGAAATTATATCGGGCGATGATTCATCGGGTAATGAATTTGGATATGGTTATTTTGATGTAATTAGTTCGGGCAATTTAGAACCTAAAGAGGTGTATTGCATGGGCAATAATGCATTAACTTTAAATGCACCTGCTAATTATAGTTATTCGTGGTATTATGCTAAAACGGGTGCTTTTAGAGGAAGCAATGCACCATTAACGGTAAGCAATTTAATTTTAGGCGATTCATTTGATATAGTGCTAAATCCATTAGCAATTGGTAATGGCATAGTAGATACGGTTCGTTATTATTTAAAATTAATTCCACATCCAATACCACATGGTGGTTTTACTACATCGGCTTTATGTAGCAACCAAGCCATTCAGTTTACTGATACGGCTAATTACAACCAAAATTTATTAAATGTAATTTGGAATTTTGGCGATATTAATAGTCCAAACAATCAAAGCACTTTATTTTCGCCTAATCATCAATTTTCTGCGGCAGGTAATTTTACTATTGTACAAACAGTAACCAATAATTTTGGTTGCTCAAATGCTTTTGTAAATACTATTAATGTGTATTCGCCACCAATAGCTAATGCTGGGGCTGATGATTCGGTATGTATTGTGCAAGCCAAAATATTGGGTGCAAACCCTACTGCAACTAATGGTAGTGGAAACTATAGTTATAGTTGGGCATCAAATGGTTCTATTTCTCAAACTAATATTGCAAACCCTACGGCTTGGTTTAATGTAGCATCCAATGCAATCGTTACTGTGGTAGATAATGTAAGCCATTGTTCTTCATCTGATACTATTTATATTTCATTGGCTAATAATTGTTTTAATCATGCTCCAATAGCGAATGATGATACTTTTTATATTACTGCCCCACAAACAAAAATATTTGATGTATTATTAAATGATATAGATAATGATGGTGCTAATTTATTGCAAGGCAATTTAACTACATCGGTATTATCATTAATGCAAATGCCGATACACGGAACTGCGCAATTGGTAGCTGGCAATACCAAAATTCTGTATAAACCTAATGGTGCTTATGTTGGTGCTGATACTATAAAATATACTTTAAATGATGGTGCTACACAAAATAATATTAGCAACATGGCTAATATTGTTATTCATGTTTCGGATACATTAAAAATTGTGTTGCCTAGCTCCATTAGTTTATGTTTGGGCAATAATATTACACCTGCAAATTTTTCTTATATAGGCGGTTCGTCGGCTAGCAATTTTTTATATAGTTGGCAGCCTACTCAATCTATTACATGTACTACCTGTGCCACTCCTAATTTTCATCCTACAGCTACTACTACTTATACTATTTCGGTTACTGATACGCTTACCAAAAATGTAGTCATTGATAGCCTTATAATTATTGTAAACAAAGCTGCCATATCATTGGGCAATGATACTTTTATCACATTCAATCATCCTACGTTGCAACTTGCTGCAACCAATTTGGGCAATTCGGCAATTCAATTTTACTCATGGAGCCCTGCTGCATCATGTGGTAATTGTGCTAGTTCAAGTTTTACATTTTCTAATACCACATTGGTTACTATTACTACTACAGATTTTAATAATTGTATAGCCAGCGATTCGGTATTGGTAACTGCATGTTCCAATAATTGTGTTTGGCCAGGCGATGCCGATGAAGATTTAACCGCTAATAATTTTGATATATTTAATGTAGGCTTAGGATATAGATATGTGGGCAACAATAGATTTATTGCGGCTACAAATTGGGATGGTTTTCCTTGTAATGATTGGGTAGATACAGTTGCCAATGGCTTAAATGCAAAATTTGCCGATTGCAATGGCGATGGAATTATTGATGATAGCGATGTGAATGCAATTGATATTAATTATTCTAAAAATCATTTACGATTGGGTGGTTCAAAATCGCCAAAGGCTTTGCCATTAGTAATTAATTTACCTGCTGGACCATTTCAAAATTTATCACATTTTAATTGCGATATAGCTTTAGGTACATCAGTCATAAAAGGCGATAGTATTTATGGTGTTGCATTTACATTTAATTTTGATCCATTGGTGGTTGATACTAATACTATTCAGTTTAATGCATTTAATAACTGGATGTTTGCTCATAATGGCGATAATTTAGAGATACAAAAAAACTTTAAATCGGCAGGAAAAGTTGAAATAGGATTGGTTAGAAAAAACCATATTGGTAAATCGGGTTTTGGAAGTATTGGCGGTATGAGTATAGATATTGTAACTGGAAATATTGCAGGCAAAATTAATGGCTATATGAAAAATTATATTTTAAAATGTTCGGTTGATAATATTAGAGTAATAGATTTTCATGGCAAAATAATTCAATCGGTTGGAAGCAGCGATAGCACTTATATTGAATATAAACCAAATGGAATTAATGAATTAGAATGGAGCAATAATATTGCCTTATTGCCCAATCCTGCTCATACCAACTTTAGCATTATAGCCACAGGCGATATTTTTATTAAGCAAATACGAATTGTAAATTTATTGGGCGAAAATATGCATCAATTAGAATTTGGAAATTCAACAGCTCAAAAACAAATAAATATTCCGCTCCAAAATTTTGCCCAAGGCGTTTATATGATTGGCATTGAAACTAATAAAGGCACTACTATAAAACGGTTAGTGGTTGAACGATAGGGTGATGGAGCCTCTTTACACCCTCTTCTAAAATGCTTCATTTATATAAATAGGGTATTGCCATTTTTTAATTACTCCCTGCTAGGCAAGTTTGCAGCTTAGTTTTTGTGGGTGGCAAACTTGTGGTTATATGTTGGCATATTCCGAACGTTCGGAATATCAACGCTTAATGGCTTGGCTTCAGACTTGCCAGCATGAGTTACCATAGCGGTTAAGCTCCGTGTTTAAATTTTATTCTTTATCCTAATTACAAAACAATTACCATTACAACATTGCTTTCAATATATTTGCTGTTGCAAAAACAAACACATGCTTTCCAGTTTAAAAATTCAGAATTACGCTTTAATCAATCATCTTGAAATTAATTTTTCAAACCAACTAACCATTATCACTGGCGAAACAGGTGCTGGCAAATCTATTATGCTAGGTGCTTTGGGCTTGCTATTAGGCGAACGGGCTGATAGCGATGTATTATTTGATAAAGAAAAAAAATGTATTGTTGAAGGCGATTTTTTAATAGATAAATTGGGCTTACAAGATTTTTTTGTAGCCCATGAATTAGATTATGATGGGCATTGTATTATTAGAAGAGAGATTGCACCTAACGGAAAATCTCGTGGATTTATAAACGATACGCCTACAACTATTCAAGTTTTAAAATCGTTGGGCGAACAATTAATGGATTTGCATAGGCAACATGAAACCCTGCATTTAAACACCGCTAAATTTCAATTGTTGATTATTGATGCCATTGCACAACATGAAAATGAATTGGTTCAATACAAAAATGATTATAAATTATTTGTTCAAAAATCTGATAAATTACAACGATTAATTGCCGAACAAGAGCAGCTGCAACGCAACCTGGATTATTATCAATATCAGTTTAAAGAATTATCGGAAGCCGATTTAAAAGCAAATGAATTAGCTGAATTAGAAACCGAATCGGAGGTTTTAGAAAATGCTGAAAGCATAAAGTTAAATTTGGTGCAGGCTTATGCAGGGTTGAATAATGCAGATGAATCAATTTTAAATCAACTAAAATCGGTTACTAATTTAATGCAATCTATTAAGCAATTAAAGCCCGAAATAGCTGATGTATATGAGCGATTAAACAGCTCGATGATTGAGCTGAAAGATATTGCAGATGAAATTGAAAAAACAGAAGAAGGAATAAGCATTGATGCTGAACGATTGCAATTGGTAAACGAACGCATTGATTTGTTGAATAGATTAATGAAAAAACATGCTACCAATTCGGAAACAGAATTAATACAAATTTTGAATGATGTAGAGCAAAAAATTAAAAGTGTTCAATTGGCAAATGATGAATCGGATGTATTGCAAATAGAAATAAAAGCATTGCAAGATAAATTATTAAAGCAAGCTAAAGCTTTATCTGTTAAGCGTTTGGCAGCTTCAATTCCATTTGAAAAAGAAGTGAATGAATTATTAATTCAAGTAGGAATGCCACATGCTATTTTAAAAATAGAACATCATCAAGCCAACGAAATTTCGGTTAATGGAATAGATAATTTTAAATTTTTATTTACTGCCAATAAAGGAAGTGCATTGCAAGAAATAAATAAAGTGGCTTCGGGTGGTGAGTTGAGCCGATTGATGCTGTGTATTAAATCGTTGGTAGCGGCTTCGGCGCATTTACCTACTTTGGTTTTTGATGAAATTGATACAGGTATTAGTGGCGAAGTGGCAAAGCAAGTGGGTAATATTTTACATCAATTAGCAAACAAACATCAGGTGCTTTGTATTACACATCTACCGCAGATTGCAGCCAAAGGGCAATCGCATTATTTTGTGTATAAATCAACCGAAAATGAAAGAACTATTTCGCAAATAAAAATGTTGAAGAGTGATGAACGAATAGTTGAAATAGCAAAAATGCTAAGCGGCAATCAGCCTGGTGAAGCAGCATTAGCAAATGCAAAAGAATTGATGAACTAAAACCTACATTTTTAAAACCAATAAGCATGATATTAGTTACAGGTGGCACAGGATTTTTGGGAAATCATTTATTGCAAAAACTTTCGAATCAGCAAAAAGCTGTAAGGGCAATGTACCGCCCATCATCTGGTTCAAAAATAAATAAATCAATAAAAAATATTGAATGGGTAAAAGGCGATGTATTAGAAGTAGATTCTATTTCATCTGCCATGCAAGGTGTTTCGGAAGTGTATCATGCAGCCGCCATGGTTTCGTTTGATAAACGCCAACATGCATTAATGAAAAAAATTAATGTAGATGGAACCGAAAACATGGTAAACATGGCTTTAGAAAACAAGATTCAAAAGTTTGGCTATATCAGTTCGGTGGCGGTATTAGGTAGAAGTGCAAAGATGAATTATATAAACGAAAATAGTGAGTGGGAAAAAAGTAAATTCAATTCGCAGTATGCATTAAGTAAAATGATGGCTGAAAGAGAAGTATTTCGTGGGGCGGCAGAAGGATTGAATGTAGTTGTTGTAAATCCATCGGTAATAATTGGTAGTGGCGATTGGCAGGGTAGTAGCACTGCTTTATTTAATACTATTTATAAAGGTATGCCTTTTTATTCAACAGGTAAAAATGGTTTTGTAGCTGTTGATGATGTAACAGAATGTATCATTCAATTAATGGATAATAATATATTTGGCGAACGGTTTATATTGAATGAAAACAATTATAGCTATCAACAAATTTTTAATTGGATAGCAGAAGCATTGCAAGTAAAAAAACCATCCATAAAAGTTACAAAATGGATGAGTGAATTGGCTTGGCGATTAGAATATTTAAAAACAAGTATAACAGGTAAAAGCGGAATTGTAACTAAAGAAACAGCCATCACAGCATTATTAGAGAATTTTTATTCGAACGAAAAGATAAAAAATAAAATCAATTTTCGGTTTACGCCTATTGAGCAATCTATTCAAGAAACAGGAAAATTGTTTTTATCATCACATTAAATACCTTTGTGCCTCCAAATTTTATAAATAATTATTTATGATAAAAAAATCGATTCAATTCATAGCAGTTTTAAGTTTATTGATAGGGCAAGTATTTGCTCAATCAAAAGTTATTCAAAAAGAAAAAGTAACATTCACCATTCATTTGCGCAATGGCGATGTGATATCGGGCAACAGTAATATTAGAACCATGATTGTAAGCACAGCTTATGGTACATTGGCTTTACCAGTATCAAATATCAATTCAATAAAAATAGGTATCATCAATCCTGATATTGATAAAGATGTTATTTTAAGAATGATAGATAAATTAAATAGTTTAAAACCCGAAGACCAAAAAAATGGTTTTGAAAATCTAGTACAGCAAGAGCCTGGTGCTATTTATGTAATTAAAGAATATTTGAAAAGTGAAAATAATACAGCATCTGTAAATCCAGAATATACTGTAGAAGCTGCTTTGCAACAGTTAATTTCTAATTATGGTATTGATGATAAAGCGCCTATGGATGATGTTGTAAAATATGATGATTATTATAGTGCCGAAGGCACATGTAATTTTACTGGCAATATTCAAATTGAAACAGCATTTGGTGTGTTAGAAATTCCACGTAAATCAATCATTCAAATAGATATTACTACCGAAACGCCTGAAACAGGATTTGCAAAAAACTTTATTCTTCAAGCTAATAAAAATATATCGGGCAATGCCGATGGTGGATTTTTAAATACAGGAATTACATTAAAAGCAGGCGAATTTTTTTCTATTTCGGCAAATGGAAAAGTAATGATTGCTAGCCTATCAAATAATAGTTATACACCCGATGGTGGCATTAATGGTGCGCCAGCCCCTAATGATGGCGGCACCAATTCGCCAACCTATGGCAATGTGGTTTTTAAAATTGGTGAAAGTGGGCAAACCATTAAAGCAGGCGCAGGTTATAGAGGCAAAGCAGCTAATGGAGGCACACTTTATTTAGCCATTTACGAAACTGTATTTAATCCTTCCAATTCGGGCAGTTATAAAGTGAAAGTTAAAAAACAATAATCATAAATTCATATTTTTTACTTACTAAATTCAGTTGATATCAATATTTATTTTGCCTTAATGCAATTGTATTTTTGCAATTGAGGTTATAAATAAAAAGGTAACTTTTTAAAATCCGTCTGTTCGTGGTTGACTGGCGGATTTTTTTATTTTTTTTAATTAGTTTTAGGCTTGTATTTTATCTTTGTATTTCAAAAGTTGAATTATATTGTATTGTAGTACTAAAAATATGGATTACATATTTTCCATTTGAATACTTGTTGTTATTGGTTTCTATTTCAAATTTTTCTTCATTCATTTTCCAAATGTATTGCTCTATAAGTTTTCCATTTAAATCGAATACTTCAATTGTTTTCTGTTCGTTTGTAGGTTGGCTTAGTGCAATTGCTATTTTACCTGATGAAGGATTAGGATAAATATTTAATTCATTAACCTTTGTTTTTTCAATATCGTTTGTAGTTGTTAAATAACAATTTGAATGGTTAAAACCCACTGCTGATGTGTCTTTCCATTTATAATCGAAAATGCCCAATGCATATTCTCCTTTTTTAATGGTAGTAATAAAATAACCTTTTTTGTTGGTAATGCTTCCTTGTGTATTTAATGTGGCATCGGTATCAATTTGCCAATCATCTGTAGCATTTTTTCTATAATACAATATCAAACTATCTTCGGTTTGGTTGCCAATAAATGGTTTATCATAAGCCACATTCGATATTGTTGAACCATCATAATAAAGCAATAACGATGCATCATAATCTGTTTGCCATACACCACTTACTTTCCAAAATCTATCAGCTAAATGAATACCTTGATGAGGTGTTTTAAAACCTTCAGGTCGAATCCAATTGTGTTCAATAAATACAAAAGCTGAATCTGTAACGGCATTTGTGCTTACAGTTGCTTTTCCATTTGGGAAAATTTTATTACCCATGTTTTTAATCATAAAACCATCGTTGGTAATGGCATCGCTAAGCATTTCATCATAATCAAAAATGGCGCATATAGCATTGGGAAGTGAAATGGTAAAATCATATTCATTGCATCCATCAGTATAAATATATAGTTGGTGTGTTTCATGTTGCATCAGTTGATTAAAAAAAGTAACATTGGCTGGTACATGAATATATGCATGATAAGCATGACTTTGACGCTGCAAAATATTTAATTTAATATGTGTATTGTTTGTTCCATCAGCATTCCAAGTAGTTATTGAAAAATGTGGAAAGCCTGGTTGTAATATCCAATCATCAAAAAAATCACTTAAGCTGCTGATGCTGCTATATATTGATAATGAGTCTCTAAATTGTAAAGTGTTGCTGTTTTTAAATTGATGACGATTAAAATATTGTTGCAACGAACCAAAGAATTTTGCATCGCCCATATATGTTCGTAATGTGTGAATCATATCTGCACCTTTATCATACACAGTAGAGCCATAGGTTTTGTTTTGCGGCACATTGGCCACAGCCAAATAAGCGCTATCGGATAAGTGTGTTCCAGATAATACAGCTAAATGATTTGCTTTTACTTCTTGCATGTATCTGCTTCTTGAATATACATTTTCGTAAAATATTTTTTCGCAATAAGTTGCCCAGCCTTCATTTAGCCACATATCACCTGCATTATCGCAAGTTACTAAATCACCAAACCAATGATGTGAAAGTTCATGCGGATAGATTGATTCGTAAGCAGCATTTACAAATGGACGACCATAGGAAATGGTTGTGGCATGTTCCATTGCTCCACTGCCAAACGGAACAATTACATACCCAACTTTATCCCATACATAAGGATGAAATTTTGTTTCAAAAGTGGTTAATGCAGGTTGCAGTTTATTCATAAATAGCTTAACAGCAGCGGTATCAGAGGGCAAGGCAGTTAATTCTAACGGAATTGAATTTGAATTAATACCTATTAAAGTTTGATGAACTGTAGCGTATGGTGCTACAGCCACACTTGCCAAATATGAAACAATTTCTTGATTTAATTTCCAATTCCATACTTCAGTGCTATCGGCATTTATAATATGATTTTGCAATAATCCATTGCAAGCAGCCTTGTAATGTTTGGGTGTTGTAATACTAAATTCGAATAATGAATGTTCAATAAAATTATCAAAGCATGGATACCAACTTCTGCCAAACGGATGTGGCTGTGTGCTAAAACCTACGCCCATATTGTATGCATACACACCTGTAAAAGAAAAACCACCCCAAGTAGCATCAGTTTGAGGATGCCCATGATAATAAATTTGAATAGATGCATTACTGTTTTTATTTAGTGCCGCAGGAAAATTTACTTGTAAATAAGGCGAAAAATAATTGTATGAAGTAATGGTATTATTAAATTTTACTGAATCAATATTCATCATTAGTAAATCAAAAATTACTGAATTTATATTATTCATTTTCGATTGAATATCAATTATTGCATTACCACTTATTTGCTGATTGGTATAATCTGTAATGTTCAAATTTAACGTATATTTTTTTACATCAATAGTGTCGCTGCGCCCATTTGTAGCGGCATACAGTTGATGAATACAAAATAGTAAACCCAGCAATACGAATAATTTTTTTATCATAATAAGGATAACAATGATGAATTTGAACAAATTTACAGAATTATATTAAGTGTAAATTTACTTTTTTATAAAGTGTTTAAAATTAAATCTGCACCCTCTTCACCAGTTAAGCTACCAAGTGCAATACCCATTCCATTGCAGCGTACAGCCACAGCAATGTTTTTTGTAATGAATTTTATTATCGGTAATTTTTCATTTCCTATACCCATTATACCGCTCCATCGCATGTCAATTTCAAATGATTGATTTGGTAAAATAGTAGTTTGCAATAGCTCATCTAAGCGGTTTTGAATGATAGAGGTAAGCTTTATTTCATCTGTTGTTTCTTCATCAAATGCTAAATTTCTGCCACCTCCCAACAACACTCTGTTCCCCACATTTCTAAAATAGTAAAATCCTTTATCGTAATGAAAAGTTCCTTTTATTTTTAAATTGTTAATAGGCTGTGTAATTAAAACCTGTGCTCTTGCTGGTTTTACATCAATATCTTGAATAAGGTTTTTTGCAAACCCATTAGTGCAAACTAGTGCTTTTTTTGCCTTAAAATTAAAATTATCAGTAATGATTCCACAGTCATTTTCATCTTTTTGTATTTCATTTATTTGTAATCCAAATAAAATATCAATACCCAATGATTGTGTTTTATGAATCAATGCTTTCATCATTTTACCAGTATTTATCTGGCTTTCAAATGAATTTTTAATTAAATGAGAAGTATTATCAAATCCAAAATCTGTTATTTTTTTATCATCAATTGAAAAAATATTTATCGAACCAATTATGTTTTTTAATTGCTTATTTAGGATAGAAATTTTACTTTCACATTTACTAAATAATTCGGAGTCATGAGTAGAAAATAATTCGTAACCACCATTGTTTTCTAATTCTAAATTTTCTATACCTACTGTTTTTTGTAGCAACTGTAAGCCTTTCCATCGTTTTTCAATTAAGGTTAATATGCTTTGTTCGTCGCTTGCATTTATATCTTCTATTATTTCCGAAATACTTCCAAAGCAAGCAAAACCAGCATTACGGCTACTTGCGCCATAGGGCAGGGGCGACCGTTCAACCACAAGGATATTTAATATAGGCGATTTTTTCTTTAAATGTATGGCAGCACTTAAACCTACAATGCCAGCACCAATAATGCATATATCAATATTCTTAAAGTAAGTTTCACGTTCCCAATAAGATAGCATAAAAATTGTTTGTTGCAAATAAACACATTCTATGTTTATTATTTTGAAGCAAAATAATTCATATCCTACTATATTTACTTTCACAAAAAATATTTCAATGAGTTATCCTTATCAAATAAAATCACTCGAACAATATCACGAAGTTTATAAAAAAAGTGTGGAGCACCCCGAACAATTTTGGAGTGAAATTGCCGAACATTTTTTATGGAAAAAAAAGTGGAATAAAGTTTTAGATTGGAACTTCAAAGACCCGAAAATACAATGGTTTAAAGGTGGTACACTCAACATCACTGAAAATTGTTTGGATAGACATTTACAAGAAAATGCCGACACAAAAGCTATCATTTTTGAACCGAATAATCCAACCGAAAAAAGCGAAACATTCACCTACAAACAACTGCATTTTAAAGTGATGCAATTGGCCAATGTGCTAAAAAATAATGGCGTAAAAAAAGGTGACAGAGTCTTGATTTACATGGGCATGATTCCTGAATTGGCGATTGCTGTTTTAGCTTGTGCAAGACTCGGAGCGGTTCACAGCGTTGTGTTTGGCGGCTTTTCAGCGCAATCAATTTCAGATAGATTGCACGATGCAAAAGCAGAATTTATCATCACTTGTGATGGCGCATTTCGTGGCGAAAAAATTATTCCGCTAAAAAATGTGATTGATGATGCGTTGGTAAATTGTGATTTTGTAAAAAAAGTAATTGTTGTGGAACGCACCAAAACACCTGTGAGCATGCTTAAACAAAGGGATTTATGGTGGCACGATGAAATTAAAAAAGTAGAATTGCAAGGCAATCCATTTTGCGAAGCAGAAGAAATGAATGCCGAAGATATGCTGTTCATTCTTTACACAAGCGGCTCTACGGGCAAGCCCAAAGGTGTGGTGCATACCTGCGCTGGCTACATGATTTGGGCAAATTACACGTTTGTAAATGTGTTTCAATATCAAAAAAATCAAGTGCATTTTTGTACCGCTGATGTGGGTTGGATAACTGGGCATTCTTACATTTTATATGGTCCACTTTCGGCAGGTGCTACTACGCTTATGTTTGAGGGCATTCCCACATTTCCTGATGCTGGACGATTATGGGAAATTGTAGATAAACATCAAGTAAATATATTGTACACCGCTCCCACAGCCATTCGTAGCCTCATGAGTTTTGGATTGGCTCCTTTAGAGAATAAGGATTTGTCTTCCTTAAAAGTTTTAGGAACGGTTGGAGAGCCCATCAATGAAGAGGCTTGGCATTGGTACGATAAAAATATTGGCAAAGAAAAATGCCCTATTGTGGATACTTGGTGGCAAACTGAAACAGGTGGAATTATGATTTCTAATTTGGCTGGCATTACGCCAGCAAAGCCATCTTACGCTACTTTGCCATTGCCTGGTGTGCAACTAATTTTAGTGGATAGCCCCACCCCAGCCCTCCCCAAAGGGGAGGGGTTTGTCAACTCTCAAAGTGAGTTGGGTAGCAGTTCTCCCCCTTTGGGGGAGTTAGAGGGGGCTGCTGTAAGTGGAAATCTCTGCATCAAATTTCCTTGGCCCGGTATGTTGCGAACAACTTATGGCGACCATGAACGATGCCGACAAACTTATTTTTCAACTTACGAAAACCTGTACTTCACTGGTGATGGCTGTTTGAGAGATGCCGAAGGAAATTATCGCATCACAGGCAGAGTGGATGATGTGTTGAATGTGAGTGGTCACAGAATTGGAACTGCTGAAGTGGAGAATGCGATTAACATGCACAATGGTGTGGTGGAAAGCGCTGTGGTGGGCTATCCGCATGATATTAAAGGACAAGGAATTTATGCGTACATCATTTTTTCTGGCGATTTACATGATGCTGATTTGATGCGAAAAGATATTTTGCAAACCGTTACTCGAATCATTGGAGCGATTGCCAAACCTGATAAAATTCAGTTTGTCAGCGGCTTGCCGAAAACACGAAGCGGAAAAATCATGCGCCGAATTTTACGAAAAATTGCCGAAGGCGAAACCGAAAACTTAGGCGACACAACCACTTTGCTCGACCCAAATGTGGTGGAAGAAATTAAGAAAGGGAAAATTTGAGAATTGTAAATTGAATGTTGAAAATGAAAAATAAAATTATCAGAGTTACAGTAATTTCTTTTTTTACAATACTTGGGTGTGTAAGAGAATCAACACAAAATAGAAGTGTTATTAAAAACGAAAACTCAATTATTCAATTAGAAAGCACTTCGCAAAAAGAGTTTAAAATCTTTTGGAAGAAGTTCAGAGCGACAATCATTAAAAATGACTCAACAAATATTATTTCTTTAACTCAATTTCCGCTTGAAACAAGAGGTGAAATGGATTCTGATTCGATAATTAAATATGATAAGAAAGACTTCGCAAAAGTGCTTCATGCTTTTCTTTATTCTACATCTGGTGTAATTCAAGGAAGTCAATTAGATGAAATAATTCAAACCGAAAATCCTGATAACAAATATGTTTTGAAGGATTGGGCTAGAGTAACCGATTTTCAATTTAGACGAATAAACGGAAAATGGAGATTGACTTTTTTGTATTTAAACACAAGAGACGAAGAATTATGGAAGCGATAATTTAAATGCAACCTTTTTTCGTTTTTATTCGACTAATAATAAATGACTTTCAATATTTCCATACCGCAACCTTGCCATGAAGATTGGAGCAAAATGACACCGAATGAAAATGGAAAATTTTGTTCGGCTTGCCAAACTGTTGTTACAGATTTTACTTTGATGAGCAATGCAGAAATCATCCATCACTTGAAAACTGCAACAGGAAAGCAATGTGGGAGATTTAATTCATTTCAACTCAACCGAGATTTAATTGAAGAAGAGAAATCAAAAGCATTTTTTTGGAGCATTCCAAAATTTTCTGTGGCTGCTTCGATTGTATTTTCGTTGTTGCAATTAAATGTAAAATCAGTATCTGCAAAAGAAGTCAAATCAAATGTTGAATGGTATGTAGAAAGTGATTCAACAAAAAAAACAAATCAGAAAGTTGATACGTTGAAAAAAAAAATTGATGCTAATGAACTAGATTTAACGCAAGGAAGTATGACTCTTGTACACCTTGATGGCATAAAACAGAAGAAGTATTTTTGGTCTTGGAAATTTCCATTCATTCACAAACGAAAACATTTTATTGGTTGTCCAAGATTTTAACCATAAATTTTTTTGTTCAAACTCATCCAACCACCACCATTATACACTTCGTTAAAACCTTCACGGCGTAAAACTCCTGCGGCTGATGCGCTGCGCATGCCTGATGCACAACAAACAATTACAGGTTTACTTTTATTGATTTTTGAAAAATGATTTTGTAAATTATTCAAAGGAATATTTTTTGAACCTTTGATATGACCACCTGCAAATTCGCCACCAGAGCGTACATCAATGATTTGTGCGCCGTTATTCACCAAATTTTTATAATCGACAGCAGGTGCGCTGCTGAATATTTTTTTTAAAAATGCTATCATTATTTTTTGTTTAAAATGTTATTTACATAAATCCATGAGCCTCCATTGTACACTTCTTCAAAACCATTCCGTAACAACAAAGTAGTAGCAATTCCGCTCCGAGTACCTGATGCACAGCACAATACAAGCGGTTGTTGCATTGATTTTAATTTTGAAAAATAATTTTCAATAGTATCAAGCGGAATATTAATTGAGTTTTTTACATGACCGAACGAAAATTCTTCTGGCGTACGAACATCTATTACCGCTGCTTTGCTCGATTTAATTATGTTTTCAACCAACATACAATTTTGTTTTTAGTTCTTTTTTGTGTTGCAAGTTTTTATTCCAAAAGGCAAATACAAAGGGCAAAAAGAAAACAAACTGGTAATTAAAAAAATTAAAGCTACTGCCTCTAAAACTATAGCCACAGTGCCATTGATGACATGACCGAAATATAATCCGCCAATAACTATTGCCACAATTAGGCGGATAATTCTATCTGCATTACCCATATTTTTTTTCATAAAAAATAAAATTTTGTTGGTGCAAAGTTGAACCGATGAAAAAGAAAAGTTGGCAACAAATGTTACAAATCTTTCAGCAATTTTATTTCGTGGCGATACAGTAATAATTTTTTTTGATTTTCTAATTGCTTCAAAAGCCTTGATATTACTACTCTTGAAGTAGCTAACTCATCTGCAATTTGTTGATGAGTGATGTGAATAACAGCCGAACCTGTGAGTTTCTTTTTTTCTTTTAGCAAATGAATCAAGCGTTCATCTAATTGTTGAAATGCAATACTGTCAATCGTTTTAAGCAATTCATCAAATCGAGTTTGAAAGGTAAGCATCACAAAACTTTTCCATGATGCGTATTTCATCATCCATTCATCCATCAATTTGTTGGGAATCATTATTACATCAATATCTTCTTCAGCCACGGCTTTTATTTCACTTTTGCGTTGCATCAAGCAACAACTAAACGACATAGCGCACGATTCATTGGGATGGACGTAGTATAAAAATAATTCTTGTCCGTCATCATTCATTCTACTCACTTTTATTGAACCGCTTACTATCAAAGGGATTTGACGAATTAAATCGCCGTAATTAATAATGGTTTCACCAGCTTCAATTTTCTTTTCAACGCCTTTCTGTTTTATTTCTTGTAGCAATTCAGGCTCGAAAATATTTTCAAAATCAATCATGCGGTTGGTTTTATAGTTGAACAAAGCAACATAAAAAAAATAACACTTAAAAATAAGGGATAAAAAATCAAATTATACTCTTTTAAAAAATTGATTTAGGACTGACTAAAATTTTATTAGATAAGGTTGTACCTAATTTTAATAATCGGTTGATTATCCAAACTTTTGTTAGATTGATTGTAATTCGACTACTTACTTACCTTATTAACAGTTGAAAGTTTAT
>JBJOOR010000012.1:0-112902 GCA_046051225.1 Bacteroidota bacterium | reverse complement strand
GTTTGTATATGTATATAAATTGGCTAATGAGTCTGCCCCATCCACTTCAAACGCTACTATTTTCCAATAACCATGTAATCGGGTTTCGGGTTTTCTAAAACTTATAAAACTATCTTCTTTAAACTTAGTACATGCAATAGCAGTAAGCATAAGCAGTATAGTAAGTATAGGTATGTATTTTTTCATACGTACTTATTTAGTTGGATAGTAACACCATTTACGCAATCTTCTTTTAACTAATTAAATATACTTCACACAGTTTAATGAACGCTACCTAAATCCCATTCACACAATCTAGTTTCCACTCTCCTGGCATCACCAAAATCAACGCTGGCACCACCCAAATCAACAAGCAATTATCTCATTAAATACATTTTACCAAATCCGCTTTTAAAATATTTATCCACCGATGTATCAAAATGGTCAATACTTTTATCTTTTAAATTCGTAACCACCCTATACAAATACAAGCCATTAGCCAATGATTTACCATATTCATCAGTACCATCCCAAGCATACGATGTAATGTTGTTGCCAATATGCATACCTTCGCCCAATTCGGCCATATTAATCTCTTTTACCACCTTGCCCGTAATAGTAAATATTTGAATCTTAAAATACGTAGGTATTTGGCTACCAGTAAGCGTAAATACAAAATGTGTTTTAGTAGTAAATGGATTAGGATAATTAAGCACATTGCTAATCATCGATTTATTAATCACCGTAAAGCTGATATTATAATCAATAGCGCCGCTTTGGTTATTGCTTCTATCATGCCCTCTCACTTTTAAATAATAAGTACCATCAGTAAATAATTGAGGATTAAGCTCAATAGTAGCTTCATTATTAGTAGCCGCATTAGTAGCTGGTGTAAACCGTAAATTAGAATTATACGCACTTTGAGGCACATAATTGTTGCTGCCAGGGCTTTTCATCGTTACATCGAATAAGCTTGACGAATTTAATGCTAAAGTTTTATTCTCATCCTTTAGCTTAATTAATATATGTGGCTTAGGGCTCACAATATCGCCATTAAGAATATGCGAACCATCAAATGTAACATCAAGCAACGGGTTTATTTTATCACTCGATACATAAAAATTTAATTTTCCTAAATTATTAAAATGATATTGTTCAGCTTTATTTTTCAAATCGTAAGGATTTATTTCAAACAAAAAACTATTATGCCCCACATAATTATTCGTAGGAATACTTACCTGAAAATTAAGTGTATCATACTTCGCCAACGCACGAAGTTTTACATAAAATGAATCTTTAAGATTATTATTTTTAATAATACTATACTTCATATAAAATGTATCCATAGGCGTAATGCTTAAATTTTTTACAGCAATTTTAAATTGCATGTTTTCGCCCTGCGCCAGTGTATCACTTTTAAAATTAAATGCCGAATGCATATCTAAAGCCACTTCGGGCAATGGCGAATAATTAATACGCCAATATTGTAATTGAGCTGGCGTTCTATTGGTAGTATCCTTAGTAGTTAATCGCATTTTTAAATAAGGATATTGCGAAGCACTTACCCAATTAATATTAAAGCTTGATGTGGCTTGAATATTATTATGATACAATACCGTTTCATTATTATTTACATCCACCCCTATCAATTCAATAGAAGTTGAATCCGTACTAGGCGATTCTAAAGCAGAATAACTCCAGTTCATATTAGTCCATGATGTAGCTGGGCCAATTAAAGGTGTAGTAATAGTGCCTTGAAACCATTTGCCCGAAAAATAAAATGTAGTATCAATTAATCCACCTACGGTAGGTGCTTGCACTTCGTTGGTAATAAACCCATGTGCACCTTTTTTACCAAACAATACATAAGTTCTAGAATTAGTCATCGTATCAATAACAGTGGTATGAAATACATTATGAAACGTATTGCGCAATGCTGGTCCTAAATTTTGTGGCGACCATTTATTAATGCTATACATTAAAACATAATAACCATTAGGTACAAAATTATTTAAAAAATTATCCAAATAAGTGCGCTGTGTACTATCATCGGGTGCTATATCATAAGTTAATCTATGCCATGTGGTAGGTGTAATATGCCCACTAGTAAGATATTGAAAAATAGGAATTTGCTGCACACCACAAGTGTAATCGCCCTGCTGGGCATTGGGTGTGTTGTATCCATTTTGAATAGGTGTACCCAATAAAGAATCGAAAAGCATAATATTAAAACCACCATAAATACCTGCTGGGCCACCATACATAGCATACGGAATACACGAACCACCATTATTTAATTTTGTATAATCTAAATAAGGAGCTACATCAGTACTAGTACCATCGCCATAATCTTTAATTTTCACAGCCCGTTTGTTGGGCGAAAATTTGAATACTCGAGTTGCCGAATCAATATACATAGTAAACACTTCATCTTTATTAAATTCATAAAAATGCGATTGGTCCCACCCTGCCGAGCTGCCATCAATAAATGTAAACGATGTATGATGCCAATTAATAGTATGATTGCCATAAATAGTATCAACGGCTACTCTCCAATAATACACCTTATTGTTTATCCATTTCAATTTGGGTTTCCATTGCGCCACACCACCCAGTTGCGAAATGCTAGTGCCTAAAAACATAGGGCTATTAAATTTTTCAGTAGTATCTATTTGAAAAAAATAATTGCGCATAGGCGCTAATGGGTCAACAGTATTTCCCTTTAATGAAAAATTAGCAGTATCGTACACAATGCTGTATTGATAAGGATATACAGGCAAAATATCTAACGATGTAATATTAAAATCAATAGCTGCCTTATTATTATTTTCGCAAATTTCATCTATTTCGTTATTAGCATCTACAATTATTTCAACCCTGTTAGCACCCAACGAAATTTTTGAATCAACATTTAAAACAATATCAAAACTTTGTTGATACGATGGCGATTTTATTCTTAAAATTTTTACTAAAGTAGGCGATGTGCTTAATGAAAAATCAGATTTAGGATAGTATCTAAAAACAAGAATATTAATAGAATCTTTTTTTGTAAACCCAATATTTTCGATATTAAAATTTACATGAAAAGTAGTGCCCTGTTCAAATGAAATTTTAGAAGGATTTAATTTTAATTGCGAAGCTTCAATTACATAATCGGGCTTTGAATGTGGATTTATGCGAATAGCTGGGTCGCCATCTAAAAGCATTTGTTCGCCACTAGCTATTAAATCAATACTAGATAAAGCTGTATTGCGAAGCAATGTATCAGCAGCTATTCTTATGCATTCGCCCAATGTTTTACCATAGTGTTTTCGGCTAATATTTTGATACACAAAATTGGTATAATAATTTAAGCCACTACTAATGCCTAAATCAGAAGTAGATATATAAGCAATAGCACCTGTATTAGGTGCATCGCCTACTTCGGGTACAATAAATCGCTCACTCAATCCTCGTTGATGATTAGGGTCGTTGGCTGGGTCTTCAAATAAATTACCAGTAAAACAGCCATTTGAAATAAGTACAGGATACTTTCCATAATTTTTATACGATGCAGGATTATCAATAGCAAACTCTAAAGTTGAATATGCCGAATGACCAAAGAAATTAATAATAGAAACCCCCGAATTAATTAATGAATCTAATTTTAAAGAAGCTGAAAGCTGTACTGGTGCCGAGCTCGATTTTTTAAAAACACTTACATGACCGCCAAACAAAGTATCTTCAATAATACTTTTCATAGATGAAAGTCCAGGCGGATTGCTTAATCCAGTATTTAAAAATCCATCAAATAAGCCTTGTTCAAACACGTTGGTACCACCCGTAAGATGTATTACTTGCTTCATCCAATCCTTACCAGCCAAAGATTCGGCATTGCCAATACAACCCTCATCTTTATAAGCAGCTTCGTATTCTTTTATTTTATCTAAATAAATTTTTAATTCGTTGCCATTAAAAATAGATAACCGCCCAATGGCAAAATGCGGAAAATAATCATTGTTAAAACCCATCAATAAATTATCCGAACCAGGATTGCCAAATGTAGGAATATGGCACAATTCAAATCTAGAAGGGCTTCGGCGAAAAGACGGATACGTTTGCCCTTTGCCAATTAATAAAAAATGAAACGGCTTTGGCTTTGTAAAATAATACTCGATAAAATGTGCAAAATTTCTAATTGCCAATGGATGTTTTTCGATACCATAAGCAAATTCATCATACAGCATATTTATATCTGCCACCACTGTATCATAGCCACCACCAGCTACACTGGCTCGGTATTTTGCATATTCTTTTACATAATCATTGCCATTGCCATCATCATGATACACAGGATGTGTAATCATAATATAGTTGCCCTGATTAGCTGCTAATTGATAGTTGATAAATTTACGAGGTTGCAACGATGTAACGGTGTAATAATTATTAGCATCGGTTATATAAATATTTCGGGTAGCGGCATTGCCTTGCGGTAATAAAAATTCGTAATTGTTAGCCGTAGGATTAGCCGTTAATCTAACATTTGCATCAAAATCGTATAATATTGTTGAGCCCGAAAATGCATTAAAGTTTGTAACCACTAATCGTTTTGTGGCAAATGATGATGCACTATTATCTAACTGAAAATACTCTTGATTGGTATTGCCAAAATCGAATGTTTTTGGATAGATAATCTTTACAGCGCTTACACCTTCATACGTTTTTGTAGTATCTCTAAAATGAATAGGTGTAATAGGGTTTCCTAATGCGCTGATAGGTAAGCTGGTACCCGAAAATCTGTTTTCTTTTACATCGTAAAATAATACATTGCCAAAGCTATACATATTATTTATATCAACATTAATATTATTGCTTCCAGGATTAACTCCTGCTGTAATAATATCGGCAGTAAAACCTGGCGAACCTACGCCCGTATAGGCATTTGGAGTAGACATGCTAAGGGTATAATTGCTATTAAACTGTAATCCAAAATAGCCTTCGGCTTCATCAAATGTAGATGGGCTAGCCGAATGGCCGCCACCAAAATTAAAATAATAGCCACCCGAATAACTGCTGTGTCCTTCAAACAAAGATGTATGCAAATAATAAGGTTCGGGGGTTTGTGTAGATGGCGTATTTACTGCATCATTCATTCGCAAATGCGATGTACCACCCTGCCACGATAAAAAATAAACTGCTGTATCATTTATCAAACTGTAGTAGGGATTAAAATGTTCAGCACCTGGGTTGTTAAATAACCATGCATCTAACCAACCATCATTTTTTTCGGCATAAAATTCTATATAATCATTGCCAGATAAGCTGTTGGTGGCTGTTACATGAATGGGTATTTCCTTACCTCTACCATACATCACAAAATCGCTGCCTAGCACACTGCCCAAGCCCGATGATTGTAAAGTAGAAAATGGAATACGATACAAGCCTGTATTTACTACTTGTATTTTATGGTAAGTTTTTGAATAATCAAATATCCATTCGTTGCCATACAAGGCTTGCCCATACATTACTTTATGGCTTATTAAAATAATAAAAAGTAAACCGAGTAGTTTTTTTATCATACAAATATTTTTATGCTGTTTAATTCAAATCCATTATTAGTCATCAAAAAAATGATTAATAACTTTTGGTTTTGCCTATATCTAATTTTAATGAAAATACATGTGAGTACAATACATTGCCCACACTGCCAGGGCTGGTTAAAGCATAATCAATCGAAAAACCATTTAATTTCAATCCTATACCCACATTAGGTTGTAAGGTGGTTATTTTTTTGCCATTGTCATCTGTTTGATGTTGAATATTATTTATGCCACCTCTCAAAAACACTATTTTTCGGTATCCCATTTCAACACCTAATTTAGGGTCGAAACTTACTACACCTGTTCTTACCAATACATTACGTTTGCCATCGGTAGTCATATCAATTCCTAATTCGGGTTGTATAGTAAATTTATCCTTATTCATGCTAAATATATATCCACCGCCCAATCGCAATTTAGGTAATGTCAATTCGGTTGAGCTGGTGGGAATTACATTGCCTGTGGCTGCCAACACGGCTTGGTCGGCATTTGAAAAATGAAACGACCATGCATTAAAAGTAGATGTAGCATCTTGCAGTACTACGCCCAACAACCAATTTTGCTTGCGCATTTGAAACGATGCATCAAAGCCAAAACCCCAAGAATTGGCAAACGAACCCACCACCCTACGAATAATTTTTGCACTACCTCCTACTCTTGTGTAATCATCATTATCTCTGTAACTAGATGATTTTATTTCACGAGCATACGATGTAATAAAACCATAATCGGCTGCTGAAAAACTAGTTACATTATTATAATTTACACTACCATTGGCATCTATCAATTGCAATGTATTGGGTATATCATCTACCGCAAAACGAATTAAACCTATACCCAAATAACTTTTAGCAGCATAGTTATCTTGTGCCAAAGGAATTATAATACTTCCAAAATCGTATTTAGCTATGCCTCCAAAATATTCGCTATGCATAGCCGCCACCTGAAATTTATTATCTAACCCACACATGCCTGCTGCATTCCAATACAATGAATTAGCATCGGCACTGCTTGCCACCTGTGCGCCACCCATGCCCAAAGCCCTTGCGCCTACACCTATTGATAAAAATTCGTTGCTATATTTTCGTACACCAGCATACACTTTTGATTGCTGAAATAAGGCAGCGCATAGCAGGGCAATTACTAAAACTTTTTTCATAAACATTAAATAAAATTATAATTGTAAAATAACGGATTTTATAGAATTGATAGGTAAGTTGAATTACCTATTTATCTAATAGTTTTCAACTAGCTAAACGGCTATTGTGGTGGGTTTAGTACAAATCAAAAAAATGTTATTCGTAAAGAAGGATTAATTTTAACTTTTTCATTTTTAAAACTATCACAAAAGTTAAATTTTACTACTAAATAGATGACAAAATTATACTATCTCATTTTAATTTATAAAAATTAAAACTCTGCTTTGATTTGATTGCACTATTTTTTTATTGTGTTATCCATCAAAATATTTTCCAACGTATTCTTAATCAACTTATCCATCATTTTATTAATCTTCTTTTCTCAACATCCTGCAATACTAACATTTGTTGAATTGCAATTTTATTTAGTTTAATCAAGCGCTCTTTTTGTGGTATTTTTTCACTGATAAACACAGCATTTAAATTTTCCATGTTTGACAAACAAATTAATTCATTAATAGTAGCATAATCACGAATATTTCCTTTCAAATCAGAATTTGCATCTCTCCATTGCTTAGCTGTAATTCCAAATAAAGCCATATTCAATACATCAGCTTCATTAGCGTAAATGGTTGAAATTTGTGCAGTTGATAACTCTTTGGGAATAAGATGATGTTTAATTGCATCGGTGTGTATGTGATAATTAAGTTTAGCTAATTCTCGTTTTGCCGACCAACCCAGTTGTTTTTGTTCCTCTTCTTTTAATCGTTGAAATTCAGAGATTAAATATAATTTAAACGGAACACTGATAGCTGAACCAAATTCAAAAGCAATATCTTTTTGAGCAAATGTACCACCATATTTACCCTTTCTTACAATAATTCCGATTGCATTGGTTTTGTCAATCCATTCAGATACACTTAGCACAAAACTTGGCAAGCCTGCCTGCATTTTAAAGTGGTCGAATTCCACCACTTTAAAATTAGGGTTGTTGATTTGTTCCCAAGTACCCATAAATTCAAGAGTGTAACGAGTTCGAATCCAATTTTTTATTATATCGGCAGCTCTGCTTTCACCTTCCTTTGCATTTGCCATATCAGTTAACGAAATGTAATCTTTATCATTAATTGATAGGATTGTAACTTCTGTTTCCTTTACATTTATTTTTGCCATAAGTACAAATTTGGTGAAAAAAAGTAAATTCTGGTTGCCTAATTTTCCTAAAATGTTTGTTCTTCACAAGTGATTGATGAAGTGTAGTAAAATGTATTATAAGAATACTTCAACAATAAAGCAATTTCGCTTTACTGCTTTTTAAATTTTATTTGATAATGCTTACCATCCATATCTATGCTTATCCACCAATCATTTTTATACAACTTTTCAATATAAAAAGATTTGTAATCAGGTTTGTCTCCAGGATTATATGTTGAAACTGGATGTATAAAAAAATCAGACCACATAAAATATTTATAATCTGCTGAAAAATAACCAGGATAAGTCCATATGTCTATACATCCTGTCCATTTTGAAACATGATAATTTTTGTCATAAACAGAGTTAAAAGTACAATCAGCGTAATTTGTTCTTTTAAATAAATCAGATAATGAATCTGCACCATCTACATTAAAAGCAACTATTTTCCAGTTACCTAATAGTCTTTTTCCAGGATTCCTAAAGCTATAATAATTATCATCTTGATACCGATGGCGACAAGCCAAAACAGCCACCATAGTTAATAGTATAAAGATTGGTAAGTATTTTTTCATATTAAATTTATTACAAACTCTCTAAAGTATCTTTAATCAACTTATCCATCATTGTAGGATATTTGCTGCTGAATTGCTTGGTAATTCTGTTTGCCACAATTAAACTAAGCGACATACAATTATGCCCCAATAAATTACCCAAAAAATAAATACCCGATGTTTCCATTTCGAAATTGGTGATAGATGGAATTTTAGAAGTTTTAAAATTTGGTAAATCATCCACCCAAGTTGGAAATTTCAAATCGTATCTTAATTTTCTGCCTTGTGGTGCATAAAAACCGCTGCAAGTAACAGTTGTACCACCCACAGCAAACTTTGAAAATTTCTTATATAAATCATCCGAACCTTGGGCTACATAATTTTGCAAACCAAATTCTTTTTCAAATCGTTTCTGATTCTTTTTTTCAATAGTCGAATATCTATGTTTGTAAAAATGAGCCATCGAATCTAATCCAATAGCAGCTTGCGAAGCCACCACCGAATCTACACCCAATTCTTTTTGTAATCCACCGCTAGTGCCAATTCTAACAATATCTAAAGAAGTTAGTTTCTTTTTTATGGTTCTTGTTTTTAAATCAATATTTGCCAAAGCATCCAATTCATTCAATACAATATCAATATTATCAGTACCAATTCCTGTTGAAATTACAGTAATTCTTTTCTTACCAATAGTACCTGTATGGGTTACAAATTCTCGGTTTGCACGTTTCACTTCTATTTTATCAAAATATTTACTTACCGATTTTACACGGGCTGGGTCGCCAACGGTTATTATTGTTTTAGCAAGTTCATCGGGATGAAGATGCAAATGATAAACAGTGTTATTTTTATTTAAAATCAGTTCGCTGGCAGGAAAAATTTGACTCATTTTATTTACTTTTGTGGTGTAAAAGTATAAATCAAAATTTATTATGAAACTTAATATTAAAAGAATCCTTGTTCCTACCGATTTTTCTGAAATTTCATTTGGCGCATTAGAATATGCAGCCTATTTAGCAAAAAAATTTAATTCGAAAATTACTTTGTTGCATGTGTATGAAATGTTTGACCAAATAGGCAACAAACAACAAATCATGAGCTATCGTGAACTTTTGGAAAAAGGAATCAATGATAAAATGAAAGAAATTTCATCTGAAAATAAAAGTTTGTGGGGTGTTAAAATCGAAACCAAAATAGTAGAAGGTAAAACCTATAAAATTATTGAAAAAGTAGCTAAAGAAGTAGGTGCTGATTTAGTGGTGATGGGAACTCATGGCTCATCAAGTTTAAAAAATGTTGAAAAATTTGTGTTAGGAAGCAACGCTTATCGTACTGTGCACGAAAGCACTGTACCTGTTTTAACTATCCGCAAAGGAATGAAAACACCTGATTGCAAAAATATTTTATTGCCATTAGATGTGTCGAAACATACCAGCGAAAAAGTAGATTATGCTGTTGAGTTAGCAAAAATATTAGGCGCTAAAATTCATTTATTAGCCGTTACCGAAATGATTGATGAGTTTGTTGCCGACATTAGCAAGCTGAATGATTTATTAAAGGAAACAGAATTGAGATTACAAAAAGAAAAAATTCCTTACACCAATAAAATGTTTAGAAATAGTACACTTTCAAAAACTGTTTTTTTACATGCTAAAAAAATGAATTGCGATTTAATAATGATTATGAGCCGCAATGATAGTGTGTTTGGCGAATTTTTAGTACCTGCTGCCGATAGAGTTGTGATTGGCGAAAGCGAAATTCCTGTATTAAGTCTTCGACCACTTAAATAATATATTACAAGATAATTTTAAGCCACAAAAGCAATTTCAATAATAGTTTTTGTGGCTTTTTTATTTTTACAAAATGCAAAATAAAGTATTGTATAATGGCGAATTGATTATTGAAAATGAAATTAGTAATTCATTTTCAAATCGCAGTTTTTTGTATGGCGATGGTTTTTTTGAAACCATTTTAGTACAACAAAAAACTGTTCCGTTTTTACAATTACATTTTGATAGAATCTGTAAAAGCTTTGCTGTATTAGGTTTTGAGCCAACAATAAATTTTACTTTCGAAAAATTTAGAACTGAATTAGAATTATTGATAGCAGCCCATCCATTAAGCGATGCAAAAATAAGAATGGCATTTTATCGAAATGGAGCAATTGGTTATTTATCGAAAGAAAACTCATTTAGCTATTATGCTGAAATAAATGAATTGAAATTAACAGCCAAATCAAATATATCAGCAACAATTTATTTTGACAATAAAAAAGCATTGGGTACTATTTCAAATTTAAAATCTGCATCGGCTTTAATTTATGTAATGGCTACAAAACATGCATCGGCAAAAGGTTTTGACGAGGCAATTGTGTTAAACTCGAATGGATTTGTGGCTGATACTACCAACTCGAATATTTTTATTTTTAAAAATAATCAATTGATTACACCGCCACTAAGCGATGGCGGAGTAGATGGTGTATGTAGAAAATTTATTATCAATAATTTTTCAGTAATTGAAAAATCAATTGGCATAAATGAATTGATAAATGCGGATGAAATATTTTTAACTAATGCTGTTAAACTAATTCAACCCATAAATAAATTGGATGAAAAGATATTTAGCACCACACAATCTGATAATTTTGCACAACAAATAATTGAACTAATTAAATGAAAAATATTGCATTAGTAGGTTGTGGTAATATTGGTAGAAGGCACTTGCAAGGCTTATTGCCATCTATTCATCATTTGAATATTTTAATAGTTGAACCCATTGAAGCTTTGTGGCAACAAGCATTACAAGCTGTTGATGAAGCTGGCGGAATACAAAATCATCATCTAGAATTTTATTCATCTATCAATCAATTGCCCGAAAATATTAGTGTGGCAATTGTAGCTACCAATGCCGATGTACGTAAAAATGTGGTGCTTGAATTATTGAATCATTGCACACCACAATATTTAATTTTAGAAAAAATTTTATTTCAAAAAGAAAGCGATTATGTTGAGGTTGGAAAACTATTGTATCAAAAAGATATTCCAACATTTGTAAATTGTACAAGAAGATATTATCAGCATTATCAGCAACTTAAAAAAGCATTCTCGGCAAGTATGTTTTTAGAAATGAAAGTAACAGGAAGCAATTGGGGCTTGGCTTGCAACACTATTCATCTGTTAGATTTATTTAATTTTATGAACAGCCATGTAAAATATAATTTTAAAACGGATGAAATAAATAATCAAATTCAGGAATCGAAACGGAAAGGTTTTATTGAATTATTGGGCACTATAAAAACCAACGAAAAAGATTTATTTCAATTTAGTGCCACATCAAATGATGTTGCAGGCGAACCGCTTATTATCAATATAAAAAGCGAACATTTTGAAGTAACGATAAATGAAACGGCTGGCACAATTGAATCACGAAAAGTAATGCTGACCGAAGATTCAATAGAACCACAGCAATTAAATTTTAATTATAATGCATTGCCATTAAGCAAAGCTTCTTATCTTTTTGTAGATGATTTATTGCAAACTAATACTTGCAAACTAACCGATTATTTTACTTCGGCTCAATTGCATTTATCATTATTAAAAGCATACATGCAGCATTTACAAAATAACAATTTTGAAATACAAAATAATTGCTGCCCGATAACGTAAGTGTTAAGAAAATTCAATTATTAACCACATAGTCACAATAGAGATTTTCGCTTGCGTTCCGAATTTTCGGAACTATGTTTTACCATTGAACCTTTGTTTGTATTATACGCTTTAATAGAAAATAAATTTAAAACATAGAATACAACAATTTCCGTATTTAATACTCAAACTCATTTAATCAAAGTTGCTACGCAAATCACATAGCCTAAATGCACTTGATTATTTTATATTTGCTATTAAATTTCTATGTTCCTATGTGGTAAAAAAAAAGAAATTTTAAAAATCTCATTAATCAAAAAATAAATGAAGAAAATTTTATTATACGGTGCAGGCCCTATGGCTGTTGAATATGCTAAAGTGTTAATGGCAATGCAAAAGGATTTTGATGTGGTAGGAAGAGGCGAAGCATCCGCAAAATTATTTGAAGAAAAAACAGGCAAGAAAGTTTTATTGAATACTCCAATAAATGCAAATGATTATTCAGCCACAATTGTAGCCGTAAGCATGGAGCAATTAGGCAACGTAACCCGACATTTATTAGAAAATAATTTCAAAAATATTTTAGTTGAAAAGCCTGGAGGATTGAATAGTACTGATATTCAAGCCGTATCACATTTGGCTACTGAAAAAAATGCAACGGTATTATTAGCCTATAACCGAAGATTTTATGCCGGTGTATTAGCTGCTGAAAAATATATTAATGAAGATGGTGGACTTACATCCATGCATTTTGAATTTACAGAATGGAGTCATGTGATTGAACCTTTGCAAAAAGCCGAAGGTGTAAAAGAAAATTGGTTTTTGGGCAATAGCACCCATGTGGTAGATTTAGCTTTTTATTTAGGTGGCAATGCCGATAAAATATCTTGTTATAAATCGGGTAGTTTGGCTTGGCATCCATCAGGTGCTGCATTTGCAGGCAGCGGCATTACAGATAAAAATGTTTTGTTTACTTATAATGCCAACTGGAATGCGCCTGGGCGTTGGGGTGTAGAGTTGATGACAAATAATTATCGTATCATTTTAAAGCCATTAGAAAAATTGCAAATTCAAAAAAAGGGAAGTGTAGCTATTGATGAAATTGTGATAGATGATAAATTGGATAAAGATTTTAAACCAGGCTTATATCTTCAAACACAATTGTTTTTACAAAATGATTTTTCGAAGTTTAGCAACATACACCAACAAGCCGAAAAAGCAAACGGCATTTATAATAGAATGATGAATTAAAACACAAAAGGCTTTCAGAATTTTTTGAAAGCCTTTGTTGTTTACTGAATACTGCCTTTTGTAAACCGATAACTATTTTATTGTTTCACGATTTTTTCATTCAATAAAATACCAATATCGTTTTTTAAAGTGAAGATTGTAATTGTTGAAATTAATTTTCCTCTACTTAATTTCTGCCGTATGAAGTTGAACTTAGAACTTTTGTAGTTAAACAAAAATGTTTTGTAGTTGAACATCGTTTCTATGTAGTTGAACAAAATTTCTATGTTGTTTAACTTAGAACTTATGCAGTTGAACAAAAATGTTTTGCTGTTGAACATCGTTTCTATGTAGCTGAACATTAAACTTTTGTTGTTGAACAAAAATGTTTTGTAGTTGAACATGGTTTCTATGTAGTTGAACAAAAAAACTTCGTAGTTGAATGAAAATATTTTGTTGGGTGCGTTCATTAAACTGTGTCAAGTATATTTAATTAGTTAATAATTTTTTTTATGCAATCCCTAAGTAAAAATATAGTATAAAACACAAAAGGCTTTCAGAAATTTCTGAAAGCCTTTTTAATTTGGAATTAAAATTTTACTGCTTCACAATTTTTTGATTCAATAAAATACCAATATCGTTTTTGAAAGTGAAGATTGTAATTGTGGTAGTGATTGATGGGGGCTTTGCAGGGATGTTGGATTTAAATGAATGGTTAATAGTAGAGAGTGTAAACTCTTTCAAACGGAATTTGAGAGTGTTTAATTAACTGCGCTAATTATAAATCCGCTTTGGTATATACGCTGCGACTGAATTATGAAATATTTGTTGGAAACATCCCGAACATTCGGGAAACCTCTTACATACTTGTTGGCTATACGCAAGGCTACGCTCCAAACAAGTACGAGCTGGTTATCAATAAGAACTGTAGAAATTTATTTAGGAAAAGTGTATGATAAGCTTGATGTTCATTCGCGGTCGCAACTATTATTAAAAATGAGAGAAAACAATTTGTTATCCATTAACTTTACGGCAGATGGAAATATGGATAATGATATATTAAACCTTTTCTAGTGTGCTATAATCATGAAAACGTTAATGCTATATGTTGGACTACTTGTTTTGCTTTTAAAAAATGAAGCAAATGCTCAACCACAGCCTAATTGGAGCAGCAGCAATATTTTTAAAACAGATTATTTTATTGAAAACAAAGGGCAATATAAAGGCAATGAAAAAATAGAATATGGTATTGAAAATGGCAACGATAATATAAGCTTTACCGAAACAGGATTTATATATCATTTACAAAAAGCAAACAGCGATACAGCCACCACAATTTTTAAAAATGATATAGCATGTAGATGGATAAACACCAACCCCAATTGCACTATAATAGCCGAAGAAAAAAGCCAGCATTATTTTACCTATGGCAATTTTAGAGCCTATGGCTATAAAAAAATGATATACAAAAATTTGTACAAGGGTATTGATATGGTGTATACCCTACACCCACAAGGCGGCATAAAATATAGCCTAATTATACAACCCAACGTTGATATTAGCCAACTACAATTTGAATATACTATTAACGGCAAACCTGCTATTATTGAATTAAATAATAATGAGCTACAGATTAAAAACAGCATAGCTGATATTATAGAAAAAGGCTTAATAGCCCAAGATGCCACAGGCAATGCAATAGCATTTAATTATGCCATTGAAAACAATAAAGTAAGCCTAATAGCTGCTAAAAAAAAGTATAGTACAACCATATTAATAGACCCATGGATAACACCCTTAACCACCCTAATAGGTTTACCAGCTGCCACCAATAAAGGCTTTGATGTAGATTATGATACTACTGGTAATTTATATGTGTATGGCGGTGGGGGGTTAGGGGGGGGGGATTTAACGGTCCCAATAAATCAAGAATAGCTAAGTATACTAAACTGGGCATATTACAATGGACATTTATGGGATATATTACTATTAGTAAAATGACATCCCAAGTTAATTCTAATTTTTGTACTTCAAAATTAGATGGTAAATCGTATTGTATGGTATATGATACTTTGGTTTTTAGGTATTTTTATAGCAGGTTAGCCACTAATGGATTGTACGATAACTTTTCATCTCAACCATTTACTAACAATGTAGGTTGGACAGATTTTCGTATTAATTGTGGAACAGGTAGTTTATATGGTTTAGGGGGTTCTAGTGGTTCCAGTGGTAATAGTAATTTTACTGTTGTAGACACTTTTACAGGCAATGCTTCTTTTGTTAATATAACAGGGTTACCTCAAGTTAATCAAAATGGTGTATGTTTAACATTAAATAATAAGGGGGAGTGTTTTGTTATTTTTAATTGTTCAGTTAATATTTTTGGCCAAATTATTCCACCATCTGCCCCTGCTTTTATTCATAATCGTATTTATAAATTGAATGCTGCATTTAATAACTTTATTTGGAATGCACATACAGGCTATAACTCGTTTAGTACTAGTAAAAATAAAAGATATTTTGTGTCTAATTCATCAAATAAATTTGGCTCTAATGGCTTTAATTGTTTAGCGGCAAATAATCAATATTTATTTTATTATGATGGGTTTCATATAAAAGCATTTAATAGCAGCAATGGTGCTGTGGCAGGCAATGCAGATAGTGTAATAGGGCAGCAGCCTTTATACTCGGGTGGTGTATATGCTAATGCCTGCAACGAAGTATTTGTAGGGGGTGTGGGTGGTTATGTATTAAAATATAAATTTAATGGCACTAATTTTTTACTGATAGATACACTGCATATAGCAGGTATGCAAGGCAGGGCTACGTATGATATTATGTGTAACCCCAGTAATAATATGCTATATGTAAGTGGCGATAGTTTTGTGGCTATGCTTAGCCCTAATAGCAACTGTATTGATACCAGCAATTTAAAACTAAACATTGCAGCATGTGCTAATAAAATAATATTGCAAACCGTAATTCGTGATTCAACATGTAGCCATCAATTTATATGGTATGATACCACAGCGCATACAGTAGTTAGAAGTATTATAAAATCATCGGGGCATTTTGCCGATACATTGTATGCACCCAATACAGCCCATGTATATTTAGTATCTATCACAAAATTATCGGCTTGTCAAATTGTAAAACAAAGCCAATATGTGCATTTGTTTAATCCTGTTTATCATATTCATAAATCAATTCATTTATGCTTTGGCAATAGCTATACGCTACCAAGTGGAATAATTGTAAATGCATCGGGTATTTATAACGATACTTTAGCTGCACATACAGGCTGCGATTCTATTATAACTACCACTGTAAGCGTAGGCTTAACCTATCATTTTTACAATAGCATTATTATTTGCAGCAATCAACATTATATTTTGCCTAACGGAATTAGCGTAAATACAAGTGGTATTTATAACGATACTTTGTTAACTTATGTGGGTTGCGATAGTATTATTACCACACAACTTATAGTAAAACCATTTTCACAAAAAACGTTTTCGGCTACTATTTGCCAAGGCAATATTTATACTTTGCCTGGCGGACAAAATGTAAGCACATCGGGAACTTATAATTCTGTTTATACAAATTATGTAGGTTGCGATTCTATTATTTTTACTCAATTAAATGTAATTCAAAATTCATCTTCTAATCAAACCATACAAGCTTGCCAAGGCGATTTGATTATACTGCCTGATGGGCAAATAGCAAAATATGGCGGTAATTATTTTTCTACTTTAAAAAATTATCGAAACTGTGATAGTATTATTCATACTGTAATATTAATGTATGAAAAACCAATAGTTAACTTAGGTAATGATACTAGCATTTGCGAAGGCAATAGCATTGAATTAGATGCTGGCGATAACAACAATTCAACTTTGAATAAATATTATTCATGGAATATAAACAACAACCAACAAAAAATTGTAGTTGCTAATTCGGGTTTATATTCAGTTCAAGTATCATCACCACCTTGTAAAACAGTGAGTGATGAAATAAATATTCAAGTTAAAAATTGCGAATGCAAATTGATTCTGCCTAACTCATTTACACCTAATAATGATGGTGTAGATGAAACTTTTAAACCCATTATAGCTTGCGATTTAGAGCCACAGCAATACGATTTTAAAATCTATAATCGCCTTGGTCAAAAAGTATTTTCAACTACATTATTCGGCAATGCTTGGGATGGTACATTCAACGGTGCTTTGCAAGAACTGGGCGCTTATGTATTTTTTGTTTCGTTTATTAATCCTACCACCCATCAAAAAGAAATGTATAAAGGCGATGTGATATTGTTGAGGTAAAACAAGGCAATACAAAAAAAGCATTATCATTAATGGTTAACAAGAGATATTACTTACCATTTTAGCTATACCGAAACGATAAAATAAACAACAGAATGAAAAAGAAATTGAGGGAAAATCTCGAAAAAAATTCAATGCTTTTTTGTTTATTGATATAAAAAATCTACAAAAAAAACCTTCATTGCATTTTGTATCTTTGCTGCATGCCAATAAACAATACTCTTAAAACCAGATGCAACAATGCTTGCGAATTATGTAGCGAACAGGATGAAAACTTACAAGCTTATGCCGTTCCACCTAAAAACAATGATTCGATTGATAATGAAGTGGCATTGTGTTCAAATTGTATTACACCAATTCAATCTTCAAATTATGAAGATACAAACTATTGGCGCTGTTTAACAGGTAGTATTTGGAGCGAAGTGCCAGCAGTACAAGCCTTATCTTATAAAATATTAAATAAGCTGAAAGCAGAAGAATGGGCTTTGGAGGCATTAGAATCAGTAGTTTTAGATGAAGCTATAATTAATTGGGCAAATGCCGAAGATGAAATAGAAGCTTCGAAAATAATTCATAAAGATGCTTATGGCATTGTATTGGCAAGCGGCGATACGATCATACTTACACAAAACTTAAATGTAAAAGGAGCAAATTTTATTGCACCTAAAGGAACTATTGTAAGAAAAATAAAATTAGTGGCTGATAATGCCGAACAAATTGAAGGTAAAATTGAAGGCGATGTAATTGTAATACTTACCAAATTTGTAAGAAAATCTACCGTATAATTTTCAAAAAAAATGAAAAAGCGCATCAAATTAATGCGCTTTTTTTTATGCAATTATACACTCATAAAAAGTATTAAGAGCATCTTTGGTTATGCATGGTTTCAATAGTTGTTACATCTTTTAAATGAATTTGCTACCCTCCCTTTCCGCTCATTTTTTTTATTCGCCTGTTAAATTCATCAGTTAATTCGGCAATTGTTTCTATCCATATTTTTTGAATTTGCTCTTTTTGGTTATTGTGCAGCAAACTGTTATCAACAAATGTTTTGAACTCATGAATACTTTCTTCTTCGTAGTATTTACCCAATCCTATACCACCATCTAAACAGCAAAAGAGTTGCTGTGCACCATCGTCCATAGGGAAATAAGATGGAAGCATAACAAGGTTATGACGGAAAAAATATTTTACCAAGTCTTCAGGTTTATCAAGATTAATTTTCAACCGCTCTTTGTAGCGTTTGAAAAAATGAGTGTTGAAGTGCATTAAATGTTCGGTCTCTCTTCCAAAAAGAAAGTGCGATGCGGTAATACCAATTTCATTGTAGGAAATAACGTAAGCATTGGTTGATACATTCCCTTTATTGCAATTTACAATAATGCGCCATTTGTTTCGGGTGTTGGTGATGAATGAATTGGTTTCGACAAAATCTTTTCTGCCACCTCGAATCCATTTTCCTTTGGCAATAATTTCATCGGCTTTCATTCGTGCATGAACTTCATGCTCATAATCGTAAACCAGTGCTTTCCTGATTTCGTGTAAAGTCATGGATGGAACTATCATAACTCAAATTTTCCTTTTTATACGATAGTTTGGTTATTTGGTTTCAATAGTTAATGAGTGAGTTAGGAAGTTGTTTAAAAGACTTTTTTTGCATCAGTTATGCTGAATGACAAGCGTAGTCTCCGACTACGATTCTACTGAATAAAATCTTCGATTTTTTTTTCGTACAAATTGATAACTATCGCAATCATAGATTGCTTTCAGGCTAAGCGTAGTCAGAGACTACGCTTGTCGGGGTTTACTTTAATGATAATTTCAACTGTTTAAAAATTCCATCCTTTCTCAATTCCGCAATTTCAGCATCATATTTTATCCAATCAATTTCCATTGCATAATTAAAATGACTTTTGTCCATCGGGTCATGATTAGTTGGTTCGTAATCAATCGCTAAAATCATTTTGCTTTTCAAAAAAACAATTGCTCTCTTTTCAGCAGTTGGTTTAATTTTTTCAAAAAAAATTGTGTCTTTATTCCATGCTGTTGTATCACCTGTTAAAATCATTTTATCAATCTTTGTTACAGATTCACCCGAAAAATCAAATTCAATATTGGAAGAAAAGATTTTGTATTTTCCTTTCGAATAAACATCTCCATTCAAACACAATGAAGTTTTGACAAATTCAGAATCAGAAATAAAAATAAATAACCCTGCACAACAATCGCATGGAGTAAGGATTTCAAGTTTAGCTGAATTAATCATTGGTCCGCTTCTGAAAATTTTATGATTGAGTGAAATCTTATTTGAAGCAAAACAAATTAGGCTTAATAACACAAAAATTAGGCTGGCAATAAAAAATATTTTTTGCTTTTTCATTTCAAAAATTTATTAGTGCATTCGTGACTAAATCACAACTCCTTCAACTTATTCTGCAACACAAACATTTCATCTCTTAATCGTGCAGCTTCCATAAAGTCGGTGTCTTTGGCGGCTTTGTTCATTTTCGCTTTAGTGCTTTCAATCAATTTTTCTAATTGTGGTTTGCTCAAATATTCTGTAACAGGGTCGGCAGCCATTTGTTGTTCAATGCCTTCGGGTTCAACATAATACGAAGTGCCTTTGTAGCTACTGTTTTCGTGGGTATCTTGTTTGAAAATGGAATCGGTGCTGCGAATAATTGTGGTTGGTGTAATGCCATGCAAAGTGTTATAAGCAATTTGTTTTTCTCTTCTTCGTTGAGTTTCATCCATCGTCATTTGCATGCTCTTGGTTATTTTATCAGCATAAAAAATTACCAAGCCATTGCTGTTACGAGCCGCTCTACCAGCGGTTTGTGT
The DNA here is from genome assembly GCA_046051225.1 of Bacteroidota bacterium. Taxonomy (GTDB): domain Bacteria; phylum Bacteroidota; class Bacteroidia; order Chitinophagales; family CAIODY01; genus CAIODY01. Next base: position 92,417 of record JBJOOR010000012.1, on the reverse strand, counting down.
CAGCGAACGAACATTGCGCAAAAAACCTTCTTTATCGGCATCTAAAATAGCCACTAACGAAACTTCGGGCAAATCCAAACCTTCTCTTAATAAGTTCACACCAATCAAAACATCAAACACACCCATGCGTAATTCACGAAGAATCTCAACTCGTTCAAGCGTATCAATTTCGCTGTGAATGTATTTGCATTTCACATCCAATCGAGCAAAATATCGGGCTAATTCTTCCGCCATTCTTTTGGTTAAAGTAGTTACCAAAACTCTCTCATTTTTATGAACTCTAATTTCAATTTCATTCAGCAAATCATCAATTTGATTTAACACAGGGCGAACTTCAATTGGTGGGTCAAGCAATCCAGTTGGGCGTACAACCTGCTCCACCACTACACCTTCGGTTTGTTCCAATTCAAAATCGCCAGGCGTTGCACTCACATACACCACTTGGTTGAGCAAATTCATAAACTCATTTTTATTCAATGGACGATTATCTAAAGCCGATGGCAAACGAAATCCATAATCCACCAAATTCACTTTTCTGCTTCTATCGCCACCATACATCGCACCAATTTGCGGCATGGTTACATGGCTTTCATCTACAATCATTAAATAATCATTAGGGAAATAATCTAACAAACAGAATGGTCTGTCGCCGGGTTTTCTTCTATCCAAAAATCTTGAGTAGTTCTCAATGCCGCTACAGTAGCCCAATTCACGAATCATTTCTAAATCATAATTCACTCGTTCGCTTAATCTTTTTGCTTCTTGATATTTGCCAATGCTTTCGTAATAATCAAAAGTGAGTTTTAATTCGTCTTGAATTTCATGAATGATTTCGGTGAAATGCTCTTTGGGAGCGATGTACATGTTGGCAGGAAAAATTGCCATCGAATCTACTTTCGTAATTCGCTTGCCACTTTCCACTTCTATCGTTTCAATTTCTTCTATTTCATCGCCAAAGAAAGTGATGCGATAAGCCACATCAGCATACGCTGGATAAATATCAACCGTATCGCCTTTTACACGAAAAGTTCCTCTGCGAAAATCAATTTCAGTTCGTGAATACAAAGCATCTACAAATGAGTATAATAAACGGTTTCGAGCAATTTTTTGTCCTTGAACCAATCGAATAATATTGTTCTTTGTTTCCGCAGGATTTCCCAATCCATAAATACAACTTACGGATGCAACCACAATTACATCACGTCTGCCACTCAACAAAGTTGAGGTGGTACTCAAACGCAATTTTTCCAATTCTTCATTAATGGCTAAATCTTTCTCGATGTACGTATTTGTAGTAGGAATAAAGGCTTCGGGTTGATAGTAATCGTAATAACTCACAAAATATTCCACCGCATTATCAGGAAAAAACTGTTTGAATTCGCCATACAATTGTGCCACCAATGTTTTATTGTGGGTTAAAATCAGTGTTGGGCGTTGCGTTTGCTGAATCACATTCGCCATCGTGAAAGTTTTTCCCGAGCCTGTAACACCTAATAAAAGCTGTGCTTTCTCTTGTGCATTTACGCCATGTACCAATTGGCGAATGGCTTCAGGTTGGTCGCCAGCAGGCGTATAATGTGTAGTTAAATTAAATGGCATTTAAAATTATAAGGTTGCGCCTTTTATCAAAATAGATGTTTGAATGGCTTGTTCCTTCAAATGTAGAAACTTTTTTCGTTCCTCATCGTGCATAAATTTTTCAAAATCATTTTCCGATTCAAAACTAATCAAATGAATTTCGTAAGGTTGTTCAATTGTGGCATCAATGATAGAATGCTTATCGGGGCGTATTCGCAGCATTAATTTACCATTATAATTTGAAATTATTGGAATGGCAATGGCTTCAAATTGATTGAAAATAGTTTCTTGATTGGGCTTGATATAAATTAGTTGAGTGATGTAAATCATGGGTGTTTTTTTATTTGTTATGTGCAATAACAACGTATTAAAACAAGCAAAAGAAGTATGAATATATTTCAAATATCTTTTAGAATGATATTACCTCGTTTTAATTGAAGTTTAACTTTACGCAGTTCCGCATCTCTAAAGTTATTAGCCTCAATTATTTCGAATAAATTTCCATTATCAAGATTGATCCAAATTCTCATCCGGATACTTTTCTGATTAATGTCGAATGGAATATTTAATGATACTAATGTCATTGGATAAATAACTGGAATAAAAAAACTGAGTTGTGTTTGTTTAATTATTTCATTCAGTTTATCCTTGTTCTTTTCGCCTAAATTATTCATAATAAACTCTCTTCTACCTTCATCTTCAATCGAAATTTGAATATTTTTCAACGAATCAACCCCTTCTACTCTTAAACTAAAAGTAGGTGTATTTGTATTCATTTCGAAAGTAGGATCTATTAAACAATAACTTTTCCCTCCAGTCATTTTCGAATAAACTTCTTCAGTTTGCTTTGCAGTTGCTTGACTGAAATTTAAAATTTTATCAGATTTCACTGAAGAACTAATATCCATTAACCATTTTGAAGCTCCTCCTATAAGGGTAAAAAGAACCACAATTGCAACTGAAAAAAGATTCAAATGAATCGGCTTTAACACTTTAAAACCCCAAATGAATCCAACTAAAGTAATTACTATACCAATAACAATTAATACAACTGGTAATTTCATATTCCTTAAATTTAATGATTAAAGCATGTAAAGTTAGTAATCATTTATCATTCATACTATGTACATTTTTTAGAATCCCAAATCACTATTATTTAAATTATTTTATTTCTAAATTTTTGTTAGCATACTTTAATAAAGAATTGAAGATAATTAATCTGTAGTAAATATCTAACACACTAAAACCCTCCATCTTTTCGTTTCATCATCACCTAAAATATTTATGAAACGATTTAGCATACAAATAAAAAATCCATGTGAGGAAAATAGAGATAATATGTTGCCAACAGAATTTGGCAAATTTTGCATGGCATGCCAGAAAGAAGTAATTGATTTTACTACAATGGATGATGATGAAATTATTTCGTTTTTTAAAAACAATAAAAACAAATGCGGCACTTTTAAAACCTCCCAACTAAATAGAAATCTTTTCCCAATTCATCAACCTAATACACACCGACCAGCGAAATATTTTTTTGCTTCGTTATTGTCGTTAAATTTTTTGAGCGCAAGTGCTTCCATTAATCCTAAACCAAAAATAGAAAATGATAGTGTAGCAATGGTGGTAGATTCCAGCATTGTAAAAATAGATTCATCAGCATTACTCAAAAAAGATTCGTTGGTAGTTTCCAGTTTAGTTTGGAATGACTCTATTTTTAAATCGATAACAATTAATCCTTATGAAATTATTGGTCGTGACATAATAACATCAGGCGTACCTATGATAAATAATCTTTTTGTTTTTGATTCAACTTTTTTGAATCAATTCATTTATACCATTACACCAGCTTTTGTAATAGATACTATCAAAAAAATAAAAATGCCATCAAAAATTATAATGCCTTTTACTTCAAATGATAAAACAGAAAATGAAAATCAAATTTTACTAAATAATACTAAGAAAAAACGGAAGCCAACTATATCTGTATTGCCTTTGCAAGCTATATTATCTAAGTGAATTTTCTTCAATCAAAAAACAAAATGGTTTGATTGGTGGTAGCCAAATTTATTTTTTAAAAAACATAAAATGAATATCTTTAAACCATCAATAAGCAATAAATAATTTTAAAATGAAAAAAACAGCATTAATAATAATAGGATTTGCAGCAGCATTTTGTTTTGGATTTTTTTGTAAAACAATGATTGCAAAACAATCTTGTAACAACACAGCAACTGTTGTACAAACAGAACACATTACTAAACTTAATAAAGAAAGTAATATGAAATTAGGAGCATTTTCGATTAGCTTGAATGTAAAAGACCTTAATGTTTCAAAGCAATTTTATGAAAAACTTGGCTTTACAGTTTTTGGTGGTGGTTTAGAAAAAAAATATCTCATCATGAAAAATGAAAATTCGCTCATTGGGATTTTTCAAGGCATGTTTAAAGGCAATATTTTAACTTTTAACCCAGGTTGGGATGAGAACGCTAAAAACATTGAATCGTTTGACGATGTTAGAAAAATTCAACAACAATTAAAAAGTAAAGAAATTAAATTAACAGTTGAAGCCGATGAAAAAACTTCGGGCCCTGCAAGTATTATGACAACCGACCCAGATGGTAATGTTATATTAATTGACCAACATCGTTAATTATCTTTTTCGAGTTAAATGATTTTATTATTATTTTTCTTTCTAACTTTCTTTTCAAATTATCATACAATGAAAAAAATAATTTTGTTTTTGTGTTTAGCATTTTCTTTTTTTCAGGTTTTTTCGCAACCGCTTTTGCCATTGGTTGATTCAATACCCATGAGCGATGGCAAAAAATTAGCGGCTGATATTTACATTCCATCTGGCATATCGCAGGCGGCGGTTATTTTAATTCAAACACCGTATAATAGATTGAATTATAGATTAGGCTTGCCATTAGGTATTGCAAAAAATATTGATAGCAGCAAATACATTATTGTAGTAGTTGATTGGAGAGGCTTTTATGGTTCGGCTGCCGCTGCACATACTGGTGCGCCAAGTTTGGGCAATGACGGACATAGCTGTGTAGAATGGATTGCTCAACAAACATGGAGCAATGGCAAAGTAGGCACATGGGGGCCATCGGCTTTGGGCAGAGTGCAATTTCAAACAGCAAAAACAAATCCGCCACATTTGGTTTGTATTTGTCCGTTGGTGGCTGCGCCGCAATACGATTATGTTGAATATTATCCAAATGGAGTTCTTCGAACTGAATATGTAGACCAATTAGACAATTTAGGATTTGGTTTAAAACCTACACTGATGGCTCATCAAACGCATGATGCTGCATGGAATTATGCTGAATCAATTAATAATTATCCCGATAGTATTCGTGTGCCATGCTTTATGATTGGTGGTTGGTACGATCATACTATTCAATTCATGTTGCCATTTTTTAATGAATTACAAACGCAATCGCCTGCTAATGTTCGCAACCAACATAAATTATTAATGGGTCCTTGGGTTCATGGCGGACATGGTACAGCGCAGGTGGGTAGCAGCTTACAAGGTCAGTTAAATTATCCTAATGCAGTTGATGTAGATGATTCGTTAGCATTATTATTTTTTGATTATCATTTACGAAACATTAATAATGCTTGGAATAATACAGCCGCAGTGCAGTATTACCAAATGGGCGAAAACAATTGGAATACTAATACTTCAGCAAATTTTAATACAACCGCTATTAATTTTTATTGTTATCAAAATGGCGATTTGCAAAACACTTTAGCTGCCAGTGCAACAGATAAATTAACGTATAATTACGACCCTAATAATCCATCGCCAACTGTTGGCGGCGCTACACTTCGAAGCGATTTGAATCAAGGGCCATACGACCAAAGTATTGTAGTAGAAAACAGAAATGATATTTTGAAGTTTACAACCCCTATACTTACACAAAATGCAATAATGAAAGGCGAAGCTGTGGTACATTTAAAAGTTTCATCAGATAAAATGGATACCGATTTTGATGTACGATTATGTGATGTATACCCCGATGGAAAATCGATGTTGGTTAATCATGGTGCTTATAGAATGCGGTGCAGAAATGGGCTTACAGCAGCCGATACAGCGCATTTGCAACCCAATAATATTTATGATTGTGCAATAACATTGCCTGCAAGTTGTATCACTTTTTTGGCTGGACATAAAATACGATTAGATGTTTCATCATCAAATTATCCAGCATTTAATAGAAATATGAACACTGCAAAAGCACCCTATCCAAACAATAGTTTAGATACTTTAGTAAATCCAGCAATTGCAGCTAATACAGTTTATTGCAGCAATATTTATACTTCATATATTTCATTGCCATTAATAAATTATATGGTAGGAGTTGAAAAATTAGACTTGGTAAATGAAATAAATCTATATCCTAATCCATCTTCTTCTGAATTAATTTTTGAAACGAATAGTAATGATAATTTTGAAACAACTATTTATTCATTAACTGGCTACAAAGTGAAATCATTTTTGATGAATAAATATTATTCAATGAATGTTAAGGAATTTGAAAATGGATTTTATGTTGCTGAATTCTGGAACAAAACAACACAACAAAAAACGAATAAATCATTTGAGATTTTTCACTCAAAATAGTTAAGTGTTAATTTCATTTCGCTATTTGGCAATTAATCTTATTTTTGCCACCCAAACAAAATTATTATATCAATATAAAATGGATTTTAAAAACATTATTTACATCAGCGGCAAAAGTGGTTTGTATGAATTAGTAGGAAACCGAAGCAATGGCGTTATTGCCAAATCGCTTGAAGATAGCAGCACCCAATTTTATAGTAGCCGTGTTAATCAATTTACCCCTTTAGATAGTATTGAAATGTACACATCGGAAGATAATGTGCCATTAAGAAAAATTATGCAATCGGCTAAAGACAAATTTGCTACCCATCCACCCGTTGACCACAACAGCGCCAACGATATTTTAAAAAAATATTTTAAAATTGTATTGCCTAATTATGATGAAGAAAAAGTGAAAATTAGCGATATAAAAAAATTCATAAAATGGTTTGCTATCTGCAAAGACATGAATTTTGATGAAGTGGAAGAAACAAAAATAGAAACTACTTCTGTAGCTGAATCAAAAACAGCTGAAGTAAAAGAAACAAGAAAAGAAGAAGCTTCAACTTTATTTGCAGAAGAAGCAGCTACTGAAAAACCTGCTAAAAAAGCAGCTCGAAAAAAAACAGTAAAAGAAGAAAGCGCTGAAGAAGCACCTGCAAAAGAAAAAAAACCACGAGCTACAAAAAAGAAAGCAGAATAATTTTTTTGAATAATTATAATAAATAAAAATAAAAATGCCACATACATTACCAGCGCTACCTTATGCACATGATGCCTTAGAGCCACACTTTGATAAATTGACCATGGAAATTCATCATGGCAAACACCACAATGCTTATGTTACTAATTTAAACAATGCCATTATTGGTACAGATGCTGAAAACAAATCAATTGAAGAATTGATTGCCAATATTTCAAAATATCCAATGCCTATAAGAAACAATGGCGGCGGACATTGGAATCATACCTTTTTCTGGAATTCATTAGCACCCAATGCTGGTGGTACACCTATTGGAAAATTAGCTGATGCGATAACAGCTGAATTTGGTTCGTTTGATGCTTTTAAAGAAAAATTTGCAGCCGCAGGTGCTACTCGTTTTGGTAGTGGTTGGGCTTGGTTATGTGTAGATGCTAATAAAAAATTATGCGTTTGCAGTACCCCCAATCAAGATAATCCACTAATGGATATTGCTGATTGCAAAGGCACACCAATAGTAGGATTAGATGTATGGGAACATGCTTATTATTTACATTATCAAAATCGCCGCCCTGATTATATTGCCGCATTTTGGAATGTAATAAATTGGGCTGAAGTAAGCAAAAGATACGATGCAGCTATGATGTAATTATCATTATTTATAAAAAACAAAAAGCCCCAATACAATCATTATTGGGGCTTTTTGTTACTACCTTATTTACACTGTAAAACGATATCATTAATTTTAAAAATTTACTTTGTAAAAACTACTAATAGAAACAGCAATGTATTAAATGCAAAAATTTGTGAAAGGATAATAATAATTCAAGCTACCATATTTTCAGCAGCAATGATTCCTGTCGTCCAAGCATTTTGAAAATTAAATCCGCCTGTAATTCCATCTACATCAATTATTTCGCCAGCAAAAAATAAGTTAGAAACAATTTTGCTTTCCATTGTTTTAAAATTTATTTCATTTAATGTAATGCCACCACAGGTTACAAATTCATCTTTAAAAGTGGCTTTGCCATTAGCTTGCAAAGGATATGAAGTAATAAGTTGATGCAGTTTTTCTATTTGGTTTTTATTCAAATCAGCAAAATTTATGGTAGCTGCAATATTGCTTTGCTCACAAATTAATAACCATAGTCTTTTTGGTAAAAAGAATAATGGATTACTACAAACTTTTTGTTTGGCTTGATTTTGCTTTGCTTTCAAAATCATTTCTTTCACTTCATTGGTAGATAATTCGGGAACAAAATTTATCAATATTTTAAATTGATATTTCATTTCAAATAATTCTTTGGCAGCAAATGCCGAAAGTTTTAAAACCGCTGGGCCGCTTATGCCCCAATGTGTAAACAAAAATGCGCCTTGCATTTTTTGTTTTATTTCGGGCAATGTAATTTCTACTTTTTCAAGCCCAATGCCCGATAACTGATTAAAAGGATGATTAGGAATATTAAATGTAAACAGCGATGGAATGGCAGGCTGCATGGTATGTTTCCATTCTTTTATTTTTTTAGTTAAACTGCCCAATGCATTACCACCTGCGGCTATTAATAATTTATCAGCAATAATATTCTTGTATTTATTTTTGATGATAAATTGATTATTTTCAATTTCAATAGCTTCAATTTCGAAAGATGTTTTTATATCTACATCATATTTTTTTGCTTCGTTTAATAAGCAATCAATAATGGTTTGCGATTCATTACTTTCAGGAAACATTCTACCATCAGCCTCTGTTTTTATTTCAACACCTCTGTTCTGAAACCATTCAACAGTATGGGTTGGGTTAAAATGATAAAATGCGCTTAATAATTCTTTGCTTCCTCGGGGATAATTTTTTACCAATTCTTTTGGTTCGAAACAATGGTGGGTAACATTGCATCTACCACCACCACTTATTTTTACTTTGCTTAATAATTGATTCGATTTTTCGAGTACAATTACTTTGCAATTTTCATTGCCTAATCTTGCTGCATTTACGGCTGCAAAAATACCTGCTGCGCCACCACCAATAATTACAATTTGTTTCATAGCTGCAAAGCTAATTTAATTGCATCTGTATAATTGTTCTTATTAGCTTCTACCGAATAATTGTTTACCACAGTTGTATAGCCTGCCATCCCTATTTTTTCTCGAAGCAGAGTATCATTAATTAATAATTCTAAACAAGCCATCCATTCCTCATCGTTGCTTGCTAAATATCCATTGATGCCATGCTGAATTACTTTTTTATTCACACCCACTGGCGACATAATAGTAGCCACTTTTAATGCCATATATTGTAATCCCTTCATCGCACATTTGCCTTGTGTCCATTGATTATCGGGCAATGGCATTACTCCAATATCAAAATTATAAATGGTTTCTACTTCGCTTTCATGTGTCCATTTAATGCCTTTAATATTTAATTTTTCGTTGCCATAATTTGGGTCGCCGTATACCACAAACTCAATTTTATCGGCATATTTTTCTTTCAATTTTTCAAATACAGATAATAGTGTTTTAAAATGTTGAACAGTAGTAGCACTGCCCGACCAACCTATCGTTACTACATTTTTTTGTTTTTTTATTTCTTTTGGTTGGTAATAATTCATATCAATTGTGGATGGAATAATGACCACATTTTCATTAAATTGTTTAGCATAGTTAGATAAATATTCGTTGCCTGTAACCACCACATCAGCCATTTTACAAATAGAAGAAGTTTTATTGGGCGCTTTTAAAAACAGAAATTTTTTATTTTCATCCGATACATTAGGCAACCAAATAGCATCATCAAAGTCGAAAATTATTTTTTTACCTGTTAGTTTTAAAAGCCTTTCAAACACTGGCCCACCAACAAAAAATGCTTCTCTGAAAATATAAATCACATCGTATTGTGTGGCCTCAAATACATGCATTAATCTTTTTAAAAAAAATTTAATCAACAATAAAAATTTAATAAAAATTTTACCAGGCGCATAAAATAGTACATCATCTTGCTTACTAATAATGTAAGCCAATTTGCATTCAAAATTATTTTCGTTTAAATAATTCATGTATTGCTCAAACCTGTATCGTTGACCAGGTGAACGATTGGGGTAATGAGCGGCAATAAATAAAATTTTAGTTGGCAATTTTTATCTTTTATTTATTCGTTCCAAAAATGCTTTTACACCTGCTGTAAATCTTTTCATTTGTCCGCCTACACCTTCCGTATTTACATAGATGGTGTTGTGGTCGCCCGATATTTCATGCGCTGGTCGGGTAGTAGTATAGTAATAAGTAGCAATAGATTTTCTGTTGATATGCGCTGGTGTATTCAATGGTTTAGGATGACCATGAAATGAAATTTCATTAGTTTCGAATATTACGCAACGATTAAAATTAGGAGCAATTTTAGCTAATTGATTTTTATTATTATCCGATAAATCCCACAATTCAATATGTCCTTCGTATTCATCTTTCCAATCTTTATTCATATATACCAACACGTTTAATCTGCGATGATTTTTTGTGGTTGGATGAAAATTATAATCAATATGTACATTTAAAAAAGCACCATTTGTAGATTGGTGTAAGCCGCCACCAAACAATTCTTTATCACCCATTAATCCATCTATTTTACAAACTTTTTCAAGCCATTGCAAAAATTCGGGCGAATTTAATTCTTCAAATACATGTTCGAATGTACTATCGCTTTCAAACTTTGTTTTTTGAAATTTATTTTTTTGGTCAATATAGGTTGTACCATCCCATTTTCCATTTTCAATATTTGGGTAATTGGCTAAAATCTCTTCAGCTTTTTCTGTTTTGAAAAAATTTTCGAACATGGTATAACGAAACGGTTTTTTGGAATTAAAATCGTTATGAATGCTATTTAGTCTTTCATTCAAACTATCCATATCAATATATTTCATAAGCATGTTTTTTTATTAAAATTCTTATTTTTTTCGAAAAGTAAAATTATACAATGGGATGAATGTTTTTTATAAATTATTTTTAGAAATGGATTGATAAATATGCCAATACTTTTCTACACCATGATGTAATCCATAAAATTCTTCGGCACCGCTTCTAATCAATGCTACATTTTTAATAGGGTTATTTAGTAATGAAGTTGCTATTGTTTCAAATTCATTTGTATTAAAATTTTTAACTACCCAGCCTGCATCATATTGTCTTATTACAAAACCTGTATCGCCCACATTATCATTGCATACAATGGGTAATTGCATCGCCATCATTTCGCCTTGTTTGGTAGGCGACGATGCTGTTTTTGAATAACTTGGTAAAATAAAAAATAGTGCAATATCAGCCGCTGCCAAGTATTGTGGCATTTTACTTCTTGGCGATTCGAGTATACGAATCAACGATTCATCAACTTTATTTTTTACAGCCGAATCTTTAATTAGTTGAGGAGGTTCAGCAGTTAATATTACAAATTTCGAAGCAGTATTTTTATCATTATATGTTTTAAAAAATTGCATCATTTCATCTAAACAATACCATGTGCCTATGCCGCCCGTATAAATAAATATGGTATCGGTTTCATCAATATTCAGTTCTTTTCTAATCAACGTTCTATTTGATTGCGCAATTTTATTTGGATTAAAAAAATCAACATCTACACAGCATGGAATTACAGTAATCTTACTTTCATCAATGGCTAAATCCCATGTTAATATTTCTTTTTTACCAGCATGAGTTAATGATATAATATGCGATGCAGCCTGCAAGCAAGCCGCTTCTTTCTTTTTAAAATAAGTATAAATAAATTTAAAAAGTGGGTTTTTAATATTCCATAATTTGCCTTCCACCCTTTCATCAGCCCAAAAACCTCTCATGTCAAAAATTAATTTTAAATTAAATTTTTGTTTTGCCCAAAGGCAAACCACAGTGGTAATTAAAGTTCGGCTATGAATAATATCTACACCATTTGTTTTTACAATCTTTGCAATTGCATTTCTTAATTTCAATAAATCGTAAATAGTTGAAAGCACTGGTGGGCGCTTAGTATAGCTTAATGGCGTCCATTTTAAATTATTATGTTTAATAATGCCATCAATCAAAGATTGGTGTTTGGCAAATCGTTCTGGCTTTTCAAAGCTAATAATATGTATATCAGCTCCTTTAGCCGAAAGACCTGATAAATAGGGTAAAATTTGAGATTGCCCTAAAGGGTCAGTCAATCCATCATAGCTGGTAAATAGTACTTTCATTGCGGCGCTAAAATACTAATTTATTGTATTTGCTGAATATGGTTGAGATAAATTGGTGTAAATCATTATTAAAAAGAAGTTATTATAAATGTAGATTGAAATTGTATTTTTGCGCTTCATATTTTTTTATACATGAATATTCCAAACGATAATTTACCAAAACCAACGTTACAAAACGCTTTAGAATTAGGCTTAAAACAAGATGAATGGGAAAAGCTGATTGAGTTAATGGGTCGTGAACCCAATTTTACTGAACTATCTATGTTTAGTGTAATGTGGAGCGAACATTGCTGCTACAAAAACTCAATTGCTTGGCTTAAAAAATTACCAAAAGATGGCAAACATATTTTAGCCAAAGCTGGTGAAGAAAATGCTGGCTTGGTTGATATTGGTGATGGTTTGGGCTGTGTATTCAAAATCGAATCACATAATCATCCATCAGCTATTGAGCCTTATCAAGGCGCTGCAACGGGTGTTGGCGGAATTAGTCGTGATATTTTTACAATGGGTGCAAGACCTGTGGCATCGTTAAACTCATTACGGTTTGGCGATTTTAATCATTCAAATACTCGTAATTTATTAAAAGGTGTGGTAAAAGGAATTGGCGATTATGGCAATTGCTTTGGTGTACCAACCGTGGGCGGCGAAGTTTATTTTGATGAATCGTACAACATCAATCCGCTTGTAAATGCTTTCAGTGCTGGCATTGTGGAGTTAGGTAAAACTGTTTCGGCTACTGCAAAAAATCCTGGCAGTAAAGTTTATATTGTAGGAAGTGCAACTGGAAAAGATGGCATTCACGGTGCAAGTTTTGCATCGGCTGATATTACAGAAGATAGTGCCGAAGAATTACCAAGTGTGCAAGTGGGCGACCCTTTTATGGAAAAATTATTATTGGAAGCAACGCTTGAAGCTATTGATGCTGGCTGTGTTGCAGGCATGCAAGATATGGGCGCAGCAGGAATTATTTGTTCAACCAGCGAAATGAGTGAGAAAGGAAAAGTGGGAATGAAGATTGATTTGAACAAAGTTCCAACAAGGCAAACCAACATGAAACCTTGGGAAATGTTGTTGAGCGAATCGCAAGAAAGAATGTTGGTGGTGGTTGAAAAAGGTAAAGAAGCAGCCATTGAAAAAATATTTGATAAATGGGATTTGAATTGCGCTGTGATTGGCGAAGTAATAGAAGAAGAAATTTTAGAATTTACTTTTAACAATGAATTAATTGCCCGAGTAAAACCCGTGAACTTAGTGCTGGGCGGCGATTCGCCTGTGTATCATCGCACCATGAAAGAGCCAAAATATTTTGAAGAAATTAAAAAATTTGATATTGAAAATATTGAAGAACCAAGCGATATGCAACTGGTGGCTATTCAATTAATTTCATTACCAAATATGGCTAGCAAACGTTGGATTTATGAGCAATATGATAGCATGGTGCAAGTGAGAAATCAAACTACCAATATGCCATCCGATGCTTCTATTGTAAGAATAAATGGAACACAAAAAGCATTGGCTTTAACGGTTGATTGTAATCCATATTATATTCATGCAAACCCCGAAGTAGGCACTGCTATTGCCGTTTCAGAGGCTGCAAGAAATATTGTATGTAGCGGTGGTGAGCCGATGGCAATTACTAATTGTTTGAATTTTGGCAACCCATATAATGAAGAAGTGTACTATCAATTTGCGCATGCTATTATGGGTATGAAATCAGCTTGTGAAAAATTTGGAACGCCTGTAACTGGTGGCAATGTTAGTTTTTATAATCAATCGAGTGATGTGGGGCCAGTTTTACCAACGCCAACAATTGGTATGATGGGTTTATTACAAAACCACGAAAATAAGATGGGTATTGCGTTTCGTAAGCCTGGCGATTTAATTTATTTAATAGGTAAAAATGTAAATGATATTGCTTCATCGCAATATTTAATTCATCATCATGGCGTAAAAAATTCGCCAGCACCTTATTTTAATTTAGATGAAGAATACAATATGCAGCAATTAGTAAGAGAAGTAATTGCTGAAAAATTAGTGGTTTCGGCTCATGATATTTCAGAAGGTGGTTTGTTTATGAATATCATAGAATCGGCTATGGTAAATGGTTATGGGGTTGATATTGAAATGAAAGATGATGATATGCGTATGGATGCTTTATTATTTGGCGAAGCACAAGGCAGAGTAATAGTAACTGTAAAACCTAAGCACCAAGCGGCTTTTGAAGCTTTGTGTAAAAAAGATATTGTTCCAATTGAATTAATTGGAACTGTAGATGATGATGCAATAAGCATTAACGGAATTGATTTTGGAAAATGCAAACATTATCAAACTATTTATGATTCAAGTTTAGAAAAATTAATCAATAAAAATTAAACCAATTTTAAAATGAAAAAAATACTATTAGCTGTAAGCATTTTAATGATAAGTGTTTCGGTATTTGCACAAAGCGAAAAATATAATACAATGATGAAAAGCACCATTGCATTAATGGATTCGGCTAAAACAAAAGATGATTATATGGCTACTGCCAATCGTTTCGAGTTAATTGCAAATAAAGAAAAAACACAATGGTTGCCATTTTATTATGCAGCTTATTGCAATCAAATGACTTGTTACATGGGTTTAAAAGGCGAAGAAATAGATGCAGTATGCGATAAAGCCGAAGCAGCAATAAACAAAGCAGATTCATTACAACCCAATAATTCAGAAATTTATGTAATGAAAGCCCGTGTGAATGGTGCTAGAATTATGGTAAGCCCAATGAGTCGTGGGGCAAAATATGGTAAAATTTCAGCAGGTATTTTAATGCAAGCCGAAGCTATTGATTCATTAAATCCAAGAATATATTTAACCAGAGGACAAGCCTTATTTTATACACCAAAAATGTTTGGCGGCGGAAAAGAAAGAGCAAAACCAGTATTAGTAAAATCAATGAATTGTTATTCAAAATATAAACCTGCAACCGAGTTGCATCCTAATTGGGGATTAGGTTTTGCAGGCTATTTGTTGAGCCAATGTGAAGAGAAAAAATAAAAATATTAAATCTAAATTATTGATTACATGAATATAATTATACCCATGGCTGGTGCAGGAAAAAGGATGCGACCACATACATTAACTACTCCAAAACCATTGATACCAGTGGGTGGAAAGCCAATTGTAGAAAGATTAGCAGAAGATATAGCTGCTATGTGTAACGAAAAAATAAATGAAATTGCATTTGTAATTGGCGATTTTGGTAAAGAAACCGAATTGCAATTATTGGCAATTGCTGAAAGATTGGGTGCTAAAGGAAAAATATTTTATCAAGATGTTCCGTTGGGTACGGCACATGCCATTATGTGTGCCGAAGAATGTTTGAAAGGTAATGTAATGGTAGCTTTTGCCGATACATTATTTTATGCCGATTTTAAAATTGAAGCATCAGATGAGAGTGTAATTTATGTTCAAAAAGTTGAAGATCCATCAGCATTTGGGGTGGTTAAATTGAATGATAAAAATATGATTACTGATTTTGTAGAAAAGCCAAAAGAATTCGTAAGCGATTTAGCGATTATTGGTATTTATTA
Organism: Bacteroidota bacterium; assembly: GCA_046051225.1. Taxonomy (GTDB): domain Bacteria; phylum Bacteroidota; class Bacteroidia; order Chitinophagales; family CAIODY01; genus CAIODY01. Next base: position 76,742 of record JBJOOR010000012.1, on the reverse strand, counting down.
TTTTAAAGATGGTGATTATTTGCGCCGTGAAATGCAATATTTATTGGATAATGATATTAAAGAAAAAGGCGAATATCAATTAACCAATGCTTTAGAAAACATGAAAAATAAAGGCACACAATTTAAACCTGGGCAAGTAAAAGAATGGTTAGATTGCGGAAATAAAGATGCTACGGTGTACACCAATCAACGTGTATTGGCTTTAAATGCAAATAATTTAAAAATACCTGCATCGGCTAAAATTATTAATAGCACTGTAATTCAGCCTTGTTTTATTGGCGAAAATGTAACAATGGAAAATAGTATTGTTGGTCCTTATGTTTCAGTTGGTGAAAAATCAATCGTTAAAAAATCAGTAATTGAAAATAGTATTGTACAAACTAATTCGAAAATTGAAAATGCTTGTATTACCAATTCAATGATTGGAAATTTTGTACAAAAAATTTCAAAAGCCGAAGATGTAAGCATTGGCGATTATACCACGATATTGTAATTTCATTTATTGATTACAAAAAAATATGAAAAAAATATTTCTGTTATGTAGTGTTGTTTTTGTTTTGCTGCAATCGTGTGGTTCAAATAAATCCGCTCAATCATCTACAAAAAATTCGGCTACCGAAAATCAATTAGATGCTAAATCAAGCGATGAACAAAAATTATTTTTAGATGCTGTAAAAGCTTATACACTAGGCGATGTGCCACTTTCCATTAGTAAATTTAATGAATGTGTTAGAACAAATCCTAACAATGATGCAGCATATTATCAGCTATCAAAAATCTATATCGAAACACAAAAATATGAGCCTGCTTTACTATTTGCAAAAACTGCCGTAAAGCTAGATAAACAAAATAAATGGTACCAAGTGCAGTATGCCGAAGCATTGGCTTTTAATAATAAATTGAGCGATGCAGCAGCAGTTTACGAAGAACTGATTTCGCAATATCCCGAAGAAGAAGATTATTATTTAACAGCTGCTTATTTATATCAAAAGGGCGGAAAAAATGATGAAGCATTAAGGCTATTTAATAAATTGGAAGTAAAAAATGGAAGTAGTGAAGAACTTAGTTTGCAAAAACAACAAGTGTATTTGCGCATGGGCAAAGTTGATTTAGCAGCAGCCGAATTAGAAAAATTGATTGCTTCAAACCCTGCTGAAATACGCTATTATGGCATGTTGGCAGAATTGTATGAAGCCAATAATCAACCAGAAAAATCAATGCAAACTTATGAACGATTGATGAAAGTTAGCCCAGGCGATGGCAGGGGTTATGTATCAATGGCTCAATTTTATTTTCGAAAAAATGATTACCAACATTTTTATGAAACTTTATCAAAATGTATTGAATCAAAAGAGTTGCCAGCCGAAATGAAAATAGGAATGTTAGGTTTGCTAATTCAAAAAGCTGCTATTGATTCTACTAAAATGGCTGATGCATTTACACAATCCGATTTATTAGTAAAATCAAATCCAAAGGAAGCAAAAGGTTATGCAATACGTGGTGATGTGTATGCACAAATGCACAAAACACAAGAGGCATTGGCAGATTATAAAAAAAGTTTAGTGTTTGAAACCAAAGAGTTTGGTGTATGGCAACAAATATTTTTTATGATGAGTGATTTAAAACAAAATGATTCATTAGAAATTTATACAGCCAAGGCAATTCAACTTTTTCCAGAACAAGCTTTGTGTTATTTTTTTAATGGCTTTGCCAATACACAATTAAAACGATTTGAAAAATCGGTAAAAAGTTTGAAACGTGGCATACCCATGTGTGGCGATAATACGGCTTTGCAAGCTCAATTTTATTCATCATTGGGCGATGCTTATCACAACATGAAGTTTAATAATGCTAGTGATAGCGCTTATGATAAAGCTTTAGAACTTAAGCCCGATGATGCTTTTGTGATGAACAACTATGCTTATTATTTATCAGTAAGAAATGATAAATTAGAGAAAGCAGAGTTGCTTTCGAAAAAATCAAATATTATTCAACAGCGTAATTCATCTTTTCAAGATACTTATGGTTGGATAATGTTTCAGCAAAAAAAATATTTTGAAGCTAAAGAATGGATTGAAAAAGCGTATAACAATGGCGCAGATAAAAATGCAACTATATTGGAGCATTTGGGCGATGTAAATTTCTTTTTAAAAGATGTTACAAAAGCCGTTGATTATTGGAAACTTGCTAAACAAAATGGTGCTAAAGGCAGCATCATTGATAAAAAAATAGCCGAAACCAAATACTACGAAGAACCAATGGAAGAATAAGAAATTTTGAGGTGTTAAATCAAAATTTCGCCTGTCATCACTTTTGGTATTTCAATACCCATCCACGATAAAATAGTTGGTGCTAAATCAGCTAGTTTGCCACTTTTCAAATCGGGCTTTTCATTTTTATCAATAAAAAAAAGTGGAACAGGATTTTTTGTATGAGCTGTATTCGGCGTTCCATCAGGGTTTATCATGTAATCAGCATTACCATGGTCGGCAGTTAATAAAATGGTGTAGCCATTTTCTAACGCAACTGTAACTACATCTTTCACACATTCATCTACTGTTTTCACAGCTTTCATCACAGCATTAAAATCGCCTGTATGCCCTACCATATCTGCATTGGCAAAATTCAAACACACAAAATCAACTTCGCCTTTTTTCAATTCAGCTACTATTGCATCTTTCATTGGGTAAGCACTCATTTCGGGTTGCAAATCATAAGTAGCAACTTTTGGTGATGGAATCATAATTCGTTGTTCGCCAACAAATGGTTCTTCTCTGCCACCATTGAAAAAGAAAGTTACATGCGGATACTTTTCTGTTTCGGCAATGCGAATTTGTTTTTTGCCATGCTTCGCCAATACTTCACCCAATGGGCTTTCTACGTTATCATTATCAAAAATGACATACACATTTTTGTAAGTATCATCATACCTTGTCATGGTGGTGTAATGCAATTTCATGGTATGCATGTTTTGCTCATGAAAATCTTGTTGTGTTAATGCTTGTGTGATTTCTCGGCATCTATCCGTTCTGAAATTGAAACAAATCACGGCATCATTTTCTTTTATGGCTGAAAAATTATTTTCAATTTTTACAGGCAAAATAAATTCATCAGTAACATTATTATTATAAGATGAAGTGATAGCATCAGCCACCGAAGCGGATTCTGCGCCAATGCCATTTACTAACAAATCATACGCTTGCTTTACACGTTCCCAACGTTTATCTCTATCCATCGCATAATATCGCCCAACGATACTACCAATTTTGATGTTGCTTCGATTGAAAAAATCTTTCTTTTTTTCTGCCTCACCCTTTGTTCCCTCTCCAAGTGGAGAGGGGTTAGTGATTTTTTCAATCGAATTATTTTCTTCAATAAATTTTTCTAAATCAGCTAAATAATTTTTACCACTTTTCGGGTCAGTATCTCTACCATCGGTAAAAGCATGAATGCAAACATTTTTTACCTCATGTGTAGAAACTATGTTGCACAAGGCTTTCAGATGGTTCATCGAACTATGCACTCCACCTTCACTCACCAAACCCATCAAATGCAACGTACAATTATTTTGCTTCGCATGATTGATAGCATCAAGCAATGCTTTGTTTTCTTCTAATTTTTTTTCACGAACTGCAATGTCAATTTTCAACAAATCTTGATAAATAATTCTACCTGCGCCAATGTTCAAATGCCCCACTTCGCTGTTGCCCATTTGTCCGTCAGGCAAGCCCACCCATTCGCTGTGGGTAATCAATTCGCTGTTAGGATATTGCTTGTATAAATTATTTACAAAAGTTGGATTCGCCTGCGAAACTGCATCGGTGCTATCACCCAAGCCTTTTGCCCAGCCATCCATGATGATTAAAATAACTTTATGTTGTGTAGTGTTGTTCATTTTTTTTATAAAATATTTATAATTCCTTTCTCAATCTTGCTACTGGTATATCCAACATATCACGGTATTTTGCTACTGTTCTACGGGCAATATTATAGCCTTTTTTATTTAATTCTTCCATCAAATAAATATCGCTCCAAGGTTTCTTTTTGCTTTCAATCGCAATTAATTCACTTAATATTTTTTTGATTTCTTTGTTCGATACTTCTTCTCCACTATCTGTACTCATCGATTCGCTAAAAAAAGATTTTAGTGATAATGTGCCAAATTCGGTTTGTATATATTTGCTATTGGCAACCCTTGAAACTGTTGATATATCAAGGTTTGTAGGTTCGGCAATATCTTTTAAAATCATAGGTTTTAAATCCGATTCATCACCTGTTAAAAAATAATTGTATTGTATTTTCAATAATGTTCTCATTACCAACATCATGGTATGTTGCCTTTGCTTTATAGAATCAATAAACCATTTAGCTGAATCTAATTTTTGTTTCACAAATAAAATAGCGTCTCGTTGTTGCTTATCTTTTTTTTCACTTTTTTCGAAATCTCTTATCATTTCTTTAAAGTGATTTGAAATTTTTAATTCGGGAGCATTTCTTGAATTAAGTGTAAGTGTAAGTTCCCCATCGTTATTAGTTAAAATAAAATCAGGTATTACATAATAATCCATCTTGCTATTTTCGTTATAACCGCTTCCTGGCTTGGGGTTTAAGTGTGTAATTTGTTCTAATACTATTTTCAATAACTCGTCATCAATATCATATTCTTTACACAATTTGTCGTAATGTTTTTTGGTAAATTCATCAAAATTATTTTCTATTATTTTGATGGCTAATTTTACATAAGGTGTTTGATGTTCTTTTTTGCGAAGCTGAATTAATAAGCATTCCTGTAAGTTTCGGGCAGCAATACCAGGTGGGTCAAATTGCTGAATGTTGTATAACAAATTATTTAATTCTTCTAAAGTAGTGTACACATTTTGCGAAAATGCTAAATCATCAATCATCGCATCCAATGGGCGACGTAAATATCCATCATCATCAATGCTACCAATAATATAATCGGCAACTAAAAATTTATGATCATCTAATTCTAATAACCCCAATTGTTGCTCTAAATGCTCATGAAAGCTTTTAGTTACTGCATGTGGTATAGTTTTGTTATCATCATCGTCATCGCTATAATCATCTCCTTTTGTTTTATAATCAGGTGTATCTAAATTATCATCGCTTAAATATTCTTCCATATTCAAATCTTCAGATGATGTAATTTCTTCTTCGTTTTTATTTTTTTCTAATTCATCATTTCTTAATTCATCCTCTACGCTTTTAGTTTCATAAATGTCTTCATCGGCGGTTGTTTTGGGGTCTTCCAATGCTGGATTTAATTCAAGTTCTTCTTTTATTCTATCTTCTAATTGGGCTGTAGGTACTTGCAAAAGTTTCATCAACAAAATTTGTTGAGGCGACATTTTTTGCAATTGTTTCAATGATTGATTTTGAGATAACATAAGCGTATGTATTTCTACAAATATAGATGTAAAAAGCAGTTAGCAAAATGAAATTAATGAGATAAAAAAAGCGAACTATTTAATGTTCGCTTTTCAATGGATAACAAAAAATTTTTTTATGCCTTATAATGATTGATTAAATTTTTCAATTATTATTTCAAATCTTTTTTTAAAAAATTAATTATCAAATCCTAAATCGTAAGTATACCTTCCTTTTTTTATTGAATCTAAAGATGTAGCTGAAAGCAATACATCTTTAAGTGTAGTGGTATTGCGGCTAGCAAATAATCCTAATCCACCACCTATAATATTGGTATATACAGGTTGCGAATTGCCCGACGTAAAACCCGATTGAGCATTAATTACATTTCTATAATCTTCAAATATCTGATTGCCCGAAAAAGCAATAAAATCTAATCGATTAAAAAAGCGTTTCACATTTTTCGGTTTATCTCTTAATTCATTTTTTAAATTCAAATAATAACCCGTGCCAATAAATGATGGTGCATCATTAAGCGCTTTGCCATTTACATAAGTAACATTGGATAATACATTCCAATCAGCATAATGAAAAGTTGTATCGGTTGAATTAATGGGTACTTCTTTATAATAAGTTCTGATTACTAAATCGCATGACACAGCATTTGCATCTGGAGTCATTAAAAAAACAATTTTGTTGGGAGTTTGTATATTTTTTACGTAAAAATTAAATCCTGTGCTAGATGTGGTATAAGATTGCGAAAAAACCACTTTACCCAAAACATTAGTAACAGCAGTAGCTACAATGCTTCCATCTGGCTTAGTAATTTCTAAATTGTAATTATATTTTGCATCTAATTTATGTTTTAATCTGAAAAAATAATTTGGCGAACTTGCAAAAGTTCCGTTATCTTTTTTTAATCCAATACTATCGCCATCTACCAATGTGCAAGTGTAATCTTCGCCAATAATTTTCGAATTAGTAGAAGGATCAGTTGCAAACAATTTTACTTTTAATTTTTGTAAATAATAAATTGAATCAATTTTTGAAGCCATATCATAAGCACCAATAGATTTATCTAAAAATGCTTTTTCAACTTTAATATATTGTACACTGCTATCGGCATCTAATAAGCCATATACCACAGGTATTTCCTTCCATTGCGCAGCAATATCAAAATCATTGCGACAGCTATTTAAAAAAATAATAGAAGCTAAAAAACAAATGCTAAATAAAAAATGTTGTTTCATTGTATTAACTAAAAGATATTAAAATAAAACTTTAAAGTATGCATCAAAGATGCAAATATTAAAATATTGGTTGCAAGAAAACAAAATTTATTTTTTGTTGTTAGTTTATCTTAATCTTTAACAAAATATAAATCATAAATTTTAAGATTTTTTCAATTTACATTTGCAATTCAATTTCTAAAACAATATAAAAAAATAAAATTAAATATGTCAGTATTAGTAGGTCGAAAAGCGCCATCATTTAAGGCAAAAGCAGTAGTTAATGGTAATGAAATAATTGATGATTTTTCATTACAACAATATGTAGGAAATAAAAATGTTGTTTTCTTTTTCTATCCAAAAGATTTCACATTTGTTTGCCCTACCGAGTTGCATGCATTTCAAGAAAAATTAAGCGAATTTGAAAAACGCAATTGTGCAGTTGTTGCTTGCAGCACCGATACAGAACAATCACATTGGGGATGGTTGCAAATGACCAAAGCACAGGGCGGCATTAAAGGTGTTACATACCCAATAGTTGCCGATACCAACAAAACAATTTCATCTAATTATGATGTGTTGGCTGGCGATTTTTTTGTAGATGATAACAACAATTTAGCTGCCAATGGCGAATTGATTGCTTATCGTGGTTTATTTTTAATTGATAAAGAAGGTATCGTTCAACATCAATTAGTAAATAATCTTCCCTTAGGACGTAATGTGGATGATACTTTGCGCATGTTGGATGCATTAATTTTCTTTGAAGAAAATGGTGAGGTTTGTCCTGCTAATTGGGTATCGGGTAAAGATGGCTTAAAAGATACACATGCTGGAGTAGCTGATTATTTAGCCAAACATTAATTTTATTATTAAACAAAAAAGCCTTTCAGTAAATCGCTGAAAGGCTTTTTTATTTAATATGGTTGTGGAACTCTTAATTATTATGTTTCCATTTCATATAACTAATTGTCAATCTTATTTCACCAAAACCAAAATCATCGCCTAGTTTTTGTTTTAAAGGTGTAAGTTTTTCATCGCCCATTTCTGCTACGGCAGCTTCAATTATTCTTATTTTTTCGGCATCTACTAGTTGATGAATATCAATTTTACCAGTTGCTACATAAGTTGCCAAATGGCTTTCAATAGTGGTTTTTGCCATGCCACGTTGCACACTAATTTCGTCAATCGTTTTTCCTTCTTTGTATAATTCAAACGAATATTTATGCGAATCTCCTTTTTCTGCTTTCTTCGCAATTTGTTTTAAATCTGTTTTTTCAATTGCACCGCTAAACGAATTTCCTGTATAAAAAACGGTATCGCCAAATGATAATTTTTCTACCAATTGCAATTGATGATACATCATTAATTCTATTTCAACACATTCTTTGGTATATGCTTTTACATTTTTTTTACCCTTTAATGAAGCAATATATTTTCTAAATGGTTTTAATAAATCATCTTGTAATGCCGAACAGAAGTAAGGTACAGCCCGTGATACCAAATCATTTAATTCATTTTCTTTTTCGGGCAAATGAATATTATTTAAAATAAATTGTAATCGAGGTATAAATTTATCAGCCACTTGCTGTTGCTCTCGGGCTTTTTCAATCATAGTTTTAGCCATCAATTGTGTTTCCTCTTTATCTGGTATTTGCCTAAGTTCGGTAGCGTCTAAAAAATCTTCGGTAATGCTTACCATTTTTGCCCAATTAAAAGCCTTTACCAATAAGGTTTTCGAGTATTCTTTCTTTTCATTTTCTAAATTTGAAGTTAGTTCGTCTATCGTATTTTCACGATTAGCAAATTCAATAATTCGTTCATCTGTTTTAACCGATGATGAAGTTATTTTTGAAAGCAATACCACACCTTTTAAGGTAGTGCATCGGCTTAATGCCACATACACTTGCCCTGGTGCAAATGCATCGCCAGCATCAATAATAGCTTTTTCAAAAGTTAAACCTTGACTTTTATGAATAGTAATTGCCCAAGCTAATCGAATTGGATAATGCGAAAAACTACCGATTTCTTCTTCGCTTATTTTATTGGTTTCCTTATTCAAATTGTATTTCACATTGCGCCACGTTTCATGTTCAACTACCATTTCAATATTCGAATCATGAAATTTTATTGTAATTTCTTCATCTTTTATTTTTACTACGGTAGCCAATTTTCCATTAAAATAGCGCTTTTCAAGGCTACTATCGTTTTTAATAAACATTACTTGGGCGCCTGTTTTCAAATATAAATTTTCTTCAACAGGATATGCATTTTCGGGAAAATCTTCGGCAATTTTTGCTCTAAAATGAAATCGTTCGCCTTCTAATTTATTTAATTCTAATTCGTTTTTTTTATCAGCTTTCCAATTGTGAGTAGTAAGTGTAATATAATTTTCAAGATTGTTTACATCATAAGGATTGTATTGTTGATGCAATATTTCGTAATCATTTTTATCTAATTGATTATTGCGAAGGCGATTTAAAATATCAATAAATACTTGTTCGTTTTGGCGATAAATTTTCTTTAGCTCGATGTATAAAGGTTGGTTTTCTTCTAACACTTTAGCACTAAAAAAAAATGGTGTTTCGTAAAATTGTTTTAAAAAATCCCACTCTCTTACAATTGGTGGCAGCTGATACATATCGCCAATAAACAAAACCTGAACACCGCCAAATGGCTTATCCCATTGCCTTCTAAAGTGTCGGAGTACGGTATCAATACAATCTAATAAATCACTTCGTAGCATACTTACTTCATCAATTACTAATAATTCTAACTCACGAAAAAGTTCAATTTTATTTTTATTAAATTTTACTGTATTGAATAAAGTATTTCTATCTACAAAATCATTTACCTGAAAACCGCCACCAGCTTGTGGTACAAACGGAATAAATGGCAATTGAAAAAATGAATGCATCGTAACACCACCTGCGTTGATTGCTGCAACACCAGTAGGCGCTACCACCACAGTATTTTTACGAGTTTGATTTTGAATATATTTTAAGAATGTGGTTTTACCTGTACCTGCTTTTCCTGTTAAAAAAATATTTTTTGAAGTTTGTAAAACGTATTCGGCAGCTAATTTAAATTCGTTGTTTATTTCGGGTGTAGTGGTCATATAATTATTTCGATAAATTATTTATTCATTTCGCAAAGCATTAATAGGATTGAGCTTTGAAGCTGTAAGTGCAGGATAAATACCTGCTGCAATTCCAACTACAAAACATATTATCAAGCCTAAAATTATCCATAACCAAGGTATAAAAAAACTGCTGCCCATCATAGCCGATACAGCATTGCCAATACCTAAACCTAATAACACACCTAACAAACCACCTATCTGACAGACCAAAATAGATTCTAACAAAAATTGTTGCAATATAATTTTGTTAGTAGCGCCAATTGCTTTACTGATACCTATTTCACGAGTTCGTTCGCTTACACTTACTAGCATAATATTCATCAATCCAATGGCTGCACCAATCAATGTAATGATGGCAATAAAAACACAAGCCCATGTAACGTATTTTAAATTGCTAATTAATTCATGTGCTAAATCATCGCTACGCATCACTTCAAAATCATTTTCAATATCTAATGGTGTTTTTCTTATTATTCTAAATCGGCTTTCGGCCTCAGCTACAGCAGGGTTTAACAATTGATATTTTGAAACGCCAACTGTAATTACATAAGATACTTTTGATGAAAGTGGCCAACTTCTTTTGCCATTTACCACGGGTACAAATCCATTATTATCGCTGCTTACAAACCTACTTACGCCTTTGCTTGCCAACACCCCAACAACACGATATTGAATATGACCCACACTAATTATTTCATTAATTGCATTTTTAGGTTTCTTGAATAATTTGGTTGCTACATCACGTCCTAACACCACTACAGATGCGCCTTCGTCAATTTCATTTTTACTAAAATTTCTTCCAAATTGAATATCATAACCCGATACTTTAAAATAATTTTCATCCACTCCCATCAATCCAATATTCGGATTTGTTTTTTCTGATTGATACTCCAAAGTAGCTACCTGGCTTAATCGTACCGACATGGTAACTTGTGCTGGAAATTCAAATTGTGATTTAAAATGAATGGCTTCATCAAAAGAAATGGGTCTGAATTCTCGGGGCTTTTTATTGCTGCCACCCATGTGTACCACCATTTCTTTATTGCGCAAACTAAAACTGTTAGCACCCATATTTGTAAATGAATTGCTGATGCTATTTTCCATTCCATCAATAGCAGTTAAAATTCCTACCAATGCTGTAATGCCTAAAGCAATGATGATTACTGTAAGTGTGGCTCGTAATTTATTATTTACAATAAATTGAAATGCTAATTTTATTTGTTCCGAAAATTTCATTTCATTTATTTTTTCTTGGGCTTGTATTTACTTTGTTCTAAAATTTTTTGCCCATCGGTTTCATTCATTAATTGTTGCACGGATAGGTTTGGATTTCTATCCATATATTCCTTTACAATTTGCCATCCCACCCACGTGCCAATATTGCCAGGTGCATCGGGTGGCATACCAGGTGTTACGGGCGAATCGCCAATATAGTGGCTTACTTCCATCATATCTGTTGAATACAATAAATTATGTTTTACAAAATATTCCCAAATTTTAAACTCATTATATTCGCACCACATCAACTGTATGGTTGAATATCCAATCTTAATAGAATCGGGGGTTTGAGGCAAAACTTTATCTAAATAATACATTGTTTTTCCTGCATTAATCATTCTATCAATTAATTTTTTTCTCGAATTATTTTCGGGGATAAGTGATTGCCCCCAAGCTTTCATTGCCGATGGTACAATATTTTTTGCATTACATTTTTGAATAATAAAATTTGGAAAACCCAATGATACATAGTAAGGATATTGTTCGCCTAAAAACATATCTAATCCAATGGCTAAGGTGCTATCGGTAGTAATTACACCATATCCAAATTCACTTATAAATGTATATACCGATGGAATTTTGCTTTGCGGAAAATAATATTTATGATACTGAAATGCCTTTTGCAATTGAATTTGATAAGGCGAAAAATCGATATAATATTTTTGAACTGTATCATGCAAACTGGCAATTGATTTATTGTTGCAAAACATTTTTAATTTTAAATCCACCGAATCATTAAGCTTTCCAATTTGCAAAATTTGCTCAATGTACATTTTGAAAAATGTGGGATATTTTTTTTGTAACAATGCAAAATTATTTTGCTTATTACATTCAAATAGTTCGTTATCGAATCTATTTATTTTTAAACTAACTTTAATTGTTGCTACTTGCTCATCAATTTTTTTTTGTGCATTATTACAACTGCAACCACTTATTGAAAGCCAACATACAGCTATTAACCCTACAATTAAATATTTTAATTTCATGATAAGGATCTATTGTTTTAATAAATAATATTCTTTTGTTTTTAAAATATTACGAAGAGCAAAATCTTGCACTTTAATAAAATCGGTATGATTATTAATCCATGCAAAATAATTTTCTTCATCAAAACGCATGGGTTTACCAAATGCATCAAATTGTTTTTTACTTCTTCTGCTTAATGGACCATGCACCAATTCAATGGTTTGCTTTTTATTGTCGCTTCCTATAATTTCAATCATTGCAAACGGACGAATTTTTTTGAAAGTATCTGTTTCGGCTATGGGCAAGGTAAACGCTAGTGCATTTAAATTTCTGAATGCTGAAAAAAGTTCGAAACATTTTTTTGCGTCCGTTTTGCCTTTGTCGGGCATCATTTTATATTCGTTTAAATTTAGCGGCGCAATGCTAAATGATTCATCTTTTCGTTCATCAAAATAAATTACCGAAACAGTTTTTATATCAGCTGGTTTTATTTGTGTAATATTTTTTGTTCGCCAATCTAATTCATCTACAATATATCTAACACTTACTTCGCCTTCAAAACCAGGTATTTCAACCAAATAAGGTTGTTCGCTTCCTTCTTTTAAAAAATAATTGCCCTGATAATCTTTTGCAATTGAACCAATGTAATAAGCATTTAATAGCTCATCATTTTTTCCAAATATTTTAACTTTAATACCAGTTGATGCCATTTCTTTTACTACACCATTGTGTTCTTTAATAGAAACGGGTCTGTTTACATGAATATCGTGAATGCCTTGCAGCAAAAGGCTTATAGCATCGTTTCTAACAATATATTTGCCATTTACCTTCCAATTATTTTTTTCTCGAATTAAAATAATTTTGTGATTTGCTTTATCTGCAATAAATATTTTTTGAATAGATGCTGTATCGCTTACAGCAAAATTTGTATCATCATCTTTATTGTTCATCCATTTGCAGGAATGAAAAAATAGTGTGCAGAAGAATAGCCCAATTACTACAATTATTTTTTTTGTGTTTTTCATTTTTAATTTCTTGGTCATCAATTTATTCGTCGCCATATAATGCAATATATTTTTTGCTTCCCGATGATATGCTACCACGGTGCATTCCAAGCGAATTAAAAACTAAAGCAATATTTTCTTTAGTATCAACGGCAATCATTCCGCCTTCGGCACCAGCATTTTTCAGTTTTTCTAACACCACTTTTTCAACGGCTTGTTGTAAGCTAAAATTTTTATATTCTATTAAACATGATACATCATACGATGCAACCATTCGTATAAAATGTTCGCCATGCCCAGTGCAACTTATTGCACAAGTATTGTTATTGGCATAAGTACCTGCGCCAATCAAAGGACTGTCGCCCACTCTGCCAAATTGTTTATTTATCATTCCACCTGTACTTGTGGCGGCGGCTAAATTCCCATGTATATCTAATGCAACTGCGCCCACTGTTCCAAACTTTCTATCGGGTGTTTCATCTCCAATATGATCAAGATGGTAAAAATCTGTATGCCGTACTTTTAACCATTGGTCGTATCTTGATTTAGTATAAAAATAATCATCCGACTCCATTGGCACTTTTACTTTTAATGCAAAATCGTTTGCGCCTTTGCCACTAAGCAATACATGCCCACTTTGCTCCATTACCATTCGGGCAAGAGATACAGGATTTTTTACATTTCGTACACCTGTAATTGCACCAGCTTGCAATGTTTTACCATCCATTATACTAGCATCCAACTCATGAATTCCTTTTTTAGTATATACAGCGCCTTTGCCAGCATTAAATAATGGATTATCTTCTAAACATTTTACAGCTGTTTCTACGGCATCTAATGCGCTTTTGCCAGCTTTTAAAACTGATTCGGCTTTTGTTAAAGCTTCATTTAATCCTTGTCTGAATAATGGGTCATCGTGTTCGGAAATGGTTTGACGAGTTACAATTCCAGCGCCGCCGTGTATAGCTATTGAATACATTATTGTGTGATTTAAAAATGAAAGGCGAATTTCAACATTTTTATTTTGTAATACTAATATTTGATAAAATGTTAGCAATAAAAAAAAGCCGTCTCAAACAATTGAGACGGCTTTTTTTATTTTAAATAGAATTAATTTTTTTCTACACGTTTGCTTAAAATTACTTTTCTATTTGCATCTAATAACGATACAAAGTATAATCCTTTTGGCAATGAACTAGCATTTACTGAAATAAAATCATCATTCGAATTTATTTCTTGCTTGTATACCAACGAGCCAATTAAATTATAAAACTCAATAGATTTAGCAGCTGAATTATTATTTAATTGAACATTTAAATTTGATTGAAATGGTGATGGATAAAATTTAATATCGGATAATTTATTTTCATTAATACCTATGTTTGTACAAGCTGTAACAACTGCCTTCATTCTGTTTTTAACTGAAGTACTTGAACCTACTTTACTAATATTAGTAGAAATTACACCATTGCCAGCCACTCCATTTGTTGATATAGTCATTGATATAGTTGCCGAATCACCAGGTGCAACAATAAAAGTCATTTTAACAACACTGCTTGAATAACAGCCATTATTATCGCAAGTGGCTACTGTCCATGCTGATGGCCAATTATTTTCAAATGCTCTTGACCATGATAAAGTATCGGGTGTGTTGCCTGTGTTATATACTTTAAAATCGCCATGGGCAGAAGTTGTACATAAAGTACCACTAACGTTTTCAACGGTATCTTGCAATGAAAATGATTGTGCAAATGTTACTGCATAGCAACTAATTATTAAAGAAAATGTAAGTAATATTTTTTTCATGATTAAATATTTTTTCAAATATAGATTGGATTTTAGAATAAACAAAAAAAGGCACAACAAATATTTGTTGTGCCTTTTTTGTAATTCAGAAAAATTATTCTTTAATGAATTTATTAGTATAAACTCCTTTTGAAGTTTTAACTGTTAAAATGTAATTTCCAGAAGGCAAATTAGCTACATTAACTGAATGATTTGTGGTTGAACCATTAGATAATACACCTAAATTTTCTTGTCCTAAAGTTTGTCCTAAAATATTAGTTATTGTATATGATACATTATCAGTAACATTCATATCAACTACTAAATTTAAACTGCTTACAACTGGATTAGGATAGATACTCATTGTAAACTCGTTGTTTGCAATTACACCACTCATACCTGTTTTAACGGCTTTAACCCAATCAACTACTCTTGCATTTTGAGCTTGTTTAGATTTGTTACTTACTAATAATAAAGCCAAACGTATTTTAGTTGAATCCATTCCTGCAGGAATAGTATAAGTAAATGTATGGTTATAAGTAGCACCATGCGTAATTGTCGAAGGCAATGAACTTGGTGTACCACCAAAGTTGTTACCATCAATTGAACGAGCTACATAATCAAAATGAAATTTATGTGTAGATACATAAACAGGTTCTGTTTGCCAATTAAGACCAGCACCAACTAAAGGTTGATTTTGAGAAGCTGAACTATAATAGTTATGTTGTGCATAAGCAGTATCACCAGGATGAAATACTCTATCTTCTGTAACAACAAATGCTAAACGATAATCATGATTTGCATTAGCATCAATTGCAAAATTTGCTGATGCATGAGCTGTAATTGTATTTCCAGATAATGTAGCTGTTAATGATAAATCAGCTACCCCAAAATCTGCAATATGGTTAGTAAATCCAGTAAACATTTGACTTGGGTCAATTACTTCGGCTCTATCAATTACTACACTTGGAAATCCACCAAATCCAGGAAGACTAGTAATTCCATTATCGTAATTAGGAATTTGCATTGGGTCAGTATTGCTATTATGAACTGCAATATAAACTTCATTTTTATTAGCTTTATGAACTGAATCCATAAATACAGCACCACGTGGGCACCAACCACACCATGTACCTGTTCCTTCTTCAAATACAATATGATGAGTAGGTGTAAAAGAAGCACCACCAAATTCTGATTTCAATGTATCATTCGAATTATCAACATCATTTAATAACTCAACCCAAACTTTTACTGGATGCATACCAATTGATGGCATAGTGTATTGAGCATTGATTATAGCAGTTTGGTAAGGAGCAATTGAAGGTGTTTGAGGAAAAGTAGCTACAGATATACCATCATCAATTTTTAAATTAAATGAAGTAACTGTATTCGAACCTTGGTTTCTTACTTGACCAAATACATTTACACTTCCGTTTACTAAAGCATAAGAAAGATAATCACTTGTACCAGGTGTCATAGCTTGAAAATTCAAATCATCGCTTGGCAATACTTTGATGATGAAGTTATTCAATCCTAATAAAAATTTATCATTACTATTATTGATAATAGCAATATGAATTGTTGAACCTGCATAAGCCGATAAATCAATGGCATGTGTTGTCCAAGTTCCATTTTCAGCAGCTACTGTTAATACAGCAGCACTTGTAAAATCGGTAGCTGGATTATTGCCTGTAGTTGAAATTTTTACTTGAAAACCATCAGGAAAGTTAGCATCTAATGCTACTGCATCAAATAATAACCATGAGTTTGAAACTACACCTGTAATAGCTGGCGAAATTAACCAATCATTAGATGTTCCAGCAGCCGAATACCATGATGTGCTAAACATATAACCATCAGTAGAGCCAGTAAATGTTCTTGACACCCAAGCATTAGTACCAAAATTATAACTACTTAATCCTGTGTTTACAGTTAAACCATCGCCATTCCATTGTGTCCAGTTAGCTGGTAAACCTGGAGCTGTTAAGCCATCGAAATTTTCCGAGAAAATTGTTTGTGCATTTGCACTGATTGACGCCATTAATGACGCTACAAAAAAAGAGAAGAGTAGTACTTTTTTCATGATTTTAGAATAATTATTTTTGATTGTTAGGATACGAAATTAGAAGTTTTTTCAAGAAAAAAAAATATTTTTTTTACAGATGCCTTTAAAGCAAAAAAAAAGAGCAAAAAAAAAGACTACCCATAATAACATTTGGTGGTCATTTTTTTTACATAGGCAGAATACTATTTATATTAAACTTTTGATTAGGCTTTGTATTATGCAATAGCATTAGATTTTGAAAGTTTGAAATAATCAATTTTTAATTTCTTTATTAATTTATTATATCATTAAATGCTTTTCAACATCTATCTTTGCGCCCTAAATAAAAATAATGACTACTGATAATTTGAAGACCCTTAGGGAGCGTACCGCAGCTTTAAAGCGGTTTCTTTGACATCGATAACCGATTAGAAAAACACCGACAAGAAGAGGCACTTACACTTTCAGCCAATTTTTGGGACGACCCAAAACGTGCTGAAACCATCATGAAATCTATCAAAACTGAATTATTTTGGATTAATGCTTTTAAGCAAACAGATAATGCTGTAGAAGATTGTGGTGTATTGCAAGAGTTTTTAGACATGGGCGAATCTACCGAAGCCGATGTAGAGGCACAATACAAAAACGCCGTAAGCGAAGTGGATGATTTAGAATTTAAAGCTACATTAAATAAGCCCGAAGATTCGTTGGGCGCTGTGCTTACCATCAATTCGGGTGCAGGTGGTACCGAGAGTTGTGATTGGGCAAGTATGCTAATGCGTATGTATCTTAAATATGCCGAAAAACAAAATTTTAAAATAAGCGAAGTTGAAAGAACCGATGGCGATGTGGCTGGTATAAAATCTATTACATTAGAAATTGATGGCGCATTTGCATACGGTTTTTTAAAAGCCGAAAGTGGTGTTCATCGCTTGGTTCGTATCAGTCCGTTTGATTCAAATGCTCGGCGACATACATCGTTTGTAAGTGTGTTTGTGTACCCTATTGTTGATGATACAATTGAGATTGAAATTAAGCCTGCCGATATTCAAATTCAAACATCACGAAGCGGCGGCGCAGGTGGGCAGAATGTAAATAAAGTAGAAACAAAAGTGCAGCTAACGCATATACCTACGGGCATTGTGGTGGTTTGCCAAGCTGATAGATCGCAGCTGGGCAATAAAGAATTGGCAATGAAAATGTTGAAAAGCCAATTGTATGAATTAGAAATAAGAAAGCAAAATGAAGAACGTGACAAGATGAATTCAACTAAGAAAAAAATAGAATGGGGAAGTCAGATTAGAAGTTATGTTTTACATCCTTATAAATTAATTAAAGACCACCGAACAGATTTTGAAGTAGGCAATGTACAACCCGTTTTGGATGGCGATTTGCAACCCTTTATTAAAGCATTTTTAATGATGGAAGCAGAAAGTAATTAGACTTGAGTATTTAGTATTGAGATAGTACTAAGAAAAGCGAAATCAAAAAATGGTTTCGCTTGCTTTAGAAGGAAAAACTTTATTTAAAATAGAATCATTAAGATAATGCACAAACTTATTAATGTTACTGCAAAACCAAATGCCTTGCTGGAATGTGTGTTCGAAAACAACATTAAGAAAACGGCCGACATCAAACCATTTTTAGATTCGGAAGTTTTTTCTGTTTTGAAAAATGAAAAAATATTTCAAAACCTCACTTGTCACTCTTATTTTGTTTCGTGGCAAAATGAAGAAATTGATTTATCGGCCGATACACTTTGGCATGTAGGCAAATAAATTTTTAAATAGCGAAATCAAAAAATGGTTTCGCTTTTTTGTTTCATTAATTGGTTAGATTTGTAAAATCAAAATTTGAAAGTCATGAAAAAGGTAGTTCTATTATTTTTTTTATTTATCGGATTAAAGTCAAATGCTCAAATACAATATTATTCCAGTAAATTAAATGGTTCATTACCACTTTTAAGTGAATGCAGAAAGGTTGTTGAATTTAATGGAGAGAGATATTTTTTGATTTCAAGTTCAGTTTACAAATATGATTCTACGAACAATTCTCTTGTTTTTTGGCAATATCCCTATCAGAATCAAAGTGTAATTGATATTGGAGTCGATTCATCAAATAACTTTATAATCTATAATGATTATAATTATTCAGGCAATTATTTTATCGGAGTAAATTTTTATAATGGAAATAGTTGGGTTCAAAAAAAATACTATCAGGATTACCATTTTAGCATGTTAAGCTTTATTGTAGATTCTTCGAATAGAATTTACTCTGTTTCTCAAGATTCTTTATTTAGCTTTAAAAATAATGTTTGGAATAAATCAAAATGCATATTTAGTAATCCTAACGAAAAATGTTATAGATTAATACCTGGGTCTAATCATGAACCGATGTTAGTTACAAGCTATTATTTTTCAAACAATCCAAACTTATTTGCAAATATTTATAAAGTTATCGGTACTAATTTGGTTTTAATTAAAGGAGGGATTCCATTTACATATAAATTTCAATATGATAGAAATAATAATTTATGGTATTCTTATTTAGATACAGTTTTTAAAATTTCTCCAACAAATGTTGTAACCAAATTCGATAATTCAAATTCTCCCTATATAAGCAAATGGGCCTTATTTGCTATTAATCAAGCCGGAACCAAGTTGTGGCGGAGAAATTCATTTTACAATGGAAATACTTGGGTTAAATTTTCAAATGATACGACTTCCATTTTTATTGATTGTATAAATAATGATGAGTTGTTTTCTTCAAATAAAAATTCAATTAATGAATTTAGAGATAGCAGTCATATTAGAACATATTATAAAACTAATAGAAAAATAGTAAGTCCAAATTGTATTCAAAATTTTGATTTTAATCAAGAATATTCGCTTTTAGGACAAAATATTTTTTTAAGTGCAATAGGTTCAAAGGCAGGAGTCAATTTAATGAGTATCCCTTGGGGGTATGATTGTCTTAATTATAACCGAAATAATTTACCTCAATTACCGTCAGATACTATTTTGTCAATTAAGCTTTTTTCAAATGTTGAAGGCTCAATAGATACTTTTTGTTTAGGAACAAATCATGGGTTTTGCTTGTTTGAATTAAATAAATCTGGTGAGGCATCAGTATTTAATTTACTAAATAAATCAAATAATAAATTACTTTCAGATACAGTTAATTCTGTGTTCGTGTATCCACCAGAAAGAAGTTGGTATACAAATAAATCAAAAACAATTTGGGTAGGCACTAATAATGGAGTAGCAAAATTCAATTCAGATTTTTCTTCTGTAAAATATTATACTACTTCAAATTCCAATTTACCATCTAATCACATACAGAAAATAACATCATCTTATGATGATTCAATAATTATTTTTTGTACTGATAGCGGATTTTCTACTTTGTATGGCAATATAATGCAGACTTATACAACTACAAATTCAGGACTTTCCAACAATGATGTTAGAGATGTTGGAGCTAAAGGTTCTATCAATAACTATTATTATGAAATCGCAACTATGGGTGGTGGAATATGCATTGATAGTATGAATTCTTGGAGAACATTAAGTAAAAAAAATGGCAACTACATTTCTGATTCTATAAATTTTATTAATGGAAAACAAGTAAGTAGTTTTTGTGGCGAAATCACAAAAGTAATTGCTTGTAGAGATACAGGGTTTGAGGTGATTGATAATATAAATTCTGCTCCAAGATTTTTTAATAGCTTATATAACTCATCTGCATTCAATCAAATTGATTACTCATTAATTGGTTCTCAACAGTTGGCATTTGTGTACAGTTCAATTTCTAACAACATGATTGTATTTGCTTATGGCTGTACAGAAGGGATTCAAAATTTTGATTCGAAAAACAATGATGATTTTTATACCTACCTCAATTCCAACACCCTCAACATTCGTTGGAATAAATTAAAAGAAGGTAATGCAACTATTCAATTGTATGATGTTTTGGGCAGAAAGGTTTTTGAGAAAAATGTGTTTGCTTCAGATAATTTTTGTAACGCAGAAATACCAGAGCTTATTTCAGCTTTATATTTTGTAAAAGTTCAACAAAAAGAAAAATCTCATGCAGGGAAAATATCATTCGTAAAATGATATTGTTGTACGTTTGCATTGTACAAAAGCAACCTTCCTAAAATAATATCAATGATTGAAGCAGAAGAAAAAAGTAATTAGTCATGAATTTAAACCCAACCATATTAGCTATTGAATCATCATGCGATGATACATCGGCAGCCATTTGGAAAAATAAACAAGTGCTATCTAATTTTATTTGTAATCAAAATATTCATGAGCAATATGGTGGCGTAGTGCCCGAATTGGCATCACGAGACCACATGAAAAATATTGTGCCAGTGGTTAATGAAGCTTTGAAAAAAGCAAATACAACATTGGCAGAAATTGATGCTGTGGCTTGTACCATTGCACCAGGCTTAATTGGTTCGTTGTTGGTAGGTGTTTGTTTTGCAAAAGGTTTAGCCTATTCATTAAACAAACCTTTGATAACTGTTAATCACATGCAAGCCCATGTGTTGGCTAATTTTATTGATGAACGTCAACCCAAATTTCCATGTTTGTGTTTAACCGTTTCGGGTGGGCATACTCAAATTATTTTATTAAAAGATTTTTTGCACCACGAAATAATTGGCGAAACCATTGATGATGCTGCTGGCGAAGCATTTGATAAAACTGCTAAAATGTTGGGCTTACCTTATCCTGGTGGACCATTGATAGATAAATATGGAAAATTAGGCAACCCAAATCGATTCGATTTTCCAGAACCAAAAATTGCCGATTTGAATTTTAGTTTTTCAGGATTGAAAACATCAGTGCTTTATTTTTTACAAAAAAATGTAGCCGCTAATCCAACATTTATAGAAGAAAATTTGAATGATATTTGTGCTTCGGTTCAACATCGCATCGTTTCATTTTTAATAAATAAATTATCAAAAGCAGCTAAGCAAACAGGCATAAAAGAAATTTGTATTGCTGGCGGAGTAAGCGCCAATAGTGTGTTACGAGCAATGGCAAATGAACAAGCTAATAAATTGGGTTGGAATTTATACATTCCTAAATTTGAATTTTGTACCGATAATGCAGGAATGATAGCCGTTACGGCGTATCATAAATATTTGAATAATGAGTTTAGTAATTTAGATATCAATCCATCAGCAAGAAATTAATGTTGCATTTTTTCGCCAAATGCTAAATCGCCAGCATCGCCTAAGCCCGGTACAATATATTTATCGGCATTTAAAATAGGGTCGATAGTGGCTACCCACAAAGTAATATTAGCTAAATTTTTCATCACAAAATCAATTCCATCTTGGCTAGCAATGGCGCTTACAATATGAATATGCTTTGGCGTTCCCATGGCTTCTAATTTTTTTATAGTAGCTACTATACTTGCGCCTGTTGCCAACATTGGGTCGCAAACAATTAATATTCTATTTTGTAAAGATGGGCAAGCGGTGTATTGCAAATCAATTTCAAAACTGCCATCAGCATGATGCTTACGGTAAGCTGAAACAAAAGCATTATCAGCTTTATCAAAATAATTTAAAAGCCCTTGATACATGGGCACAGCAGCCCGTAAGATGTTTGCTAATACAGGCTGTTCTTTTAAAACTGGACAATTGGCAATAGCTAACGGAGTTTGAATTTTTTGAATTTCAAATTCCATTGTTTTGCTTATTTCATAAGCCATTATTTCGCCAAGGCGCTCTAAATTTCTACGAAATCGCATTCTATCTTTTTGAATAGAGATATCTCGTAATTCAGCAGCATATTGATGAATTAATGAATTTTGTAAACTTAAGTTATGAAGCATTTATGTATCTGTTTAATTAATCGGTTTAATTTTTTATGAAAATAATTGAAAAGAAACGATTATGGTTTGGTAACCATAAACACTTTATAATCCCATAATTTGCCAATGGTTTTGCAAGCATTATAAGTGCCGTAGGCATTCATAAATTCAGTATCGGTAATGCCCCCTAGTTTAAAATAAATCCATCCTGGTATTAGCCATTTACTAATTTGCTTCATTAAATTATTAGTAGATGGTATTACTTTATCGTTTACATTAATGCATTTAATATCTACAAACCCAATTTCATTACAATAGTTTGTAAAGCTTTGTTCGGTACACATTTCGCTTACAGCCCAACCATTTACACCATTGGTATAAAGTTGTTTAAATTCTTTTGGTGTAAGGTTTTCTTTGGTTTGAAAACAATCTGCTAAAACTATTTTACCACCTTTTTTTAAAAGCCTAAAAGCTTCTTTAAAAAAATCTTTTTTATTGTTGGTATGGCATACACTTTCAATTGCCCAAATAATATCAAATGATTCGTCGACAAAATTTGTTTTGGTATAATCCATTTCAAAAAATTGAACTTTATTGCTTACGTTTTCTTTGATTGCATATTCATTGGCTCGTATCACTTGCTTTGGTGTAATGGTTATTCCTGTTGCATTACAACCAATAGTTCGAGCCAAAAAAATTGAACTACCACCTACACCACATCCAGCATCTAATACTTTATGATGTGATTGAATATCTGCCATTTTAGCCATCACGGCATTTTGATTGATAATAGCATCTGAAACTGAATTTACCGAACTATCCCAAAAGCCAAAATGCAAACCCATTCCTTTATCTAATTTCCAAAAATCACGATACACCCATTCCGTTCTATGGTAATATTTTATCACACCTTCGGTATCGTATTTCTTTTTTATATCTGTCATAATTTATGTAAAAACATTTTTTTTAACCTAATAATTAATAAGCCCATTTAATCCATACACTACCCCAAGTAAACCCACCACCAAAGGCTGCCAATAAAATATTGTCGCCTTTTTTTAATTG
The DNA here is from genome assembly GCA_046051225.1 of Bacteroidota bacterium. Classification (GTDB taxonomy): domain Bacteria; phylum Bacteroidota; class Bacteroidia; order Chitinophagales; family CAIODY01; genus CAIODY01. Next base: position 53,012 of record JBJOOR010000012.1, on the reverse strand, counting down.
GCTTTCATAATCCCAAAGGCATAAAGGTAATGTACCACTTGTGGTATTGCCATATCTATGAATATTCAACATTACTTTTTCATCAGGCAATCCGCAGCGCTTGGCTGTGGCATCTATTATTCGCTTGTTGGCTTGATGAGGTACAAGCCATGCAATATCATCACTTGTTAAATTATTGCGTTTCATTATTTCTTCGGCCACATCTGCCATACCCACTACCGCAAATTTAAAAACAGCCTGCCCTTCTTGATATACAAAATGTTGTTTGGCTGTAACAGTTTCAATGCTTGGTGGATAGGCGCTGCCGCCAGCTTTTTGGTGCAAATGTTTGCAACCACTACCATCGCTTTTTAATATATGATCTTGTATGCCTAATCCTTCTTTATTAGGCTCTAATAATACTGCACCTGCACCATCGCCAAATATTACACAAGTGGCTCTATCAGTATAATCAATTATCGAACTCATTTTATCAGCACCTACTATTACTACTTTTTTATGTGTGCCAGCTTCAATAAATTTTGAACCTGTACAAAGTGCATATAAAAAACCGCTGCATGCTGCATTAATATCAAAGCTCCAAGCATTGGATGCGCCTACTTTATCGCAAATAATATTGGCAGTGGCAGGAAAAATCATATCGGCTGTAACCGTAGCACAAATTAGTAAATCAATTTCGGATGCATCAATCCCTCTTTTTTCTAACAATCTGTTTACGGCTTGAATAGCCATTACCGATACACCTTGTCCTTCGCCTTTGAGTATATGCCTTTCCGAAATACCAGTTCTACTCATTATCCATTCATTATTAGTATCTACTAATTTTTCTAACTCGGCATTGGTTAAAATATAATCGGGTACATACCCTGCAACGGCAGTAATAGCAGCAAATGTTTTACTCATTGTTTTTGATTTGAGTAACAAACCTACTTATTTCAATTGAAAAACAAAAAAATAAAACTTCACAATACATTTTATTAAGCATTAAATTATAGACTATTGATATTGGTAAAGAGGTATTTTACGTCAATTTTAAATTAAGATTTGCAACCTTTTTTAAATTTTATTCATCTAACTTTATGAATCTGATTTTTTTTATTTCATTCAATAAACCAATTTTATCATGAAAAAAACTTTACTCTTATTAGTTATTGCAAGTTTGTTTTTGGTAAAAACAAATGCACAAAACTGCACACAAACTACAGCTTCAAACACATTGGATATTAATAATGTAAATGCTACACTAATGAATGGTGGCGATATGTGGTGGGATAGAGGCTTAATGCAAGCCCGATACGAAGTGCCTAAAGGTGGTGGCGTAAGTACTGAATTTGCTGGTGCCATTTGGATAGGTGGTATCGACCAAACGGGTAGCTTGCATGTAGCAGCGCAAACGTATCGCCAAAGTGGAAATGATTTTTTTGCAGGTCCGTTAGATAGTACAGGACAAGTTTCGGCAAACACTTGTACTGATTATGATAAAATTTGGAAAATAAATAATGTTGATATTCAAACACACATAAATAATACAAACAGAACTTTGGCAAATACGCCTGCATCTATTTTAGAGTGGCCTGCTATTGGCAATCCTTATGCTAAAGGTAATGGTGGTGTATCTTTAATCATTAAAAGAGAGATGGCACCTTATGTAGATGTAGATGGTATTTCGGGTTATAATCCATTAGGTGGTGATTACCCAAAAATATGTGGCGACCAAGCCTTATGGTGGGTTTTTAATGATAATGGAAATATTCATACCGAAACAAATGGCGCACCTATGCAAATTGAAATACAAACAATGGCGTATGCATTTACAGGTAGCGGACAAGAAAACAATACCACTTTTTATTCTTATAAAATTACGAATAAAGGAAATTTTGTTTTTGATAGTACTTTTTTTTCTATTTGGAATGATGCTGATTTAGGCTGTGCAAATGATGATTACATTGGCTGCGATACAGCCCGAAATATGATGATTTCGTATAATGCTGATGCCAATGACCAACCTTGCCCTACTGGATATGGTACCAATATTCCGATGATGGGTATAGGGCTTATTCAAGCGCCATTAAATCAAAAGGGGTTGCCTACCAAAATGAGTTCGTGTACATATTTTAATAATTCAAATCCAATTGCATTATCTGGTCCAACTAATGCTTCACAATATTATGGATACATGACAGGAACTTGGAGAGATGGAACTCATTTTACGCAAGGTGGAAATGCGCATGGTGGTACTACTAACACAAACTATGTATATACCGATGCGCCGAATTTAAACGGCACCAATAGTATCACAGGTCAACCTTATTGGTCGATGTGCAATCCTACACCTATCACACCTGGCGATTTAAGAACAGTAATGTCGTTTGGACCATTAAAATTTGTACCTGGTCAATCGCAAACTATTACCATAGCTGCCACCACTGTTTTTAATATTACTTATCCATGCCCTAGTTTTCAGCCTATTCAACAAGCTATGGATTATGTAAAAACATTTTTTCAAACTAATTCGTGCAATACTGTTTTAGAAAATCCTGCAGCAACTTCATCAGTTGAAAACGAAAAAACAGATTTGATTATTTATCCTAATCCAGCAAGTAGCAAGTTAACAATAAGCAGCAGTAAATTTCAAACATTTGGAAACATGAATACAATTGAGATAAGCAATGTACTTGGTCAGTTGCAACCTATTGTAATTGAAAAAATACATATCAACAACTGCCAACTGAATACTGAAAACTTGCCTTCGGGTATTTACTTTATTAAAATAACTGATGTAAATGGCAATATTACAAAGGGTAAATTTGTGAAAGAGTAAGCTATATTTTTCTATAAAAAAGCCCCATCTATTTGATGAGGCTTTTTTTATGGCATTAAATATTGACTATTTACTTTTTTACAAAATTTATCATTCATCAACAATTACCTTTCTTTTTTATTTAGCTAACAAATACTGCTTTGCCATAAAATCTATTCTACAAAATAACACAATTTTCAACATTCAATAATTAGTTTTGCAACATTAACATACTTCCTTCGTAAAGAAATTTACATTTCAAACAAATCATGTGGGTTCGTAATTTTTTATTGGTTTTTATTTTTCTGATTAGCACTTTTACAGCATCAGCTCAAGTATCCATTGATACCAGCATCAGTATCAAAAATTTAGTACAACAATATTTATTGGGCGAAGGCATAAAGGCTGGAAACATAACATTTTCGGGCAATAAATTAGCCATTGCTCGATTCGATTTTAAAGCTACACCCATTGATATAAAAAAAGGAATACTGCTTTGTACAGGCAGTGTATTTAATGCACAAGGCCCAAACAAATATCCGTATGCCACCACAGGATTTGTGGATATTAAAACGCAAAAAAAAATTAAGGGCGATAAAGATTTGAATCGCATTGCTCATAATTATTCATTTGATGCTGCTATTTTAGAATTTGATTTTGTGCCCACTAATAATAAAATTTCGTTTCGCTATTGTTTTGGCTCCGAAGAATATCCTGAATATGTGGGTTCGAGATATAACGATGTATTTGGATTTTTTATAACAGGTGGAAAACTAAAAGGTAAAAATTTGGCAACGCTTCCATTATCAGTTGCACCTATTACCGTTAACTCCATCAATCAAAAAGAAAATAAAAAAGCATTTATTGATAATGATTATTTTATGGATGTAAAGCCTACAAAAGAAACACCTGGAGCACAAAAAAAGAAACCGACATCAATTAATAAAAACAAAAAAAAGACCGACATTATTGAAGACGAAAAAGTTGAAATTTTATTTGAAGTAAACAAAAAGAAAAAAGCAAAATTAAATCAAGCCATTTTAAATAATATTGAATACGATGGGCTTACAAGGGGTTTGGTGGCTTGGTGTTATGTTACACCATATCAAAAATATCATATAAAAATTGCAATTGCCGATGTGGGCGATAACAGTTATGATAGTGGTGTGTTTTTAGAAGAGGGTTCGTTTGGCAGCCAAAAAGATACTAAAATGGAGCACTTTAAAGATTATGCTGATGTAAGTAGCAAAATAAATTTTGATAGTATTTTGTATGGCGTACCTAAAAAAGTAATTATTGCGCCAGCGCAAAGATTGCAAGCCAAACAAGATTCGGTAGATGAAGCCGAAGCCGATTATTTTCAAATTACAAATGTAAATTTTGCTTCGGATAGTTATGTAATTCCTGATACATCGCAAAAACATTTGAATGATTTAATTGCCTATTTATTAAAACATAAAAAAACAAAATTGCAATTGTATGGATATACAGACAACAAAGGCAATAAAGATTATAACCAAGCATTATCAACCAACAGAGCCGAAAATGTGATGAATTATTTGTTGGCTCGAAATATAATTACGAAGCGAATAAAAGTAGAAGGCTTTAATTTTGAACGACCAACAGCTGATAATGAAAGCGAACAAGGTAGGTCGAGAAACCGCCGTGTAGAAATTATTTTGAACCATGATGATGAAAAAAAAGAGCAGCAAAAAAATGGAAAATAATTTGCTAGTTCATGTAGTTCATATCGATTCGCCATTGGGCAAAATTGAATTAATAGCCGATGCCGAAAATATTAATTCCATCTTATTTATAGATACTGAAACCAATAGCCACCAAAGCCTTGCGCCTACCCATACGCTTACAGATGAATTAAGCAAATGTATTACGCAATTGAATGAATATTTTGAAGGCAAACGAACCACATTTAGTATACAATTAAAAATGATTGGCACTGATTTTCAAAAACAAGTGTGGCAACAATTAACCAAAATAGCATTTGGAACTACAAAAACTTATAGCGAACAAGCTATTGCTTTGGGCGATATAAAAGCAATACGAGCTGTGGCAGCAGCAAATGGTAAAAACAAAATTTCAATTATCATTCCATGCCATAGGGTAATTGGTAAAGATGGCTCACTTACGGGCTATGCTGGCGATTTGTGGCGCAAAAAATGGTTGCTTAATCACGAACAAAAATTAACTAGCACTATAGCTAAAGGCAAATTATTTTAATGCAAGAAAAACAAAAAAAATATATTTCGCCTGATGAAATGCGCCGTAAAATTGAGCATTACTGCGCCTACCAAGAACGTTGCCAACAAGAAGTACGAAACAAACTATACGAATTGGGCGGCTATACAAAAGATATTGAACAGCTAATTGCCGAACTGATTGAAAAGAATTTTTTGAACGAAGAGCGCTTTGCAAAAGCTTATGCTGGTGGTAAATTTAGAATAAAACATTGGGGTAAAATAAAAATTATTCAAGCCCTAAAGTTTAGATACATTAGCGACTATTGTATAAAAATAGCATTACGACAAATTGATGAAGATGATTATTTACTTACCTTGCAACAGCTATTAGAAAAGAAAAATCCAAATTATTTACACTGTACACCCATGCAAAAACAAACCATAGCCAAATATGCTATGAGCAAAGGTTTTGAACCCAATTTAATTTGGAATGTATTAAACAAAAAAGAAAAATAAACCATGGCAAAAAAAGAAATTAATATAAAATCGTTTAAAAGCAGAGCTTATAAAAAACGAAAAGATTTGCAAAAGTTTATGAACAAACTGCAACGCAAAGCACCCGAAGGGATGGATGCATTAGCAAAAAAATTGGATGCCGAAACATGGAAAAATATCGACTGCTTAGAATGTGCCAATTGTTGTAAAACCATGACCCCCACTTATACAAAAGCCGATGTAAGAAAAATAGCTACGCATTTAAAAATAACGGTACAACAATTTCATGATAAATGGTTAACCGTAGATGCTGATAATGGCGATATTATAAATAAATCAACACCCTGCCAATTTTTAAATAAGGATAATAAATGCAGTGTTTATAGTGTTAGACCAGCCGATTGTAGCGGTTTTCCACATTTTAAGAAAAAAGAAATATTAGATTATACCCATGTGTTTAACGATAATCTTCATCGCTGTCCTGCTACTTTAAAATGGGTTGAGCTGATGGAAAAAAATGTGAAGGAATTAAAGTTGGTGAAATAAGTCATTTCTCTAATAAGCATGGTTAGTAGAAATGCTAAACTGTTTCGAAGTTTTGATATATTTTTTATGCCTTAAATTTATTCATCCTAAACCACTCACTAAAATACACAATATTTATAACAACTATTTTTTTAGTGCTTAAGATTTAATAAGGCAATTAAATTAAAGAATTAGCTGTTTTTTGGATATGTAGTACGACTTTAAAATTAAAATGTAATACTCTTAGATTAAGATGCTAGAATCATTCAATAAAATTGGAGAGTTGTACAAACAATAGCAGAAATGATACAATTTAGAAAAAACAAAACTGGTTTTGTTGGGTTTCCAAAATAAAAAAACGGACTTATTGAAATTTTTGTTCGGTGGATGGCATTAAATTTACAAATCAATCACTTGATATTTAAAAGAAGAATCATCTATCATTTTGTGTTTATTAAACAACAATCTTTTTTTGCCACTATCAGTTAGTAATTTAAGCCCTAATGCTGTTGGTATGGCTACCGCAGCAAACAAAACAATATCTCTTATTACTAGGTAAGCTATTGAGAGTAAATCTCTATTTTCTAGACCTAAATTAAAGTTATCAAATACTCCTCCTGCTTTATTTCTAGCTTTTACATCTTTAATAATTGGCATTGATATTAATACAGCAGAAAATAAAGAAACACAGCCACCAACTCTACTTCCTATTTTTTTTATCAAATTCATCCTATCAAATTGCAATTGGCTAATTTGGTAAAATAGAACGGTATCTTTATTAATTACTAAAAAAGAATCGCCAATAGCATTTATCTCTCCCTTTCTTAATGAGTCTTTTTGTAATGTGGCATATTCCACTTTTGTTCCTGCTTTTAATACGTATGTTTTTCCTATACTGGGCTGCGTTATTTGTAGTGCTTTTTCTTGGGCAAAAGCTATAAAGCAGTTAAACAACAAAACAGAAAGAATTATTTTTTTCATGCTTTTGCGTATTTACAATAATATATTTTTGAAAATTTGCTAACTTGAATAATTAATTCATTGGATGTTAATGATATTATATCCCATGTTACACAATTATTAGACAAAGATGTAGGACAATAATTAATTTGTGATGCACGATTTAGGTGGTTTAAATTTGCATTGCAAATATCAATATGCTTGTAATTATATTTTTCAACATTAATTTCCCCAAAATCAATGCTCCTAATAGCATACAAGCGAAGTGTAGGTTTGTGCTCATCTTTTGCATCATAATAATATCCAAAATAAAATCTTACGTAACACCCATCATTTCTTAATCTTTGCGTTGAGTCTACTCCATCAATTAAACATTGAGTTAAATCAAATGTCCCTTGTATGTTTTTCCAATTTTTGTGATGGAAAAGTTTTTGGTTTTCTTTTGAGCATGATAAAACGGTAGTTATAGTAATTACAGTTATTATAAATAAAAGCCTTTTCATATCTATTGTTTTTTAATATAAAAAGATTTATAATTTTTGCCTTTATAAGTAGTCTCAATATTCCATTCATTGTTTGTAAGCTTATTAATGCTCCAACTAATGTTTGAACTATCATTCATTAAATTGAAATTTAAAATATACAATCGTATTTCATCGTAATTAGGCTCTAATGTAATCTGTTGGATATATGAAAGATTTGTACGAGCTGTTGCATACAAACGAAACCCTGATGATTGGCTAGATGTTTTACCTTGAGCAAGTGTATAGAAAATAGAATAATCTGTATACAATTTTTCTGATTTTTGCCTTTCAGTTGAATCTATACCGTCAACCAAAAATTGCGATAAAGTCCAAGTTCCTTGTATATACTCCTTTCTTTTGTCTTTTGTGCAACTAAAAAGAGTTAGCAAAAAAAATGCTACGATTAAAAAAATGTTTTTCATATTTTAGAATACTTACAATAATATTTCTTTGAAAATTTATTTGCTTCAATAATTAATTCATTGGATGTTAATGATATTATATCCCATGTTACACAATTATTAGACAGAGATGTATTACAATAATTTTTTTGTGGTGCATATATTTGTGATGTATCCCAGCTTAAATGATTTAAATTGGCTCCACAAATATCCAATTGCCTATAATTATATTTTTCGACATTGAGTTCTCCAAAGTCTACTTTGGTACCGTACTCGTACAAATGAAGTGTTTGGTTGTGAATATCTTTGTCAGTATAATATCCAATATAAAACTGCAAATAACATCCAGTTTTTTTTATCTCTTGCGTTGAGTCTACTCCATCAATAAACATTGGGTTAAATCAAATGTCCCTTGTATGTTTTTCCAATTTTTGTGATGAAAAAGTTTTTGATTTGCTTTTGAGCACGATAAAACGGTAGTGAAGCTAATTACAGTTATTATAAATAAAAGCCTTTTCATATCTTATAATTTCTTTTTAAATTGTATTTCACTATTATTTTTTCACACAATTACCAATCCATATAAATAAAGCTAACTTAACTTGATTATGGCAAATAAATAGCGCCGCTGCTTGTATCATGTGTTGCACCTGTAATAGTTTGTAAAACGTTTATTTCGTTTCGCCATCTTAATGTGCCTAAAAAAGCAAATATTAAGGCTTCTTTAAAAGCAATTAAATTTTTATCGGGTATAATAAATTGCCAATTTTTATTTTTTTGAAGTTCATTTATTAAGCATAAATTAAATGCGCCACCACCTGTTATCAAACATTTTTTTGTAGTACTATCATTTAGCAGAATAGCATTAATTTGAAATGCAATATGTTCGGTAATGGTTCTTAATTTATCATCTGCCGAAATATTAATTGGCAGAATATTATTTTTTAAAAAAATATCACAATCTTGATTAGATAATGATTTCGGAGCTTTTTGATGATAGAATGAACATGAATTTAATGCATCAAAAAGTGGTTGATGGCAGTTTCCTGCTTTAGCCATTTCTCCATTTTCATCAAATGGTTTTCCTACACTTTGTGCTATTTTATTTAGCCATTGGTTGCATGGCGAAATATCAAAAGCCGAAATTTTATCTTCATCTTTTATTGTAATATTACTAATGCCACCCAAATTTAAAAATGCATCATACTTATTAAAAAGTAACATATCGCCGATGGGTACAAGCGGCGCACCTTGTCCGTTCAATGCCACATCAGTGCTTCTAAAATCGCAAACTACAGGTAGTTTGGTTAAAGCTGCTATCACAGCACCATTACCAATTTGAGTGCTATAATTTTTTAATGGTTGATGAAAAATAGTATGTCCGTGTGATGCAATAAAATCAATAGTTGCAATTTTATTTTTTTCCATAAAAACTTTAATCATGCCCGACCAAAGTTTTGCAATGTTTGTATTGGCTTCAATAAATTCTAATGCAGATGATTGTGGTAGTGCAATTAATTTTTGCTGCCACTCATTAGTGTATTCAAATGTTTCAGCTTTTTCAATGGTATAATTCCATTGGTTATTTTTTTTTTGAAATGTGCAGTAAGCTATATCTAATCCATCTAACGAGCTGCCACTCATTAATCCTAATACATGATATACTTTTTCATCGTTCATCAATATTATTTTTCTAATTCACGATAGTAAGAAAGCAAATCGGTTGATTCAACATTTATAAACCCTGCCTGACGAAACATAGTAACCAACTGCCCCCTATGAAAAGTAGAGTGATTAAAAACATGAGCAAATGTTTTTGAAAATTCCATCAAAAACAAATCGCCATTTAAGCGCTTAAATGATAATTTATTTTCAAATTCAGTTTCATTTTTTGAAGCAATAAATTCCTTAATATCGGTAGATGCTTGTTGCCAAATTGCAATCAATTCACTTTTCGAACCTTTAAAATCAACAGCTAAAAACATAGGATTTTCAACCCTTTGCCAGCGTTCGAGCCACACTTTTTCGGCACTTGCAATATGAATACAAGTATCTTTTATCGTTGAAAAACTGCTTGTAATTTGTTGGTTATATTGCTCTTCCGAAATTTTATTCAACCAATTAATTACTTTATCGTTTGCCCAAATATTGTAATCGGCTAATTCTAAAAAATAGGCTTTTGTCATTGGCTTTTTATTTTTTTAAACTAATGATATATAAACTTACAGCTCGTATTTCGGGTTCGCCAATTACATCTTCAAATGCAGGCATATTGCCCCGTCCGTGAAATATTACATTGCCTATTTCTTCTTCGGTAGCCAAATTAGTTTTTGTTAAATTGGGTATATTGGGCATCATGGATGCACCATTTTCGCCATGGCATTTTTGACATTGTTGCCCAAAAATATTTTTGCCATAAGCAATCATATCGGCATCGTTTTCTAAGCGCACGTTGCCTGTTTTATCGGGTGGTGTATTGCATGCCAATACAATTGTAAGAGCAAGTAAAGCTATTATTTTTTTCATTTTATATGGTTTTATAATATCATCATCGATTCTTTTTTCAATTCATCTAAAGTGCGCATTGATGCAGGTTTGCCTTCTAATTCATTCAAATATTCATAAATTAATTTACCCAATTCTTTTGATGGTGCTTGGGGTGGTAATTGCATTCCAAATTTATTAATTATCATAATGGTTTCTTCTTTAGCACTTCTAACCATGCTCCATATTTCGTTGCTTACATAAATTTGTTGGCTTAGATTATGCTCCCATTCCATTCGTATTTGGTTTATCATCATCAGTTGCAAATCTGCCACTGTCATGTTTTGCGTTCTTACCCGTTGCAACAAACTAAATAAATCAATTCGTTCCATTAGCAATGCTAATCGCTCGTATGCCTGCAATCGAATAGGCGCAGTTAAATGCCTAGTGTTTTCTTTCAGTTTTACTTCCTGAATTTTTAATTGATTTTTTAAAAATGATTGAATGGCATAATATGCCGTTGCAAAAACTATTAATGCAGGCAATGTGTACTTTAGTATTTCTAATATTTCTTTAAACATAATTGCAAATGTAGTGTTTTGATAAATTGATGTGTAAATTTGCACCAGTAAATTAAAAACATTTTAACAATGGAAAATACAATTATAAATATGCCAATTACTTTTTCGGCAAGTACAATTGCTGAATTAAAACGAATAATGGCAGCCGAAAACATAACGGGTGATAAAGCCATTAGAGTGGGTGTAAAAGGCGGTGGATGCAGCGGCATGACCTATATTTTAGAATTTGATAACCATCAACAAGGCGATATGATTTTTGATGTAGAGGGTGTAAAAATTTATTTAAACCAAGCGCATGAATTATATTTAAGTGGTATGGAAGTAGATTTTGGTAGCGGCTTAAATGATAGAGGATTTACTTTTAAAAACCCTAATGCTACAAAAACATGTGGCTGCGGTACTTCATTTTCGGTTTAAAAAAAATAAGCATGATATACATCATACTTTGACTTAAAAATGATGCACACCTTTAAACATTAAATTTAATTATGTTAAAAAAAATATTCTTTTTCGCCGCATTTTTATTGATACAAAATAGCAATACCAATGCTGCTGATACCTTACAATTAGCACATCGGTTTTATTTTCATTGGGGTTATAATCGTTCGTTTTATTCTAATAGCAATGTGCATTTAAAAGGCGATAATTTCGATTTACGATTTTATCAATTAAAAGCTCGAGATAAACCTTATCCATTTAATTTAAAAAATTATGTAAATCCTACTTCTATAACTGTGGCGCAATATGATTATAGAATTGGCTATTATTTGAATAATCATGTTGCTGTTTCTATTGGATTAGACCACATGAAATATGTGGTAGATAGAAGCCAAACGGCTGTAGTATCGGGCAATACGGCTAAAGCCAATTTTCCAGAACAATCAAAATTTCCTAGTTCGTTCGAAGGCACATCAATGCCATTAAACGGCTTTATGTATTTAGACCATACGAATGGGTTAAATTTAATTTCGTTAGATATTGATTATAGAACAAAAATATATCAACACAAAAAAATAGAGTTGGCTTTAAAGAGCGGTGTAGGCATTGCCGAAATGGTAACCAAATCTGAATTGCATTTGATGGGTTATGGAATTGATAATGAATTTAATTTATGTGGCTTTGGTGTAAGTAGTTATCAAGGTGTTGAACTTACAATTGGCAAATATTTTTTTATACGCCCACAATTAAGAATGGGTTGGATTGACCTTACAGGATTTTTACTAAATGGTAGATATGATAGCGGAAGAGGTTATCAAAATTTTGCATTTGTAGAAGGTATGATAGTGGCTGGTAGCTATTTTAATATAAGATGTAAAAAAAACTAAATTTATCAGCCTTTAGTAAGTATAATAAATAACTCGTTGCCTTGGCGCTGTGGAATGGAATTGTAACACAATTCCATTTTTTTTATCTCAAAATAATAGCTAAATAGTTTTCTGTATTCTATTTCGCTGCCACCAAATGGTGGACCTTCTTTTTCGAAAACTCTATTAAATAAAACTCCTGCCAATAATCCTTTGGCAGATAAAAGTTCGTTCATTTTTGTAGCATAATTTTGGCGAAGCGATGGATGAATGGCACAAAAAAAAGTTTGTTCAATAATTAAATCGTACGAACCGTGGTGCAGAAAAAAATCGCCCCAAATTATTTTCAATTTATTATCAGCAATGGCTTTTTCAAATCGATGCTTTATTTGATAAATCGCCAATTCCGAAATGTCAATAAGTGTAATATTTGTAAATCCATTATCCAGCAAACATTCTACCTCATGTGCATTGCCACAGCCTGGCAACAAAATTTGAACTGCCTTGTTTTCAAACGTTTCGATAAATTTTTTTAGCGGAGTGGTAACTTTACCAACATCCCAAGTGGTTTCATTATTTGCATATCTATTGTTCCAATAATCCGAGTTTAGCGATGTATCCATTATAAAACAGGTATGCTTTTATCTTAAAATTTAGTATGATTATAATCAATGTAGCCCAGCTTTTTTAATTGATGTTCGCTACTAATCCAATCTTCTACCACTTTTACACTCAATTCTAAAAATGCTTTTTTACGAATAAACTCTTCAATATCCTTTCGAGCGGCTGTACCCAATTTTTTAATGGCATCGCCATTTTTGCCAATCATTATTTTTTTATGCGATTCTTTATTTACAATTATAGTAGCAATAATAACATCTATATCGGGCTTCTCTACATAATCCATTACTAATACATCTGTATGGTAAGGTATTTCCTCGGCAAATTGAAGAAATATTTTTTCACGAATATATTCGCCACAAAAAAATCTGGTATTTCTATCGCTTAAATCTTCTTTCGAATAATAGGCTTCGCCTTCGGGTAAATGTTCTACTAATTTACCCATTAAAATATTCAAATTTGTTTTTTCTAAAGCCGATACACCAATGGCTTCTACCACACTTTTATGATTGCGCCAAAAATCTAATTTTCGGTCTAACATCGAAGGCAAAATCATATCAATTTTATTAATCACTACAAATATTTTAGCATCTGTATTCATTCCATCTAACCAACCGCTAGCAACTATTTCATTCATATTTGCTTCAATTAAATACACCATAATATCGGCATCTTTAATGGCTTCGCTTACCACTTTTGCCATGGCTTGTTGCATTTTATATTGTGGTTGCAATATGCCAGGCGTATCATTAAATACAATTTGATAATCTTCGGTATTTACTATTCCTATTATTCGTTTTCGGGTGGTTTGTGCTTTAGGCGATACAATGGAAAGCTTTTCGCCAATCATAGCATTCATTAATGTAGATTTTCCAACATTGGGTAAGCCTATTATATTTACAAATCCTGATTTATGCATGGGGTTGTTTTAAAATATTTTCTTCAATTATGTTCAAAATTAATTCATTTATATTATCAATTGCTAATTTCATCTTCCATTTTAATTTATCTCGTTCGCCTATCGTATTTGATGCCGACCTAATTTGCAAAAACGAAATATTGGTTTGCAACATTACATAATAAAATGCACCACCTTCCATACTTTCAGCATCTGTATTGTATTTTTTATTTAATATAGTTAACCTTGTTGTATCCGATTCTATTAAATTAATAGTACGAGATGAGGCGGCTAAAATGGTTGGCAACTTTAATACTTCATTGGGTTTACATTTTAATTTACCATCAATAAATGGTACTTGATTATCATCGGCAAAATTCATATCAAATATATTTTTGTATTCATTGTTTTCAAATACGCCAATATCGGCAAAACAATCTTCGGTAATAAAAAAACAATTGCCCAATTCGGTAAAATGCTCACGAATACCTGCTATGCCGAATTGTATCGCCATATCAGGATTATTATTGGCTACATATTTTTGCAATTGATACACGGTGTTAACACTGCCTACGCCCGTTAGCAACAATTCGATTAAATGATTGTTTACTTTTACCGAATAAAGATTTTCTTTTTTAGTAAAAGAAAATTGTTGAATCAATCTTTCGGCTTCGGGCAATGTGGCTGCTACAAATAATAAATGCATGTAGCAAATTTACAAAATCTATGGCTGATGATAGATTAATATTAATTTCAAAAATATAATTTTGCCTTATGTTTTATTTAACTCGTAGAGAACATTTTAATGCCGCTCATAAATTGCATAATGCAAATTGGAGCGATGAAAAAAATTTAGAAATATTTGGTGGCTGCGCCAATCCTAATTGGCATGGGCATAATTATGTATTGTATGTAACCGTAAAAGGCACAATTGATGCTGATTTGGGTTATGTAGTAAACATGAAAGAAATAAGCTCATTAATTAAAGAACATATTTTAGAAAAAGTTGACCATAAAAATTTAAACCTAGATGTAGATTTTTTAAAGGATACAATACCCAGTGCCGAAAATTTTGCTAAAGCCATTTGGCAACAATTACAACCACATATAAAAAACTGCACCTTACATTGTATTAAACTTCACGAAACCGAAAATATTTATGTAGAATATTTTGGAGAATAATGTTGTGTATTAGCAAGGCTATAGCGTTGGCATAAGCCACCACACTAGGGCTATGAAATTTAAAATTTCTATCGCTAGTTTTATTTATTCTTCGTTTACAGCAATCGATTTTTTGCAAAAAATCCTACTATCATTCATTAAAATACAAAAAGCCGCCTCAAATTATTGAAGCGGCTTTTTAAGTAAAAAGAATAAACCAAATTAGAATTTATATTGCATTCTAACCGTAAAAATATTGTCTTTAATATCTCGTGTAAAATTTGCTAAGCCAGTATTTTCGTTAGTAACCATAGCATAGTAAAGTGTAAATTTAACATTTTCATCAAAATGGTAAATATAACCTAAGCCTAATGTTGCAAATTTAATATCAGCAACGGTTAAATTAGTAGATGTTTTTACAGTATTAATTGTTTTTGAAGAAACAATATCGCTTCCAGCCACTTTTGTATTAGGGTCATACACATCATACTTTACAAACACATCATGCTTACTATGCATAATATTTTGAACCACATAAATATACAAGCCGCTAAAATTACGATTATAAGTTGCTGTAGTTGATAATACATTTGCTTTTGCGTTCAACACAGTACCTGGAATTAATGCTGAATTTGGGCTTGTTGTGCTAGCCTGCGACCACGACATTTTACCTTTATAATATCCTAAAGTATCAACCGCAGAAGGTTGCGTACCATAAATATATTCGCCACGAATAGTGGTTAAACCAGCTTTAGAATCAAATGAAACTTGTGCATCTAAACCAGTATATTGTCTTTTGCTGAAATTGTTAGCATTAACTTTTGTAGCATCTAATACTAAAGCATTTGTACCATCCGATAATGTACCTGGATTAAAAACCATGCTGTTGCCTTGTAACACACTACCATTATAGTATGAAGCGCCACCACTTATTTTTAATCTTTCTTCCATAAACGATTTTTTCAAAATAATTTGTCCAATTACATCTTTAGTAAATTTATATTCTTTGGTAGCATTACCATTACCATTAAATAATCCACCTTGAATTTTTAACCAATTCCAACGAGATGTTTTTGGTCCTTCTAAAGTAATCATAGCACCTAAATCTCTTTCTTGTGGAAATAAAATTTGGCTCATTCTGCCACGTTCAGGCGATTCACGAAGACTTGAAGAAAACGGAACTTCAAAACCAAACGGACGATTTTGAATACCCATTGTTACCGAAAACCAATTGGTATAAGGTTCAGTAAATTTAGCATACGCATCTTTTACAGCAAAGCCGCCTTCACTCATATCCATTTGAAATACATATTGGCTGCGCACAATACCTTCGGGCGTTGTATTACTATAATCAAATTTAATACGACCTCTACGAACAGCAAATCTTTTATCATTGCCCGAAAAATTTCCACCTTCAAATGAGTTAACATTCATGCTATCAGCAAATTGTACTTGCGTTTGAACATAACCACTGATTTTTAATTTTTTCATTGAAGCAATGTCACTTTTAATGCCTTGAATGTCGCTGTTCAATTGGTCGTTAGTGGGTGTGGTAGCTTCTTGCGAAAAGGCGGCTGTGCTTAATAAAGCAAATGCGCCAAGTGTAATTAGTTTCTTCATTTATATTTTGTTTTATTTGTTTTTACGTGGCGCAAAAGTGCCAAACCAATGTTACTTAAATGTTAAGCCTATATTACTTACATATTATTAAGTTGGATTAATATTAATTTATTATTGGGCTATCCAACACAAACAAAATTCGTTTTCTATTCTAAAATTAACTTCAACATCGGTAGCAATTTTTGTTTGTATTAAAGCTCTATTGGGTTTTAATTCTGTTAATACAATATCTGTTTTAAATTCAATGTTTTGCAATTGCATCCATTTAAAAACAGCTTCTTTAATACTCCACAATAGGCTGTAATAAAGTATTTTATCGGGTTCTGATTGAATATTTTGCTCTAAAATTATTTTTTCATCCGCATTAATAAATTTATCTGCAATTCGCAATACTCTGGCTTGCATACAAAAAACATCAACCCCCACTTGTTGTTTTCCAATTGCCACCGCCGCCCAATTTCCATCATGCGATATAGAAATATGTTCATTCGGGTTTTGTAAAAATGGTCGATTAAATTCACCTTTTTTTATTTGCGAAGCATCATTATTAAAAGTTAAAAGCGATGTAGCATATCGGCTGGCAGCATATTGCAGCTTTCTATTTTCGGCTTTTATCTTAACATAATCATCACCCCAATTAGTCATTATATTTTCGAAAAAAGATAATGGCTCGGTAATATACCATAAAACTATTTTAAAAGTTGATTGTTCTATTTCTAAGTGTTTAGGCAATGGAATGAAATTGTTTTTTTATTTTTGCGCAAATTAACATAAAGCCTCCACATGATTTTATCTGACATAAAAATTTTAGAAGAAATTGAAAAAGGAACTATTTTAATAGAACCTTATAATCGTGAATGTTTGGGTACAAACAGCTACGATGTGCATCTTGGTAAATATTTATCTATTTACAAAGACAGAGTATTAGATGCTAAAAAGCACAATGAAGTGGAGCATTTTGAAATTGGTGAAGAAGGATTTGTATTACAGCCCAACACATTGTATTTGGGTGTAACCGAAGAATATACCGAAACGCTTGCCCATGTACCTTTTTTAGAAGGTAAAAGTAGCATTGGTAGATTAGGAATTGATATACATGCCACTGCTGGCAAAGGCGACGTAGGATTTTGTAATCATTGGACATTAGAAATATCAGTAGCACAACCAGTAAGAGTTTATGCAGGTATGCCCGTAGGTCAGTTAATTTATTTTGTAGTAGATGGCAATATTGAAAATATGTATAATAGTAAAAAATCGGCAAAATATAATAGCCGAAATATTCGCCCTGTAGAAAGTATGATGTGGAAGAATTTTAAATAAAAAAATGAGTATGCTAAATAAAATTGAAGAAGCCATTGAGGATATTAAAAATGGTAAATTAATTATCGTTGTAGATGATGAAGATAGAGAGAATGAAGGCGACTTTGTGGTAGCAGCTCGTTGTGCAACACCCGAAGTAATCAATTTTATGTCTAAATATGGTAGAGGTTTAATTTGTGCACCTATTAGCGAAGAAATTTGCAACCGCTTAGAATTAGATATGATGGTTACCACCAACACCAGTTCGCATGCTACACCATTTACAGTTTCGATTGATTTATTAGGTCATGGTTGTTCAACAGGTATTTCGGCGCAAGACCGAAGCAAAACGGTATTAGCAATGTTGGATGAAAATATTAAACCTGAAGAGTTTGGCAGACCAGGACATATATTTCCTTTAAAAGCACAAAAAGGTGGCGTACTGCGCCGTACAGGGCATACCGAAGCAGCCATTGATTT
Organism: Bacteroidota bacterium; assembly: GCA_046051225.1. Taxonomy (GTDB): domain Bacteria; phylum Bacteroidota; class Bacteroidia; order Chitinophagales; family CAIODY01; genus CAIODY01. Next base: position 34,661 of record JBJOOR010000012.1, on the reverse strand, counting down.
AGCTGTGCTAGCAGGTTTTGAACCAGCAGGTGCAATTGTAGAAATAATGAACGAAGATGGTACCATGGCTCGTTTGCCACAGTTAATGGAAATTGCAAAGCAACACGATTTAAAAATAGTTTCGATTGAAGATTTGGTGGCTTACCGCATGAAGCACGAATGTTTGATTAAAGAAGAAACCCGAGTTAAAATGCCTACCAAATGGGGCGAATTTGAGTTGATTGCTTTTACACAATTAAACTCACACGAAACACATTTAGCTTTAAAAAAAGGCAATTGGACAAAAGATGATGCAGTGATGGTAAGAGTTCATAGCAGCTGCGTTACAGGCGATATTTTAGGTTCGTTACGTTGTGATTGTGGTGAGCAATTGCATCAAGCCATGTCGATAATAAATGAAGAAGGTAGAGGTGTGGTGTTATACATGAATCAAGAAGGTAGAGGCATCGGTTTATTAAATAAATTGAAAGCCTATAAATTACAAGAAGAAGGAATGGATACAGTAGAAGCTAATTTAGAATTAGGCTTTAAACCTGATGAACGTGATTATGGTGTAGGCGCTCAAATATTAAATCATATAGGAATTCATAAAATAAAATTGCTTACCAATAATCCTAAAAAACGTGCAGGCTTGATTGGGTATGGTTTAGAGATAGTTGATAATGTGCCAATACCTGTTGTACCTAATATTCATAATCATCATTATTTAGAAACAAAAAGAGATAAAATGGGACACGAATTAAATTTTTAATTTTTGCTAAATCTCATAGCCAGAATAAAACTAAATTAGAAGTATTTTAAATTAAAAATTTCTCTTACAATTCTTTCATCTGCATCTACAATTGCTAAATTTTTTAATGCAGCAGAAAGATTTTTTTGTAGTATTTCATCTTTCAATAATTGCAAAACTGCATCCACCAATTTATCTTTTGCTTCGGCATCTTTTATCATCAACGCTGCATTTTTATTTACCAATGATAACGCATTTTTTGTTTGATGGTCTTCTGCCACATTCGGCGAAGGTACTAGTACACAAGGCTTTGCAACAATACACAATTCACTTACACTCAAAGCACCAGCTCGTGAAATAATAATATCAGCGGCAGCATAAGCCATGTCCATTTGTTTGATGAAATCAAAAACTTTGATGGATGAATTTGCTTTTTGCTTGGCTGTTTCAAAATAACCTTTGCCTGTTTGCCAAATCAATTGCATATTCTCTGCGTTGATTTTTTCAATGCCTGCATCAATACTTTGATTGATTGTTCTGGCACCCAAACTTCCACCAATTACCAACACTGTTTTTTTATTTTCTGCTAAATCAAAAAACTTCAACGCTTCTTGTTTAGTTACTTTACTTCCTGAAATAGCTGCTCTTACTGGATTTCCAGTGAATACAATTTTTTCTTTCGGAAAGAAATTTTGCATACCATCATAAGCCACACAAATTTTCTTTGCCCACTTTCCTAAAATTTTATTCGTGATTCCAGCATAAGAATTTTGCTCCTGAATGATAAATGGAATGCCTTTTAATTTTGCAGCAAACAACAATGGTGCACTTGCATAACCGCCAACACCAATAGCTACATCTGGTTTAAATTCAGCAATTATTTTCATAGCCATTGTTACACTTTTTAAAATTTTTATTGGCAACAATAAATTTTTAAAATCCAATGAACGTTGCAAGCCTACAATAGGTAATCCTTTTATTGCATAGCCAGCTTCGGGCACTTTTTGCATCTCCATTCTGCCTTCAGCACCCACAAATAAAATTTCACAATCTGCGATATTTTTTTTCAACGCATTAGCGATTGCCACGGCTGGAAAAATATGTCCGCCTGTGCCGCCCCCACTGATAATAATTTTTTTAGACATATTAAAAAGGTGATTCAGATTCTTGACTATTTTCTGTTTCAGTAGCTGTTTTTTCTCCTTTTTTTAATTCAGCTTGTTGTAATAATTGTTGTTCTTCTTCTACATGTTTGCTTACACTCAAAATAATTCCTGTTGCTAAACTTGTAAATAAAAGTGATGTGCCACCCATACTTATAAACGGAAGTGTAACGCCTGTAACAGGTGTAAGATGCACATTTACCGACATGTGCATTAAAGCTTGAATGACTAATGCAAAGCCTAACCCAACCGCTAAAAAAGCGCCAAATGCACCAGGGCATCGAAGAAATATTTTTATACATCGAAACAAAAAAAGCAAATAAAGTAGAATTAAAATAATGGAAGTTATTAAGCCATATTCTTCTACTATAATAGCAAAAATAAAATCACTATCGGAGTGTGGTAAAAAATTTCGCTGTGTGCTATTACCAGGACCAACACCTGTTATACCACCTTTTGCAATGGCAATATTGGCTTGCTGTGTTTGAAACGGTACTTCACTTTTTTTATCAGCATTAAAAGTTTTGATACGACTTTCCCATGTTTTTATTCGTCCTTCATAACCCACTAATTTTGCAATACCTACAAAGGAAATTAAAACAAATATCCCCACAACGCCAGTAAGCATAAGGTGTTTAATATTTATTCTACCAATAAAAAGCAATACAATACAGGTAAATAATAAAATAGCTGCAGTAGAAAGATTGGCTGGAAGTATTAATAAAAAAACAACTAAGATGGGACCTAAAATAGGTATAAATGCAGTTCTAAAATCTTTAATTATTTCTTGCTTTCGTGATAGTTGACGAGCTGTATACATAATGATAGTTAGCTTCGCCAAATCACTGGTTTGAAAAGTTAAACCAATAAAAGGAATTTTTATCCACCGTGATGCATCATTTACATGCGAACCAAAAACCAAGGTAAATAATAACAGCGGAATAGTTATAAATAGCATTATCACTGCTATTCGTGAATAATATTTGTAATGAATAAGATGGGAAAAATACATTACTCCTAATCCAATAATTACAAATACTATTTGATTGCGTAAAAAATCTTCGGGTGTCTTCGAATACTTATAAGCCAATGCACTTGTTGAACTATAAACTGTTAAACAGCTAAACAATGTAAGCAAAATAACGATTAACCATATACTTCTATCGCCTTTGGTTTTTGATACCAAGGATGATGGGTTAACCGATTCTATGTCTTCTTTGCTTATCATTTGGGAATCACTATTTGTTAAAAATTAATAATTGTTTTCTGTATTTACAATTAACAGTTAACTACTAACAAATAGCTTTTTTTATAACGATTTAACAGCAGACTTAAACTGTGTACCTCTGTCCATGTAATTTTCAAACAAATCGAATGAAGCACAAGCAGGCGATAACAAACAAACATCACCTTGTTCACCCAATTGATAGGCCATCAACACTGCTTCGGCAGCGGTTTGTGTGTTGGCAATCATATCTACGTGACGAGCAAATGCTTCGTGAATTTTGCGATTGTCTTTTCCCAAACAAACAATGGCTTTCACTTTTTCTTTCACCAAAGGCAACAAAACAGTGTAGTCATTTCCTTTGTCCAAACCACCTGCAATCCAGATGACAGGCTTAGTTGCGCTTTCCAACGCATACCAAGTTGAGTTGATGTTGGTAGCTTTTGAATCGTTTACGAAATCAATGCCACGAACGGTTGCAACGAATTCCATGCGATGTTCCAACGCATTAAAATCGCTCAACGATTCTTTAATTACTTCATTTCTAACATCCACTACATTGGCTGCAATGCCTGCTGCCAGTGAGTTTTGCTGATTGTGTTTGCCTTGTAAGGCTAAGTCGTAAATACTCATGGTTAATGTTTGTTTTGGTTTGATGGTTATGGTTAAATGGTTATCTTTTATAAATCCGCCTTCTTCAAATTCTTTTGAAAGAGAAAAAGGAATTGTTTTTGCTTTTGTTTTTTTCTGTTCTAAATTTTTGCACAACACTTCATCATCCGCACAATAAATGAAAACATCATTTTCAGTTTGATTCATCGTGATTCTGAATTTTGAATCAATATAGCGTTGATATTCGTAGTTGTATCTATCCAAATGGTCTTCTGACAGATTCAGCAACAGAGCCACATTGGGGCGAAATTCATGGATATCATCCAACTGAAAATTGCTGATTTCAATCACGTAATAATCCCAGCCGCCATTAGCCACTTCCAATGCAAAACTGTTTCCGATGTTTCCAACTAATGCTGCTTTGTATCCTGCTTTCACCAAAATGTGATGAATCAAAGTGGTAGTGGTTGATTTGCCATTGCTGCCTGTAATGCCTATCAATACTGCATTTCCAGAATAACGTGAAGCAAATTCAATTTCACTAATCACCTTAATTCCCTTGGCTCTGATTTTTTTTATCAACTCCACTTTTTCAGGAATGCCCGGACTTTTCATCACTTCATCTGCATTCAAAATTTTTTCTTCCGAATGTTTTTCTTCTTCAAATTCGATGCTGTGTTGTTGTAAAAGAACTTTATATTTATCTGCAATCAAATTTTTATCACTCAAAAAAACATCAAACCCTTTTTGCTTGGCAAGAATTGCAGTTCCAGCCCCCGATTCGCCACCACCAAGTATTACAAGCTTTTTCATTTGTTGATTTCTTCATTTTTTTAGAACACTGATTTAACAGATGAAACAGATTTACGCAGATTTCAAAATCCGTTTTAATCATAAAAAATCAGTGTTATCCGTGTTCTATTGTTTTTCCATTGTTTAATTATCTAATTTTTAAAGTTGCAATTGCAAACAACGCCAACATAATTCCGATGATGAAAAACCGCATCACAATTTTCGATTCATGCATGCCTGTTTTTTGATAATGATGATGCAACGGCGACATTTTAAACAATCGGTTTTGCTGCGCATATTCCAATCCGTATTTTCTTTTGCGATATTTAAACACAGCCACTTGCAACATCACCGAAATATTTTCAATCAAAAAAATGCCGCAGAAAATCGGAATCAACAATTCTTTTCTCACACATAAAGCCATCGTTGCAATAATTCCACCCAATGCCAAACTTCCAGTATCGCCCATGAAAACCTGCGCTGGATAAGTGTTGTACCACAAGAAGCCAACACAAGCACCAATAAATGCTGCGCCAAAAACCACCAACTCACCCACATGCGGTATATACATGATGTTGAGGTAACGAGCAAAATTTATATTGCCACTCACATACGCAAACACTACTAATGTCAAACCGATAATCGCTGAAGTGCCCGTTGCAAGCCCATCTATGCCGTCTGTAATATTTGCACCATTACTCACTGCCGTGATGATAAACACCACGATAGCGATATAAATTATCCATGAATATTTTTCATAACCATCGCCCAACCACGAAATCAATTTTGCATAATTGAACTCATGCGTTTTCATAAATGGAATGGTGGTAACAGGCGCTTTTACACTATCCATGCTGCTTTCTACATCTTTGTTGAAGGCTTGCAAAAAACTTCTTTGCTTGTCCATTGCTGTCATCACCATGCCATCTTTTACAATTTCTTTTTTGATAATCACGTGTTTGTTGAAGAATAAAGATGAACCCACCAACAAGCCCAAACCAATTTGTCCCATCACCTTAAACTTGCCAGCCAAGCCACGTTTATCTTTTTTGAAAACCTTTATGTAATCATCAACAAAACCGATGGTGCCCATCCAAATTGTAGTGGCAATCAACATTAAAATATACACGTTCAACACTCGTGCAAACAATAATGTCGGAATTAAAATCGCAGCCAAGATGATTAATCCGCCCATGGTTGGCGTTCCTTTTTTCTGTTGTTCGCCAGCTAATCCTAAATCACGAATCGTTTCACCAATTTGCTTTTTCTGTAAAAATTTCACAATTCTTTTACCTAACAACAATGAAATTACTAACGAGAAAATCGCTGCCCATGCGGCTCTGAAGGTGATGTATTTAAACAGCCCTGCGCCTGCAAGATTAAAATGGTCGTGTAAGTAATTGAACAAATAATAGAACACTGTTTCGTTTTTTTTTATTTTTTATAGAACACGGATGACACTGATTTTTTATGATTAAAACGGATTTAAAAATCCTTGAAAATCTTTCTTATCCATTCAATCCGTGTGCAATTGTTTTTCATTTTTTTATCAGACCAAGACGCCAATTTTTTCTTTGCATTCTTTGCGCTGTATTCACTTTGCGAACTTTGCGTTATGCCTTTCTCACAAAAATTCTCTCACTATTTCAACATCGTCAAAATGATTTTTCACTCCTTTTATTTCCTGATATTTTTCATGTCCTTTTCCTGCCACCAAAATCACATCATCCGCCGAAGCCATGCTGCAAGCCAGTTTTATCGCTTCTTTTCTGTCGGTAACAGAAAAAGTATTTCTGTTTTTTGCAAACGGAATTCCTGTTTTCATTTCATTCAAAATCGTTTCAGGTTCTTCACTTCTCGGATTATCGCTGGTGAGAATGATTAACTCACTTCCTTTGCAAGCAATCTCTGCCATCAATGGTCGTTTTGCTTTATCTCTGTCGCCGCCGCAACCAACAACAGTAATCAATTTTCCTGCACCGTTGCGAATATTATTTATCGTTTCAATCACATTTTGCAAAGCATCGGGCGTATGTGCATAATCAACAATTCCCGTTATTTTTTTCGCCGCATTTCTAATCACTTCAAATCTTCCTTCGGCTCCGCCCAAGTTGCTCAACACTTGCAGCGTTTCATTTTTCTTTTCATCCATCAATCGTGCTGCGGCATAAACTGCCAACAAATTATACGCATTGAATTTGCCCACTAATCGAAAATGAATTTCAATTCCATCCATTTGCATCAACAAACCTTCCAACGTGTTTTCTAATATCAAAGCCTTGAAATCCGCCATCTGACGCAGGCTGTAGGTTTTTCTTTTTGCTTTTGAATTTTGCAAAATCACATTCCCACGTTTATCATCAATATTGCTAATCGCAAAAGCATCGCTTGGCAAATCATCGAAAAAACTTTTTTTCACTCTTAAATATTCATCAAATGTTTTGTGATAATCCAGATGGTCGTGTGTGATGTTGGTAAAAATTCCGCCAACAAATTTCAATCCTGCAATTCTATTTTGATGAATCGCATGTGAACTCACTTCCATGAAAGCCTTATCGCATCCAGCTTCTACCATTTCATGCAACAACTTGTTCAAACTCACTGCATCAGGTGTAGTGTGTGTTGCTACAATAATTTGCTCACCAATTTTATTTTGAACTGTTGAAATCAAACCGCATTTGTAACCCAAACCGCTGAACAATTGATGCAATAAAGTGGCAACAGTTGTTTTTCCATTGGTGCCTGTAACGCCCACCAATTGTAGCTTTTCAGATGGATTATCATAAAAGTTGGAAGCAGCAATACCCAAAGCTTTTGCAGCGTTGGCAGTTTTCACATAAGTAATTCCTTCTTTTATTTCAGCAGGAAATTCTTCGCAAACTATTGCTGTTGCTCCTTTTGCGATTACATCATTAATGAATTGATGACCATCATTTGTAGTACCTCTTGTAGCAAAGAACGTTGAACCATTTTCTATTTTTCGTGAATCAAACTGGATGGAAGCAACTGAAACATCAGTTCTGCCAAGCACTTCGAGCAGATTCACTTTGTATAGTATGTCGCTTAATAATTTCAAATCTTAATTACTTAACTCTAAATTTATTTCTGTTCCTTTTATCAATATTTCACCAGCATTTGGATATTGTTCAATCACTTTTCCGTTGCCTTTGAATTTCACTTTCAATCCTTTATTTTCTAAAACATACAACGCATCTTTTAAAGAAAACCCAGTAACATCAGGCACTTTGCCTTGTTCAATATTTCTGTTTACAGATGAATACTTATTGCCTTCTCTTACCATCGAACACCAACCCACCTCATTTATATTCGAATACGATGATTGTAATTCTTTCAAAATATTTTCTACTTCTTTTGATGTACCAGCAATTGATTGTGGTTTATCATTTGGGCGTAATGTTGAATCATTTTTTTGAATCGGTGCATGCATAAATGTTGATGTAGCATAAACCTTATCAGCCAATTCCTTAAACACTGGGCAAGCTACCTGCGACCCATAATAAACGCTTTTATCTTTTGTTGGATTGTAGATAACTACGATGCAACTATACAAAGGATTATCTGCTGGAAAATAGCCAACGAATGATGCTAAGAACTTTTTACTGCCTGCTCCTTTATTATTAAAACCACCCGACCCTAATTGAAAAATTTGTGCTGTACCTGTTTTACCACCAATTGAATAATTTGAATTTAATAAAATTCCTTTTGCTGTTCCTTTAGTTACTACTGCTTCCATTATTGCCTTCAACTTACTTACCGTTGTGGGTTTTACAACATTCTGAATCACAACTTTTGGTTGAAATTGCTTTGCTACTTTTCCATATTCTTTTACTTGAGCCACTAAATATGGCTTCATTCTTTTACCATTATTTGCAATTGAATTATACCAACATAATGTTTGCAATGGTGTAACTCTTTCTTCATAACCAACACTCATCCACGGTAACGAAACCACTTTGTTATAATATTTTGATGAAGTGTTTTTTACATCTGGTCGGGCTTCGCCATCCAAATCAATTCCTGTTTTTTCAGTTAATCCAAATTGCTTTAAATAATCAAAATATTTTTGCGGATTGCTTCCAAAATAAGTGGTTACTAATTTCGAAATACCAACGTTTGATGAAATAGCAAATGCCGTTTTTAGTGATACATAATTAACTGCTAATTCGTGATCGGTCATTTTTTGTTTGCCATATAATTTATGACCATGTTCTAAATCAACCATCGTAGAAGTATCTGCCAAGCCCGACTCTATAAGGGCTGCGCAGCTTGCCATTTTAAAAGTTGAACCAGGTTCAATAGCTTCAGCAATAGCATAATTAAAATTTTCAGAGTAAGCTCCGTCTTCATCTTGCCCCAAATTTGCCATGGCTTTTATTTTCCCAGTTTTTACTTCCATCAAAATTACACAACCATGCTTTGCTTCATTTTTTACTAAAGTATTTAACAATGCATTTTCTGCTACATCTTGCAATCCCACATCAATGGTAGTAATGATATCCTTTCCATTTTGCGGCTCAATAGCATTTTCATCCGAAATGGGTAACCATGTATTTCCTGCAATTCGTTGCATAAGTTGCCGCCCGTTTATGCCCGATAAAAATGTATCGTATCTTGCTTCTAATCCTACTTTCTGTGCACCTTCCCTACTCAATCCTATAGTTCTTAAAGCCACATAATCAAAAGGGTTTACACGTCGTGGTTGTTGAATAGCAATCAACCCACCTTTATATCGTCCTAAATTTATAATTGGAAATTTTCTTACCATTAATAAATCAGTGTAAGAAACTTTTCGTTTCAATAGTAAATATCGTTCCTCATTTTTTCTGCCTGCAATCAACATTCTGCGATATTCTTCAACCGATTTATCTTTAAATAATTTTGCTAAACACAAGGCTAATGAATCAACTTTATCATGAAACAATTCGTCGCTTACTGATTCAGCTTTTGTATCCATCCGTATTTCAAAGAACGGTAAAGAGGTGGCTAACAATCTACCATCTTCACTATAAATATTTCCTCTATCGGCTTCAATTATTTTAAAATCTGTAGTTAAACTATCTGCTACCGATTTCCAATATTTGCCTTGTACCTGCTGCGTTACAACAATTCTAGCTATTAATGCAATTACCCAAAGCACCAATCCTATATAACTTAAATATACTCTCCATGATATGTCTTTCTTTATACTCACTATTGCTTTGCATGAATGCTAATTTTTTTCGGTGGTGTTGTTAATTCGTGTAATCCAAAAGTATCTACAATTGATGCCACTTGTGTTTGCATACTTCTTTTTTCTAAATCATTTTTTGCTTCCAAATATTCACTACGCAACTCCTTTAATTCCGATTTCACTTTTCCAATTTCTCTAACTCTATTTTCGGCCAAATGATTAAAATATATATACGCCACACAAATTATAAATAAGAATAAAATAAATGGTAGTTGATTCATCACCTTAGCAGATGAAAAACTTTGCTTAATATCTTCAAAAGGTTTTGCCACTTATTAATTCTTCTAAATTTTTAATTTATATTTTTTCTGCAATCCTAAGTTTAGCACTTCTGCTTCTTGGATTTATTTTTAATTCTTCATCGCCAGCTTCCTTTGGTTTTTTTGTAATCAATTTAAATGGGCGATAAATATTTCCAAAATCATCTTTTTGTTGTTCGCCATCAAAACTTCCATACTTCATGTAATCTTTTACCAATCTATCTTCTAACGAATGATAACTCATCACTACTAATCTTCCGCCAGATTTCAACGATGTTAATGCTTGTTGTAAAAAATCTTTTAAAGCTCCCAATTCATCATTTGTCTCAATCCTTAATGCTTGAAAAACTTGTGCTAAATATTGATTCTCTTTTCCTCTTACAGCACCACCAATTGCTTTAATTAATTGTTGTGTTGATTCAATTTTTTTTGAAATTCTTGCCGCTACAATTGTTTGCGCTAATGTTTTCGAATTAATTACTTCGCCATATTTACTAAATACATTTTGCAATTCAATTTCCGAATAGGTATTAATAATTTTAGCAGCTGTTAAAACACTTTGCTGATTCATCCGCATATCCAATGGCCCATCAAATCGAATACTGAAGCCACGTTCGCCCACATCAAACTGATGCGATGAAACACCAAAATCGCCTAATATTCCATCCACAGGATATTGCTCATGAAATTTTAAAAACCTTTCTAAATGACGAAAATTTTGTTGTACAAAAATTAATCTATCATCATCAGGTATATTATTTAATGCATCTTCATCTTGATCAAATGCTATCAAAGAACCTTTATCGCTTAATCTATTTAAAATTGCTTTTGAATGGCCACCGCCACCAAATGTTACATCAACATATATTCCATCAGGATTAATATTCAATCCATCCAAACATTCGCTAAGCATTACTGGATTGTGATACATCCTAAATTAAATTTGAAAATCTATTGAACCCAATGTTTCATTAATAATGGCATCACTTTCTTCTGCTTTTGTTTCAGATACTTTTTTGCGGTATTCTTTTTTATCCCACAGTTCAAACATTTTTCCCATTCCATTCAACACCAATTCTTTTTTAATTCCCTTTTCTTCACACAAATTTTTGGGTAATAATAATCTTCCACCAGCATCCAAACTTGTTGTAAACAAGCCGCTTGTAAATAATCTTACCGCCGCTCTGTTTTTTGAATTTTGCAAATTCAAAGCACTCAATTTCTTTTTTATCAAATCCCATTCGTGTTCGGGATACATATTCAAACAATTATCAGTACCTCTTACAATCACAAAATTAGTTGATGCACATTCGGGCAATTGCTTCTTTAAAGCCACAGGAATAAGGATTCTGCTCTTGTCATCCAGCATACATTCAAATTCTTGATGTATTTCTGTTTGTTGATATGTAGGTACCTTTTTTGCCATTTCGTTGCACAAATTTGCACCTCCTCCCACTTTTTTGCAACTAAAATCCACAAAAAATTTATCCACATAAATTTAATCAAGCCCATGGCGGCTTTAAGGGTGTGCAAAAAAGTGGAGGTAGTGTGGGAAATTGTGTTTTTAGTTGTAGAACAAAAAACAAGTATTCAAATTTTGAACATAAAAAAAAGCTGTTACAATTTTACTTGCAACAGCCTTACTTTGTAAAAAATAATATTTTTACTTTTCCTTTCGATAAGCTTCATTCATTCCTTTTTGCACCTCATCAGTTATTTCTAATTCAGATTCGGCATATAAAATTCCACTTCCTTTTTGATAACCTAATATGTAATCGTAGTGTTTTTCTTTATTGTATTGTTTTAAATAATCGTGCATTTTATTAGTTAAATCGTCTGTCATTTTTTGCATTTTTTTACCAAAATCATCCGATAGCATTTCTTTTTGCTGCATTAAATTTTGTTGTTTTTTTTGTAAATTTTCTTGTGCAAATTGTGCTTGCATAGTAGTCATGGTAGATACTTTGGCCTGTGCATCTTCAAATTCACGTTGCAATGCTTGAGCTTGTGCATTAATCAAATTAGTATTTTTTTCTTCCTCTGCTTCTAATTCCTTTTTCGATTTAGTGTAAAAATCATAATGTTCTAATAACGAATCGGTATTTACATAAGCTATTTTCAAATTACCATTTACGTTTGCTGATTTTGCAGCAACATTTGATGGTGATTTAAAATGTAAATAAAATAAAACAGCTACGGCTACTATTAATACTGCGTTTATTACTAATGAGATGTTCTTCATTTTTTTAAATTTTATTGTAATTCAATATTTGCTTTTTTGAAATCTTCGAGAATACTAATACGAATGAGATAAATATCGTTGGCAAAGCTATGAAACTGTAAAAAAATATAGTGTGTTTCTAAAAAATATTTTTAGAATTATTATTAATTTTTAGAAGGCTACACTTTATGATGATTAAAAAGTTTATTATCTAATCACTGCAAATCGCCCACGTCGTTCTTTTCCTGAATCATTATTTTTTACTGAAAATAGATACAAGCCTTGTGTTAATGCTTGTTTTGAGGAAGATAAAATATCAAAAGCATGTTCGCCACCAGGCATGATGCGTTGCTTTTCATCGCCACCTAAATTTTTATACCAATCAATATCGCTGCCTATATAGGTTTCGGCGCTGTGGTTAAAATTGGCAACTACTTCGCCGCTCAACGAATATATAGTTACATCGCAATGTGGTGGTAAATTATAAAAATACAATTTATGCGACCTAGCTGTGCTGCCATCCCAAGCTGCATCAATAGTGTATGGATTGGGGTAAACGCCAATTTCGGCTTCATCTGTATTATCGGCTGCCGTACCACTCCATACATTATAGGTATTTGAAATTAAAGATGATTCTAACGATTCTAAATTCAACGATTTATCGCCTTTATCATAAGCCGTTACAATTATTTTATACTTCCATCCATTTAATAATCCTGCTAATTTATAATGATACCAATAAGGTGTGGTATCGCCATCAAAGTATTTTGCGGTGGCTAATCGTATGGCATCAAAGCCATTGTTGTAACCTAGGCTATCGCCTTTTAAATCCCAGGTAGCTATGGGTTTTACTTCTGTTCCTTCTGTTAAATTTTTATCTGTTGATATTATATTTCTATAAATATTATAGCCTTCAAAATCTTTCTTTTTGCTAATGGGATCAATTGTTCTTTCGGCATTTTCATCCCAATAAATATCCATTTCGGTATTGCCAGGAATAATTTTTACAATGGGATTATTGGGTGGCGATGGCAATAAAAATCTATCTAGTTTATGATTGTTGTTCAAATCTTCTGATGCATCTAACACACCATTGTTGTTTACATCTTCGCCTTTATAGGTGCGTTGTATCCACTTAATATGGTCTATCAATTCGGCTCTGTTTTGATAATTATCTACACAATTGGGGGTTGATGGACCACCTTGTTTGGCACATACAAAACCTACCACAAAATTTACAGTTTCATTAGGCATAATTTTTAAGAATGGGCCTACGCTTAATAACTCTGTTCGGTTATCGGGTGTAGTAAAAAAGATATTTGTATTGGGTGGGTTTACGCCCGACTTCATTCTATCATATCGGGTTACATCACCGCTTGGATAGCCGCTTACATAAGGCGGAATGCTGCCTATATCTTTATATCGCCAAAAATTAATATTTACTTGTGGTGTTGCATATCCTGCTGCTACTACGGCCGCCGAATTATCGGGATGAAAAAATAAATTATTCCATTCGGCTCCTAAAAAAACCATCGAAGCATAAGAGTTGGTATAACCCAAATCGCCATTATAATCATAAGCATATACGGCTTTTAAAGTATCTAACCAGCCTGCTGCTCCTTTATTAAAAAATGCTGTGCCGCTGGCGGTTGTTACATTTACATTGCGTACTATTAAATCGCTCCAAATGCCTGTATATACCGAATCCCAAACCGAACTTGAATGATTGGTGATGGTATAATTTAAGATTACAAAATAATCGGCGTAGCCATAATTCCATGCATACGATTCTAAATGCACATCGGCATTTAGGGGTATAGTATGCCCCGAAATGGGTGTTTGTGTACCAGGCACAATAGTGTTTTTATCGGTAAAATCCATTACAAAATCTTGATGCGAAACAGCAGAAGCAGAATAAAATGTATTGGATGATAGCGATGACCGTTGCTGAATGGATGCTCCCATATTAGCCGTAAACTCGAACCCAGCCGCACCCGTACTATAACCACCCGATGCATCTACCGAGCCTGTTGAAACGGCCGTTTGCCCATTTACTTTTGCGCCTATCCACAAGCCTGCTTCAAACAAATGCTCTTTGCCCGATGTTTTTGGATATTGCATCGAGGGCTTATTTGCCGATGCGCTTGCCATAGATGGATCGCCGATGGTGCCTGCATTGGTAAGTGATAATTGAATATTGCCAGCATCGGTTACAACCCTTTGAAAGCTGCTTTGAGCATTTGCAGATAAAACAAAGGCTATTAAAATTACTATCGAAACACAAATTGATTTCATGGGTGAATTTGAAAAAACGAAGAAACAAAAAAAAATGAAATGGAACTAAAAACAAAGGTTATAATATTATGAAAAAAACGTTGTGCATTTAGTAAATATTAATTTGGGTATTATTGATATTTTGACGGAGCAAAAAAATTATTGATGAATTGAATTATAGTAAGCGCCATTATTTTTCAACTAGTTCTACTTTAAAATCTCTGAAAAAAATTTAGCATAGTTTCTCCTATTACTAAACAAGTTGCAGAGTTACAAAAATAAGGTTTTGATTCTCCGTCAGCCTTAATGTTCAGTCAAGTTTGTAACTAGATTTGATTAACTGACGATTTAATTCCGATTATTCGGAACATAAACTACAATTGCTAAATTACAAATTCGGCACAACGAAAAACGGCGAATAAATCTATTCGCCGTTTTTTTATTTTCCATCATTTTTTTAAAGCATATCTTATTATACTACATTAAGCAATTGCTCTTTTATTTTTTCGGCTTCTTCTTTCATCTGCATCACTATTTTTTGAATGGCAGCATCATTAGCTTTGCTGCCTGTGGTGTTTATTTCTCGAACCATTTCTTGAGCTATAAAGCCCAATTTTTTTCCTTTCGTTGTATCCATATTATTCAATATTTCTTCAAAATATTTGCAATGATTCCGAAGTCTTACACACTCCTCATTTATATCCAATTTTTCAGTATAATAAATCAATTCTTGCTCCATTCTATTGTTATCAATCTTATCGCCAAAACCAATATCATTAAGCTTTTTCAATAATTCATCTTTTTGCTTTATGTTTCTAATAGGTGCTAATTTTTCTACTTCGGTTAATAGCATCATGATAGATTCATTGTTTTTTAATAAATCAATTTTCATGTTTGCACCTTCTTGCTCTCTAAATTTTATTACTTGCAAAGCAGCATCTTTTATAGCATTTGTTACCAATTCGGCTTCGGCTTTATCTAATAAATTCAATCCATTTTGCATCGCATCGGGCAATCGTACCAAGGCTGTAAGCAATAAATTTTTATCTTGCTCGGTTGATGGTACAATCTCATTCAGTTCACTCAATAATCTTTTAATTAATGGTTTATTTAATTGTAATTGCGATACTCTGGCATCTTGCCTGCTTATCAATAATGTAATCGACCCACGAATCAACATTTCTTGCAATTGGCTTCTAATGCCCATTTCAAGCTCGTTGTAAATAGATGGCATTTTAATAAATGCATCCATATTTTTTCCGTTTACAGTTTTTATTTCAACCGAAACTGTTAAACCAGGTATTTGAACAATGCTTCTTCCATAACCCGTAAGCGATAATATTTTCATGTTATTTTATTTAATGAATCAATGTAAAATCTATTTTTCGTAAATGCCCTTCGAAATATTATTGATAAGCGAAGCTGGCATAAAACCTACAGCCTTTGCACTCCACCAATTTACAGCGCCTGGTATAACTTCATATTTTTTATTCAGCATTCCTTTTACAGCTATTGCTGCTACGGCTTCTGGCGTCATTTCTACTTTTTTCGCCATTTTTTTAATCTTATCATTAAAGCCCCCTACATGTATAAAACCAGTATCGGTAGTGCCAGGCAATAAGCTAGTAACTGATATATTGGGGGCATGTTTTTTTAATTCCATTTGCAAGCCTTTTGTAAAACTATCTACAAATGATTTTGATGCAGCATACATACTTAAATAAGGCACGGGCTGAAATGCAGTGGTGCTGCTCACATTCATAATGTATGATTGTGATTGTGATTTTAAAACGGGCAACAATTTATGCGTAAGTGTAATTAATGAATTGATATTTACATTCAGCATTTTAAATTGTGCATCCAATGATAACTCTTCAAATGTACCCCACAAGCCATATCCAGCATTATTTATTAATACCGATAATAGAATTTTATGCGAAAGTATGTGGTTAATAATTTCATCTGTTTGATTTAAATCAGATAAATCTTTTTTCAAAATCGTAACTTCAATTTTATATTCATCTTGCAATTTTAATTGCAGTTCATTCAAGTTTTTTTCGTTGCGGCCTACTACTAATAAATTATAATTTAGCTTAGCCAATTCAAAACAAATGGCTCTGCCAATTCCGCTACTACCGCCTGTTACCAATGCATATTTTTTATTCATTTCTACATTATTATTTTAAAATAAAAAAAACCTTACAACATATTTTCGAAGTAAGGTTTTTAAAAAGTTTGATTATTTATGTTTTGCAAATATTTTAAGCTTATGATAAAGTGGCGTTTTTGAATTTTCGTTTCTTTCATCTACATCGCCACAAATTAATGGAACGTACATTACACGGCGGCGGCTTTTAGCCCCCATATGTTCCGATTTGCCCACTCTATGCCACATTCTGCCATCATGCAAAGCCAAATCGCCAGCTGATGCTTGTAATAATATTTCGTTTGGATCTTGATTGGTATTTACAAACTGAACTTTTTTAAATAACATACTCATCATACCTTGATGTTGCGAACAAGGTATAATGCGCAAGCCCCCATTTTCATCAGTAGAATTATCTAAATAAATGCCTACGTTAATCATCGGTAATACTTTTTTCCCCATTGCTACATCTCTTGTTACATCAGTATGCCACCCCATTTGTTTAAAATTACTATTGGGTGTATTGATGTAGTAATTGGTCACTACTCCATCTTTTTCTTTAAACCCAAATCGAGATTCGTGATTAGGAATAAACTTTTTAAGCAATTCAAATCTTGGGTCTTCGTACAATTTTTTTACTTCTTCGGCAACTATATTTGTAAATGGCAATCGATGTATTATTTCATTTCCGTTTTCATCATATCCAAATTTTAATGGAATGCCATTAATTGTAGCAGAATGTTCGGCAATAAGTTTATGATGTGCCTCTTCTATAGATTGCCACACTTTGGCTACTTGCTCCTTAGTGATAAAATTTTTATAATGAATAAATCCAAAATGATTGTAAAAATCAATATGTTCTTGTTCTACTTTATCGGTAAGTGTATATTTTTTGTTGATATCCAGCTTCATTGATTAGCTTGTAAATTTTTGCAAAAGTAAATTAAAGATTTAATAACTACCTAACTCTAATAAGTTAATAAAAACTTTTTTTGATATTACTCAATTGTTTCGTCAATTAAAAACACAAATACTTCTTTGGGGCCATGAACGCCTACAACCAATGTTTTTTCAATATCGGCTGTGCGGCTTGGTCCGGTAGCAAAGTTTATCAACGATGGCAACTGTTCAGAATATTTTTCTTTTATGGATAGAATTGAATCTTTTAAATCGTTAACCACTTGTCCTGAAAATGCAATAACAATATGCACTGGTGGATAAATGCCCAATACTCTACCGCTTTGTTGTTTCGAACTTAATGTAATAGTACCCGTTCTTGCTACCAAAGTTTCGCAACCCGTAATTCCTGCATCGCAGGGTTCAATAGCAAGCATATCTTTTGTATTGCTGATAGATGAAATATTATTTTTTTGAAACAAATTCAACAATAAATCTTCCCAACAAATTAAATTATTCCATCCTTTTTCGGCAATAAGATTTTTGAAATTCACAACAAATTCTGCCACATCATCACAATACACAAAGTTGCCACCCAAATCGGTAAATGATTTAGCAAACTGTACTTCAAGGCTTTGATGATTATTAGTATATATGCTGCTTTGTCCATCAATGTTCGGAAATGGTTGTTGCACTTTATGATTCAACCCTTTTCGTATTCGTTTTAGTATTTGCTCTTTAGCATCCGAAACTTTCATATTGCTTTTTTTTATTCAATTATCAAAGTTCAAATATAGCTGATGTTTTTTGGGAAATGAATGTACAATCAGAAAAATAGTTACAAAAATTATGAGTAAGCATTATGTAACTGGTATTTGTACTTGTGTTAAAAATTTGACTTACCTTTTACCATCAATGGTTTCACAATTACATATAGCAATAAAAAAAATGAAAATGCAAGGGCTGGTATGATAAGAATTTTTATCATCACGTTTGTCCAACCGCCATCGGCATTCATCCAATAATTAATATGCACTAAAACTAATTTGATATTCAAACCTAAAATAATGGCAGCCGAAAGCCATGCTACAATTTTTACCCAATTTTTAATTACATAATCACCCATCATATTTTTATCGCTTACAAAATGTATTAATGGAATTACGGCAAAACCTAATTGCATACTTAGTATCACCTGGCTTGTAATAAGCAATGCTGTTAGTTTATTTTCACCAAAATAAATTAACGTAAGTACGGCAGGAATAATGGCAATTGAACGAGTTAATAACCTACGCAACCAAGGTTTCATTTTTAAATCTAAATAGCCTTCCATAATTATTTGACCAGCCAAAGTGCCAGTAATGGTGCTGCTTTGCCCCGATGCTATTAATGCCACTGCAAATAAAATAGGAGCTAATTGTGTTCCTAAAATTTGATTCAATAGCTGATGAGCATCATTAATATCGCCCACATTATTTAATCCGTTTTGATGAAAAGCCGAAGCCGATAAAATCAAAATTGCGGCATTTACAAAAAAGGCTAAATTCAATGCAATAGATGAATCAATGAAATTAAATTTAAGCGCAGTTTTAATATGTGCCGATGTTTTTTCTACTTTTCTTGTTTGTACTAATGCCGAATGCAGATACAAATTATGTGGCATTACAGTAGCCCCAATAATACCTGTAGCTATTAATAATGCTTGATTATTTAACGATATGGGAATAAAGCCTTTAGCTACTTCCATAATAGCTGGCTTGGCTAAAAATATTTCAACAAAAAACGAACAACCGATGATGATGACTAATGCTAAAATAAATGCCTCTAATTTTCTGATGCCATATCGCTGCAATAATAAGATTATAAATGTATCGAATACGCTGATGATTACACCATAAATTAAATCAACGCCAGTTAATAATTTTAAACCAATGGCAAAACCTAATACTTCGGCTAAATCGCAGGCAATAATAGCAATTTGAGCATACACAAAAAGCGAAATATTTATCCAAGGTTTGTAATACTGCCTTGATGCTTGTGCTAAATCTAAACCTGTAACTAAACCTAATCGGGCTGATAATGTTTGCAGCAATAAAGCCATTAAATTGCTCATCAATAATATCCATAATAGTTGATACCCAAATTGACTGCCGCCTTCAATATCAGTAGCCCAATTGCCAGGGTCCATATAGCCTACGCTTATCATGTATGCAGGACCACTGAATGCTAAAAATTTTTTTAGAAAACTGCCCGTTGCATAGGTTTTTACTGTGCTATTTACTTCATCTAATGATTTATTAATCCTCTCTTTCGCCGTCATTTTACTATTAAATTTTTTGCCACCATTTCCGAAATATTAATAGCTGATTGATTATCTATTTTTACTTGCATCGAGCCATCAAAGCTGTGCTTATCAATCACTTTTATTTTGCAGCCAATTTTAATTTTAAGTTTATCAAGCATTTGTAAAAACGAAGTTGATTGTTGCGATACACCTACCAACTGATAATTGCCATTTGTATCTGTAGCGTTTAATGGCTTGGTGGCAATGGTTGGCATATTTCCATTTTTATCGGGTATGCTATCGCCATGTGGATCATATTTAGGGAAGCCTAAAAATTTATCAATTCTATTAATCAGTTCGTCGCTTTTTATATGCTCTAATTGTTCAGCTAAATCGTGCACTTCATCCCATCCAAAATTTAATTTATGCACTAAAAATGTTTCCCACAAACGATGCTTACGTACAATTTTTCCAGCTATCGTTAAGCCTAATTTAGTAAGCGATACACCTTTATATTTTTGATATTTTATCAATTTTTTATCCGATAGTTTTTTCAACATATCAGTTACAGTAGCAGCTGCAGTATTTATTTCAGCAGCTATTTGATTGGTTGAAACAGTATCAGTTTCATTTTTTGATAAATGAAAAATTGTTTTCAAATAATTTTCTTCAGTAAATGTTTGCATATTATTTACAATAGTAAAAATAAAAGTTTAGACAAATCTAAAAATAAAATTCGATTTGTAAAATTAATTTTACAAGCAAACTTAATTTTATGTTTTACATTTATGCATCCAATAAAATAAATATGTACGAAAAGAAACACGA
Source organism: Bacteroidota bacterium (assembly GCA_046051225.1). GTDB lineage: Bacteria > Bacteroidota > Bacteroidia > Chitinophagales > CAIODY01 > CAIODY01. The sequence continues at coordinate 13,978 of JBJOOR010000012.1, read as the reverse complement.
ACCTGTAGCGCATATTAATCAACTATATAAAAGATTAATTAATAGTGCATTTATTACCGCATTAGCATTATCCATTTGGTTAGTTTTTGGCATTGTAGGCTATAAAATTACTTGTCATTTTTCATGGATAGATTCACTTTTAAATGCCAGTATGATTTTATCGGGCATGGGGCCTACAAGCACTATTGAAACCAATATTGGAAAAGTGTTTGCATCATTTTATGCTATTTTTAGTGGCGTTATTTTTATTACTAGTGTAGGTGTTTTGTTATCGCCAATTGTTCACCGTTTTATGCATCAGTTTCATTTGCCCGAAGATTAACAAAGCAGATAAAATCTAAAAAAAAATCAGTTCATTTGTATTCAGTAAAACCTAATTCATTTTAATAAAAATTTTATGAGTGATTTATCCACCGACCAAAATAATCCAACTCCAAATAGTTCGTTTGATGCAGTAAATAATAGCAATCAAAAGCCAGAAACAAAAAAAGTTTCATCTGAAAAATCGAATGCAAAAATCCCAATTGTACCCATTACAATTATTTTTGTTTCGATTATTATTTTAACATTAGCTGCTTTGAAATGGCATCACGAAGGACGATTGTTTTCGAAAGCAGAACCTAAAAAAGTAGAAGCCGAAAAAAGTCCTTACGATACTGTAGCTGCGATGGTTGATACGCCTATGGTTGCAGCAATTGATACTACAATAATTGATACAGCTATTGTAAAAGAAACAAAAACTGAAGCCCCGATAAAAGAAAAACCTATTGAAAAAATAGTAGAACAAAAGCCAAAAGAAGAACCGAAAAAAGCTACCGATTTATTTGGTAAAGAGATGAAAGAAATGCCATCCAGTTTCGAAGGCTATTTAACTACAATGGCTAACCCAGCAGTTGATTATGATTCAAGATTTTCTTACGCTGATAACAATATGGCTAATTACTTTACTTCTAATGCCATGGCAATTCAAGTGGATGAAAAAGGCAATGAAATAAATAAAATGAGTGTGGATGAATTTTTGGGTGTATTAAGAGTAAATGAATTTAAAATTAGAATAAAAGACAAACAACAAAGCGGTGGTCGAATTGCTGTTTTAAAATTTAGTTATCAGTTTTAAAATTGCTAAGCAATCTATGTTTTCTATTGTTTCCTTCGTCAACATTTTGTTAAAAAAGATTTTTAAAATAACTACAACCTTTTCATTAGTAATTGCTTTTAAATTATGTGGTAAAATTGTATTGCCTTTGTTTTTTACTAAATACTAACCACCAATAACTAAAAACTGCTAACTTGTATTTATCTTCGCCGCCCTTATGCTAACGGTAAATTCAGTTTCAGTAAAATTCGGAGCCTCGGTGCTTTTTGATAATGTAAGTTTTGTAATTAATCCACGTGAACGTGTAGGTCTTGCAGGTAAAAATGGTGCAGGAAAATCTACCTTGATGAAAATTATTGCTGGTTGGCAATCATCGTCAAGCGGCTCGATTGATGTGGCTAAGGGAACAAAAATTTGTTACCTACCCCAAGATTTAACAGTAAATACAGATAAAACGGTATTAGAAGAAACCAAGTTGGCTTTTGCCGAAATTAATAAATTGCAAAAGCGATTAGACGAAGTTACTGATTTGGTAATTAATACCGACCCTAACCATGAAAAATACATGGATTGGTTGATTGAGCAAAGCGATATTATGGAACGCATGGATATGCTGGGCGCAGATTCTATTGAATCGGATACAATTAAAGTATTAGAAGGTTTGGGTTTTAAACAAACCGATTTTGATAGACATACATCTGAATTGAGCGGTGGCTGGTTGATGCGTATTGAATTATCAAAAATTTTATTGCAACATCCCGATGTAATTTTATTAGATGAACCTACCAATCACTTAGATATTGAAAGTATTCAATGGCTGGAAGAGTGGATGAATAACTACGATGGCGTAGTGTTGATGGTAAGCCATGATAGAACTTTTTTGAACACCGTTACCAATAGAACGATTGAAATCAGCAATCAAAAAATTTATGATTATAAATGTAAATACGATGATTATTTGATTGAACGGGTAACCCAACGTGAGTTGCAATTGGCTACACAAAAAAATCAGATGAAGGAATACGAACGTACCGAAGCCTTGATTGATAAATTTAGAGCCAAGGCAAGTAAAGCCACCATGGCTCAATCGCTGATAAAAAAATTGGATAGAATGGAAGTGATGGAAGTAGATAATGAAGATACATCATCTATGAAATTCACTTTCCCCGATGCACCAAGAAGTGGATTAACAGTGGTAGAAGTAATAGGATTAAGCAAAAGTTTTGGCGAAAAAAATATTTTAAAAAATGTAGCATTAAAGATTGAACGGGGCGAAAAAATTGGTTTTGTGGGCAAAAATGGTATGGGTAAAACCACCATGGGCAAAATGATTGTGGGCGAAGAAGATTATGAAGGTATTTTAAATTTGGGTTCAAATGTTTCGATTGGTTATTATGCACAGCACCAATCAGAAAAATTAGAAGGTGGCGATACGGTTCTTGAAACCATTGAAAATGCTTTACGACCAGGTGTAGATATTAATGCAAGAAGTTTGCTAGGTGCATTTTTATTTAGTGGCGAAAATGTAACCAAAAAAGTAAAAGTATTAAGCGGTGGTGAAAAAAGCAGATTGAGTTTAGCCAAATTAATGTTGGAAGAACACAATGTTTTAATACTAGATGAACCTACCAATCACTTAGATATTAAAAGTATTGAAGTATTAAAAGATGCATTGGCAAGATTTAACGGAACTATTATTGTAATCAGCCATGACCGTGATTTTTTAGCAGGATTAACTTCAAAAACTTTTGAATTTTTAGATGGCAATGTAAAAGAATATTTAGGCGATATTAATTATTTCTTAGAACAAAAGAAATTGACAAATATTCGTGATTTTGAAGAGCAAATGGCTGCCAATCAAAAAGCAAAAGAAAAAAATAATAAAAAAGATAAGGAAGAAATTAAGGTAGATGAAAAGGATTTGCAAAAGCGTAAAAAAGATTTAGAAAGTTGCGAAAAGAAAATATCTACTACCGAACATGCCTTAAGTGTAATAGAAACTAAAATGGGCAATATGACTGATTTTGCTGGTACCGAATACAAACAATTATTTAGCGAACATCAAAAATTAAAAGCAGAATTAACAGCACTTATGAACCAATGGGAAGAATTAGCTGGTGAATAAAAATAGAAATCCCCGATAAATTTTATCGGGGATTTTTGTTTTACAAATGATGTTATGCTGCGCCTACTCTTTTACAAACTTCCCATTTATACTATTTCCTTCGTCATCTGTGGCTTTAATGAAGTAAATGCCGCTTGATAAACCCGATACATCAATTTGAATTTGTTGAGCAGATGAGTTTTTGATTTGTTGAATTACAACACGACCTAATACATCCCTTACCTCTATTGTATTTACTAACGACTTACTACTTACGACTATTGACTCTTTAGCAGGGTTTGGATAAACTACCAATTGACCACTCTTCACTGCTAACTGTTCCTCCACCCCACTTGCCGTATCATCCAAATCTATTAAACTTACATCATCCATGTAATAATAACTTGCAATTGCTAAGTTTCTAATACTATCTACTAATTGATATTGAATTAATGAATCGGGCTTGAAATTTCCGATGCTTACAAATTGTTCTCCACCTGCTGCAATAAATGTATCAACTAATAAAACCCAATGTTGAGTATCAATTACCATTTGATTGATTTGTACTTGTGGTTTGTAATTAGTAATAGGTAAATAATTATGTGATGGAATTATAGTATCTGTAAACACAGCACTAAAACTATTTACACCAACTATTTTCCCTATATCAATTGTATTTCCATCAATGGTATCAAATAATTGAACATACATACTAAATTGATAATGATGGTTTGTAATTAATGGCTTGGTCAATTTCCCTTCTACAATTTCTCTTGTTGTTTGACCGCCTTGAAAGCCATGAAACATATAGAATGCACCAACACAAACAGAATCAGAATGAGGATAGATATTATTTGAATGATAGTTCTTTGGAAAATCATGCCCTTTATTCCAATATCCATCAGGTGTTTCACTTATTCGTATCCAATCTTTAATTCCACAGTCATTTGGTGTAATAGTATCAAAAATATTACTAAAACCTATACTACTTCCTGGTGTACATCCAAAACCATTATTTATATGCTGTTCAAACCCTGGATTCTTTATTAAGTTTTGGGCTTCTACTTTACTGAAACCAATAATTAATACCAATACAATTAGTTTCTTCATGTATTTATTTTTGATGTTAAAAGATAAAAGGGATTGAAGTGATTACTTTAATCCTTTTTATATAATTTATTTTGTGTGAAGAATTGTAAATTTACCTTTATTAACTGTATTGCTGTTACTTCCAATTAATTTATACAAGTATAATCCATTTCCAAATTTGCTTGCATCAACATTTAAAATTCCTGCTCGTATGTAGCCAAGCCCTGTATGTGGCCTACGAGTATGTAACTAGTTTCCCCAATGTTCGGGATGTTTCCAACAAATTTATTGTTTTCATTTTTAAAAGTTCAATTTATTTTTCCGTCCCGAATATTTGGGATTTCATTTGCATTCTAGTTGGCTCGGCTCTTTATCTACGCCTCAAATATGGAAGAGCAGTGGGTTTAAAGTTAAGAGAATGCATAAACCGATGTTGATATACGCTATTCTTTTTCGTGTTTCATGTTTTTTCTAATCAGGAAAAATGTTTTTCTCATCAACATAGAAGCTATGTACCTTATACTACCTACTGGCGTTACCCAAATCAACATTAGCATTACCGCAAATAATTTATTGTAATTCGATATTTGCTTTTTCAAAATCTTCAGGAATACCAATATCAATAAAATAAGTATCGCTCACAAAGCCATGAAACTGTAAAAAATTATAGTGTGTTTCTAAAAAATCTTTTTCGAAACTAAATTTTTTAGGAAATTTAAAATCTGTTATTATGCTTTTATTCATCAAGTAAATACCGCCGTTAATCAACCCTTCAGCGGTTTGTTGTTTTTCTTTAAATGCTATAATATTTTTATCTCCGTCAATATCTACAATGCCATAGCGATTAAAATTTTTCATTGGTTTTAATGCCATTGTTAAATGCGATTGCAATTGCTGATGTTGTTTATCCATCAATGCTAAATCAACATTATAGTATGTATCGGCATTTAACACAAATGCATTCTGTTGCTGCATCATCATGGCAGCATCTCTAATACCACCACCTGTACCTAATGGCTCATCTTCAATAGTAAAAATCATTTCAAATTCATCATCCCATTCCCATAAATATTCTTCAATCATTTCGTGCTTATAACCCAACGAAAAAATTAATCGTTCTATTTTTTGTTGTTTTAATTGTTTAAGAATATAATATAAAAAAGGACGACCAGCTACTGGTGCAATTGCTTTAGGAACATGTTTAATTAAACTTTTTAGTCGAGTTCCTAATCCGCCTGCTAAAATTATTGCTTCTGTTGTCATACAGCGCAAAGATAATTTCATTTGTAATAAAACGATTACTTGCCGATTGAAAAGCTTTTAACAATAATTAGATGATAAATAAAAAGTGGATTGTATATTTGCACTCGTTTTAAATATAAAATAAAAAAAATAACAATGAACAAAATTTTAACTTTTGCAATTGGCGCTATGATGATTGGTGCTATTGCGTCATGCAACCAAGGTCCTGCTCCAATAGTAGGTGCTGAGTTAGACAAAAAGATTGATAGTACTAAACAAGCCTTAATGGTAAAAGCGCAAGAAGACATCAGTAAAAACTGTGAAGAACGTAAAAAAACTGAAGTAATGGCTAAAGCCGATTCTATTGTAACAGCTGAAAAAGAAGCTAAACACATTTAATTTTAACTTCAAAAAACATTAAATTAATATCATGAAAAAAATATCATATATCGTATTAGGTGGCATGTTAGTATTTGCAGCTTGCCAACCCAACAATACACAAGATGCAGCCAAAATTCAACACACTATTGATTCAACTGCTGCCGAATTAGCAAAACCTGAAATTGAAAAAATGCAAAAAGCTTGTGATGATGAAATTATGACTGCTGCTATGGATAGCGCTAAAGTTATAATGGAACATGCTAAAAAAGGTATTGTTCATCATGCTAAAGCAGTTGTAAAAAAAGTAGAACCTAAAGCATCTGATATTAAAACAGGTGGCTTGCATAGTAAAGCTGATGGAAGCAAAGATGCTGGTTCGATAGGTAGCACTGGCTTACATGGTAAATCTGACCAAAGCAATGTAAAAACTGATAATGGAAATATTGGTAAAGGTGGCTTACATAGCAAAGCTGATAAAAAATAATAACTTAAATGGTTTCATATAAAAAAAAGACCTGCTTAGAAATCTAAGCAGGTCTTTTTTTTATGAAGATTTATTTTAATTATCTAACCAAGTTAGAGAAATTATAAGTTAAAGTAGTATTCGCTGTATTATCATGTTCAATTAATGTAACAGCTGCAGTTGAAGCCGAAATAGTACCACTACCTGTATAAGTAAAGCCACCATTTGTAGTTGAAGTAATAGTAAATCCAGTTGAAGAAGAATTTAATACTATTGGCATTGATAAAGTAAATGTTCTGTTTTGATCTTGTATATCCATTGTCATATCAGAAGCAACAGTTCCTTTTAATGAATATTTGAAATGCCAAGATGTGTAAGAACTAGATGGAGTTGCATTGTCAGTTCCATTACCAGTATATTCACCTACATATTTTGCTCTAATTTCTGTTGAACAATTTGCTCCTTCATATCCTGATGTGCACGAACAAGTACCATCTACACAAGTACCGCCATTGTTACAAACTACATCTTTACAAGGGTCTTTTTTACAAGAGTTAAAATATGTAACAGTTGCAATTGATAAAGCTGTCATTACAGCAAAGGCGAAAAATTTAATTTTTTTCATTTTTAATTATTGTTTATTTTTTGGTTTATTTTTGAACAGCAAATGTACAACTCATATTTATATCTTGCAAGAAATAGAAAGCCCATTTATTTTTTTAACATTTATGAAGCAATAGCATATAAAATGTTGTGATTTCGAATTTTATGAATTAGGTTTGCACCTCTTTTTAACTACTACTACCAAGTATTAATATGACTATAGGAATATTAAAAGAACAAGCTGGCGAAAATCGTGTGGCTGTTTTGCCCGAAAGTGCTGCTGCTTTCATTAAATTAAATGCTCAAATTGCTGTAGAACAAGGCGCTGGCAACAATGCCTCTACTGCTGATGCTGATTATACAGCCGCTGGTGCAAAAGTAGTTTCACGTGATGAAATCCTTTCGCAATCGGATATTGTAATCAGTATTAATGGGTTGGAAGAAGCTGATTGTGGGAAATTGAAAAACGGAGCAATTCTGGTTGGTCAATATTTACCATTGTATAATGGTGCTAAAATGAAAACTATTGCTGCCAAAGGAATCACCTTATTTAGCATGGATATGTTGCCACGAACTACTCGTGGGCAAGCGATGGATGTATTATCATCACAAGCGAATTTAGCAGGTTACAAAGCTGTGGTGTTGGCGGCTACGCATTATCCAAAATTATTTCCGATGTTGATGACAGCGGCTGGAACTATCACTCCTGCCAAAGTAATGATTATAGGTGCTGGTGTTGCTGGTTTGCAAGCGATTGCAACCGCAAAACGTTTAGGCGCACAAGTGGAAGCATTCGATACCCGACCTGCAGTGAAAGAAGAATGTATGAGTTTGGGTGCAAAATTTATTGAAGTAGAAGGCGCTGCTGATGCTTCAAAAGCAGGTGGATACGCTGTTGAGCAAAGCGCTGAATTTATCGCTCGACAAAAAGCAAAAATTCATGAACATGCTTCAAAGGCTGATATTATAATAACTACGGCACAAATTCCAGGTAGAAAAGCACCACTATTAGTTGAAAAAACTACTGTTGATGCTATGAAACCGGGTAGTGTGATTGTTGATTTAGCTGCTTCAACAGGTGGAAATTGTGAATTGACAAAAGACCGTGAGATTGTAATTTACAATGGTGTAAAAATTATTGGCAACTCCAACTTGGCTTCGGATACGGCTTTAGATGCCAGCAAATTGTACGGCAAAAATTTAATCAACTTTTTAAAATTGATTATTAATAAAGAAGGCGGCATTAATTTGAATTGGGAAGATGATTTGGTAAAAGGCACTTGCATTACGCATGACGGCAACATCACGAACGACAAAGTTGTTAGTGCTTAGTTTTTAATTTTTAGTTATGAAAGAAAGCATTGTAAAACAAAAAGCATTTGAGTTTTCATTACATGCAATTGAACTGTATAAAAAATTATTAAACCAAAACGAATACATTCTTTCAAAACAATTTTTAAAAAGTGCCACTTCGATAGGAGCTAATGTGAATGAGGCTTTGGCAGGAATAAGTAAGAAAGATTTTATTGCCAAAATGAGTATCGCAAGCAAAGAAGCAAGAGAAACGGAATATTGGATTCAACTTTTAAAACAATCGAAAATAATAGAAACAGACTTTGATAAAATAGAAAATGGTTGTAACGAATTAATAAAGATGTTGACGGCTATTGTAAAAACATCACAAGCAAATTTGAACAACTAACATAACTAAAACTGAATTTGTATTTCAACTAAAAACTCAACATTAAAAACTAATAACTGTAACACATGGATTTTATAACAGAACTTTTTTCACAAGATGTAAACGTAAGAATGTTGTACATCATCATTCTTTCAATTTTCGTAGGTATTGAAGTAATTGAAAAAGTACCAACTATTTTGCATACACCATTAATGAGCGGTGCGAATGCCATTCACGGTGTGGTTATCATCGGTTCAATCATCGTAATGGGCAAAGCATCGCCTGATGATTATTTGGTAATGATTCTTGGATTTTTAGCTGTAGTATTTGGTACGCTAAACGTGGTGGGTGGCTTTGTAGTAACGGATAGAATGTTGGAGCTTTTCAAAAAGAAAAAATAAAAATAATTAGATGATTAGCAAATTAGGAAATGAGCAAATGAAATTGCTTTCTTAATTTGCTAATCATCTCATTTTCTAATCTACTAATTTAAAAATAAATAATGAGCAATTACGCACTATTAAACATTTGCTATGTAATCGGAAGCCTTGGTTTTATCATTGGCTTAAAAATGTTATCGAAACCCGAATCGGCACGAAAAGGCAACTTGGTGGCTGCTTTTGGTATGGGCATCGCCATTTTTGGTACAATGTTTTTATACGAATTTACTGCCGATGATGGTTCATCAAAACATTTGGGTAACTTAATCTGGATTTTTGCAGGTATGGCAATCGGTACTGTATTAGGTACTATTTCAGCAAAAAAAGTACAGATGACAGCAATGCCTCAAATGGTTTCCATCTTTAATGGTATGGGCGGTTTGTGTGCTGCATTAATAGGCATCATCGAGTTCCGTCATGTGTTGCATACAATTGGCGAAGGTTCATTGATGAATGGAAATACAATCACCATAATTTTAGGAATGATTATCGGTTCGGTTTCATTTGCAGGTTCGGTGATTGCATTTTTGAAATTGAATGGCAACTTGAATGATTACTCATTTAAAGGACAAACATTTTTTAACTTATTTTTCTTGGTAGCAGTATTTGCTGTTGCAGGTTTTATGTTGAATGGAAATGTTGAATCAGCACACATGATGATGTATGTTGTTTTCGGAATGGCTTGCATTTATGGTATCTCATTCGTAATGCCAATTGGCGGTGCTGATATGCCAGTAGTAATTTCTTTGTTGAACTCTTTCACAGGTGTGGCTGCGGCTTTCGGCGGATTTTTATACAACAACGGTGTGATGTTAACTGGTGGGATTTTGGTTGGTGCAGCAGGAACATTGTTAACGGTGTTGATGTGTAAAGCCATGAACCGCTCATTGTTAAATGTAATTATTGGTTCGTTTGGCGGTGGTGGTGCAACTGCTATTGTGAGCGAAAGCGGTGGTGTGATTAAAGAAATTTCAGTAGGCGATGTGGCTATCAATATGAGTTATGCGCAAAAAGTAATTATCGTTCCGGGTTATGGTTTGGCGGTGGCGCAAGCGCAACACACTTGTCATGAATTGGAAAAACAATTAACCGAAAAAGGTGTGGAAGTTAAATATGCCATTCATCCAGTGGCTGGTCGTATGCCTGGTCATATGAACGTATTGCTGGCTGAAGCCGATGTGAGTTACGATAAATTATTAGAAATGGATGCAGCGAATGATGAGTTTGCAACTACTGATGTAGTATTGATTTTGGGAGCAAATGATGTGGTAAACCCTGCGGCTAAAACAAATCCTGCTTCGCCAATTTATGGCATGCCAATATTAGAAGTTGAAAAAGCAAAAACCGTAATCGTGAACAAACGCTCGATGAACAAAGGCTATGCAGGTATTGACAATGATTTATTCTATGGCAACAAAACTCGTATGTTGTTTGGCGATGCTAAAAAAATATTGGGTGAATTAGTGAATGAAGTGAAAGCCAATTAATTTGTAGAGACGCATAATTATGCGTCTTTACTACAATACAAAATCCCGAAATGCTGAAAAGTGTTTCGGGATTTTTTTTTTGTCATTGATTATCTCTTTTTAAAAATATCAAAAAATAAGGTAAAATACGTATTGTTTTACGCACAATTCATACCTACACTTGCATTTGTGTAATAGTTGTGATTTCCTAATCTTAAATTTTAACCCATGATAGACATTAAAAAGATATTCTTATCTAACCATGTCGACAAGCAAAAGCTGCTGGTAAAATATGCCATCATTATTGCTATAACGAGTTTGGTGTACCCATTGTTTTGGTATTATGCTGGCGAAATAATAGTTATTCCTATCAATATTATTTCGGGCATATTTTTACTTTCTCTTATTTATTTTGAAAGAAAAAAAATCATCTCAATTCCAAAGGCATTAAATCTTATTTTGATGATTGGTTTTGTTGAGATTTTTTTATCGTCAATAGTTACATGGCATCGAACACCCATTGTAGCTACTTGGTTATTGCTTGTTCCGCTTTTTGCTTATTTGTTTGGCAATGGTAGAAAAGCTGTATACTGGTCGTTACCTTGTTTGATAGCATTATTTATTATTCCTACTTGCAATCAAATTCTACAGCCTTTTATGGTACAATTCGAAAATTTTAATGCTACCCACATGAAATTAATAAATGTATTATCGCTTGAAGGATTATTGATAAATATTCTTTTTCTTTCGATGGAATATGCCCAAGCCCGTGATATTACTGAAGAAACTTTACGCAAGCAAAATAGTGAATTACAAAATGCACATAAAGAAATTGTAGATACCCAAAAATATAAGGATAGATTTTTTGCTAATATCAGCCACGAACTTCGTACACCCATGAATGCTATTAAAGGCATTTCGGAATTATTAGAAAATACTGAACATAATGCTGAAGACAATGAGTTGATTGAATCGCTTAAAAAATCTTCTAATCATTTACTTTCGGTAATTAACGATATTTTAGATTATTCAAAAATTCAAGAAGGAAAATTGCATTTAATACATGTAGAGTTTGATTTACGTGATGTATTATACAGCGCTTTTAATCTTTTAAAATACAATGCAAGGCAAAAAAATATTGACTACAGATTTCATATCGACCCTAAAGTACCTAAGTTTATTGAAGGCGACCCACAACGATTAAAGCAAGTAATTGTTAATCTATTAGGCAATGCTATAAAATTTACTTCAAAAGGATTTGTAGAAATGAGATGTAAAATGGAAAATGAATCGAATGATAACAACCAATTTGTTTTAAAAATTGAAGTAGAAGATACAGGTATTGGTATTTCAAAAACTAATATTACTAAAATTTTTGAAGGCTATAATCAAGCCGATGATTTAATTTCATTAAAATTTGGAGGTACAGGATTGGGATTAAATATTAGTAAAAAATTAATTGAGATGTTGAACGGAACTATTGATTGTAATAGCATTGAGGGTAATGGATCAACATTCGGCATTAAAATTCCGTTCAAAAAAATATTCTCGTTAAACACTGCAAACCAAGTAATAAATTATAAAAGTTTGCTTACAGAAATTAAGCAAGATTTGAATATTTTAATAGCCGATGACAATAGTTTGAATTTGATAATTACTAAAAAAATTATTTTAAATAATATTCCTACCGCCAAGGTAGATGTATGTGAAGATGGAATGCAAGCTGTTGAATTAACTAAGAAAAATAAATACGATATTGTATTAATGGATATGCAAATGCCTGTGCTTAATGGCGAAGGCGCAACAAAATTAATAAGAAATGAAATTGATAATTTGAATTCAAAAACTATCATTATTGCGCTTACAGCTAATGTTAGCGAAAAAGATTTAGATAGCTGTATTCAATCTGGCATGAACGATTTTTTAACCAAACCATTCGAGTTAAAAGATTTAATTCAGAAGTTGCACGACTATTCGCAAATAGCTTAATTTTCTAACACCTTTATCAATTCATCTAATTTTGGTGTTAGAATAATTTCGGTACGGCGGTTTAAACTTTTGCCAGCTTTGGTATTGTTTTCAGCCACAGGAAAATATTCGCCATGACCCGATGCTGTTACTCTTTTTGCATCTACTTTATTATCGGTTAAAACTTTTGCAATTGTGGTTGCTCTTAGCACACTTAAATCCCAATTATCTCTTGGATACGTTTCATGATTCAATGGTGCATTATCAGTATGCCCTTCTACTGTTACATTTATATCTGTATTCTTATTTAACACTTCGGCTAATTTTTTCAAAGCGCCTTTTCCTTTTACATCCACATCTGCACTGCCCGATTTAAACAATAATTTTTCTGCCATACTTACATACACTTTTCCATTTTTGCGTTCTACTTTCAATTCGCTTTCATCATAACCTTCTAAGGCTGCGGTAATTTTTTTCTTCAAATTATTTACTGCCGAATCTTTACTATTCAATATATTTTCTAATTCTTTTACTTTCAGCATTCTTACTTTTAATTCGTTGTTAAGCCCATTAATACTCAATTCTTTGTTTTCCAATTCGGTTTGCTTGGCTTCTAATTCCTGTTGTTTTTTTTGCAATTCTTCATTCAATTGCTGATTGCGATTAGACGAATTTTCTAACAATTCTTTCTTTTGTTTCATCAATAAATCATTAGCCGATTGCAATTCAGCATTCAGTTTATTTTGTTTTTCTAATGCTTCATGCGTAGTGCTTGAATCAGTTGATAAAGCAGTAACATGCTGATTAGCTTCTTCTAAAAACGATTGCAGTTTGTTGCGTTCTTTATAATTTAATTGCAAAGCAGCAGCAATCGAATCCGATTTGGTTTTGCAATTATTCAAATCGGTAGTATATTTTTTTTGAGTTACACAACTGCTGATAGCAATAGATAAAAGAAGAATAAAAATTAATTGGTATTTCATTTTTTGAAAAATCATTTTCTCAAAAATAAAAAAGGAAATGAGCGAAATGCAAAACTTAAAATGTTTGTTCTTCACAAGTGATTGATGAAGTGTAGTAAATATTTTATTGTTTCACAAACTTCCCGTTCTTCACATTGCCTTTGGTGTCAGTAGCTTTGATGAAATAAATACCCGAAGGCAAGTTTTCAGTATTCAGTTGGCAGTTTTCAGTATTTAGTCTTTCTACTATAATATTTTGTTTTTGACCTAGCAGATTTGTTACTTCTATTGTATTTACTTCCCAATTTAGTTTGGGATACTGATGACTAATAACTATTGACTGCGAAGCAGGGTTTGGATAAACTACCAACTGCCCACTACCCACTGTAAACTGCTCCTCCACTCCATTCGGTGTTATATCTATTAAACTTACATCATCAAAAAAATAATACGATGCCGCAGGTAAATTACGGATACTATCTA
>JBJOOR010000011.1:0-131875 GCA_046051225.1 Bacteroidota bacterium | reverse complement strand
CGATCAGTAGCTGATGTGAGAGCATGATCAGCCACACGGGCACTGAGACACGGGCCCGACTCCTACGGGAGGCAGCAGTAAGGAATATTGGTCAATGGACGCAAGTCTGAACCAGCCATGCCGCGTGAAGGATGAAGGCCCTCTGGGTTGTAAACTTCTTTTATCTGGGAAGAAATATTCGTTTTTACGAAAGTTGACGGTACCAGAGGAATAAGCACCGGCTAACTCCGTGCCAGCAGCCGCGGTAATACGGAGGGTGCAAGCGTTATCCGGATTCACTGGGTTTAAAGGGTGCGTAGGTGGGTAAATAAGTCAGTGGTGAAAGCTCCGAGCTTAACTCGGAAACTGCCATTGATACTGTTTACCTTGAATATAGTGGAGGTTGGCGGAATGTGTCATGTAGCGGTGAAATGCTTAGATATGACACAGAACACCGATTGCGAAGGCAGCTGGCTACACTATCATTGACACTGAGGCACGAAAGCGTGGGGATCAAACAGGATTAGATACCCTGGTAGTCCACGCCCTAAACTATGGATACTCGACATCAGCGATATACTGTTGGTGTCTAAGCGAAAGCATTAAGTATCCCACCTGGGAAGTACGACCGCAAGGTTGAAACTCAAAGGAATTGACGGGGGTCCGCACAAGTGGTGGAGTATGTGGTTTAATTCGATGCTACGCGAGGAACCTTACCTGGGCTAGAATGCTAGTGGATCGTGGGTGAAAGCTCATTTTGTAGCAATACACCGCTAGCAAGGTGCTGCATGGCTGTCGTCAGCTCGTGCCGTGAGGTGTTGGGTTAAGTCCCGCAACGAGCGCAACCCCTATCATTAGTTGCCATCAGGTCAAGCTGGGAACTCTAATGAAACTGCCTGCGTAAGCAGTGAGGAAGGAGGGGATGATGTCAAGTCATCATGGCCTTTATGCCCAGGGCTACACACGTACTACAATGGGGTGAACAAAGGGTCGCTACACAGCAATGTGATGCTAATCTCAAAAATCACCCCTCAGTTCAGATTGGAGTCTGCAACTCGACTCCATGAAGCTGGAATCACTAGTAATCGTAGATCAGCAATGCTACGGTGAATACGTTCCCGGACCTTGTACACACCGCCCGTCAAGCCATGGAAGTTGGGTGTGCCTAAAGACGATAACCGCAAGGAGTCATCAAAGGCAAAACCAATAACTGGGGCTAAGTCGTAACAAGGTAGCCGTATCGGAAGGTGCGGCTGGAATACCTCCTTTTTAGAGATTATTTGTTTTATTTTATTAATTTGTTGTTTCTTCCTATTATTTCAATTTAGAATAGGCTTTTTATAGCCTCTTTCAAACAGTCTCGTAGCTCAGTTGGTTAGAGCGCTACACTGATAATGTAGAGGTCCCCAGTTCAACTCTGGGCGGGACTACTATCAGTGACATTAATCAATTTTTGCACACTGATTATTTTGAAAATAATTGGGGGTGTAGCTCAGCTGGCTAGAGCACCTGCTTTGCAAGCAGGGGGTCATCGGTTCGACTCCGTTCACCTCCACTAATTCTTAATTAAATTAGGAATAAAGTTCTTTGACATATTGGCAACTCAGAAAATTTAAAATTTATTTTAATAAATGTTGAAGTAATTGACTATGTTAATTATCAATTTAAAATATTAAAGTTACTAAGTGCAAACGGTGGATGCCTTGGCTCTTAGAGGCGATGAAGGACGTGACTAGCTGCGATAAGCTATGGGGAGGTGCTAATGACCTTTGATCCGTAGATTTCCGAATGGGGAAACCCATCATGTTGAAGACATGATATTTCGTAAGAAAAGCAAACCCGGAGAACTGAAACATCTAAGTACCCGGAGGAAGAGAAAACAATATAGTGATTCCGTAAGTAGTGGCGAGCGAAAGCGGAATAGCCCAAACCTTGTTGAGTAATCAATAAGGGGTTGTAGGACTGCATTTAAGATTAAACATTTAAGCAAAACTTTTTGGAAAAAAAGATCATAGAGGGTGATAATCCCGTATGCGTACGATGTTTGACTGAGCAGTATCCTGAGTACCGCGGGGTCGGAGACGCCCTGTGGGAATCTACCAGCACCATCTGGTAAGGCTAAATACTACTAAGAGACCGATAGCGAACTAGTACCGTGAGGGAAAGGTGAAAAGCACCCCGAACAGGGGAGTGAAATAGTACCTGAAACCGTTTGCATACAAGCGGTCGGAGCGGAGTAATCCGTGACGGCGTGCCTTTTGCATAATGAGCCTACGAGTTGCACCTTATTGGCAAGGTTAATCATAAATATATGAAGAGCCGTAGCGAAAGCAAGTCCTAACAGGGCGCTTAGTCAGTAGGGGCAGACGCGAAACCTTGTGATCTACACATGGTCAGGATGAAGCCCCAGTAACATGGGGTGGAGGTCCGAACTATTTTGGGTTGAAAACCATTTGGATGAACTGTGTGTAGGGGTGAAAGGCTAATCAAACTGGGAGATAGCTCGTACTCCCCGAAATGTTTTTAGGAACAGCCTTGGACGAATAGTTATAGAGGTAGAGCTACCAATTGGACTAGGGGGTGTCAAAGCCTACCAAATCCTGATAAACTCCGAATACTATAACTTCTATCCAGGAGTGAGGCTGTAGGCGCTAAGGTCTATGGCCGAGAGGGAAATAACCCAGACCATCGGTTAAGGTCCCTAAATCTATGCTAAGTTGATCAAACGAGGTTGAATTGCTATGACAGCTAGGATGTTGGCTTGGAAGCAGCCATTCATTTAAAGAGTGCGTAACAGCTCACTAGTCGAGTGATTCAGCACGGAAAATAATCGGGCATAAAGCATAGTACCGAAACTGTGGGCTCGAAAGAGCGGTAGGGGAGCATTCTAACAGCACTGAAGGTCATTTGTGAATGTGACTGGAGCGGTTAGAAAAGAAAATGTAGGCATAAGTAACGATAAACAAGGTGAAAAACCTTGTCACCGTAAGACCAAGGGTTCCTGATCAACGTTAATCGGATCAGGGTAAGTCGGGTCCTTAGGCGAAGCCGACAGGCGTAGCTGATGGAAAATCGGTTAAGATTCCGATACCAACTATAACTGCGATGGGGTGACGAAGGAGCGTAACTGCTGCGTAGATACGAATTTCTACGTTGAAGTATTAGGTGGGCTGGTAGGTAAATCCGCCAGTATCAAGCTTGATACGATAGTATCTTGAACCTTCGGGGGAGAGAATAATGCAGTGAAACATACTTCCGAGAAAAACCTCTAAGCTTCAGGTTATAGCTGCCCGTACCGTAAACCGACACAGGTGGTCGAGTCGAAAAGACTCAGGTGCTTGAGTGATCCATGGTTAAGGAACTCGGCAAATTAGTCCTGTAACTTCGGGAAAAAGGACACCCTTCGCAAGAAGGGTCGCAGATAAATGCTCCAGGCGACTGTTTAACAAAAACACAGGGCTCTGCTAAAACGTAAGTTGACGTATAGGGCCTGATACCTGCCCGGTGCTGGAAGGTTAAGGGAGGGGGTTAGTCGCAAGGCGAAGCTCTTGACTGAAGCCCCAGTAAACGGCGGCCGTAACTATAACGGTCCTAAGGTAGCGAAATTCCTTGTCGGGTAAGTTCCGACCTGCACGAATGGTCTAACGATCTGGAGACTGTCTCAACCATGAGCTCAGTGAAATTGTAGTATCGGTGAAGATGCCGGTTACTCACAACGGGACGAAAAGACCCCATGAACCTTCACTGCAACTTTGCATTGATTCTGACTAAATGATGTGTAGGATAGGTGGGACACTATGAAGTGGGGGCGCCAGCCCTTATGGAGTGGCCGTTGAAATACCACCCTTCATTTAGTTAGGCTCTAATCCCCAAAGGGGAAACAGTGCATGGTGGGTAGTTTGACTGGGGTGGTCGCCTCCTAAAAGGTAACGGAGGCTTTCAAAGGTACCCTCAGCACGTTTGGTAACCGTGCTATGAGTGCATTAGCATAAGGGTGCTTGACTGCAAGACAAACAAGTCGAGCAGGTACGAAAGTAGGATAAAGTGATCCGGTGGTTCTGTATGGAAGGGCCATCGCTCAAAGGATAAAAGGTACTCTGGGGATAACAGGCTGATCTCACCCAAGAGCTCATATCGACGGTGAGGTTTGGCACCTCGATGTCGGTTCGTCACATCCTGGGGCTGGAGAAGGTCCCAAGGGTTCGGCTGTTCGCCGATTAAAGTGGCACGTGAACTGGGTTCAGAACGTCGCAAGACAGTTCGGTCTCTATCTGTTGTGAGCGTTAGAAACTTGAGTGGACATGTCCTTAGTACGAGAGGACCGGGACGTACATACCTCTGGTGTACCTGTTGTGCCGTCAGGCGCAGTGCAGGGTATCTAAGTATGGCATGGATAAGCGCTGAAAGCATCTAAGTGCGAAGCCATCCACGAGATGAGGTTTCTTTTAAGGGTCGTAGTAGATGACTACGTTGATAGGTTATAGGTGTAAAGATGGTAACATCAAAGCCGAGTAATACTAATAGCCCGTAAACTTTATTTTTTCCTTTTATTAGGAAAATTATTTATTAACGAACTGATTACTTCAACTTTTAATTCTGAGTTTCCAATTTTTGTCATAATTTTTTTATGGTGACTATACCGTGGGTGTTCACCTCTTCCCATTCCGAACAGAGAAGTTAAGCCCCACATGGCCTATGGTACTTGCGTAACTGCTGGGAGAGTGGGTAGTCACCAAATTTTTTATAAAGCCTCATTAGTTATCTAATGGGGCTTTTTTTGTTTTTAATTAATCAAGATTATAATTAGTTTCGCTTACCTGCCTTTTTTTATAATTTGATCTAATTTTTTTGTAGAAAATAATTTATAAATATTAGTTTTTATAACTTGCCATTCTTTTTATTTATCTTATAACCTTATTAAATAGTAAATAATTGTCGAAAACAAAAACAGTATATAGTTGCCAAAGTTGTGGTACAAATTATTCTAAATGGGTTGGTAAATGTAATTCGTGTGGTGAGTGGAATACCATTGTAGAAGAATTAATTAGTAAAGAACAAAAACCTTACGAATGGAAAAGTGATGTTCGCAAATCATCTGCCATAGCCAAACCCGTGGCTTTAAATGAAATTGTGCCGAGTTTAGAATTCAAATTAATTACACCAGATTCTGAATTAAACAGAGTGTTGGGCGGCGGCATTGTACCGGGTTCATTGGTATTGGTGGCTGGCGAACCAGGCATTGGTAAATCAACTTTGTTTCTGCAACTGGCGTTGCAACTGCATCCCAAGAAAGTATTGTACATCAGTGGTGAAGAAAGTGAGCAGCAAATAAAAATGAGAGCTGATAGAATTTCCTCTAAACAAGAAATGTATTTGCTTACCGAAACCTGCACCCAGCATATATTTAAAGCACTCGAACAAATTCAACCCGATGTAATTATTATTGATTCTATCCAAACTTTGCACAGCAATTTAATTGAATCAACGCCAGGCAGTGTGTCGCAAATTCGGGAGTGCACAGGCGAATGGCAGCGTTATGCCAAAGAAACCAATGTGCCTGTTTTTTTGATTGGGCACATCACAAAAGATGGAAGTATTGCCGGACCAAAAGTGCTGGAACACATGGTTGATACAGTATTGCAGTTTGAAGGCGATCAACATTATACATACAGAATTTTACGAACTTTAAAAAACAGATTTGGTTCAACCAGTGAATTGGGTATTTATGAAATGCAACCCAATGGTTTGCGGCAAGTAAGTAATCCAAGCGAAATTTTAATTACACAACGTGAAGAACAATTAAGCGGAATTGCCATAGCTGCTACTATGGAGGGTTTGCGACCGATGCTGATTGAAACACAAGCGTTAGTTACACAAACGCATTTTAGCACACCGCAGCGAACCGCAACTGGTTTTGATTTACGAAGATTAAATATGTTGTTAGCCGTTTTAGAAAAACGTGGCGGATTTACATTCGGAACAAAAGATGTTTTTGTGAATTTAGCTGGCGGATTAAAAATTGATGACCCAGCTTTAGACTTAGCAATTTGCAGTGCCTTGTTGAGCAGCTATGAAGACAAACCTCTAGCTGCCAATATTTGTTTTGTAGGTGAAGTGGGCTTGAGTGGCGAAATACGAGCTGTCAACAAAATCGACCAACGTATTGCCGAAGCAGATAAATTGGGCTTCGAAAAAATTGTAATTTCAGCTTACAACAAAAAAGGATTAGATACTTCGAGATATAATATTGAAGTGATTACTTGTTCAAAATTAGAACAGGTTTATAAGTTATTGTTTTAAATTTAAAGAAATAAAAGACAAGAAGCGAATAAAATGTATTTGTAAAAATTATTATTTATTAAAGAGAAACATTTTTTATTCTAAACTTCTAAAATCAACTGGCACCATTCTACTAACGCCAGGTTCTGCCATTGTTACACCATAAATAACATCAACAGAAGCCATCGTAGCTTTATTATGTGTTACAATAATGAATTGTGAATTATTACTAAATTCACGAATCATGTTGTTGAATTTGCCCACATTATTATCATCCAAAGGTGCATCTACTTCATCTAAAATACAGAATGGCGCTGGTTTTAAAAGGTATAATGAAAATAATAATGCAATAGCAGTTAATGTTTTTTCGCCACCGCTAAGCTGCGTAATAGTGCTTGGTTTTTTGCCTTTAGGTTTGGCTACTACTTCAATTTTACTTTCCAATACATCATCAGGATTTTCTAAATACAAATCGCATTGATCGCCTTCGGTAAATAATTTTTGAAATACGCTAATGAAGTTGGCTTTAACTTTTGTAAATGCATCTAAGAATTTTTCGCTGGCTGTAGTTTCAATTTCTTTCATCGTTTCTTCCAACGATGTTTTAGCCGAAACTAAATCTGTTTTTTGAGCTACAATAAAATCATAACGTGTTTTCATTTCCTCAAATGCTTCTACCGCCATTGGATTAATTTCTCCAAATTTTTCTAAGCGTTCTTTAGCTTTCGAAACGCTTAATTGCAATTCTTCGTAATTCAAATCGGGGTTTGGCCCGTTGTCAATTATATCATCAATATTAATGTTAAACTCAATACTCAAGCGCTCTTTCAAGCCACTTAATTGCAAACGCAAATCTGTATTTTTATCTTTAATAGATTGAATAATGGCATCCACTTGTTCTTTAGTACGTTGCAACGATTTTAATTTATTATCCAATTCATCAATCGTAGTTCGGCTTTTGTAATACTCTTCTTCAATGGTTTTTAATTCATTTTCTAAGCCTTCACGTTTGCCAATTAAATTGCTTAATTGAATTTCAACAACTTCTAAATTTTTATTCAAATCATAATAATCAACCTCTGCAATGCCTAGTGCTTGCTGGTTTTGTTCGTATTGCTGATTAATTTGTGTAATCTGATTTTGCTTAATATGAATTTCTTGTTCAATAGTTTTTAAACTATTTTGTTGTTGAATAAAATGAATATTAGTTTGATTAAATTCATTGGTTTGTTGTTGCAATAAATTATTGGCATCATTATATGCCACAGCCAATTCATCAATTTTTGATTGAAATGCATCTCGTTCAATTCTTAATTCTTCTAATTTTCCAAGCCATCCTTTTTGCTTTTCTTCAATCAATTTTATTTTTTCAGCAATAGCAGTTTGGCGTTCTTCATTACTTTTCGATTGCAGTTCAACGTTTTCTAATTTCGTTTTTACAGCAATCATTTCATTTGTTTTCTGATTCAGTTTATTGCGTTGTGCATTCAAATTTACATTTTGCAATTGCTGATTCATGCTTACTAATTGTGTTTGATTTTCTTTAATCTTAACATCAATTCCATCGGCCGAAATTTTTAATTTTGCAATTTCATCTTGTAGTTTTTCTAAATTTTTTAAACGCCCCAAACGCTTGCCCTCAAACAATCCTACGCTACCACCACTTAATGCAAATCGGCTTCGAATAAATTTTGCATTGGGCGAAATAAAAGTAAAATCTGGTCGGCTTGATACAGGTGCATTTTCAACATCATCAGTAATATAAACTTTGCAAAGCAAATAATTAATTAAGGATTGATATTTAGCATCCGATTCAATAATACTTAATGCATGTGTGCAATGAGCAATGGTTTCGGCATCAATATTTTCGTAAGCTTTTAATTCTTCTAAAATAAAAAAGTTAGCTTTTCCTTTTTTATTATCGCTTAATAAATTAACGGCAGTTACAGCTTCAGCCAATGTTTCAACCACATAATAATTCAAATATGGCTCTAATAAATTTTCGATTGTGGCTTTGTATTCATCCTTAGCCGCAATAATATCGCTTAATAACGGCGCTGATTTTGGAAAGTTGGGTTGTTGTTTTAAAAACTTTATTGAATCAGGAAAACCTTCTAATTTATCAACCATACTTTTGGTAAGGTTGTATTCATTTTGCTTAGCATCTAACTGACGATTTTGAACAGCTAATTCTTGGCGTAGTTGGTCTAACAATTCACGGCTCGAACGAATATTATTTTGCAATTGCAATTCCTGTTCTTCGGCAGCTTTAAAAGCAATTTCTATTTCCTCTTTTTCTTTAATTAAATGTTCGCTTTGTTTTTGCAAACTTTCCTTTTGTTCCTTGCTGCTGGCTATCCACAAAGCACTTTGATTAATTTCAGCAATGTGGCTATTGCGCTGGGCATCGCCTACTGCAATCTCTTTTTCGTTATCATAATAATGCTTATCGACCACTTGTTTTTTCAATTGCTCATCAGCCAATTGTTTGCGTTTTTCTTCATACGCTAATTTCACATTTTCCAATGCTTCTTTAGCAGTGGTTAATTTGCTTTCAGCATTTTCTAAATCTTTTAAAATATCTTCTTTTCTGTTGCCAGCATTTTCAATATCCGATTGTAAAGTGGCAATAGTAGTTTTACTATTTTCAATTTGTTGTTTTAAATTGGTTTGCTTTTCAAGTAAAAATTTAATTTTTTCTTGCGCCAATTTTTTATCATTCTCTTGTTGAGTAATATTATTTAAAAACTCATTAAAGTTTTTTTGCGTTTCATTCAATCTTCTTTCTTTATCAATCAATACCACTTTATCCTTTTCTACAGCCGCTTGTATCTGATTCAATTCAGTTTCTACTTGTAATTTTCTATCGCTTTCTTCTTCTTGTTTTTTAGTAATATTTTCAAATTCATCTTTATAATTTACCAAAGTAAACGCAGCTAAATCAACACTTTCTTTTTTGTATTCCTCTTTTAATTCGTAATATTTTTTAGCTTTTTTGGCTTGACTTTCCAACGATTTTAAATTGCCTTCAATTTCAAATAATAAATCTTCAACACGATTTAAATCGGTTTGAGTGCTTTCTAATTTGCTAATCGTTTCACGTTTACGTTCTTTATATTTCGAAATTCCAGCAGCTTGTTCAAATAATTGTCGTCTCGAATTTTCTCTATCCGAAATAATTTCTTCAATCATTTTTAATTCGATAATAGCATAACTATCGCTGCTTACACCAGTATCCATAAATAAATTATTGATGTCTTTTAAACGGCATGGCACATCATTAATTCTATATTCCGATTCGCCATTTCTAAAATACATACGGCTAATTCGGATGGTACTAAATTCGGTTCCTAATTGATTTTTTGTATTTTCAAATGTAAGCGCCACTTCGGCAAGATTGCTGGCGTTTCTACCTTTCGAGCCATTAAAAATTAAATCTTCCATTTTACCACTACGCAAAGTTCTAGCTTTTTGTTCGCCAATTACCCAACGAATAGCATCTACCACATTAGATTTGCCACAGCCATTTGGCCCTACGATACCTGTCATGTTATCGTTGAAATGAATAGTGGTTTTATCGGCAAAACTTTTAAATCCTTTTACTTCTAAACTTGTTAAGCGCATGCTTTAGTTATTAGGTTATTGGGTTATTAAGTTATCAATTAAAATAGTTGTATGAATTTGTATTACCAATAACTCATTAACTAATTTAATTGCGAATAACTTTCCTTAAAAAAAGGATTGCAAAGTTAGAAGAATCAAGCTATTTTCAAATAGTTAGATTATAAACAAATTCTGCTATATTTACCGCTAATTATGCACGAAATAATAGATAATCTAAAACATTTTATTAATCCTGAATGGATTATTGCACACGGTGGTATTTGGTTTTTACTATTTATCATTTTTGCCGAAACAGGCTTATTTGTTGGGTTTTTTCTTCCTGGCGATAGCCTTTTATTTGTTTGTGGCATTTATAGTAGCAATTTAGCTAATGATTTTTTGAAAACATTTGGCATCAGTGGATTCGAAAATGAATGGCTTAATTTATCATTGATTTCAATTTTAGTAATTATAGCTGGAATAATAGGTAATGCAGTAGGTTTTGCATTGGGCAAAAAAATAGGCCCAACTATGTTTAATTGGAAAGATAGATTTTTATTTAAGAAAAAATATTTGCACGATGCCCACGATTTTTATGAAAAGCATGGTGGCGGAGCAGTTGTGTTTGCTCGTTTTTTGCCCATCATACGTACGTTTGCACCCATCGTAGCAGGCATTGTGGGAATGGATAAACGTAAATTTATGTTTTATAATATTGTAGGATGTGTAGCATGGGTTATCAGTATGATTTTTGCTGGTCATTTTTTACAAATATTTATTTTCAATCAATTTCAATTCGATTTAAAATCGCATTTAGAAATAATTGTAATTGGAATTATTTTCATAACTACTGCTCCTGTATTATGGAAATTATTTTTTGGAAAAAGCAAAGTGCAATAATAATTTTTCAAAATGAATTCAACCCACGATTTTAAAATTAAGCATTTGCTTAGCGCCACCATTATTGTAGCTGCATTAGGCTATTTTGTTGATATTTATGATTTAATTTTATTTAGTATTGTTCGTATTCCTAGTTTAAAAACTATAGGCATTATAGGCAAAGAAAATATCGAAAGCAATGGCTTGTTGCTTATCAATATTCAAATGTTGGGCATGTTGATTGGTGGTATTTTTTGGGGCATTTTAGGCGATAAAAAAGGACGACTTTCGGTTTTATTTGGTTCTATTTTATTGTATTCGTTAGCCAATATTGCGAATGGAATGGTTACTAATTTGAATCAATACATGATTTTAAGATTCATTGCTGGCTTTGGTTTGGCTGGCGAATTAGGCGCAGGCATTACATTAGTAGTTGAACAAATGCATAAAGAACACAGGGGCTATGGCACCACAATGGTTGCCACTATTGGTGTTTCGGGTGCTGTGTTTGGCGGCTTGATGGGTTATTTTTTTGGTATGCACGGCGAAGGTTGGCGCACTTGTTATTACATAGGCGGTGGCATGGGCTTGGTGCTTTTAATTATGCGAATTGGATTATTTGAATCGGGTATGTTTGAAAATATTAAACATCAAACGCATGTAAAAAGAGGAAATTTATTTATCCTACTTTCTGATTTTAAAAATCTAAAAAAATACATTAAGTGTATTTTAATTGGTTGGCCTTGTTGGTATGTAATCGGTATTTTGGTTACACTTTCACCCGAGTTTGCCGAAGCATTAAAAGTAAACGGAAAAATATTTGCACCGTTGGCTGTTGCTGCATCTTATGCTGGTACTACATTTGGCGATTTACTTTGTGGCATATTAAGTCAGTATTTACGCAGCCGAACTAAAACAATTTTAATTTATTTATTGGCTACAGTAGTGGCATTAGGTATCTATTTTTTGTCGTCGGGCATATCAGCCACAATGTTCTATTTCGTTATTTTCATAGTAGGCACAGGCGTTGGCTATTGGGCAGTATTTGTAACCATTGCTGCTGAAAGCTTTGGTACTAATATTCGGTCAACGGTTACTACCACAGTACCCAATTTTGTAAGAGGTTCGTTGCCTATTATTTCGGCAATATTTACAGGCTTCCGTTTTTATTTTAAAAAGAATGATTACTCAACCGACCATACTTTAATTTATGCAGCAATTCTTACAGGAATAATTGTAATGTCGGTTTCTATTTATGCAGTATTGCGTATGGAAGAAACTTTTGATAAGGATTTGAATTATGTAGAAGAGTAGATTAGCTTTGCCTCAATAATTATTTACAATATGTACTTTAAAGCCATCTTTTTTATTTTGCTTATTGCATTTTCATCTTGCAAATTTGGTAACAAAAATAATGCAGATTCAAAATATCAATCTGTTATTGATTCCTTATCAAAGATTGATAAAACAGTTGAAAGTATGAGCAAGCAAATAAGCAAAAATCCTACTGATGCCGAATTGTATTTTTCAAGAGGAAATGTGTTTTATCAAATGCATCAACTTACATTAGCCGCTGCTGATTTGCATAAAGCTATTGAATTGGATTCTACCAAAACTGCTTACTATCTTACATTTGCCGATATAAATATTGATGCTCGTTTTATTAAAGTAGCATTACAGTATTTACAAAAAGCTAAAAAAATTGAACCTACGAATAGGGAATTAGCTTTTAAATTAGCTAAAACATATTTATATTTAAAAGAGTATGATGCAGTAATTACAGAAACCAATTCGGTATTAGCGGTTGATCAAACCAACTCGGATGCTTATTTCTTACAAGGCATGGTTTGGAAAGAAAAATCGGATACCATAAAAGCTTTAACCTTGTTTAAAGTAGCTGCCGATAATAACCCCGATAATTATAATGCATACATGCAATTAGGATTATTAAACATGTATCGAAATAAAAATTTAGCTGAAAAATATTTACAAAATGCGTTGCGAATTGATAGCAGTAAGTATGAAGGTAATTACGCTTTGGCAATGTTATATCAACAATATGGCGACTACAAAAAAACAATTACCATTTATAAAAAAATGATTTTAAAAACACCCGAAGAAGTACAACCTGTTTATAATTTAGGTTGTGTATATTTTAATATGGATTCGATGGAACGGGCATTTAATCATTTTAATTTAGCCATCAATATTTCACCAACCAGCGCTGATGCATTTTACATGAGAGGATTATGTTGGCAAAAAAGAAATAATAAAACTGAAGCTATAAAAGATTTTGAGTCTGCTTTAAAATTGCGCAATAATTTTAGAGAAGCCTTACAGGCTTTGAGTAAATTAAAAACTATATAAATTAATTTATTGTATAGCATCAACAAGTTTTAATTTAATCAATCTTAATCTTACATTTGCGCCTCAAAAATTATTTTAAATTATATGGCAGATAATAACAACGCAGCATCCACACAGGTCATCTTTTCGATGGTGGGTGTGAGCAAAATAATTCCACCGAATAAAACTATTCTGAACAACATTTATTTGTCGTTTTATTACGGTGCAAAAATTGGTATCATTGGTTTGAATGGTAGCGGAAAGTCAACGCTGTTAAAGTTGATAGCTGGTATCGACCAAAATTTTCAAGGCAAAATTGAGTTCAAAAAAAATGATTATTCGGTTGGATATTTAGAACAAGAACCGCATTTGGATGAAAACAAGACTGTCATCGAAATCATTCGCGAAGGCAAAAAAGAAATCTTTGATATGCTGAAAGAATACGAAGAAATCAGCAACAAATTTGCTGAACCAATGAGCGATGAAGAGATGGATAAATTGCTGAATCGTCAAGGCAATTTACAAGATAAAATTGAAGCGGCTAATGGTTGGGAAATTGATACAATTTTAGAAAGAGCAATGGATGCTTTGCAAGTTCCTGATGGCGATTCATCTATCAAAACCTTGAGTGGTGGCGAATTGCGCCGTGTTGCATTGTGCAGATTGCTTTTACAAGAACCAGATATTCTATTGTTAGATGAACCAACGAATCACTTGGATGCCGAATCAATTTTGTGGTTGGAAAAACATTTAGAACAATACAAAGGAACAGTAATTTGTATTACGCATGATAGATACTTTTTGGACAATGTAGCCAAATGGATTTTGGAATTAGATAGAGGCGAAGGCATACCATACAAAGGAAATTATACGAGTTGGTTAGAGCAAAAATCTGCAAGATTAGCAGCCGAAGAAAAAGTAGAATCGAAGCGCAAGAAAATATTAGAACGAGAATTGGAATGGGTGCGAATGGCTCCGAAAGCCCGTCAGGCAAAGAGTAAAGCTCGTTTGGCTAACTACGAAAAAATGGCAAGCGAAGAAGGAAATGACAGAGAAGAAAAATTAGAAATCTACATTCCACCAGGGCCACGATTGGGAACAAAAGTTATCGAAGCGCATGGTGTAAAAAAATCTTTTGGCGATAAAGTATTGTTTGAAGATTTGAATTTTGCTTTACCTCAAGGCGGCATTGTAGGCATCATTGGACCAAATGGCGCAGGTAAAACAACTTTGTTCCGATTGATTTTGGGAATGGAAAAGCCCGATGCTGGCTCGTTTGACGTAGGTGAAACCGTGAAAGTGAGTTATGTTGACCAACATCATACCGACATGGATAAAGAAAAAACGGTGTGGCAAACCATCAGCGATGATTTAGAATTTATCGAAGTTGGAAAGCATCGAATCAACAGCCGTGCTTACGTTTCTAAATTTAATTTTAATGGAAACGACCAACAAAAAAAGATTGCAGTTTTATCAGGTGGTGAAAGAAATCGTTTGCATTTGGCGATTACTTTAAAGAAAGAAGCCAATGTTTTATTGCTCGATGAACCTACGAATGATATTGATGTAAACACACTTCGTGCATTAGAAGAAGCATTGGAAAACTATGGTGGTTGTGCTGTTGTCATCAG
Organism: Bacteroidota bacterium; assembly: GCA_046051225.1. Lineage (GTDB taxonomy): Bacteria > Bacteroidota > Bacteroidia > Chitinophagales > CAIODY01 > CAIODY01. Next base: position 117,158 of record JBJOOR010000011.1, on the reverse strand, counting down.
CCATGATAGATGGTTTTTGGATAGAATTTGCACACACATTTTAGCATTTGAAGGCGAAGGCAATGTGTATTTTTTTGAAGGTTCGTTCAGCGATTACGAAGAGAATAAAAAACAACGTTTGGGTGAAAATGCGTTTAAGAAATTTAGGTATAAGAAATTGGTTGTTTAATCAAATATAAATTAAGCGTCTTGACATAATTGTTTTAAAATAAAAAAGGCTGTTACCATGTAACAGCCTTTTTTATTTTAAAACTTATAGGTTAATCATTTATCAATCCTCTACCAGCTTTTTGAATTTTACCATCTCGAAGTAATTCATTTTTAATTTTATCAACTATTCCGTTTACAAAATCTTTGCTTTTGGGTGTGCTGTATAATTTTGAAATATCAATGTACTCGTTGATAGAAACTTTTACTGGCACATTTTCAAAATATAATATTTCGCATAAAGCTAATTTTATTAAAATTAAATCAACGGCTGCAAGCCTATCCGCATCCCAGTTTCTAAGCTTTGGCTTAATTAATTCGGTTAGTTCGTTTTCGCAATAATATGTTTTGTCTATTAATTCGTAAGCAAATTTTATGGCTTCATCTTGTTTTAAATCAGCCATTTCTATTTTGCCTGTTTTAAAAGCCATATCAATTCGTTTATGAATAAATGTTTGTTCATCCATCCATCCTGGAAATAATTCTTCCATCAGCGAATGAAACAATTCGCTTTTATAAATTATTTCGCCATATAAATAATTGAAAATTGCTTGCACTTCTTTTGTGCTTCCTGTGTTTTCGGCTACAAATTTTTTGTAAGGTTCGGCGTTTTTTAATTCTAAATAAATTTTGCGAATAATATCGTCATCAACTTGTAGATGAGGTTTTTGTTTTTCAACAAATACTGAATAATCGTTTTCTTTTAAAAAACCATTTACAAATGCATTGCTATAAATAGATGTGTTTACTTTCTTCTCTTCATCGGTTAATAAAAATTTTGATGCTTGTACTTGCTCATCATCTTTACTGTATTCGGCTACACGAATGCAGAAGTATAAATTTAGTAGATATAATTTATCCGATTGTTCGATACTTTGTTGCAACCATTTTACAATCACGTTTATATCTTTTGCAGGATTTTGTAAATGAGAATACAATGCCTGCATTACTTTAATTCTTAGATTCCGACGGCTATACATTTATTTATTTTTAAGAACTTTTGTTACTAAAACTTTGGTACTATAAGTACATAAAAAAAGTCAATGATGAATCATTAAAATACACCATTGACTTTTAAAAAAATTATAAAGTTGATTTCAATTTTGCTATTTCGGCAATACGCTTTTCGGCTAATACCAATGCTGCTTTATGGGATGTTATTCCTTCTTTTTCGGCTGTATTAAAAATATCTAAAGTTAAACCATATACTTTGTTGGCTTTGCCCATGGCACGTTCACGATTATAGCCTTGCAATTCAGCATATACATTTATTAATCCACCCGAGTTGATTAAAAAATCGGGTGCATATAAAATGCCCATATCTGTAACTTGTTTGCCATGAATTATTTCATCTTCTAATTGATTATTGGCACAACCAGCTATGATAGCGCATTTTAAACGTTTTAAAGTAGCATCGTTTACCGTAGCGCCCATTGCACATGGTGCATAAATATCCATTTTTACATCATAAATAGCATCGGGCTCAACAGCCTTAATACCATATTTAGTTTGTAAGGTTTTTACTTTTTCGGTAGCAATATCTGTAATTACTACAGAGGCACCATCATTCACCAACATTTCAACTAAATAAGCTGCTACATGCCCAGCGCCTTGTACAGCCACTGTTTTACCGCTTAACGAATCGTTGCCATAAGCTTTTTTAGCTGCGGCTTTCATGCCTAAAAATGTAGTTAACGCAGTAACTGGCGATGGATCGCCGCTGCCGCCCATATATTCAGGAATACCTGTTACGTGCTTTGTTTCCATGGCAATGTATTCCATGTCTTCTTTGTTTGTACCCACATCTTCAGCAGTAATATATTTACCGCCTAAGCTGTTTACAAATTTGCCATATCTACGCCATAAAGCTTCGCTTTTATCGGTAGCAGAGTTGCCAATGATTACGGCTTTACCACCACCTAAATTTAAACCACTAATGGCGGCTTTATAAGTCATACCACGAGATAGGCGCAATACATCTTTTATGGCATCGGCATCGTTAGCATAATTCCAAAAACGAGTGCCACCTAAAGCTGGCCCCAATGTGGTATTATGAATAGCAATGATAGATTTTAAGCCACTTGCTTTGTCATAGCAAAATGTTACTTGCTCATGACTATTAGTTGATATTTGATCAAATAATTGAGTTGAATTTGAAGGTGTCGAAACAGCTACATTTTCCATGGTGTTGATTTTTTTTAAGGCTGCAAATGTAAATGTTTTTATTTAATCTACTTAGCATTTTGTAAACGATGTGTTTGATAATAAATACCTGCTTGTATACCCCAAATTTCTACGCCAAAATTCGAACCATAAATAATACCTGTTTCAACGCCCCAATTCCATTTATTAGTTCGATAAATATCATATTGAAATTTAGTATTTAGTTCTATCCGAGGCACATATTTAGCCCATTCGTAGCCATCGCTGGCATATCTAAATGTGGTATTTAGTTTTAATCTTGGATATGTTTCAGAATAAAATGCAGCCGCCATTGTGTTTTCCCAATAAGCTCTGTTGCTAAACAATTCTTTCATTACGCCAGTACCAATTTTTAAATCAAAATTTTTTGTTTGCACAAAATTCAATTCTATTATTTGCCAATCTAAAGTGTTGTATAAATCGCCCGATTTATCTACCGCTGCATAATACCTAATGCTTGAACCCAACAAACCCCATGTGCCGCTTATTTGTGGTTGAGCAATAAAATATGGCGATGTATTGGCGCTAATAATTCCTTCGCCTTTAAAGCTGATTATTCTGCCTATTTCATCGGCTTTGGCTAATCGTTTTTTTTGCCAATCTATCAATACTGGTAATAGTTGTAAGGTAATATTGCAACCCATTTCTAAACAAGCAGCATCGCAATTGCCACCATTATTTTGAAACGATGGCGATGATGAATGCCCCGAACTGTAATTTCCATTTCCTTCGGATGTACCCGAATTTGAACCACTATTATTGGTAGATGTATTAGTCGAATTACCCGAACTCCTGTTATTGTTAGAACTACGTTTTATTTGTTGATTGCTTTGTGCCAAAGCTTCAAAAGTAAATAAGCTGCATAGCAATATAATGAATATACCTTTTCGGAAATTCATTATTCTTCTTTGAAGGTTGAACACTCCGTATTCATTGGAGAGAGGGTAGGATGAGGTTGAAAAAAAACAATTTGTGACGAAGTATATTTTTATCATAAAAATGAATTGTGGAATTTAGAATACAAATCTACTAACTAAAATTAAGCCGAAAATATTTTTGGAATTATGGTGTTGTATTAATTTTTATGAAGCAGAGTAATATTTTCTTTTTGCTAAGGTTTTGTATCATTTTTTTATAAGTAATAAGTAAAAAAAAGCGAAGCCACATTTAAGTTGCTTCGCTTTTTTTATTTGTCAGGTATAAGTAAATTACTGAAAATTATTTTCCACCACTCATTTCTTCTGCACCTTTCTTGCAGCAATGATGCATTCTGCCAGCTCGTGTGCTATCAGCCATCATTTGCATTTTTGCCATACATTCTTCTTTGGTTTTGCAACCCATCTTAGCCATGCAAGCTGAATCGCATTCCATTGCACCATTGCATTGTCCATGTGAGTACGGACAAGCAGTTGAATCCATTTCTTCGCCACAATGACCTTTCATTTCATGACATTCGCCACCACCCATTTTGCTTTGTAATTGTTCCATTTTCACTTCTCTGCTATGTTCAATTTTATCGTGGTAGATATGCGCTAATGTTGGTGCAATTACCAACGCCACAATACTCATCAATTTGATTAAGATATTCATCGAAGGGCCAGATGTATCTTTGAAAGGGTCACCTACTGTATCACCAGTTACTGAAGCTTTGTGTGGTTCAGATTTTTTGTAGAACATTTCACCATTGATGTTTACCCCTTTTTCAAAAGATTTTTTAGCATTATCCCAAGCACCGCCAGCGTTGTTTTGGAACATCCCCATCAATACACCACAAACCGTTGCACCTGCTAAGAAACCACCCAATACTTCGGGACCAAAACCGAAACCAATAATCAAAGGCATTGACAACGCAATTGCGCCCGGAATCATCATTTCACGAAGTGATGCTTTGGTAGAAATGGCTACACATTTATCGTATTCGGGTTTGCCTTTTCCTTCCATAATGCCTGGTATTTCACGGAACTGACGACGAACTTCTTCTACCATTGCCATAGCTGCACGACCAACGGCTGCAATAGCAAATGAACTGAATAAGAATGGAATCATACCACCCACAAACAAACCAGCCAATACATCGGCTTTGTAAATATCAATGCCATCAATGCCTGCAATACCAACGAATGCAGCAAACAATGCTAATGCTGTTAAAGCAGCAGAAGCAATGGCAAAGCCTTTGCCCGAAGCTGCTGTGGTGTTACCAACGGCATCTAAAATATCTGTTTTCTCACGAACATCAGCAGGCAATTCACTCATTTCGGCAATACCACCAGCGTTATCAGCAATTGGTCCAAAAGCATCAATAGCTAATTGCATAGCCGTTGTTGCCATCATACCAGCAGCAGCGATAGCCACACCATATAAACCTGCACATAAATAAGAACCGAAAATACCACCTGCCAACACAATGATTGGCATGGCTGTAGATTCCATACCTACTGATAATCCACCGATAATATTAGTTGCAGAACCTGTTGCTGATTGACGAATGATGCTCAACACTGGGCGTTTGCCCATGGCTGTATAATATTCAGTGATGATACTCATTAAAGTACCAACGCCTAAACCAACCATAATTGCAGCGAATACTCTGTTAGGTGTAAATACAAAACCTCTCAATTCCATAGTAGAAGGCAACATCCATTTTACAACGAAATAAGAAACAACAGCTGTAATAGCCATCGAACCCCAGTTACCATAGTTTAAAGCCATTTGCACTTTAGCAGGTGTAGCTTTTCCATCATCGCTTACTCTTACAAATAAAGTTCCTATCATCGAGAAAATAATACCTAAACCAGCAATCAACATCGGCAATAAGATTGGAGCCATTCCACCGAAATTATCGTTCGAAATTGTTTCTCTTCCTAATACCATTGTAGCTAATACAGTTGCCACATAAGAACCGAACAAATCAGCACCCATACCTGCCACATCACCTACGTTATCACCTACGTTATCAGCAATAGTGGCAGGATTACGAGGATCATCTTCAGGAATACCAGCTTCAACTTTTCCTACTAAATCAGCTCCAACATCGGCAGCTTTTGTATAAATTCCACCACCTACACGAGCAAATAATGCGATTGATTCAGCACCTAATGAGAAGCCTGTTAATACTTCAATCGTGCGTTTCATTTCGTCAGAACCTACTGCTGCACCGGGTGCAAAGAAATGTTTCAACACAACAAACAAACCACCTAAACCTAATACTGCTAAACCTGCCACACCCATTCCCATTACGCTGCCACCACCAAATGATACAGCTAATGCTTTTGATAAAGAAGTACGAGCCGCTTGTGCAGTTCTTACGTTTGCTTTAGTTGCTATTTTCATACCGATAAAACCAGCGCAAGCACTAAATACAGCACCAATGATAAATGCAATTGCAATTACCCAACTGCTGCCAGCATCGCTGTAACCCATTACTGCTAGAAGGATAGCGGCGATTACAACAAAGTAGCCCAACACTTTATACTCGGCTTTTAAAAACGCCATTGCACCTTCGGCAATATAAGTGCTGATTTCTTTCATGCGGTCGTTGCCAGCATCTTGTTTAGTTACCCAGCTACTTTTAATAGCTGTATAGATTAAAGCGATGATACCAAAAATTGGTATTATCCAAGTAAGATGAGATGAGATTTGTGTCATTTCTTTTTTTAGATTGTTATTTAATTTATTTTTTGGGAGGGCAAATGTAAGAAATGATTTGCAAATAATAAACTATGTGTGCTTTTTGGCTTTAAAAATATTTCTACTACCCTAAATTTAATCATTTAACTCGATATTGTTGTATTTTTTTCTAAAAAAAGGTAAAAAATTATAAAAATGTTATAAATTTGCACCCATAATTAAAATAAAATACCTTTTTATGTCAAATCTTCGTTTTCATGCTATCAAAAACATCAATCAGCATGTTGATGTGAATCCTGATTTAGGAAACAAAGTTTCCGATTATTATGGAGAAAATGTTTTTACAGAAGATGCTATGCGCCAGCATTTGCCAGGTGATGTTTTTAAGAGTGTAAAAAATGCTATCAACAGCGGCTCGAAATTAGACCGTGGCATTGCTGATGCAGTTTCAAACGGCATGAAAGCATGGGCAATGAGCAAAGGTGTAACACACTACACACATTGGTTTCAGCCTTTAACAGGCACAACAGCAGAAAAACATGATGCGTTTTTCAAACCAACATCAACAGGAAAAGGTATCGAAGCATTTGATGGCGATGCATTAATTCAACAAGAACCCGATGCGTCTTCATTCCCCAATGGCGGCATCCGCAGCACTTTCGAAGCAAGAGGTTATACTGCTTGGGACCCATCATCACCTGCATTTATTATGGAAGTGAATAATGGTAGAACATTGTGCATTCCAACTATTTTCGTTTCGTATAGTGGCGAAGCGTTGGATTATAAAGCACCGCTTTTAAAATCATTACATTTATTAGAAACGGCAGCATTGCCTGTGGTGAATTATTTTGATAAAGCTTGTCAAAAAGTTTACGCCACATTGGGTTGGGAACAAGAATATTTTTTGATAGATGAAGAATTGTTTTTAGCTCGACCAGATTTGATGATGACTGGCAGAACTGTGTTTGGTCATGCGCCTGCAAAAGGACAACAATTAGAAGACCATTATTTTGGAACAATTCCTGAACGTGCATTTGGTTACATGATGGACTTTGAAAAAGAATGTTTTAAATTAGGTATTCCATTAAAAACTCGTCATAATGAAGTTGCCCCAGCACAGTTTGAAGTGGCGCCAGTTTTTGAAGAAGTGAATATTGCAGTTGACCATAATCAATTGTTGATGGATATTATGGAACGTGTTGCAAGAAGACACAGATTGAAAGTTTTGTTACACGAAAAACCATTTGCAGGTGTGAATGGTAGCGGCAAACACAATAACTGGAGCATGGGAACTGACACAGGTTCTAACTTATTAAGTCCAGGAAAAACGCCAAAAACTAATTTGCAGTTTCTTACTTTTTTTGTGAACACAATTAAAGCAGTGCACGACCATGCTGATTTAGTAAGAGCATCTATTGCATCAGCAAGTAACGACCATCGCTTGGGCGCAAATGAAGCTCCACCAGCTATTATCAGCGTTTTCGCTGGAACTTATTTGAGTGAAGTGTTGAAAGAAATTGAAACAAGAGTGAGCGATAAAAACAAACCTAACGATGCTGATAAAGTGTTGTTGAAAATGGATATTCACAACAAGATTCCTGATTTATTGATGGATAATACCGACAGAAACAGAACATCGCCATTTGCATTTACAGGAAATAAATTTGAATTCCGTGCAGTTGGTTCTTCGGCAAATTGTTCTAACGCAATGACGGTATTGAACACGATTGTTGCGAATCAATTAATGCAATTTCATAAAGATGTAGAAGCTATTGCTGAAAAAGGCGAACGTAAGGACGGTGCTATCTTAACAGTGTTGCGTAAATACATTTCTGCATCGAAAAATATTTTGTTTGAAGGTGATAATTACAGCGATGATTGGAAAAAAGAAGCGAAGAAACGTGGCTTGAATAATATCACTACAACGCCTTTGGCTTTGGATGGTTATGTAAATAAATCGAGCATGAAATTGTTTGTTGAGAATGGAATTTTTAATGAAACAGAATTACATGCACGACATGAAATTATGTTGGAAGATTACTTCAAAAAAGTTCAGATTGAAGCAAGAGTAATGGAAGATTTAGCATTGAATCAAATTTTACCAACTGCATTTGAATATCAATCAAAATTGATTGCAAACGCAGCAGGATTAAAGGATTTGGGTTTAAGTAAATTTGCTGGTACACAAACTGAATTGATAAAAGAAATTTCAGAACGCATCACCAAAATAAAAACGGATTGCGCTAAAATGAATGACGAACGCAAAAAAGCAAATGCAATGTCTGACATGAAAAAACGTGCTGTTGCTTATTGTGATAAAGTGAAACCTTACTTCGATACCATCCGTTATGAAGTAGATAAATTAGAAGAAATAGTGGATGACCAATTATGGCCATTACCTAAATACCGTGAAATGTTGTTTGTGAGATAAGCAAACAGATTTGAGTACTTAGATGTTAGACCTTAGAAAAAAAGCCTCGAAGTAATTCGGGGCTTTTTTGTTTATTTTTTCAAGTCCTGTAAGGACGAAATATTGGTAACCAAAAAACAACCGCTGCATTTTCAAATCCCGTTAGGGATGATATAGTTGATTACGTCCCGATGGGACTTCAATTCATTTTCTTCTTTTCTATCTATATTAAATGCCTTAGTAGATTATCTGCGCCGACAAATCCATTGTGCATAATAAATTGTTTTGAGAAAAAAATATTCTGAAATCGCTCTACATTTTTTTTTAATTTCTATTTATATATCTTTGTAAGTACCTATTTATTTTTAGCAACAATTTAAAATAAAACAATGAAATCCATTTCTCTTATTAGCATTATTGCTTTTTTGTTTTTTCAAATTTGTAATGCTAATTCATTAATCCGATTCTATCAGAATGGTAAAGTGGGTTATAAATCAACAGATGGGAAAGAAATAGTACCCCCGATTTATTATGCTGGCAGCGAATTTGAAAATGGTTTTGCGATTGTAATGAATAACAACAAACGAGGTTTTATTGATGAAACAGGCAAAGAAATTATTTCCTTAATCTATGAAGATGTGCAACCATTTTGCAATGGTATTGCCCCTGCAAAATTTGCAGGTAAATATGGATTCATTAATACAAACGGACAATGGATTGTGCAACCTATTTATGAAGAAGCCTATAAATTTACGGAAGGATTATCGAAAGTAAAACATAATGGCAAATATGGTTTTATGAATGACAAAGGCGAATTGATAGTTGCCTGTCATTATGAACAAGCTAACTATTTTAGCTGTGGTTTAGCTTCTGTTAAAAGCAACAATCTGTATGGTTTTATTAATGCAAAAGGTGAGTTAGTGATTGATTATAAATTCAGTCAAGCTGGATGTTTTAATCCAACTACTAAAACAATGCAAGTGAAAATTGAAAATGAAACATTTGAAATCAATATCCAAGGAGAGGTATTAAAAGAAATAGAAATCAAACATGAAGATGAAGAAAAAAGAGAGCATCTGCACAATGAAAAAGATAAAGACTAACCTATACTATAAAACTAATGAAAAACTTAAAACTTATTTGCACCATTCTTTTGCTCGGCTTAAGTTTGGTAACCTTTGCCCAAAGTGGTATGTGGACATGGATGCATGGAAGTAATACTTCACTAGGAGCAACAGGAAATTATGGTACAATGGGTGTTCCAAGTCCAACAAACGACCCACCAGGGCGTTATCAAGCTGCTTATTGGACAGATTTACAAGGTGATTTTTGGATATTTGGTGGTGTAATGGGGGGCGCAGGAAATGATTTATGGAAATTTAATGTCAGCACTAATCAATGGACATGGATTGGCGGACCTCAAGGTATAGCAAGTCCGAATGCTGTATATGGCACAATGGGTGTTCCAAGTTCCACTACTTGGCCTGGTGGCACAGGTTGGGGGGCGAATTGTTGGACAGACCATAATGGTGATTTATGGTTGTTTGGAGGAAGTGGTTATGATGCGACAGGAACAAATGGGAGTTTAAATGATTTATGGCGGTATAATATTGCAAGCAATCAATGGACTTGGATGAATGGAAGTGGAGCAGCCAATGGTGTTGGAAATTATGGCACACAAGGTATTGCATCCTCATCAAATCAACCACCAGGACTTCAAGAAACAAAATCAAGCTATGTTGACCTTAATAATAATTTGTGGATGTTTGGTGGTGGTAGTGTCTTAGGGGTTGAAAATACGTTGTGGAAATATGATATTGGCAACAACCAGTGGACTTGGATGAGTGGTTCAAGCATTTCTGGTTCTGCTGGTAATTATGGTACTTTAAATGTCCCATCAGTAAGCAATCAACCTCCAGCAAGATGGAGTTATACTAAATGGGTTGACCAAAGCGGTGATTTTTATATCTTTTCAGGTGATGGGACAACCAATGATACCTGGCGATACAATCCAACAACGAATATGTGGACATGGATAGGCGGTGATCAATATGTTGGTGATACTGGTAAGGTAACAGGGTATTGCAATAATTCAGATTATCCAAAAGCAATGATAGAAAACAGAACAGTACAAACTTTCGGTTGCGGTAACTTCTTTTGGGAATTTGGTGGTTGCAATAACCTAGTTGATACTATTTTTAATTCTCTATGGTTTTACGATGCAACACACAACAAATGGTCATTAACATCTGGCGCACAAGGTGGTACAGTTACTATTGGCAATTATGGTACAATGGGTGTTGCTAATTCAAACAATATCATCCCAGGCAAAATAGGGCCAAGCATGTGGTTAGACAATAGCGCCAATGTTTGGATATTTGGTGGATTTTATATTGATGCTATAAATGGAGGATTAAACTTATCCAATGATTTATGGAAATACTCACCAGATACTGCTTGTATTCATGTTCCGTTATCGGCATTTGGAAATGCCACCATAAATTTGCCTAATACCTTATTTTGGTGTAAAGATGCCGATACGGTTGTTCAGTTAAATGGTGCCCATGTAATTAGTTTTACGCCTGCTTCCACCGCACATTATTCAACAGATTCTTCGGCTATTATTTTTCATCCTACTCAATCCACCACTTACTATATTACACTAACGGGTGGTTGTGCTGGTAAAGATACGCAAACTGTTTCTTTCACTATAAATTATGTACCTCAGTCAATTGCTGCTTTCAGCTCCAGTGCCACTGTAGTTCCAAGCTCCAATCCAGCAGTTATTTTAACCAACGAATCGCTATATGCCAATACCATAGCATGGTATTATAATCATCAATTGGTTGGTACAGGAAACAGTATTTCGCTTAACTTAGGTGGTATTGGCGAACACTGTGTTACCTTAATTGCATACAGTAATTCGGGTTGTAACGACTCTATAACTCAATGTATAAACGTTGTAAAAGAAAACAATATTACTTTACCAAATGCATTCACCCCAAATAATGATGGGAACGATGACTTATTTCAGCCATTGATTAATGGGGATGTGATAGTGAAAGAATTCAAAATCTATAACAGATGGGGACAATTGGTATTCAACAATCCTACTCAAGGATGGAATGGAGAATATTATGGTGTTCCGCAACCCGTCTCAACATTTTGTTACTTGTTAGTTGCCGATAAAAAAAACATTTATGGTATTTATGAAAGCATACAATTGAAAGGTAATGTTACTTTAATGAGATAGAAAATCAGAGCACTCAATACTCCACTTTGAAATTAAAAAAAATTCCAAAATAACTTGGGATTTTTTTTGTTTATGTTTTGCAAGTTCTTTAACAACAAATATTGATGGGAAGCTTGCTTAAATAATAGAGTTCAAATGGAAAGGTTAGGCAATCTATTGAAAGTGAAAAATCATTCTGAAACAAATCTTATCGCCAATTTATCCTTCTGCCACAATACATTTTAATAACCCATTTATCAGCAACATTTGCAAAGTCATATCCTGTTCCAAAATTCAATTCCCAATTTTTACTTTTTAATAAATCAAACACTGCAAACAGTGCATGCTGCTGCTGATGTAGCATTTCAAATTGATTAATAGCACCTAAACTGCTAAAATATTCTATGCCTAAATTATAAGCTGGGCGAAATTTGTAAGCAATTTTTAAATTGGGTTCAAATACAGGGATGCTATTATTGGTAGTGGTGTTTTTAAGTGAAATGCCAAATGTAGGGTTGAATGAAATATACCATTTTGCCCATTGTTTATCAATGATTGGGCGTAATTCTAAATTTCTTATATCATTTGCATAAGCTGCTTTTTGAGTACCTAATTCGGCCGATAAACTTAAGCCAACGGGCAAATGCCAACTTAACGGTGCCGAAATTCTTGGGCGAATATGTGTGCCAACAATTTGAAAATTATTTTGCGAATTGTAATTGGTAAAGAGATAAAATCCAAGTTCAAAATTTTTGCTAATTCCAGTTGTAATTTCAAGTGTTTCATGCAAAGCATGATGGCTGGGCAAAACACCATCTATTGTATTCTTTTGTCCTGCAATTGTATAGTTGCTATGTAATTCAAACATAGTGCTGCCAGCATTTTGAGTAGCAGAACCATACACTTGAATCTCATAATTATCTTGGCAATAAATTTTATTTACACCAACAGTTAAGAGCAAAAGCCATAAAACGAAAACATATTTCATTGCTGCAAAACAAAACAAAAAACATTAAGTTTTATATAGGCGAACCTGTTTCTTTGCTGATTAATTTAAGCGTTTGCTTATCAATAAATGTAGGAAAAAATTTATTCAACCAAAATGTTGCTTTGCCTAAAAGGGTAAGCACGGTAAAGTTTTTACGGTTTTCAATTGCATTTAATATTTCGGCAGCTACTTGTTCGGCGCTCATCAATTTTTTTTCATCCAATGGCGATTCGCCTTGTTCATTTCCATTTTGATTTAATGCCGTATTTCGAATATTAGAATTGGTATAGCCAGGGCAAATAATACTTACGGCTACATTTTTATTTACTAATTCTAATCTTAATGATTCTAAAAAACCATTCATAGCAAATTTTGATGCCGAATAGCCCGTTCGGGCTGGTAAGCCTTTAAACCCAGCCACAGATGATATGCCTGCAATATTGCCTTTGGCTTTTATTAAATAAGGCAATGCATATTTGCAACAATACAATGTGCCCCAAAAATTAATATCCATCAATTGCTGTATTACCTTAATATCTACATCGCTAAAAGCAGCCCTCATAGATATGCCTGCATTATTGATTAAAATATCAATGCCATTAAATTTTTGAATAGTTTGTTGTATTAAATTTTGACAATCGGTTTCTATAGATACATCGGTAGGGATAATTAAAAAGTTATTTTCATCAAAATTATGTTGTACTAAAATAGATTTTAATGCTGTAGTTTTTCGAGCTGCTAATACCACTTTTGCATTGTGCTGCAAAGCTGCAATAGCAGTAGCCAAGCCTATGCCCGATGAAGCGCCCGTAATTACTATTACTTTATTGTAAAAAAAAACCTTACTCATCAATGATTAAAAAGTATAATTAAAGCCTACTGCTGGCAGTATAGGTAATTGATTAATGCGGCGTTGATTTATTCTATCATAATAAAACATATTGGGGCGATTAAGTGTATTGCTAATGCTTGCATTCATTTCTAACACACCATTTTTACCTACAAAAAATTTGCGTTTCAACGATACATCCACTCTATGATAATTAGGCAATCTGCCACCATTTAATTTTTTATCATACAATACGCCCAGCTGCCCTTGCCCCGAAACATAATTGCTCGTTAAGCCTTCTAAAAAATATTGTTGTTCGTAAAAGCCTTGCGTTAAAGTAAATGGAAAACCACTTCCAAAATTGTATCTAGTACCAAATTCCCAATTCAGGTTTTTGCCAAATGTGTAGGATAAAAGTGTGTTGATATTATTTCTTCTATCAAATGATGGCGAATAATAGTATTTACTACCGTCTGCATTTTTTGTTCCATCGTATCTATTGGTATAAGCCAATGAATAGGCTAGCCATAAATAAAATCTTTTGTATTCATATTTTGCTAAAAAATCAATACCATAAGCATTGCCTGTTTCAACAATATAATTAGGGTCTTGCACTTTTAATTTATCACGGCTTATATTAATAAGTTGGGTATAATCTTTAAAATAAGTTTCGGCGCTAAACTCTAAATTTTTATTAATATCGCTTTCAAAACCTAATACGGCATGCCATGCTCTTTGCAATGGATTATTGATATTATCGCCTTCAGTATTTTTTAAATTTTCTTGTGGCCCTGATAAAAATCCTGTGAAAAGATTTACAATATCTTTATCGCTTTTGGTACTAATTAAATTTTGCGAATATCTGCCGGCCGCAGCTTTTAGTCTAAAATAATTGGTAGCATTATATTTTACACCAAATCGTGGTTCGATTGAACCAGCATTAAGTGTAGAGTAATAGGGTAGTCGTAAGCCAGGTTCAATAACCCATTTATTTTTTACTATTTTATATTTAAAATAAGTAGCAAATTCAGATGTGTTTTGATCTTCGCCATCGCCTACTTTTAATTTTAAAATATTATAAAATGTATAAGTAGTGCTAAATGAATTTATTTCGATACCGATATTAAGATTGCTATTGTTTTCAAATACATAACCCAAATCGATACTTGAATTAAAGCCTTTAATAGTGCTTGAACGAGGCAATCCATCAGCTTCAGATAGATTAAGCGAATAATTTGAACCAGCTACAATACCACTTATTAATGTGCTTGAATTGGGCGGCGCCACAATAAAATTTAAACCACCACCTGTTGCATTCCAACCAAAATTGGCCACTTTTCCAAAATTAGCAGCATCGGTAAAATTAAATCCAAACAAATTTAGCTTACTACCCGAATTGCTAGTGAATGTAAGTTTACCATATATATCGGTAAATTTGTAAGGCAATTTTTTATTAACGCTATCAGCATAAGGGTAAAAAATAGGCGATGATTTATCTAAATAACTAGATTTAGCTGTGATGATAAACGATGAACTGCCGCCCTCTTTTTCATCTAATTTTTTTAACGGTCCTTCTAATATTACTTTGCTGGCAAATGTATTGGCAGATATTTTTCCTGACAAACGTTTTCTATTACCATCACGTGTGCTTACATCAATAATAGCCGATGTAGCGCCACCATAATCAGCATTAAAACCAGCCGTTTTAACTTCTGCATTTTTCATAATATCGGTTTCGAAAACAGAAAATAAACCTAAGGAGTGAAATGGGTTATAAATGGTCATTCCATCCAACATAATTCTGTTTTGAACTGGCGAACCACCACGAATATAAAGCTGTCCGCCTTGATCGCCCGAACTTACCACACCTGGAATGATTTGTAAATATTGAGCTAAATCGGGTTCGCCGCCTACGCTTGGCAATTGGTTGATTTGATTGGGTGTAACTGTTATTTGCCCAATTTGTACTTGGGTTAAATTGTCGGTTTTTCGGCCCGATATTTTTATTTGTTTTAATTGTCGAGAACGCTTTTGTAAATAAATTCTTTGGTTAACAATATCATCGCTTGCAATAGTGATGGGCGTAATGCTTGAATCGTAGCCTACTGCGGTAATCATTAAAGTATATTTACCAAAGGCAACTTTACGAATATAAAAATAGCCATTAATATCAGTTTGGCTGCCTTGCTGTGTTCCAGCTAAAACAACGTTTGTAAATATCATGGGTTCGCCGGTACCTTTATCATACACAAACCCTTTTATATCGGTTGATTTACTTTGTGCATTGGCTGTAAAAATGTGGCAAACAAAAAGAATAGAAAGAAAAATAGTAGATATGAATTTCATAATTTATAAAATAGCTGACGAAAATAATTTAAAAAAAATTGCAAACACTTAAAATATTGTTAAACAAGCATGTATTGGACGATTATTTTTTTTAAAGGGTTGCAAACAACTGATTTAAAACATTATTTTTTTTGCCAAAATTTTAATCCCGATTCAATTTCATTATAAATACTTAAATAAGAATTAAATCGTAAGGGATGAATCAAACCATTATCCAAAGCCAGTTTTATAGCACAATTGGGTTCATCAATATGTTTGCAATTATTAAATTTACAATTGGGTAAAAACTTTCGCATCTCGGCAAAATATTGTGAAATTTCTACCAGCTCCATATCTGCAATGCCCAATTCTTTAACACCTGGCGTATCAATTATAAAACTTTTATCATTCATTAAATGCATTTCGGCAAAAGTGGTGGTATGTTGCCCTTTTTCATTCGAATCTGATACTTGCTGTGTTTTTAATTGCAATGTGGGGCATAAAAAATTAATTAAAGCTGTTTTGCCTACACCGCTTTGCCCACTAATTAGCGAAGTTTTATTTTCAAAAACAGAAGCAATAATTTCGGTATTCATATTTTTATGCAACGATACTAAATGCACCCTATAGCCTGCATCTTCATATATACTTTTTGCTTCTTCAAATTTAAGCATGGCATCGGCATCATAAATATCGCATTTATTAAAAATAATTTGAAGCGGAATATGATACATTTCGGCAATTACCGAAAATCTATCTAAAAAACCCAATGGTACACGGGGCTGATAAAGACTTGTTATTAACACTGCCTGATCAATATTAGAAGCTATAATTTGCTTGTGGGCTTTGCGATGTGGATCGGTTCGGCATATATAATTGTTACGACTAAACAACTCATTAATCATATAAGTTTCTTGTCCTGATTCCTGTTCAATATTAACCCAATCGCCCACTGCCAAAGGGTTTGATATTTTTTTATCATCCAATCTAAACAAGCCTTTTATGCGGCATTGCAATACTTTATTTTCAATGCTTAACACGGTGTACCAACTTCCAGTAGATTTAATAACGGTGGCTCTCAATTTTTTTTATTTGAATAATGTGTAAAGCTAAAAATTAAAAACTTGATGTAAGAGAATAAAATTTATTTACCTTTATCTTGTTCAAAATATTTTTAACCAAATAAAATCAATCAACATGTCTAAAATGTTAACAGCGTATTGCATGAAAACCAAAGAAAAAAATGTGCCTATGCAAGAGGCAGTAATTTCTAAAACTGCTCGTGGTGGCTATATGGCACAGGGCACTGATGGAAAAGGAAACAAAATGACAACTATGCTAGGCGAAGCAGCAGCATTGGAAGCTATTAAAAATGGTGTAGCTAAAAAGCAAGGTTGGTAATTTTGCAAATTATCGAAAAAAGCGAAACAGTTTTTGTTTCGCTTTTTTTATTGAATAAATATTTTTGTGCGAATGAACTAAATAGTTTAACATTGTAATTGATAATTACCAATAGTGATGGAAGAAATTTTAGAAAATAAAAGCATTAATGAACAGGTTGATATTTGGATGCAGATAGCACCCGAAAATCCATTGGAAGCAATAGATGCTTTAAACAAAATTCTTTCGGATAAAACACACCCAATTACCGAAGCCGAACAAGCCAATATTCATTATCAATTAGCCGATGTTTATCGTCAGCAAAAAAATCAACATCGTGAATTAAGGCACTTAAAAGAGTGTTATATATTTTATGAAAATACAGAAGATAACGAACGGGCATATTTATCAAATATTAATTTAGGACGCATTACTGCCAACCTTGGCAAATATGCTATGGCGCTTAATTATTTGATGAAAAGTTTGCAAATTGCCGAACGATTAAAAAATGTAAAATGGCAAATTCGTTCACGAAATAATTTAGGATTATTGCATGGCAGAATGTTTAATTACGATGCAGGAATTAAACAATTTTTAGAATCGAAAACATTATTTAAAAATCATGCTGTAAATGATCCTTTGCAATTGATGCGTACCAATTGTTTTTTAGGCAATGCATACACCCGAATGCGATTATTTGATAGAGCCGCCGACCATTTTATTTCGGCTTATAGCGAATTAAAAAACGATTACTCAACTAGCGATTATTTGATGCCCATTAGAGGCATGGCATATTTGCATTTAGAGCAAAACCAACTTGATAAAGCAAAAATATATTTAGATAAAGCAGATCAATATTTAATTGATAAAGAAGATAATTATTCAAAAATAAATTTGATGCTGTTGAAAGGCTCGTATTTTAAACTTTCGGGTGATACAAATTCGGCTATTGAAATTTATCTTGAAGCTTTGCAATTAGCCGAAAAAGAACGGGTGATGGTATTGCAAATAGAAACCTTGGAAGAACTAGCAACCATTTTCGAAAAAACAAATGATTTTAAAAATAGCCTTGATTATTGGAAAAGATTTTATGAACTAAAATCGAAAAATATTGGCGAAGAAAGTTTATACAATGTGCAAACTTTAGAATTAAAATATAAGTTTGACGAAGCCATCAAAGCTAAATCGGCAGCCGAAGAAGCTGTAGAAATGAAAGAGCATATTATGCTTAATCTTAGCCACGAAATACGAACTCCAATGAATTCGATTAGTGGGTTTTTGCAACTGCTTGAACGAACAGAATTAAATGCCGAACAAAAAGAATATGTATCGGTAATTGAAAAATCAACATCCACTATTTTAGATATTATCGAAGATGTATTGCAGCTTACTAAAATAAGCACAGGCAACGAACATGTGGAAGAAAAAGATTTTAGTTTAGAAAATATTTTAGAAGAAATAAAACAAATTATTTCGTTGAAATGTGAGCAAAATGGAGTTGATTTTATTTATAAAATGCCAAGCGAAGTGCCCGAAATGGTACGTGGCGATGCTGGGCATTTAAAGCAAATTTTATTAAATCTTTGTAATAATGCAGTGAAGTTTTCGAGCAATACGCCTGTAATTGTTGAAGTAATTAATAAAGGCTACAGAGCGCCTGTATATGATTTGCAATTCAGAATTATTGATCAAGGAATTGGCATATCGGCCGATCACTTACCACAAATTTTCGATTCGTTTAGCCCATCAAGTTTTGTAACCAATAAATTGTATGGTGGCACAGGATTAGGGCTTAATATTTCAAAAAAATTAACTGAAATGATGCATGGCAATATTTCGGTAACTAGCGAAAAAAATAAAGGCACTACATTTTATGTTTATCTGCCTTTAAAACGAGCCAATCAAATAGAAAAACCTGCTAAGCGAAATCAAAGCATTGAAAAAATAGCCAATAGGCAATTAAAAATTTTATTGGTTGAAGACAATATTTTTAATCAAAAATTAGCTGCCAAATCAATATCAATAGCATGGCCAAAAGCCGAAATTGATATTGCCGAAAATGGATTGGTAGCCATTGAATTTTTACACAAAAAAATATACGATATTATTTTAATGGATATTCAAATGCCACATTTGAACGGATATGAAACTACCGAAATTATTCGCAAGCAAATGCCTGCGCCTATTAATCAAATTCCGATTTTAGCACAAACAGCAAATGTGATGAAAAGCGAAATGGATAAATGTTTTGAAGTAGGCATGAACGATTATATATCAAAACCATTTGCTATTAATATATTGATGGAAAAAATTCAGCAATTGGTGAAGTAGTATTTAGTATTTAGCCCGAAAGCAACAAAGCCTTATTAAAATAGAACAGAAACCATCATGTTAAAATCATTTTTTCAAAAAAAATTTATTGAAGCTGGTTGCGATGAAGCTGGCAGAGGATGCTTGGCTGGACCTGTGTTTGCAGCGGCTGTTATTTTACCCAAAAATTATAAGAATGATGTATTGAATGATAGCAAAAAATTAAGCGAAGCAAATCGAAATGCGCTTAGAATTATTATTGAAAAAGAAGCCATTGCTTATGCTGTAGCATCGCTTGATAACAAGGAAATTGATAAATATAATATTTTGGCTTCATCATTTAAAGCTATGCATAAAGCTGTTGACAAACTTGCCATTAAACCCGAATTATTATTGATTGATGGCAATAGATTTACAACTTATCCAACTATTCCACATCAATGTATTATTAAAGGCGATGCTTTGTATATGAGCATTGCAGCGGCTTCGGTGCTTGCTAAAACTTATCGAGATGAATATATGTTGAAGATTGCAAAACAATTTCCTGCTTATGATTGGCAGCAAAACAAAGGCTATCCTACGGCTCATCATAGAGCTATGCTGGGCAAATATGGCTTAACAAAATATCATCGAAAAACATTTAGTTGGAAAAAAGCACCCACATTGTTTTGAATAAAATGTAGATATAAAAAGTTTTTTTATTCTTTCACAAACTTTCCATTCATTGTATTGCCTTTTATATCAGTTGCTTTTATAAAATATAAGCCGCTTGATAAACTTGATACATCAATTTGAATTTGTTGAGTGGATGAGTTTTTGATTTGTTGAATTACAACACGACCTAATACATCCCTTACCTCTATTGTATTTACTAACGACTTACTACTTACGACTATTGACTGCGAAGCAGGGTTTGGATATACTATCCCGAACGTTCGGGACTGCCCCTCTTCCTTTACCTCCGCCACTCCCACATTACCACAAGGGGCTATAGCACCTAAAGCAAAATTGGGGATATTGGGTAAGCATCCATCACTAAAATGTGCTTCACCATTTGTGTGTCCATAATAACCTAAAGTACCAAATAAAATTTGTTTTTGTTTAAAGTTACAAAATGTATCTAATACATCGGGGTTATTGATGACATGTATATATTGTGTACTGCCATAAGTACTTACATATATTTTGCCATCGGGTCCATTTTTCATTTGCCAAAATAAGGTATTAGATGGGGCAGAAGTACCATCCCAAACCCCCACTCTTATTCTGCTCATATATGGGTTAGATTTTTGTAAATCTAATTGCCACATGCCGCCGCCATTATGCACGTAAGCAAAGCGATTATTGGGCGATAAACAAACTGCATTAGAATACATAGTATCGCCAACAGCAGTAGTAAATAAATCTAATTTTTTATAATTGCTCAAATTGCCTGCGCATCTATCAAAATCATATATATCTAATTGAGTAATAGGATTGGCGCCAAATGAAAAATATAAATAAGCCAATTTACTACCATCAATAGATGGATTACAAACACAATGATAAACACTGGTAAACATATAAGGCGAACCCAAATGTTGAATGATGGGGGTATGCGGACCAGCGCTATCAACTAATACCATATAAAACTGATTGCTATGAAACTTACGGGCAATTATCCACCAATCTTTTCCATTACCATGTTTTATGGCAAACACACTTCCACCATATAAACTATCACCTTGTACAATTACTTGGTCTTTTGCCGTTACATCACCCAAGCCTCCATCTAATGTTTTATCAACTATTAAATATTGTAATCTATCGGGCAAACCACTTCCATTATCAGTGTATTCAGAATTTTCATAAAACATATAATATTTATTGGTATCGTTTACAAAAGGAATAATAACTGCGCATTTAATTATTGGATACCCTGTACCTGAAATAATATATGAATTGGCATGTGTGCCATGATTAAAATTATTACCATTTGGCATTAATTGATAATTCTTATTCATTACTTGATAACCATCACTATAAAAAATTAAATTCCCATTATTATCGCAAATATTGGTGCTGGTTTGAGGTAAAATCAGTTGATTAGTATTGTTAGTAGAGTCGGGCTTACAAATACCTGTTCTAAAATCTAAATTACAATTTCTGCCTACCACCCAAAATTTATCTGTTTGGGCAATACAACAAAAGGTAAAAGAGAAAAAATAAATAGTTGATATGATAATCTTAGTCATAAAATTTAAAATAAAATGAATCCGTTCCTTCTTTTTGAAAGAAGGATTCATAAGTGAAAGAAATTATTGTTTAATTAGTTTACCGTAATATATTTTATTTGTTTTCGATTTTACTATAACAGTATAAAATCCATTGGCTAAGCATTTTACATCTATTGTTAGTTTATTAGCTTGCTCGTTTTTACTACCAACTATACAATCTATTTTTTTACCTGAAATGCTGCTAATCACATCTATACTTTCTATAGGTTCATGATTAGCAAGTTGAAATGAAACAGTTGATTGCAATGAATCAATAGTTTGGGGCATCAAAGCTGCCATACTATCTGTTATCTCCATTGGTTTTGCTATTTGAAACTCTACACAATAATGTAATATAATTGAACTATTACACATTTCATTACATCGTAACAATGAATCTATTTTTCTATTATTATTAAATCGTTCAATGTTTTGTTTATAATTCAAAGGAATTTTTTTACCATTTTCAAGGTAATAATATAGATGGCTTTGATAACCACCAACAATCTTGTTACTTTGTGCATACGTATTAGCACATTTTAATAACAAAAAAAATGCAATTATAATTGTTGGGATAAGTCGTTTCCTATTAAATGCTAAGCTGCTTGGCTCAATATATTCCATGTGTTAAACATTTTTTGTGGTTTAAAGTTAATAAAAAACATTCACACAATTTGGTTTATACTCTCACACCGATGTAAATGGAAATAGTATGAATGGGAAGTTTGTGAAAGAATAAAACCATTATTCCATATCTTTTAATTGCACAGCATATAGTACGATAAATGTAAGCGGAATAACTACTAAAAAAGCACTAGTAATGGCAGAAAAAGTAACCTTACCAAATCCAAAAACAATAAAGTGGTAAATTACAGGAAGCAGTTCGCCGATGGTATATACAAAAAAACCATTTTTTAAAAGCCGCATCATCATGGCTGCACCTACGGCGCATAAAATACCAGCAATAATATCTATCCATAAATTCTGCATTTTGTTTTCACGGGCTTTATAATATCCATCTAAAGCATCTTGCATGGTGCTAATAGCGGCATCATTATCTTTATACTCGGTGGCTTTTAATTGCTGTTGAAGCAATACAATATTTTTATCAATAGTATAATAATGATAGGCTGCGCCAAAAAAATTCATCATCCCTACACCTATAAAAGTAAGTATGCACAAAGTTTTTAAAGTAGATGAAATATTTTTAATGCCATTAGTTGTCGAATTCAAATTTGTATATTTATCCATCTTTATTGATTGTTTTTTAAATTTTTAAAAGGCTCGAAAAACTTTTGCATCAGCCTAATATTTTGAGTAATGATATCGGCATTGCCTTGTAGCTCGGCGCCATTAGGCAATATACGATTATAAGTAGTTTTATTGCCATAGGGCAAATCTATATCCACAATATATTTTCCGTTCATGGGTATTGCCGAAATATTTTTTACCACACCTTTAATAATACCATACTCTTGAAATGGAAAATTGTCTAATTTAATTTTTACCTGCTGCCCTATTTTTATTTTACCACTATTCATAATTGGTATGTATGCCTTGCCCAATAATTGTTCATTTTTAGGAATAATGGTAAACACAATATCGCCATCATTTACATATTGGTTTTCTGCCCAATATTTCATCATGCTAACTTTGCCCTTAATGGGCGATTTAAGAATGTAGCGTTGCTCCCATCTGTATAATTCGGTGCTTAATTGTTCGTAGCTTGTACGCAAGTTGGTAAGACTTTCGTTTAATTGATCACGATAGCTTTTTTCATTTTGAACTAAGTTTTTTTCATACTCTTTGCTGCGTAAAATATTTTGAGTAAGCAATGATTGATTATTTTTTAACGAAACCAATTGGTCAAAATATCTTTTTCTGCTTTCTTCTAAATCTCGGCTGCTTAATATTTTTTCATCTCGTAGCAATTCATCTTTATTTAATTTATCTTTTTCTAAATCGGTTTTTTTAGCAATAATTTTATTCTGTTCATCTATTTGTTCATTCAGCGATTCGTATTCTTTTAATTGATTTTGCAATGCCACCGCAATTTTATGATACGATTTATCCGATATCACAATTTGATGTTTTTTTAATGCATCATAAAATTGGTTGTAGAAATTTTGAATTTCGCCCACATGCATCATATTGGTTAAATGTGGTAAAATTTTTATTTGCGATTGATTGGGTTCAACCATTAATAGGCTATCAATATTTACCGATTCAATTTCTTTTTTCAACTTAATAATATCATCCATATTAGCTGTGTTTTCAATCACAGCAAGATAATCGCCAATATTTACGGTATCATTATTTTTAATATACAGCTTGCATATTTTACCAGCCGACCTTGCCGGCACATTAGCAGGTGGTGTGGGCGAAGTGATAATAATAACCCCCGATACCACATCGGGATATTTAATAAAATATGCCATCGTGAAAAACAAAACAACCGTTGCCGCAATAATAATAATACCCCATCTGGTTAGCCAGCCAGGTGGTTTGCTAATTAGTTCGCTATTTTCATTCGTATAAATACTCATTTTTATTTGCGGCTTATTATTTTCCTAATTCCAACTGGTTTTTCACTAATTCAAAATACTTTCCTTGTGCTTCGGTTAATGATTTATGATTGCCCTGTTCTACTATTTTTCCATCTTCCATTACTAATATTTGGTCGGCTTCTTTTACAGTGCTTAATCTGTGAGCTACAATTAATACAGTTCTGTTTTTATAAAATTCTTTAAGATGTTGCATAATATATTTTTCATTATTTGCATCCAACGAGCTTGTAGCTTCATCAAAAAATAAATAATCAGGATTTTTATACACTGCCCTGGCAATAAGCATTCGCTGTTTTTGCCCCATACTTAATCCTGTACCGCCATTACCAATTTTGGTTGCAAATCCATTAGGCAATACTTTTATAAAAGCATCAATATTTGCAATTTTTACCGCTTGTATTAATTTTTCAGCATCCACATCATCGTCGCTGCCAGCAATATTTTTAGTAATGGTATCGGTAAAAATAAATCCATCTTGCATTACTGCTCCAATTTTATTTCGCCATATTTCCGAATTGATGGAATGTAGCGATACATCGCCCACTACTATTTCACCAGCTATAGGTTCATAAAACTTTAGTAATAATTTAAGCAAAGTAGTTTTTCCGCTACCGCTAGTACCTACAATTGCAGTAACTTTTCCTGCTGGAATATGCAAAGAAATATCTTTTAATACCTGTGTATGATTAGGCCCTTCATAACCAAATGATAAATTTTGTAAATGAATAGTTTTATCTTTAGGCAATTCATTAATTACTTGAATTGACTCATCCACTTCATTTTTCATATTGTTTACTTCGCTTAATCTATCAATAGAAATTTGAGCATCTTGCAACGACCGAAAAAAATCTAACAGCCTTTCAATTGGTGCACTCATCTGCCCAATAATATAAGATATGGCCATCATTGTGCCCAGCGATATTTGTCCTTCAATAACTAATCGTGCAGCTACATACGTGATAATAAGATTTCTAAATTGATTAAAAAAACCACTCCCTGCTTGTTGCAATTGCGATGTATTCAGCATTTTCATTTTTATTTGAAACATCTGAATTTGAATGCGTTCCCAATCCCACCGTTTTTGTTTTTCAGTACCATTTAATTTTATTTCGGGCATGCCCGTAAGCAGCTCTACTAAATTGCTTTGATGCATTGCCTGACGCTTAAACATTACATAGTCTAAGTTTTTCATCCGCTTTTGAAATGCCAGTATCCAACCTATTGATAAAGCACTACCCAATAAAAAAAGTAATACTATTTTCCAACTAAAAACACTTAATACCAAAGCAAAAATTACTAAATTAAATAAGCTGAAAATAGTTTGCAGACTGGTTTGTGTTAAAAAATTTTCAATGCGCTTATGGTCTAAAATTCGTTGTGTTATATCGCCAATCATTTTTGATTCGAAAAATGGAACAGGCAACTGCATTATTTTGTATAAATAATCGCTAATTAGAGCAATGTTTACTCTAAAGCCTACATGCAATAATATTCTGTTGCGTACCATTTCAATAGCAATACGACTAAAAAAAATCATTACTTGTGCTAATAAAATTAAATTTACAAAGCCAATATTTTGATAATTAATGCCCTTATCTACCATTGATTGAGTTAAAAAAGGCATCAACAAATCGAATAAACTAGCTACCAATAAACCAATGGCAAGCTGTATCATCAGCTGCTTATAAGGCTTTAAATAATTAAATAAATAAGCCAACGAACGTTTTTGTTCTTCGCCAAAATCGTTTTTAAAAAATTCGGGCGTAGGCTCTAATGCCATTACCAAACCGCTTTCGGATTCTTTATTATAAAAACTTTTTATAAATTCTTGCTTATTAAGTTTTACCAATTCATGTGCAGGATCTGCTATGTAGGCTATATTATTTTTTATTTTATATAGAATCACATAATGTTTTTCGTCCCAAAAAAGTAGGCAAGGAAAAGGTACTTTATCTACCAAATCATCCCATTTAACTTTGGCAGACGACATGGTTCTAAAACCAATTTTTTCGGCTGCATGGCTGATAGATAGCATACTTACGCCAGTTCGACTTAAATGCATTTGATTGCGTAAATATTGTAGCGAAACATTTTTGCCATAATATTTAGCTAACATTCGCAAACAAGCTGGACCACAATCCATTTGGTCATGCTGGGGATAAAAAGGAAATGCCACGTGATGTATAACTATTGTGAGTTAAAATTAATTAAATGATGAATAATTATTCAGTTTAAATAAAAAATCAATTCACTTTATTTTTCTTTTTGCTCAATAAAATGAACTATTTGTTGCAGCATATCAGTTTTATATATCAAAATAAGTTTTATCACGTATTAAAATCAGATGTAATGCTGTTGTAATCGCTTGCTGTGGTTAATATCTTTACATCATCAAACCAAACAAAATTATTCAACCACACACACACATACACACATGAAACACATTTTAATTATTACAGCAGCAGTTTTACTTTTTGCATCATGCAAAAAAGAAGTTACATACGATTATATGGTTTATAATAATTCAACTACAGGCAATGTGCAGATGAAAGTTCAAACCGTTGATTTAAAGGGCGATGCAAGCATATCGTTTGATATTCAGAAAAAAATGGGGATGAGTATTTATACAGAAAAAGTGGCAGACGAATCTATCCACAACAAAGAATTGGGAAATGATATAAGTGTAATTAAAAAAATAATTTTAGAAAAAGATGGTAAATTAGTAAGCATTGATCCTAAAAAAGTATCGCAATGGAAATTTCAAAAATTAACTTCTACACATGGTATTTATTCATTGTATTTAACTGATGAATCATTTATCGAAACTAAAAACGATTAAACACTCTATAGCAAGCTTTCAATAGCTTTATCAATCGATGGGTGAAGGAATATAAATCCTTCATCCATTATTTTTTTAGGCACTACCTTCCTGCTTTTTAAAATCAATTCGGTTTCTGTTCCAATTATTAAAGCACCTAATTCTAGCATAAATTTTGGCGAAGGAATACCAAAAGGGATATTCATTTTTTGCCTAAAAGTTTGCATCAAATTTTCATTCGTAATAGGATTAGATGTACAAAGATTATAAGCACCATTAGCAGTTTGTTGGTTTATAAAAAACTCAATACATCTACAAAAATCTGCAATGTGAATCCAACTTACATATTGCTTTCCGTTGCCTTGTTTACCGCCTAAGCCATATTGAGTAAGCATTTTTAATCGGGTAAATACGCCATCATTTTTACCCAATACTATAGAAATTCGTAAGGCTATTTTTCTTGTATTTTTTGTTTCAAAATGGTTCAATGTTTTTTCCCACTCTAAACATACATGCGTAGAAAAATCATCGTTATATTTCTTGCAATCTTCTGTTTGATTTTCAGTTTCGGTATATTCGTACAATGTAGCCGATGAAGCATTCATCCATACTTTGGGTGGATTTTTGCAATTTATAATAGCATTACCAATTGCATTTGTAGAATCAATTCTAGAAGCTAAAATATCAGTTTTATTTTTTTCAGTGTATCGGCAATTTACATTTTTGCCCGAAAGATTAATAACCGCTTCAGCACCTTCTAATTCACTACTCCAATCACCCATATTTTTTCCATCCCATATTTTTACGGTACAATTTTTTTTATTCAACGTAAAAATAGTTCTACTTAAAATCACAAATTGATATTCGGTTTCATCAAAAAAATCTACTATTGATTTTCCTAAAAAACCGCTACCACCTGCTAATATTATTTTTTTCATTGTTGTATAATACTATTGGTAACAGCTATGTAAACTTTTTGTTCGGGCAAAGATTTTAAAAATTGCAAATGCTTTTTAATAGTGGTTTTATCGTTTCGTTTTGCTGGCCCTGTTTGCACTTGGGCAGCTTTTTTGGTTTTTAATTTTTCAAAAGTTTCGGCTAATAATGGTTGCAATAATTTAAAATCGATTTTATTTTTTTTACAAATCAATTGTGCAATTGTTACCATGTGGTTAGCAAAATTATTGGTAAATACGGCTGCAATATGCAATGCCAAGCGTTGTTCATCATTTAATTTAATACTATTATTACTTAGCTTTTGAGCAATTGACTGTATTGATTTTAATGCCACTTTGTTTTCGCTGAAATAAATAATAGGCACATTCATAAAATCAAGAGGTTCATTTTTTTTGATAGTTTGCAAAGGGTATAAAATACCGCATTCGCAATTATTATTTCTTAAAACACCTACACTTACCGACCCCGAAGTATGCATCAGTAAAGGCTTTTTTGCAGCATTTTTTTTTATTAATTGATGAATTTGTTGAGCTACAATTTTTATAGCATCATCATTTACCGCTATTAAATAAATATCGGATGGTGTTGTTTTTTCAAACGAATTAAATGCTTTACAATTTAATTTGTTGGCTAATTTTTTAGCGTTAGCTAAACTTTTGCTTACCACTTGATGAATTAAAAAATCATTACTTAACAATGCTAAACCTAGCTGTGTAGCTACATTGCCCGAACCAATAAGAGTAATTGTTTTTTTCATTTTAGTAAGACTTAAAAGCATTGGGAAACTTAGTTTCTAAATCTGCTTGCAATAAATTTCGAACTTTATCGCTAAGTATTTTATAATCTTCGGGTTTTAAATCTTTAGTTTCGATGGGTTGATGAACATGCACCCTGCTTAAACACCAGCCTTGGCGCTTGCCTGTACTCGGTAATATTCGCCAATTATCATAAAATGTTAACACTAAAATAGGCACTTTATGTTCGATGGCTAATCTGAAAGCGCCACTTTTAAAAGGTTTTAGATGTGGTGGATTTTTAGTTGTGCCACCTTCGGGTGCAATGGCAATACTATGACCATCGTTTAAAGCCTTGTCTGCTCTAAGATAAGCTTTTCGGGCATCGTCCGAATTGTTTCTATCAACACTAAAATCGATGGTAGTAAAAAATTTACCGAATATTGGAATTTTGCCTAACTCGGCTTTTGCCATAAACCTAATAAACAATGGATTTAAAACCACAAACAAAAGCAATATATCTAAATGCGAAGTGTGGTTAAAACAGATTACATAATTCTGTTTTTTATTCAGCTTTTCATCCCAATCAATTTTGTAGATATAGAAGCACAACCATAGTGAAATTTTTGCCCACCATATTCTAAAAAAATGAACAGTGGGGTAAGCTTTTTCAAAGGATAATAAAATCCAAATAATGGGCATTAATGGTATAAATACTATCATTATTGCCATGTAAAAAATTACCCCATAAATATTTTTAAAAAACTGCATAGCAAATTTATTTTGCTAAAACACCATACTTATTTACATAAGCTTGAGCCTTTGGTACAAACACTTTCATGTTGTTAATTCGTGTTTCATCGCTTGGATGTGTGCTTAATAATGCTGGTGGTTTGCTGTTGCCAGTCATACTTTTCATACGTTGCCAAAATGGCGAAGCTGCTGATGGATTGTACCCTGCCAATGCCATAAAAATCAATCCCATTTCATCAGCTTCGGTTTCCTGACTTCTAGAATGTGGTAAAGCAATGCCTACTGCCGAACCAATACCATAGGCTTGATTAAAAATATTTTGAGTAGCCTGTGGTTTATTGCTCATAGCCACTTGCAAGCCCACACCACCTAATTGCAATGCTAATTGTTCACTCATGCGCTCATTACCATGCCGTGCAATGGCATGCGAAATTTCGTGCCCAAGCACTACTGCTAATGCATCTTCATTTTGTGTAACAGGTAACAAACCGGTATAAACTACTACTTTGCCGCCAGGCATACACCATGCGTTCATCTCTTTATTATCTACCAAATTAAATTCCCATTTATAGCCTGCTATGCGTTGGCTATTTTTTGTTTTTGATAAATAAACCGAAACCGCTTGCGAAATGCGTTGCCCTACACGTTGAACCATTTGTGCATCGGGTGTGCCTGTTACTACTTTATTTTGTTTTAAAAAATCAGAATAACTGGTTAATGCAAGGCTCATCATTTGGCTTTCGGGCAACAAATTCATTTGCTTTCTGCCAGTGATAGGCACTTGAGTACAACTATAAAATAATTGGGCAGCAAGTATTGCCACAAAAAAAATAGAACTTTTTTTAATCATAAAATTATTTGGTAGTGGAAGTATAATCTTTTTCGGTAGCCGAAATTTTGGTTAAGAATATACCATCTTTATCTTTATAGCTATAAGTTAAAGTTGTTTTATTATCTCTAAATATTTTTAAATCGGGGTTTGTTTTAGCAGCATTTAAAATAACTGGACGCATATTATCTTCAAATGTTTTTACATTCAAATCGGCTTTTGCATAATTTACTAAAGTATAGCTATATAGTAATTCATTATCGGGCAATGCTGTTACATTATCCAATCGTGTTTCAGAATCTACCGTCATAGGGCATTTCTTACTCATGTCTTCAGCCGTTTTAACTAAAATTTTTTGAAATGCATCTTTATCAACCAATAAATTACAAGCTGAAAAAGAAGTTGTTGCAATGGCAATTAAGCAGATTGCAAAAAGTTTGCGAAATGAAAAATGTGATAGCATATTATGTTTGTTTTTAGATTGTTGTTATTCTCTTTTTAAATCGTATTTCTCAATTTTGTTGTATAAATGGCTGCGCTGAATATCAATCTCATCAGCAGTTTTGGTTACATTCCAACCATTTTTTTGCAATTTATGTTCTATGAATAATCGTTCCATATAATCTTTAAAATCCTGAAATTTTTCATAGCGTTCGTAAATATCTTCCAGCGAATTGGCTTTGGCTCTGCCACCAATTACATAAGTATCTACATCTTCATCCGTTATTTTTTGGTCGCTTAAAATAATTAATCGTTCAATTACATTTCGTAGCTCACGAATATTACCATTCCATTGAATGCTTTGCAAAGCATGCATTCCTTTTGGTGTGATTATTTTTCGTGGTATGCCATAATCTTCACAAATTTCATTCACAAATTTTTCGGCAATTAATGGAATGTCATCTGTACGTTCGTTAAGCGAAGGCACATGAATTAAGATTACGCTTAAGCGATGATATAAATCTACACGGAAAGTATTTTTTTCAATTTCTTTTACTAAATCCTTATTGGTAGCCGCTATTACACGAACATCAACGGGAATATCTTTATCGCCACCAACTCTTGTAATTTTATTTTCTTGCAAAGCTCTTAATACTTTGGCTTGTGCCGAAAGGCTCATGTCGCCTATTTCATCTAAAAATAAAGTGCCGCCTTGTGCTTGTTCAAATTTGCCAATACGTTGTTTTATGGCTGATGTAAATGCACCTTTTTCATGACCAAATAATTCGCTTTCAATCAATTCACTTGGTATGGCTGCACAATTTACTTCTACAATAGGACCATTGCTGCGATTACTTTTTTCGTGCAACCATCTTGCCACCAACTCTTTACCAGTACCATTTTCACCAGTTACTAATACACGGGCATCAGTAATAGCTACTTTTTCAATCGTGTCTTTTATTTTTTTAATAGCTTTCGAATCGCCAATAATATCACGGGTTTTAGTAACCTTTCGTTTTAAAACTTTGGTTTGAGTTACTAAAGTTTGCTTATCCAATGCATTGCGAAGTGTAATTAATAACCGATTCAAATCGGGTGGTTTGCTAATAAAATCAAATGCTCCTTTTTTCACAGCTTCAACAGCAGTTTCAACATTGCCATGACCACTTATCATTACAAAAGGTAAATCAGGATTCAATTCCATGGCATCTTCCAGCACTTCTAAGCCATCTTTTTTTGGCATTTTTATATCGCACAATACCAAATCAAATGCATTGTTTTTTATTAATTTAATGGCTTCGGCACCATCGCCTGCTTCTTCAACTGTGTATTTTTCGTATTCCAAAATATCACGAAGCGATTTACGAATAGCTTTTTCATCGTCAACAATTAAAATATGGGGCATAGTAAAATTTGATTTTTATTTAGGGAAGCCAAAAGTAATAATTGCTTTTGAAAAATTTTCGAAACTAAAGAAATGAATTTAGCAATGAAAAAACTAATGATTGTAGATTAATTTGCTTTACATAAAATAGAGCATAAAAGTTGGGATTAGTTCGCTGTTTTTATTTGCTCATTGCCCACATGAGCAATGCGTTTTTTTCTTTGGGTAGGTTTAGTTTTTCAATGATATTGCTGCGATGCTTTTCAATTGTTTTTTCACTCACAAAAAGCATATCAGCTATTTGTTTGGATGTGTATTGTTGAGCAATTAACTCCACCACTTTTTTTTCGGTGAGCGTTAGTTTATCTAAATCATTATTAGCAACCGAAGCATTATCAATCTCTAATTCATTTTCAATATTTTTACTCAAATAAACATCGCCTTTTAACACAGCAGTAATACAAGCTTGTAATTCGGAAGCTGCTTTTTCTTTCAATAAATAGCCGCCTAAGTCAAATGCTTTTGCTTTCTGAAAAATAGAATATTCTTTGTGCATGGTCACCAAAATAATTTTGGTTTTTACTTTCTCAACAAACAATTTTTCTAACACTTCTAAGCCAGTTAAGCCCGGCATATTAATATCTAAAATGGCAATGGCTGGTTTGTGAATCTTAATTAAATTATAAGCAGAGATGCCATTAGAGCAGGTTTCTATCACTTTATAATCCAAATGTTCAACAAACGATTTGGTGCCTAATAAGGTTAATGGATGGTCATCGGCGATAAGAATTGTCATTAGTTATTGGTCATTTGTAATTAGTAAATACAAAGTGAATACTTGTTGTTTTTGCTAATTGATTTGTGTTTGAAAAATTGTTTTTAAAAATGAAAATGCAGTTTTGTATTTCCCAATGACTAATGTCTATTGACGAATGACTATCAAAATCGTTGTTCCTTTTTCATTCGATGTAATCGTTGCTTCGCCACCTAATGTTTTGCTGCGCTGAATAATATTGTGCAAGCCAAAAGATTTAGCAGATGCTAATACAGATTTTACATCAAACCCTTTGCCCGAATCTTTTATTTCAATGAATA
This sequence comes from Bacteroidota bacterium, assembly GCA_046051225.1. Lineage (GTDB taxonomy): Bacteria > Bacteroidota > Bacteroidia > Chitinophagales > CAIODY01 > CAIODY01. The sequence goes on along the minus strand of JBJOOR010000011.1, from coordinate 83,815 downwards.
AAGCATTGCTTGCAGCATGAATGCTAATCTTTGCTGCTGGTGCATTGGCGTATTTTATTGTGTTAGATAATGCTTCCTGAATGATGCGATACACTTGTAATTCATCACTTAACTGAAGTGAATTGTTGTAATCAATTTCTGAATTAATAATCAAACTGTGCTGATGTTGCAAACGCTGAAACATATTTTCCAAACTACTTTTCAAGCCTAATGATTCAAACAAAACTGGATGCAGATTGCGGCTGATGTTTCTTACATCATTTATCACGGCATCTATTTTTGTATTCAATTGTTCAAATGATTGTTGGCTGTTGACTTTTAAACTTAGCAATTCATGGTTCACACTATCGTGCAAATCGGTGGCAATTCGTTTGCGTTCTTCTTCGGTTTTTTCAAATAATTGTTTGGTGTGTAATAAAGTTGTTTCCTTTTCTTTTTTCAATTTTAATTGTTGTTGAAAAAGAATATAAGCCAACGCTGCAAAACACAATCCTATTAAAATTATGACAAGAATAGTGATGCTTCGATGTGTTATTTTCAATTCATTCTCATCACTTTTTATTTCATTGTCTTTCTTTTCGGATTCATATTTTTTATCCAATTCGGTTACTTTTTCTAAATGTTCTTTTTGATTATAAAACTGGCTTAATGAATCGTATTGTTTTAAATAAATAAACGCCTTTTTATAATTGGGCATAGCTTCATAGCTTTTCCACATCATTTGGGTAGTGTATAAATTATATTTCCAGATATGGCACGAATCGGCTGCTGCCATTGATTTGGCATACATGGCTTGCATGGCTGTTTCATTTTTCATTGCCCCATACAACTGTATTTTTTTACCATAAATCATAGGCAAATTGCGAATAGAAATTTGTTTCATTTTAGCAATTGCCTTATCATATCTTTCATCGGCAGCGGCATACTTTTTAGCTAAAAATAGCAGATAGGCTTCTTGCATAAGTAGTTTGGCTTGGTCGTCCGTTTCTAAATATTGATATTTTGCTTTTGCCAATACCTGCATGATGCTATCAGCCGCTTGATACTGATGGGTATCAAACAAAATATACGCCTTTTCAGCATTAATTTTGTTGGTATAACTTTCTTTATCACTTGTGTTTAAGCCATACGCTAATGCTTTATCTAAATTTAAAAGTGCCGATGGATAATCGAATAATCGCTTATAGGTAAATGATAAATACAAATAGCCGTAATAACTATCGTCATTGCTAATATTTGGCTGGTTTAAAAACTGATGAATAGCGGCTTCCGATTGTTCGTATTTGAATTGATTATTCAAATTATACACCTGCTCACCCAATACTTTTGCAGATTTTGATTCAGCAAATGCATTAGCAGCAAATATGCAACACATAAATAGGGCAATTAATAATCGCATAATTGTTAATCGGGTTTATTAAAATACAGTGGGCAAAAGTATAAGAACTAAACGTAGTAAAGCATTAGGGTTATCCCTAATTATTTTATTAGTAAAGAATTAGGGGAAACCCTAATTGTGCAGCCCGTTATTAATATGGTTCTTTGTAAAAAAATAACAATCAACATGAACAAAAAAAAATTACTGCTAACTAAACTCTTCATTTTAGCATGCTTGCTTCTTTTAGGTTATAACAAAAGTATAGCTTCAGCTGTAAGTAACCCATTTGTAACCACTTGGAATACCAATAATGCAGGCACATCAAACAGTACATCTATCACCATACCTACCACTGGCACTGGTTATAGCTATGATATAGATTGGAATAATGATGGCACTTACGACCAATTTGGTGCTACAGGCAGTGTAACCCACGATTTTTTAGTAGTAGGCACTTATACCATTGCTATAAGAGGCAGTTTTCCTCGTATTTATTTTAATAATGGAGGTGATAAATTAAAGCTATTAAGTATTACTGCTTGGGGCAATATAGCTTGGACAAGTATGAATAGTGCTTTTTGTGGCTGTAGTAATTTAACCATACCAGCTACAGATGCCCCCAACTTTACTGCTGTAACAGATATGAGTAGTATGTTTAAAGGTTGTACATCCTTCAACCAACCTCTGTCAAGTAGCTTTAATACCAGTGCCGTTACTAATATGTTTCTTATGTTTTCTGGTTGCACAGCTTATAACCAAGCTTTGCCAAGTAGCTTTAATACCAGTGCCGTTACTAATATGAATGCTATGTTTTATGGTTGCACAGCTTTTAATCAAGCCTTGCCAAGTAGCTTTAATACCAGTGCGGTTACCAATATGAATGGTATGTTTTCTGGTTGCACAGCTTTTAATCAAGCCTTGCCAAGTAGCTTTAATACCAGTGCGGTTACTAATATGGGTACTATGTTTTATGGTTGCACGGCTTATAACCAAGCCTTGCCAAGTAGCTTTAATACCAGTGCTGTAACTGATATGAGTTTTATGTTTGGTAATTGCCGTTCATTTAACCAAGCTTTGCCAAGTAGCTTTAATACCAGTGCCGTAACTAATATGAGTGGTATGTTTAATTATTGCACAGCTTTTAACCAAGCCCTGCCAAGTAGCTTTAATACTAGTGCCGTAACTAATATGAGTGGTATGTTTACTAGTTGCGCAGCTTATAACCAAGCATTGCCAATTAGTTTTAATACTAGTGCAGTAACTAATATGGGTCAAATGTTTTATGGTTGCACAACTTATAACCAAGCATTGCCAATTAGTTTTAGTACCAGTGCAGTTACTAACATGAGTGCTATGTTTTATAATTGCACAGCTTATAACCAAGCATTGCCAAGTAGCTTTAATACCAGTTCGGTAACAAATATGAGTTATATGTTTAGAGGTTGCACAGCTTATAACCAAGCTTTGCCAAGTAGCTTTAATACCAGTTCGGTTACTGATATGGGTAGTATGTTTCAAAGTTGCACAGGTTATAATCAAGCTTTGCCAAGTAGCTTTAATACAAGTGCTGTAACTAATATGAACAATATGTTTACTGCTTGTAGTTCATTTAACCAAGCCTTGCCAAGTAGCTTTAATACTAGTGCGGTTACTAGTATGAGTAGTATGTTTTATGGTTGCTCAGCTTATAACCAAGCTTTGCCAAGTAGCTTTAATACAAGTGCGGTTACTAATATGAGTAGTATGTTTAGAAATTGTACCTCTTATAACCAAGCTTTGCCGAGTAGCTTTAATACCAGTGCTGTAACTAATATGAGTCAAATGTTTTTGGCTTGCACGGCTTATAACCAAGCCTTGCCAAGTAGCTTTAATACCAGTGCAGTTACTAATATGAATAATATGTTTTCTGGTTGCACAGCTTATAACCAAGCCTTGCCAAGTAACTTTAATACCAGTGCTGTAACTAATATGAGTTATATGTTTTTTGGTTGCGCCGCTTTTAACCAAGCCTTACCAAGTAACTTTAATACCAGTGCGGTTACTAATATGAGTTATATGTTTTATAATTGCGCCGCTTTTAACCAAGCTTTGCCAAGTAGCTTTAATACCAGTGCTGTAAATACTATGAACAATATGTTTACTGCTTGTAGTTCATTTAACCAAGCCTTGCCAAGTAGCTTTAATACCAATGCTGTAACTAACATGAGTCAAATGTTTTCTTATTGCGCCGCTTTTAACCAAGTCTTGCCAAGCAGCTTTAATACCACTGCTGTAACTGATATGAGTAATATGTTTTTGAGTTGCACAGCTTTTAATCAAAACATAGGTAGTTGGAATATTGGGGCAGCAACTACGCTATCTAATATATTCAATCTCTCTGGTATTTCGCAAGCTACCTATGATAGTATATTAATAAGATGGAACAACGCAGGCTATACCAATAAAAATTTGGGTGATGCTTCGCCATTAAAATATTGTGCAGGTGCAACAGCCCGTGCTAGTTTAATTGCTAAAAGTTGGACAATTATAAGCGATACATTATTATGCCCTTGCACAGTTAATTCATCTACTCAAAGCACTACTATTTGTAGCACACAATTACCTTATATTTATTTTGGTAAAATATTTAATGCTGCTGGTAATGATACTTTAAAACGTACTAACTACAAAGGTTGTGATAGTATTGTAAATTTAAATGTGCAAGTAAATTTGCCATCATCATCTTCACAAAGCACTACTATTTGTAGTACACAATTACCTTTTGTTTATTTTGGTAAAACATTTAATGCTGCTGGTAATGATACTTTAAAACGTACTAACTACAAAGGTTGTGATAGTATTGTAAATTTAAATGTGGTAGTAACCCCAGCCACTACATGGTATTTAGATGCCGATGGCGATGGTTATCACAGTAGTGTGACCAATGCTTGCACCAACCCGGGTGCTAATTATAGCCAATCTACGTTGGGGCTTGATTGTAATGATGCTAACGCTGCGATTAACCCCGGTGCTACTGAACTTAACGATGGTATAGATAACAATTGCAATGGTACAATAGATGAAGGATATTGCAATGCCCCAGTAGTATCTTCGATTACCTTTAACGGTGCTATAGCCACTTTCCATATTTCAAGTCCGCTTTCTACACTTGATAGTTTATTTGTAACCAAAATTGGTTATGGCACATTATACAAAATTAAAGTTACTGGCACAGGGGCAAATAAGATAGCCGTTATCACTTTATCTGCTGGCACTGCTTATAGTTATTATGCTAAAGGCAAATGCAGTGGTTCATTTTTAACAGGTGCTACTACTATTTATAATATGCCAACAAACTTATGCAACAGCGTAGTTACAGGGCTTGCTCTTACTAACTCATGTGGCAGTAAAATAATAGTAAACTGGAGCGGCAGCGAACCAAGCTATCAAGTAGCTTACCGAATGATTAGCCCAACCGTATCTGCTATTACTTATGTAAACATAAATGGCACTAATACAACTATAACCGCTGCCACTTCTGGCACTTATGAAGTAAGTGTAAGAGCTATTTGCAGCAGCAATGCTAAGAATGGTTATTTCTGTGGAGCACAAACTATTACCGTAAGCCCAATTGTGTGCAACCGTATTACTACTTTAGTAGCCACCACCTTAGGTTGCAAAACCATAAATATAGGTTGGACATCGCCAGCTTGCGGCGTTACCCAATACAAATTGTATTACTATTTGGTAGGTAGCAGTACTGTATTTGGTTATATACCAAACGTAACTTCTACTTCAATTAACTTTGTAGGCAGTACATTTGGTACACGTACCTATAAATTTTTTGTACGTCCTCAATATTGTAATGGTGTATGGGGTTTACCAAGCGATACCTCAATCGTAACCTATACTGCCACCGTAGGTTGCACAGCACCTCTTAGAATGGGAAATATAGCTACTGTTACCGAAGGCGATGCTTCTACTGAGGTGGACGCTTCAGCCGCTTCGGCAGGTTCAGCCTCTGGTTTAGCAATCGATGCAATAACCGTTTATCCTAATCCAAACAACGGTGCATTTACTATTGATATTAATAATAGCGAAATCAATATCAATAAAATTATGCTGATAAATGTATTAGGCGAAACAGTTTACAACCAACCCGTAAATGATAATAATCACAAACATCAAATAGATATATCGCCGGCTAAAAATGGTGTTTATTTATTGCTGATAATTGATGCCGATGGTAAGAGGATGACTAAACAAGTGATTGTTGCCAATTAGAAGATAATAGTTAATTGTAAATGCAATAAAAAAAGTCCCCTGCTGAGCAATCAACAGGGGATTTTTTTATTGGAAAGAAAATAATATAACCCACCATTTTATTTTCCGCTTTATATGAATGTTATTCCTCTTTGAATAAAAGAATATGCCCTACTGCTATTCACTTTTGCATTGTGGAATTCCAACTAAAAAGAGCCAATTCATCATTTGAATTGGCTCTTTTTAGGTATAGCAAAATGATTTTTATTAGTGAAGTTAGAAGTTATTTAAATAAAAAAAGGGAACAATCTAGTTGCCCCCCTTTTTTAACCTTAAAATTTAAAACTATGAAAACTGACGTAAAGATATATGCAGTTTTAACTTTTTCCAAATGTTTTTCAAAAATAATTCTAAATATTATTTTTTGCCTCGTTTAATACTTCCATGGTAGTTCGGAATGCAAAAAATTTATCTCCAAATGTATCAACTACATCATTTCGTAATTTAGGTGCATGAAGCTCAAAATAGGTATTTAGTTTTTCACGGCTACTGCATGTGTATTGAAATACATAAGTAGGCTCGTTTTCGTTTTCATCTATTGCATCTAATTTACAAATTCGAAACGAATCGAAAAACCCAGTATTCATTACATCAGGTACATGTGTTTGTTGCATCCACATTAGCCATTGGTGTTCAATAGTAGGTTCTATTTTTACAGTTACATTATACAGTATCATTTTTTGTTTTGTGGGGTTGATAGTTTTTGATTGTTTATTTTGCTAACAGTTTTTTTTGTGGTTTTCTTTTTATGATGATTGATACTATTTTTTTGTGCCATTTTCTTTGCGCCTGCTTTTGTGGTTTCCTTTTTTAATTTACCAATTTTTGGTTTAGGCTCTTCATCTAAATTTGTGTATCCAATATAATCAATATGTGGTGTTACAGTTCGTTTTCGTTTTAATTCGTATTCATAAAAAGCTTTGCCTAATTGAGCCATAAATGGAGCAGCAATATTTTTATATTCCTCATCATTATCAGCTACAATATGTTTGCTATTGGTATAAATCACAGCCGAAAGAAAAAATTCAACTCCCGAAGAATAATCTACGATATAGGCTGCATCACATGTCCAACCAAAATATTGTCCTAGTTTATTAAATATTCTAATGTTGGCTGGCAGCCTATCTTTTGATGCGCCTATCAAAAAATATTTCATAAAGGCATCTGTATATTGCTCTTCATCATACGATGGATTACTATTTAATCGGGGTAGCATAGCCATATTTCGTTTTAAAAAAACAAAATCATCTTTGGTTAAATTCCAAGTGGTAAATGTTTCTTTTGGAAAGAAAAATCGTTTCATAAATTCATTCATTTCGCTTAATGGAATGTAATTATTGTAATAAAAATTCTTTGGCCCATCTACTAGTTTACCTTTTTCAAAATGCTGTTCGCCAAATTCAGTATTTTTAAAACTACAAAATGGCTGAATAGGGTTATAGGTTTGAATTTGACTGTATAAAACAGATTGTTCGTTGGTTTTATTTCTAATTTCTAAAAAATTGCTATGCCTATGTTCCGATTTATCGCTAATAGAAAATCGATTGCAGAATACTGCTTTTTTTAATCCAATTTCATTTAATCTTTTATTGGCTCGTTGCTGCGTTACAAAATCGTACAATGGATTAAAAGCAGCATTATTGCTAACTACAAGCGCTTCTTTTATCATCTGCCCTATGCTTTGTGGTTGAAATAATTTTACATCATTATATTCATTGTTATGATTGCCAAACAAGGGTTCAATTTTCATAATATTATTTTTATCTACTTTTATTTCATTTAGTTTTTCTAAAGCAAATGCAGATAATGGTAGTTTCATCCAACTGGCAGGGTAAAAATAAAATTCATCAGCCTGAAAACCATAAGTGGTAAAATGAGCCTTGTTGCTGCTATCTCTATTTATTTGGGTATAAATAATTTGAACTTGGTATTCTTGCTGATTGTATAAAATTTGTTGAAACCAATCGGGCTGTGGTTTTAATATATTAATTATAAAATCATCGTTGGTAATTCGCTGCATTTGCGCATGGGCAATGTGGGTATATAAAAGCAGCAATCCAATTATGCAGAATTTTCCTTTGTATAAAGCCGCTTTCATTTAATATTAATCTTTGCTGCAAAGTAAATTAATTTGAATTAACTTTTTTAAAAGAAAGTTGGATAGAATAAATAGCGTCTTATTGCAGTGTATCAACTTAAAATATTCTGTTATCAATCAATCTTACATCGCCCACTTTGGCTGCTATACAACACACTAATTGTTGCTGCTGATGCCAATCGACAATGGGTTGAAGTGTGTTTACATCTACAATCTCAACATATTCGGCTGTTATAAATTCTTCTAAATTAAGTTGATATACAGCCCATTGGCAATAATCTTTAGCCGATGCAAATTGATTTTTATTCAAATGCATTAATACCTTTGATATTGAACGTGCCGATGCTCGTTCGCTGCCATTTAATCGTACATTGCGGCTGCTCATAGCCAATCCATCTAATTCTCTTATTATTGGGCAATTTATTAATTCTATTTTCCAATTTAATATTTCCAACATTCGTTTTACAATAGTTAATTGTTGAAAATCTTTTTGCCCCATAAAAAGTTTATTAGGTTGTACTAAATACAAAAGTCTATGAACCACTTGACTCATGCCTTTAAAATGCCCAGGCCGATGTGCCCCTTCCATTACTTTATCTAAATTGCCAAAATCAAATTGGGGGCAAATCCAATCATCAGGATAAATATCTTCAACTGATGGCATGTACAATATATCGCATTCAGCTTTTATTAAAAGTGTGGTATCGGCTTCTTCAGTTCTTGGATATTTTTCTAAATCTTTAGTATCATTAAATTGGGTAGGATTTACAAAAATACTGCAAATACTTACATCGCATTGCTGTTTTGCCATTTCAATTAAACTAATATGCCCCTGATGCAATGCACCCATTGTAGGCACAAAGCCAATAGTTTTATTAGCCAATTTAATAGCATTGATGGTATTATGCAGCTCTAAATTTGTTCTTACAATAATCATAAATTTGAATGTGGAAACCCTTTATTAAATTTTGTTGTGAAGTTTGCAATTTTTTTTTATTATTTTTGCACTCCTTTTTAAAAAACTATAGAAATTAAAAAACAAATAGTTCAATAAAATAAAACAGTAGTTTATTTTTTTACCACTAATTAATCTGAAAGGCTTATGATGAAGAAACGGATTTTGATTATCTCGAACGAAATTAATCCTTATTTGGAGTATAGCAATATGGGCAGAATATGCAATGCTTTACCCAAACATTTATTAAATGAAGGAGCGGAGTTAAGAATATTGATGCCACGATTTGGCAATATTAATGAGCGCCGCCACAAACTACACGAAGTAGTAAGATTAAGTGGTATCAACATCATTATGGGCGATGATGATATGCCATTAATCATAAAAGTAGCTAGTATGCCAGGTGTAAGGATACAAGTATATTTTTTAGATAATGATGAGTTTTTTAAACGTAAAACAGATGTGTACGATGAAAAAGAAAAATTTCATCCCGATAATGCCGAACGAATGGTGTTTTTTTGCAAAGGCGCAATGGAGATAGTTAAAAAATTTGCTTGGCCGCCAGATGTGGTTCATTGCCATGGTTGGATGACAAGCTTAATACCATTGTATATGAAAACAGCCTATAAAAAAGAACCTGTTTTTTTAAAATCGAAAATTATTTATTCTTTATATCAAAATGACTTTAAAGAAACATTGAATAAAAATTTTGCGCCATTGGGCATGGGCGAAACAATTACCAATAAAGAATTTGAACCCTATAAAAAAGCTACGCATCAAGCCTTGATGGAAGGAGCAATACAATATGCTGATGGTATTATATTAGGTGATGAAAATACCGAAAAGGCTTCATTAGACTTAATTAAAGCTAAAAAGAAGCCCACATTAGCTTACAATCCCGAAGATGAGTATATTGATGAATACGTTAAGTTTTATAAAAAATTATTGAGCGGAAAATAAAACATGAATTAACAAGTTAGTACAGCTAAACTTTTATAAAACATCAACTACTAATTTGTTTCAACAATAATTATGCTTACAAAAAAACGATTTAATATAGCCTTATTTTTAATTGTATTTGGCTTTGCAGCTTGTAATACTAATCCTTATTTAGTAAATAATCTGCAACCCAATGGCGATTATCTGAATGGTAATGTAACAGATACATTTACTGTAATCTGTAAAAATGTATACCACGATTCGGTGGTTGCCAATAATCTTCAAACTTTAACGGTTGGAACTATTAGCAACAATGCCACTTTTGGCAAAACCGATGCTAATTTGTATGTTCAATTTAATTTACCAGCTAGTCAGTTTGCATTTGAAACGGGTACAGTGGTAGATTCTATTTTTGTGATGTTTCCGTATAGAGGTACTTATGCCGAAATTACTAATCCACTTAATTTATCAATGACATTAGTAGATGCAGCATCAAGTAATAAAATTGCTGAATCTACCATCTATTATTCTAATAAAACATTTGCATTAAGTAGTACCAACATTGGTTCTAAAGCCAACGTTACTTTTTCAGTAATTGATAGTGCAAAAGAATATGGTAAAACGATTCAACCGCTATTAAAAATTCCTGTTTCCAACACAGCTTTTATTGCCGATTTAATATCGCAAAATGGCTCTACCACTGGTTCGTTTTATGATAATACTAGTTTTCATAATTATTTGAATGGTGTATATCTTAATAATACAGCTACCAATGCAAATGGGTTGCTTCAATTATCGCCTACTGATGCCGAACACTCGGGCTTGATGGTTTATTATCATACGCCTACAGCCGATTCGCAAAAAATATTATTCCCAATCAATGCTGCCGGAACGGTTAATCATTTTGCACATGATTATAATGGAAGCAAAGTGCAACAAGTAATTCAAGCCAATACCAATCAAGATTCGATATATGTAAGTGGTATTGCTGGTGTACGAAGCAAAATATTTATACCAGGCTTATCTGCCTTAAAAAATACAATTATCAATAAAGCTGAAATAACTTTTGAAAATGTAGATGCTACCTCAACTAGTTTATTTAAAGCACCTGGCAATTTATTGCTTACCAGAATTAATGCTGCCGATGGAAAAGAAATTTCGTTAGAAGATGTAACCGAAGGTTCACCAATAAGCACTTTATCTAGTGCCAATTATTATGGTGGTATTTATACTAACGGAAAATACACATTTAATATAGCTAGATATTTACAAAAACTTGAAAGAGGTATTTATACCAACGATGGTTTTTATATTGAAGCCTATAATGCAGCGGAACGACCTGCTCAAGTTGTCTTAGGAGGTAATAACTTATCTAGTTATAAAATAAAATTAAAAATATTATTCACTAAAATTCATTAAATCATTATGTGTGGAATAGTAGGATACATTGGTAAACGAGAAGCTTACCCCATTTTAATCAAAGGATTAAAAAGATTAGAATACAGAGGTTATGATAGCGCTGGTGTAGCATTGCTCAACGGCGATTTAAAAACCTTTAAGTGCATGGGCAAGGTTAGCGACTTAGAAAATCATACCATTGGTAAAGATATAACTGGCTCAATTGGAATAGGGCATACCAGATGGGCTACACATGGCGAACCAAATGATATAAACGCACACCCTCATTATAGTGGTAGTGGCAATTTAGCCATTATTCATAATGGCATTATTGAAAACTATGCACCTTTAAAAGCCGAAATGCAAAGCCGTGGGCATGTGTTTATCAGCGACACAGATACGGAAGTATTAATTCATTTAATTGAAGATATTCAGGAAAATGAAAGTATAAGTTTAGAAGATGCCGTTAGAGAAGCTTTATCGGAAGTGCATGGCGCTTATGCCATTGTTATTGCGGCTAAAAACGAACCTGATAAATTAATATGTGCTAGAAAAGGAAGCCCAATGGTAATTGGTATTGGCGATAAAGAATTTTTTATTGCTAGCGATGCTACACCTATTGTAGAATATACTAAAAATGTAATTTACATGGATGATGAAGAGATAGCAGTAGTAAATTTATCGGGCGAACTTTCTATTAAAACTATTAAGAACCAAGTTAAAACGCCTTATATACAAAAGCTTGAATTGAAATTAGAAATGCTTGAAAAAGGTGGCTACGAGCATTTTATGTTGAAAGAAATTTATGAACAGCCTCGTTCTATTCGTGATACGATGAGGGGGAGAGTACATGCAGGAAAAGGGATTGTGAAATTGGGTGGCATGGTAGAGTATGAACACAAATTTATAAATGCTGATAGAATAATCATTGTAGCCTGCGGTACTAGCTGGCATGCTGGCTTAGTAGCCGAATATTTATTTGAAGATTTAGCTCGTATTCCTGTTGAGGTTGAATATGCCAGCGAATTTCGTTATCGTAATCCAATTATTACTGAAAAGGATGTGGTAATAGCCATCTCTCAATCGGGCGAAACGGCTGATACTTTAGCTGCCATTGAAATGGCAAAATCAAAAGGCGCTACTATTTTTGGTGTGTGTAATGTAATTGGTAGCAGTATTCCAAGGGCATCGCATGCAGGAGCATATACCCATGCTGGTCCTGAAATTGGTGTAGCATCTACCAAAGCATTTACAAGCCAAGTAATGATTTTAACATTAATGGCTTTGCAAGTAGCGCATAGCAAAGGAACAATTTCTGAATCAAGATTTCATCAACTATTAAACGAGTTGGAACTGATACCAGATAAAGTGAATGAAGTATTGCAAATGGATAAAGAAATTGAACGCATTGCTTATGAATTTAAAGATATTCCTAATTTTCTATATTTAGGTAGAGGCTATAATTTTCCGGTAGCATTAGAGGGTGCATTGAAATTAAAAGAAATTAGTTACATACATGCCGAAGGCTATCCTGCGGCCGAAATGAAACACGGACCTATTGCATTGATTGATGAAAATATGCCTGTTGTGTTTTTATGTAATAACCAAAGTGCTTATGAAAAAATAGTAAGCAATATTCAAGAAGTAAAAGCTCGTAAAGGCAGAGTTATTGGCATAGTAGAAAAGGGTGATGAAATAATAAAAAAGTTAAGCGAATTTTATATTGAAGTGCCAAGTACCGAAGAACCATTTTCGCCATTATTATCAAGTATTCCACTGCAGTTATTAGCTTATCATATTGCGGTGATGAGAGGCTGCAATGTAGATCAGCCACGTAATTTAGCAAAAAGTGTAACGGTAGAATAAAAACACTGTTTCAATAAAAAAAAACTCAATCATTGCTGATTGAGTTTTTTTATTTTATTCATATTCAAAAAGTATGCTTCTATAAAGTGTAAGCGCTCAAAAGATAAATTTATTATTAATTTCCTTTTATTACTTCACGAGCAATTACTAATTTTTGTATTTCGCTTGTACCCTCTCCAATTGTACAAAGTTTCGAATCTCTCCAAAATTTTTCAACAGGAAAGTCTTTAGTATAGCCATATCCACCAAATATTTGTACAGCATCTTCGGCTACATCCACAGCTATTTCGCTGGCATAATATTTTGCAAAAGCAGATTGTTTGGTAACTTTTTCGCCTCTGTTTTTTAAATCGGCAGATTGAAGTGTTAGCAATTCGGCCGCTTCAATTTTCATTTTCATATCAGCTATTTTAAAAGCAATGGCTTGAAAATTAGCAATAGGTTGATTAAACTGATGGCGTTCTTTTGAATATTGAACACTGGCTTCGTAAGCACCTTTAGCTATGCCACATGAAAGTGCTGCAATTGAAACCCTGCCACCATCCAATACTTTCATGGATTGAATAAAGCCTTCGCCTACTTTTCCTAAAATATTTTTTTCGCTAACTCGGCAATTATCAAAAATCATTTCGGCAGTTTCGCTAGCTCTCATGCCCAATTTATTTTCTTTTTTACCTGCTGTAAAACCTGGTGTGCCACGTTCAACCACAAAAGCTGTCATACCATGACTATCGCCTACTTCGCCCGTACGAACTATCACCACTGCAATATTGCTTGATATACCGTGTGTAATCCAACATTTTGTGCCATTAATTACCCAATCATTACCGTCTTGTTTTGCTACACATTGCATATTGCCAGCATCGCTTCCTGTATTGGGTTCGGTTAATCCCCAAGCGCCAATCCATTCGGCAGTAGCTAATTTGGGCAACCAACGTTGCTTTTGTTCTTCATTGCCAAATTGTAATATATGCCCTGTACATAATGAATTATGAGCGGCTACCGAAAGCCCAATTGAACCACATATTTTTGCAATTTCGCTAACCACTGTATAATATTCAGCATATCCAAAACCACTACCGCCATATTGGGTAGGTACCAAAACACCCATCATGCCCATTTCGCCCAATTTTTTAAAAAGGTCGATAGGAAAATGTTGAGCTTCATCCCATTCCATCACATAAGGTTTAATATGTTTAGCGCCAAAATCCTTAATGGTATCGGCAATCATTTTTTGATTTTCAGTTAATTCAAAATGCATAAAATTCGTATTTTTTTTTGAGGCGCAAATATAATCTATATGCCTCATTAAAGGTTGGTTTCTATTCAAAAATTAAATAGGGTTCTATCTTCTTTATATCTTCATCCGTAAAGGCTTTTGAGTTTTTAAGTTCGTCGGCTGTATGATATTTGCCATGCTGTTGTCTAAATGTTATTAACAATTTTGCTTTATTAAACTTGATATACGGATGTTTTTTTAGTTGCTCTAAACCAATGGTATTAATATTTATTTTCGAAATTTTAGAAGCATCAATTATTATCCTTTTTTCATTTACCATCAACATCGAATCTTTAAAACCCCATACTTCTTTTAGTTGATTCAAGGATACAAATCCGCCAATTAAATTTCGGTATTTAATTATTCTTATAGCAGTTTTACCACCAATCAATGGCAATGCTTCTAATGCAGTACTATCGGCTGTGTTAAGCTCTATAGTTGATAATTTGGGTTTTGAAAATGAAGTAGAAGCCGTGTAATTATTTTCTTTTTTCGATTCTGGAATAGATACAAACGGTTCTATTTTTTTATACCATTCATCTTTCATTCCATACACTTTTTTTAAATCTTCGGGCTTGCGTATTTTACCACCTTTGGCTAAATAATTAGTAATAGTTTTTGCAAATTTTTCAGTAAATCCTATATTTTTCCAATCCTCAAATCCATATTCATTTGGGTTAAAAGGTTGATGAATTTGAATATTTACTTCATTCGATTTTGGAGTAAAAACATCTGCTGATGATGCTTCATTTTGTTCGGCTTTAGCTTCATAATTATTTTGCTTTTGCTCGTTTATTTCGGCTGTAAGCTTTGCCGATAATGAATCTTGTTTTGCCAATTCGACCTTTGATGGCGAATGATTAAACAATGGTACTACCAATATTTTAACGCCAACTACAATGCCTATTAATGCAGCTAAAAACAAAATTGCATTTCTATCTTGTTTCGAAAATGTGAGATAATCTTTTATTATTTTTTTCATCAATTAATAGCCTATTATTATTTTAAAATTGATTGCATTGGCGTATAGCATATTAGCTTTGTATGCCTACCATAAATGTATAAAAAAAGGGATATAGTTGTTATTGCATATTTTAATTGTGTAGCTCTTATATGCTTTTTAATTTATTCTTTTACAAACTTCCCATTTATACTATTTCCTTTGTCATCTGTGGCTTTAATGAAGTATAAGCCATTTGATAAACTTGATACATCAATTTGAATTTGTTGAGTGGATGAGTTTTTGATTTGTTGAATTACAACACGACCTAATACATCCCTTACCTCTATTGTATTTACTAACGACTTACTACTTACGACTATTGACTCTTTAGCTGGGTTTGGATATACTTCTATTTTACTAATTCCAACTTCATCAATACCAAGCGGTGTAATATCAATTAAACTTACATCATCCATGTAATAGTAAGAAGCCTCTGGTAAATTACTTTGACTATCTACTAAAATAAATTGTGTTTGTGCATCTGTTTTAAAGTTACCAATACTTACAAATTGTTCGCCACCTACTGCAATAAAAGTATCCATTAATAAAACCCAATGTTGAGTATCTGTAACCATAGTATTTATTTGAACTTGGGGTGTATAGTTTTGTATTGGTAAATCCAAATGACTTGGTATCATAGTATCAGTAAATACAGCACTAAAGCTATTTATGCCTACTAGCTTACCTGCATTTGTAACATGCATGGTATCAAATAATTGAACATATATACTAAATTGATAATGATGGTCGGCTATTAAAGGCTTTATTAATTTACCTTCAATAATTTCTCTTAAAGTAGTATTTGGCAATTTACTAAAGAAAACCCCCCCAACACATACAGAATCTGAATGCGGATAAATATATTTGGCATAACTGTTTCGGGGAAAATCATGCCCCTTATTCCAATAACCATCTGGCGTTTCACTTATTCGTATCCAATCTTTAATAGTGCAACCAAACTGTGAGGTAACATTTAAAGAATCGTAAAAAACTACTGAACTACCATTCGTGCAATCTCCTCCCCAATGATTCTCAAATCCAGAGTTTAAGATAAGGTTTTGCCCGTTACTATTGTAGGTTATAACACCGAATAATATAAATATAATTAAACATCTTTTCATACATGTATATCATTTAATTACAATAAGTATGGCTACTTAGCCGTAATTATTGTAATGATGTTTATTTGTTAATTGTAAATTTAGCATAAGTAATTATATTGCTTACTTGTATGTAGCCAAGCCCTGTATGTGGCCTACGAGTATGTAACTAGTTTCCCCAATGTTTGGCATGTTTCCAACAAATTTATTGTTTTCATTTTTAAAAGTTCAATTTATTTTTCCGTCCCGAATATTTGGGATGTCATTTGCATCTTCGTTGGCTCGGCTCTTTATCTACGCCTCAAATATAGAAGAGCAGGGGGTTTAAAGTTAAGAAAAAAACACTTAAAATCAGTTGATTCAAATTGAACCATTTCTTATTTGATTCGTACTAAATCAAGTTTGATTTGATTCATTTCTCATTTGATTTGAAGGCACTTACCATTTCTACACTTTCGGTTTGCAATACATCCAGAATATAGAAGTTTAAATTTTCTTTTATTTGATTAAATGTTTTTATATCGGCATCTTTTACCAAATAGGATATTAATATTTCGAACGAGCCCATTCCAATAGTATTAAACAATACAGTGTAATCGTTTTCAATCAATTCATGATTATTTAATTGCAATTTTATTTTATCAATAATAGTTTGCAATTGCATCTTGGTAGTGTTTTGTAATAAATGAATTTTAAATTCAACTTTTCTATGTGTTCGTTCGGTCATATTATCCAATACAGTATCAACCATTTGCTTATTAGGCACAGTTACAAATGTTTTATTATCGGTTCTAATTCTAGTGCTTCTAAACCCCACCCGTTCTACAATTCCTGTTACACTACCTATTTGAATAGTATCGCCCACATGAAAAGGCTTATCTAAAAAAATAGTAAACGAGCCAAATAAATTTTCTAAACTTTCTTTAGCCGCCAATGCCACAGCCAACCCACCAATACCAATACCAGCAATAATACTAGCCACATTTAATTTATAAATAGTGCTAAGTATGGTAATTAATGAAATAATACAAATCACTACTTTCGAACTGTCTTTAATAAATGGTACAATCTGTTCATCCACCACACTATCATGTTTCGAATATTTTTGATAAAATACAAAACTTAAAAAATCAATAACCCTAAGCACTATCCAAGTAATAGCAAAAGCACCAGCCGTTTTTAAAATATTATTTAGCAAAAGTTTTAAATCAAAATCTTCGTTTTGCAAAACAAGATTTTGTGGATAATGCAACGATTTAAAAGCATAAAATACGGTGATGAATAGAATTAAAAACTGAAAAGGCTTACTTAATAATTCAGTAAATTTTTGGGTTTCATTATCGCTAGAAAAATTGCGAAACGGACGGTAGGTTATTTTGCCCAGCACCACCGAAATATATTTTTTTAAAACAACAGCCAACGCAATAAGCACCACAAATTTTATCCAATGCTCAATCGTATTATCTAAAAAAGAGTTTGCAAGAATATTCATCATCATTAATTATTTATGCTACAAAAATGATAAAAAATAACAGCAAACTTTAACCAAATAAGCAATACAATTTTTTTAAATAGCATAAAAGTAGATTTTGAAATTATGCAGAATTTACTATTCCTTTTAAACCTCATTTACAAATTAGTAGCCGCCGCATAAAATATTAGCCTCAACAATTATTTACTTTGTAGCCTAATTAATTTTTGCAACGTGAAAAAAATCTTCGTCATTTTATTTTTATTCCAATTATCTAACTTGGCTGCCTCTGCGCAATCAACCATTCTTAAAGGAAATATTATTGACGAAAAAAAGCAAGCCATTGTAGGCGCTACCATTGCCGCAATAATGCCGAATGATAAAGATATAATTGCAGGAACGGTATCAGATATTGATGGCAATTTTACATTATCCATTTCAACCATAAAAAGATTTTCTATCCGAATTACCTACATTGGTTATAAACCATTTCGAAAAACAATTTTTGCAAAAGATTCAATTATAAATTTGGGTACAATTGCTTTAGAAGATGATGGCACTTTGCTAAAACAAGTAAACATTACCGAATTGCAAACCCGTGTAAAACAAAAAGGCGATACTACCGAAATAAATGCCAATGCTTTTAAAACCAACCCCGATGCTACATCAGAAGATTTGGTAAATAAAATGCCAGGTATTACTTCGCAAAATGGGCAGATACAAGCCCATGGCGAAACAGTGAAACAAGTATTAGTAGATGGCAAACCATTTTTTGGCGACGACCCTGCTACCACATTAAAAAATTTGCCATCGGATGCGATAGATAAAATTCAAATTTTTGATAAAAAATCTGATCAAAGTGTTTTTACAGGCTTTGATGATGGCAACACTTCAAAATCGATAAATGTAATTACAAAACAAAATTTTAGAAATGGCACTTTTGGAAAAGTGTATGGCGGCTTTGGTTTAGATTTGAATAATGCAGGTGTATATAAAAGTGGTGTTGTGATTAATAAATTTAAAGGGCAACGCCGAATTACATTATTGATGCAAAGCAATAATATTAACGAACAAAATTTTGCCATGGAAGATTTGATGGGTGTAATGGGTGGCGGTGGCGGCGGCATGATGGGTATGATGAACAGAGGCGGAAGAGGAATGGGTGGAAACGGCGGTGGCGGCGGTGGAAACGACCCAAGCAACTTTATGGTAAATGGGCAAAGTGGTATTACAACTACACATGCAGCAGGTTTAAATTATAGCGATAAATGGGGTAAAAAAACAGAAGCAACGGCAAGTTATTTTTTCAATTATTCTGATAATAAAAATGAAACTGATTTGCTGCGCCAATATTTATCATCGAAAACATCAAACTTAAATTATTCGCAAAATTCATTTACCGAAACTAAAAACCAAAATCATAGATTTAATTTTAGATTAGAATCAAAAATTGATTCGATGAATTCAATTGTATTTGCTCCAAAAATTTCTATTCAAAAAAATAATACATTAAGTACGCTTTCGGGTATGAATAAAAATAGCGAAGGCACATTATTAAGCAATACATCAACCTATAATAATGCTGATAAAACGGCGCTGAATCTATCTTCTAATATTTTGTGGCGACATTCATTTCATAAAAAATACAGAACACTTTCGGTAAATTTTACGCCAGGCTATAATTCGCAAATTGGCACAACACATTATAATTCGTATACAAAAGATACATTGCAAAATGCCGATTCATTAAAGCAATTAATTGATTTGAATAAAAAGGGGTATAACAACAATACTACTATTATTTATACCGAACCAATTGATTCGGCACAATCTATTTTATTCAGTTATTCCAATACTTTTAATGTAAATGATTCGAAAAAATATTCTAATAATTTTTCATCAACTAAAAATGATTACAATATTTTAGATACCATTTTAAGCAATGTTTTTAATAGTTTGTATCTCACTCATTCGGTTGGCGCAGGTTATAATTTAAAATATAAAAAAATAAATTTAACGGCTGGCAGCTATTATCAATGGGCTGAATTAACGAACAAACAAGCGTTTCCGAGTAATTATACTTTACATAAACAATTCAATTCATTATTGCCAAATGTAATGTTGATGTATAAAATTTCGAACGAAAAAATGCTTCGTGTTTTTTATCGTACCAGCAATACATCGCCTACGGTTGATCAATTACAAGAGGTGTATAATGTAACTAATCCGTTGCAAATTTCAACAGGCAATACAGATTTGAAACAAGATTATTCGCATAATTTAGTAATGCGATTTGCCAACATGAATGCAAAAAAGAATACTTCATTTTTTGCTATGATTGGTGGAACAGTTACAGATAATTATATTGGCAATAGCACATCAATAGCACATAAAAATACTTTGTTGGATAATGGTGTAATGCTGGCTCAAGGCGGTTCGTTAGTAAAACCGATAAACTTAAATGGATATTATAATGCCCGAACATTTATTGTTTATGGTCGGCCAATAAAAAAAATAAAATCGAATTACAATATAAATTTTTCGGCCAATTATACGCAAACACCAAGCTTAGTAAATGGATTGAAAAATAATTCTACTACGCCAAATGCTTCATTGGGCTTAGGTTTAAGCAGTAGCACTAATCCTAAATTCGACTACAATATTTCATCTAGCACATCGTATAATATTTCGAAAAATAGTTTGCAAACCAATTTGAATCAAACGTATGTAAGCCAAACATCAAGATTGAAATTAACTGTGATGCCTTATAAAGGGTTGGTAATTACAAGCGATGTAACACATCAGTATTACAATGGCTTATCATCTAATTTTAATCAAAATTATGTATTGCTAAATGCTGGTATTGGGTACAAATTTTTAAAACATCAATCAGCCGATTTGCGATTGATTGCATTTGATTTATTAAACCAAAACACGGCTATATCAAGAAATATTACTGAAACTTATATTGAAGACAGCAAAACAAAAGTATTGCAACGCTACTTTATGTTGGTGTTTACTTACACCTTTAAAACATTTAAGGGAAAAACACCAGGCTCGGAAAATAATTGGATGATGCATCAACCACCGCCAGGCGGAATGCCGCCACCAGGTGGAAGATTTTAAATTTTACTCTATTAATTGATGCGATTTGTTTTCTAATACATTATCCATTGTCCATTCTACTTTTTGTTTAAAATCGTGTTTTCTTTCCTTACAACTTTCTAACAAACAAATGCCGCAAGCTTTTGGTTGACATGGATCGGGGTGAATAAAAAATTCAACTCTATTATCAAAATGTTGGTTTAATAAATCATCCAACAATTCCATTTGTGTGTGCGATTTTTCAAGATTATTATACCAAGGCAATGTGATATGGCAATCAACATGTAAAAAACTTCCAAATTTTTGAATCCTCATATTATGCACATCAATCCATTCCGATGTTCTATTTTTATTTATCACATCTACAATTTCTTGTGCTGTTGCAAAATCAATTTTATCTAATAATCCATCTAGCGATTCTTTGATTAATTTATATCCTGTGTAAACAATTACACAGCTATAAATGATGGCAATAACACTATCCATCCAATACAATCCTGTAAAGCGAATAATGGTTAATCCTGCAATAATACCTGCACTTGTATAGGCATCGGTTTGTAAATGTTTGCCATCAGCAATTAAAGTAAGTGAATGATGTTTTCTGCCTTTATTAATTAAATATCTGCCCAATGAAAAAACTAAAATGCCCGATGCCGCTATTAAAATAATGCCTGTATCAATTTTTAAAATAGCATGTTGATGAACAATGTTTTGCAATGATTCATACAAAATCCAAATGCCTGAAATTAATATCAAACCACCCTCAAATCCAGCACTTACATATTCAATTTTTCCATGCCCATATGGATGGTCGGTATCTTTATTTTTTGAAGAATAAAAAATACTAAACCATGCAAAAAGGCTGGCAACAATATTTACAATGCTTTCTAAAGCATCGGTTAATACGGCTGCCGAATCGGTAAAAAAATAGGCAGTAAATTTTATGGCAGTGAGTAAGCAACCCAGTATTAATACAAACTGAATGGCTTTTATTTTTTCTTTTGATGCGATTAAATCATTACTCAAAATAAATACTGATTTAAGGTTTTATTGGCTCGGATGCGGCTAAGGTAATTTCTCTTTCAATACTTGTAAAAGCACCTTCAACTAATTTTCCTTTTTTATTTACTAGCTCCAATTTTATTTTGGTAATACCCATTGGCAAACCTTGAACAAGGAATGGTTTCCAATCATTAAGCATAAATATTTTTCCGTTTATTGTTGCTTTTACACGATTTGTTTTTTTTGAAATAGTAGTATTTACTACATAAAAATCGAGCAATACATTTTGTGTATCAGCGCCAATATAAAATGCTTTAGGGCGGCTATAAAACAACATTGGTTTGGTAATATCATAATCTGGCAATTTTGTATTACCACTTTTTATTTGCTTTAGCACATAAGCTTTTTTCGATTTAATACTTTGATGATACGACCTTGATAAAAATGCTAACACCAAATGAGGTCCTTGTGCAAATGTGGTTTTTATTTCGGGTTTGTATAATGCTTCGTAAGGTTTATTATCTACAATAAAATGAATATGCTGACCTTTAGCCGAGTTGGCACAACGCTTTTGCGAAGCATCTGGTGTTTGATTGCCTAATGAATAATTTTTTACATCAAAATTAAACAACACAGTATCGGGCATACCAGCACCAACAATTTTCATTGATTTAATGCTTAATTCGGCATCTGGAAATTCGTCGGTTTCGTTTATTTGGGTCAACTTTATTTTATCCTGCATTAACACTACTTGTGCGTTGGTATTCGAAATTGCTAATGTGAGCAGCGCTGCTAAAAAGAGATTAAATTTCATATTGCTTTTTTTTTCAAAAATACGAAAATGAATCGGAGATAATGGAATAAAAAAATTAGTAATTCTTTTTGTGTATTTGCTTAGCTGCTTATATACTGGCTTTTTATATAAATTAATTATTTCATAATCAATTTGTATCTATAATTTTTATGCAAATTCAGTTATGTTTGTGAATATTAAAAATGAACGGCTTTTATTTTCAACTTTTACTAAATGAAATTTTTATACAAGTATTTTTCGCTGCTAATTTTTGGCAGCATGTTGTTTGTAAATTTTGTTGCTTTGGCGCAAACCAAATCGGCTACACTTTCGGGCATTATTACTGATGCAAAAAATAATCAACCTCTATTTCCTGCCAATGTATATTTAAAAGGCACTATGTATGGCGCTCAAACCGATATTAATGGCAAATATTCTATCCTCAATATTCCTATTGGCGAATACACAGTTGAAGTAAGCAGTGTAGGTTTCGAGCGGCAAGTTTTTACGGCTATTAAGTTTATAAGCGATGAAAAAAAAGAAATTAATGCAGCCATTAGTAGCCTTTCTATTACAGGTAAAGAAGTTAAAATTATTGGCGAAAAACCTTTGATAGATGTAGATAATGGTAAAACACAAAAAAATATTGGAAGAGATGTAATTGATGCAGCGCCAGTAAAAAATATTCAGAATATTTTAAATAGCCAAACTGGTGTGGTGCAAAATGCCGAAGGCGTTCATATTCGTGGTGGGCGAACTTATGAAACAGGATTTTATATTGATGGTGTATCGGCTACTGATCCATTGGCTGGAACTGGCTTTGGTATTGATTTAGGAACTAATGCTATGGATAATGTAGAAATAACCACAGGTGGAATAGGAGTAGAGTATGGTGATGCAACGGCTGGTGTGGTAAATGCTGAAACAAGAAGCGGTAAAGATAAATTAGAATTAAGCTACACACACAAACAAGATAATTTAGGTTTTAATAATAAATGGAATAGTTATTTTAATCAATCTATCAACGAATTAAATTTGGGCGGCGCCATAAAAATTCCGAAAGTGAAAAATAAATTAAGAGTTTTTACTTCTTTCAAAAATATTATTTCGGATGATTATTATCACACACCAGCCGACCAATTACAAAGCTCAATTTACCCCAACAAAAATCTTTCACCAAGGCAGGATAATAGATGGGCAGCCAGTTTTAAGCTTAATTATGATTTTTCGCCAAAGAAAAAACTAACGTTTAGTTACGTAAAATCATTAAATATAAATCAGGATGTAAATATGCTTCGTATCACGGGCAATGATGTTTCGTTTACACCAGGTTATCAATATCCATTTGCTCAAATGCCCGATAATGCTAATACTTATACGCATGATACTAATTTAGAAACACTAAGTTGGTTTCAATTATTATCCAAACAATTTAGTTATAAACTTTCAATTTCAAGATTGTTTGTACATTTGAGAGCCGATGCAAATGGTCGTCCATGGCGACCTGATGTGGTAAACAGCGAACTTACACCATCAAGTATTACAACTTATCCTACTACTACTTTTAATCCTAATGATTCTGTAGTTTTTGTAAATGCACCTTCTGGATTTTACAACAACAATGGTATTGCTACTTTATGGCACGACCATTTTGTAGAAGAAT
Organism: Bacteroidota bacterium; assembly: GCA_046051225.1. Taxonomy (GTDB): domain Bacteria; phylum Bacteroidota; class Bacteroidia; order Chitinophagales; family CAIODY01; genus CAIODY01. The sequence continues at coordinate 59,463 of JBJOOR010000011.1, read as the reverse complement.
ATACTATGAACGGTTCGGGAACATTTTATTCAAAAAATTCTATGAATAAAATAACATTTGGATTTCAGCATAAACAACAGAATATGCAATGGATTGATATTTACAGTCCTTGGGTTGGTGCTCCTATTCAATTAAATAATGGCAGCTATTCTCAATCGTATCGCTTAGGTGATATTAGTGATATATGGCATGTACAACCTGCTAAGGGTGCTGTATACATTAATGAGCATTTTAAGTATTTAGGATTAATAGCAGATGCTGGTATTCGTACCGAATATTGGTTGCCAGGCAAATTTGTGGATGATGCAATTGCTAACCCATCATCGCCAATAAGAGATGAAGTTCGAGCAAATTATTTAGCCCATTCGGTGGGCATTGGTGGCAGAAGAGTGAAGCTAAGAATGTTGCCAAAAGTGTCTGCATCTTTTCCAATTAAAGAAAACCAAGTGATGTATTTTAATTACGGGCATACCACTGTAGCACCGCATCCAAGCTATATTTATACAGGGTTAGATCCATATTATGCCGATAGAAGTACACTTAGTAAATTAGGCAATCCTGATATAAATCCTGAAGTAGATATTAGTTATGAGCTGGGATTAAAATCGCAATTAAGCAGCAATGATGCATTAAATATTGCTGCATTTTGGAAAGATAAATACGATTTTATTACAGCTGTTTCATTGCCTGTAAAAGATGTAACGGGTAGAGATGTATATCGCACTATTCAAATCAATTCGGATTATGCTAGAATAAGAGGCGTTGAAGCTGCTTACATAAAGCGTATTAAAAAATGGTTCGAAGGGCAGATAAGTGTAGCATATAGTGTAGCTACAGGGCAATCATCTTCCTCATCTGATGTATTAAAAGATATTATTAGTAGCGGTAGTAGGCAAGCAGTAAAAGAAACACCGTTGGCTTGGGATTCGCCTTGGGATATTAAAACATTTGCTTTGTTTACAAAAAATTCTAAATCAGGATTTTTTGGCAAAAAATATTTAAATAAAATGAGTGTTTATTCTGAATTGATTTATAGAAGTGGTAAGCGATATACGCCTTATATATATGCAGGTGATGAACCAAAAACGGGCAGACCAATTTGGGTAGTAAATTCTGATCCAAATGCTAAATTTTCGAAATTAGGTACTAGTTCTCTTTTGATGAATTTGAACTATAAAAAATGGTGGACCATTAAAAAATATCAAATTGCATTCACTGTTGAATTAACTAATGTGTTGAACAATATGAATGCACAAATTATTAATCCAGTAACTGGCAGAGCTTATAAATATGGCGATGCAGTACCTACTGAATGGAAAGACCCAATGTATAACGATCCACGAGATGCTCGTTCATCATTGCTTTCGCAAGGCGAAAATCCAGCCCGATATAATGAACCAAGACATTTATTGTTGGGCATAAGCTTTAAATTTTAAACATAAAAAAAACGACCGTTTCAATATGCTGAAACGGTCGTTTTTTTATTCTCTTAATCGAATTTTCTTTTCTGAAACCAATTACCACTAATTGTAGCACCTAAATTAAAGCGGAAGAAATTTTCATTAATTAATCCACTTACATTGGTTGAGCGTACGCCTGATTCAATATTAAAATGAACAAACATATACATCGGCCGACCTTCTTCTGCTTTGTATAATACTGGCATACTTACACCAGCTGTAACTGAATAGGCATTAAATTGTTTGGCTCTTAAATATAAAGCATCTGTACCATAATTTACCCCTACTTTATATATACAGCGTTTTAAAACTTGTGTAGCTAACGGGTCGGGTGTAAAAAATGCACCTACTGATATTTTCCATGCATTTTTTAATGAATCGTGCTGTTCAAAATTTCTATAATTACTCCATAACGATTGTGAAAATTCTGCGGCTACACCCCAATTTCGCCCTTGCGACCATTGAATACCAAAAGCAAATTGGCTTGGTAAAATTATCTTGCCCGATGTATCATTATTTAATTTTGCCGTATCCACAATTTTACCACTATTATTAATTCTTATCCATGTTTCATTTCGAGTTGAATTTAAACTACTTTGAGGAGTATACGTAGCGCCAAAAATTAATTTTTGATCTTTTGGTAATTTCACTACATATTGAAATCCAGCCTGAAAGCTAATACCAGAGGCATGTTGCGATTTATTATAAACTGATGCTAAAGCATAAGCGCTATCTGGATAATAGGCAATTGAATTGTTTTTTTCGCCCCCAAAAATGTAACCCACGTTTAATCCAACAAATAAATTTTTGTACTTAATTCCATTTCCAAATTGAAATTTATAAAAATTTCCGTTTGCTTGAAACATGTGTTTCATCAATGTTGGAGTGTCGTTTTTATTCCCATCTTGCTGAAGATTATAGGCTACTTTAGAAAATGGAATTAAATTAAAACTCATTCCCCATTTTAATTTTTCTTTCGACCGTACCATAGCAGCCAAGCCTACATGAGCTGGATTCAAATCAAAATACTTAGTTGAATTTGTACCATCAGTTAAATTATTTTGCCTGCCTTGTATAGATGCTTCAAACGTAACGGCTTTGCTTGCCAAAGCACCAAACGAAGCAGGATTAGCAGGATTTTGCATAAACTCATTTTGAAATGTAGTAGCACAATTTCCCATACCCATTGTGCTTTGAAATTGGCTAGGCTGCATTAATCCAATGCCATATCTACTATATGGTAAGTTTTCTTGTGCAAACGAATTGAACCCAACTTGAACTAATACCAGAACTGCTAAAATTATTTTTTTCATGAATGATTGATAATGCTATGTAAACCTATTAAAGTTAAATGCGGCGCAAAGATGCAATTTTTAAAGTGCTTTGCCAAAAAATCCGCATCGCCGCCTGTAATAACGACTTGAAGTGATAAATATTTCTTTTCGTAATTATTTATTATTCCATTTATTTCGGCTATTGTTCCGTTCACAACACCAGTAATGATGCTACTTTCGGTATCATTGCCAATTAATTGATGAATTTCTTTTTTTGTAATCAATGGCAATTTTTGTGTAAAAAGATGCAATGCTTTAAATCGCATTTCTAAACCTAAAGAAATGCCACCACCCAAATATTCTTTTTTCGAATTGATAAAATCGTAAGTAATACAAGTACCACAATTAATTACTAAAATATTTTTTTTACCAAATAATTGAACCGCTCCACAACTTACAGCCAATCTATCTTTGCCTAAAGTGTTGGGTGTTTTGTATTTATTTTTTATTGGTAATTTTGTTGTTGATGCTAAATAAATTAATTCGGTTTTTGATTGAATAAATTTATCAATAGAAGCCGCAACATCAACCACAGTGCTAATGATACACTTTTCAATATCAGCAAATAAATTAAAAATTTGTTTTGCATCAGCCAAAGTAAATTTATCATACGCAGCATGATACACCATTTTTTTTTGATGAAACACACCTATTTTTACACGGCTATTACCAAAGTCTATTGCAAGAATCATAGGTAATTATAAAACTGCTGTTACCGAAATTTCAACATTTACATTTCGTGGCAAAGTCTTTACTGCCACAGTTTCACGGGCAGGATAATTGCCTGTAAAATAGCTGCCATAAATTTCATTTACTTTAGCAAACAAACTCATATCGCTTAAAAAAATTGAAGTTTTAACAATGCTCGAAAAACCAACACCAGCTTCAGTTAAAAGCGCATTTATATTTGCCATTACTTGTTTGGTTTCGGTTTCAACATCGGCTATCATCAATTCGCCGCTTATTGGATGCAAAGCAATTTGACCACTACAAAATAAAAAGCCATTGGCTTTAACCGCTTGACTATATGGTCCTATTGGCGCAGGTGCCAATTCTGTTTGTACAATTTGTTGTTTCATTAAATTAACGATTAAGTATTAAAATTAAAAGAGGAAGCAATTTTATTTTTGCTTATCAGAAGATAATGTTTTTGTATTGGGCAATCCAACCTTAGAAAGTATTTTGTTGGCTTGAGCTACCTTTTCAGGAAACAAAACTTTATCCCTAAATTGTTCTAGTTTTTTATCAAAAACAATTACAGGCACTTTTGACGAATTAAGTTGTTCTATTGTCATATAGCAAAGGTATTATCTTTTTTTTGTTATTAAAAATGCTTCATAATCTTCGCCAGTAATAAATTCTGCCCAATTTCCATCCTCTGTTAAACCATAAACTTCAAAATCCTCCTTAATTTCTACCAAGTTATTTGTAATACCCATTCTATAAAGTCGAGTTCGAACATTTGTGCTACTAGTTGCAAAAATCCATGCATCGGGATATTTTTCGGTAAATGCATAAACTATAGAAGCCACTGTAGCTAATACTTTTAAGCTATCTCCATTATTTGTTATGGATAAATCATCAATCAAATTTGTGGCGTCATTAAAATCTCCAAATGCAAGATTATAAACATTTTGAGTTCCTGTTTCAGTAAATTGAACTACTTTTTTTACGTTTCCTTTTAATCCTTCACTTACAAATTCATACACTTTCAGAAATTCTTCAGATTTGTACAGATATTTTGGCTTGTTCATTTTTTACTTCAGTTTGAAGAAATTTATGTTGTAAAAATAGCTTTTGTTTTTGGTTCACATTAGTATTATTATTTTTGAAAAAAAATAGGCATGAAAAAAATAATTATTCTTACTTCAATAATTACATCTTTTAGTTTTTGCACTTCGGCTCAAACACAAGCCGAATTGATACTTCAAGCAAAAACATTGCTTAAAACATTAAACGAAACTGAAGCTTATCCTATTTTAGTAAAAGCTGTAAAAGTTAATAATACCAATCTTGAAGCCTTAACCATGACAGCTTTTTATGCCGATAAAGAAGGCAACAGACAAACCAATAATAAAAAACGAGACGATTATTACAAAGCATCAAAAATATTTGCTGAAGCGGCTTTGCGCCAATATCCTAACGAAGCTGAAGCTAATTATGTGATGGGTGTTGCATTAGGCCGAATTGCTTTGATTTCTTCATCTAAAGAAAAAATAAAATTGAGTAAAGAAATAAAATTATTAGGCGAAAAATGTATTCAGCTAAATCCAAATCATGCAGGCGGTTATCATCTTTTAGGCAAGTGGCATTATGAAGTTTATAATTTGAATTTTGCCGAAAAAGCGGCTGTGAATCTATTGTTTGGCGGTTTGCCTACGGCAAATATTAATACATCTTGTACATTTCTTCAAAAAGCAATTCAGTTAAATCCAACCTATTTATTGTATTATTTAGATGCCGCAAAATCATTGCATGAAATTAAAAAAGATGCAGATGCAATAGCGTTATTAAATAAAATGTTGTTGTTAAAACCAACTACACAGGATGATAAAGATTATATTATTGAAGCCAAAGAATTGATAAAAAAATGGGGATAGATTTTATTGATGATAAAATATTTCAACCAAATATCTTTCATCTTTTGCATCTAAATAAATAGCAGCTTCATGAGATATTTTGATGATGCAACGTTGATTGCCAGCTATTTCTGGTATCTTTCCTAATATTTTTACATACACTTCATTTTCGTTCATCGGATTTTTTAATTTCACAATTGAGCCCACAGGTAATGTGTTATGCAAGGCATAAAATCCTTTTTGAAAATTGCCTAACGAATCTACTGCAAAGCTTAATGCAGGTCCTTTTTCCATTTGCTCAATAGCTTCGGATTTTGAATACATTTTTTCTAACAACATTAGTTGTGTTGGTTGTTTATGCACAATAATGGAATCAGTTTTTGCTATAATTTTTTTTGAAACAGAAGTGTCTTTTATTTCAATTTTCACAAGACTATCTTTTTTAATTTCGATAATTGGTTTTTCAATTTCAACTATCTTTTTTTCGGCAATTGGCGTTAACGAAATATCTCTTAATTCAATATAACCAATCATGCAATTTTGTTTCGCATTAAAATTTATTTTCTTCTTTTTTAAAAACGATTCAAAATCTTCTTGTTCGTATGGCACAGCATTCATCAATGTTCTAAGGTTTTTAATAGAATTTGCTTGTAAATAAACGGGTTGATATTTTACATCAGTTTTATTTTTATTAGGATGAATAGTGAAGTTTTTTCGTACTAATGGAATATTAATAATAGAACCAATTTTTACTGTGTCTTCTTGCATTCGATTCAAAATTTTTATATCAACAACCGATGATGAATAATAACGACTAATGCGATATAAATTTTGCTTCGGCAAAACAATATGTGGAATAAATAATTTATCTTTTTGAACTATAGCAAATAATGTATCCTGCGCTTTTACATCAAGTGCAAATAATGAAATCAAACAAAAAAATAAAATACTTTTTTTCATGGTAAAGTTTTTTTAATCGGCTACATAATCACTTAAATAACTGTAATGGTTTGTTAGTTTTCCATCTCTTGCAATCGTTGCTCTATCAATCAATTCGCTTTCATCTTTTAGTAATTCGGGCAATATATTTTTAGTAAGCTGTACGCCAAAAAAATCAGATGCATCACGTGGCAATTCATTAGGCAAATTATCAACTGCCATCACATCAACCATGCCCAATTGAAATGGTTTTGTACGGCTAAATGTTTTTGGGTCGAAGCCATAAGTGGGGTCGGCAATCGTTGTTGCATCTACATTACAAGGTATCGAACCATTTACATCGCAAGTAATATCGGCTATTACTTGTAAATTAAAATCTGCCAATCGCATTTCTTCTAAAGTAAAAAATGGCGCAATTCCTTTTTGCCAATACACACCATTCAACATCACATCAGCCGCTTTATAAAATGGTTTAAAATCGCAATAATAATTTTCGGGATGATTTCTAAAATCTTTACGATGATACACATGTGTGTCTTTATGTTTGTATAAATCATCGGCTGTTAACTCACAATACACAGGGTATTCAAAATTTTTATTGATAAATTCATTTTTATCAACCCGTTTAATGTCAAACATATTCATCGTTTCTTGTACACCCGTACTTACTCTGCCATTGCCCGTTGAAACAATTTTTATGTTGGGTAATTTTACTTCAAAATATTGATGAATCACTTCTCTAAAATCTTTAAAACGATGAACTGGCGGCAGTTTAAAGGTGTTTGTTTTTTTTCCGTAAGCTAATAGTCCATTATGAGCGCCTACAATTCCTGCAAAAAATCCAAACCCTAAAACACGTTGCCCATCGCTATAAGTAAGGCATTCGTAATCTACCAATCTTATATTTTTTTTAATGATTTGTTGCAATAAATTTTTGTTGTGTGGCTGTTTCTTTTTTGTATGAGAGAAAAATAAATAGGTTTTATTATCCATCAATTTATCAATCGGTACTTCTTTAATTCCTAATAAAATATCGCAATCAGATAAATCTTCTTGCATGGTTATACCTGCCTGCATATACTCTTCATCGCTATAACATCTGATAGGCGAAGGCTGTACTACTAAATCAATATTCGAATATTTTCTTTCCACCACTTTGCATTGATGCGGACTTAACGCCACCCGATTATCTGGTGGATTTTTGCCTTCTCTAATTACTCCTATTTTCATTTATGTATTTTGTTTATCTACTGCAAACGTATTGATTTTGCTATACAATTACAACATTTAATCAGTTTAAAAGTAAATTACAAATCGTATTTATGGTATTATTATTTAATCATTTTTATTCAATTAAAATATAAATTGCCCTAATCCTATTACAAAAAAAATTGTTCCCAATTAAAAATTACCATTGCCATTCTTTTCAATAATCTATTTTTTTAGTTTTACTTTTACCCTATAAACTATATTTTACTTGAAAGAATTTTTTAAAAATATTGATTACAGTTTATTCGAATTAATTAATCAAAAAGGCAATTTGCCTTGGCTGAATAATTTTTTTATGGCTTTGCGTAATCCTATTTATTTGCGTTGGTTTTATATTACGTTAGCATGTTTTTTTATTTTAAAATATAGATTAAAAGGTTTGTGGTTGGTAATGTTTTTAGCCGCCACTATGGGTTTAAGCGATTTAATCAGCAGTCATTTTTTCAAAATATATTTCATGCGCCTTCGCCCATGCATGGATGCACGATGGGTGGGAAAAATTAATTTATTAGTAGGCTGCCCACACGGTTATAGTTTTACCAGCAGTCATGCAGCTAATAATATGAGTGTATGTTTTTTTATGATGATGGTATTTGCGCCTTATTTTAAAAACAAAAAATATTTGCTTTTATTGTTTCCATGTATGGTAGGCTTTTCGCAAATTTATGTTGGCGTACATTATCCCATTGATGTTACTTGTGGATTATTAGTAGGCGCTGCATGTGGCTATTTTACTAGCTTTTTATACAAAAAATATTTACCTATAACCCAACAATTACAATTTAATTGAACTTATACATTACCATATTATTCATCTTTGCAGCAGGGCTTGGCGGCGGATTGCTAAGCTTTTTAATTCCGCATGAAAAGCAAAAACTAATTAGTTATTTGTTGATTGCTACAGGCGCTTATTTATTTTCAATAATGATTCGCCACATCATTCCACATTCGGTTGAGCATTATGGTGAGCTTACTTTGGTATGGGTTTTAGCTGGTTTTTTTCTGCAACATATTATTCAACAATTTTCGCAAGGCGTTGAGCATGGGCATACACATGTACATGAACATTTGCCTTTACAAAAATTAATTTATATCATAATTGGGTTAGGTATTCATGCTTTTTTCGAAGCCGCACCATTGGTTGAATCATTTCAAAATACGAATTTATTTTCAGGATTATTAGTTGGATTAATATTGCATAAAGTGCCAGAATGCTTTGCATTAGCTTGTTTGGTATCACATACGGTTTCTACTAAATTCAAAAGATTAATTTGGATTACAGGATTTTCAATTATCACACCCATTGCCCTTTTATTTTTTTCGATGTATAAAAATTCTGAAATGTTTTCGCCACAAATATTTGGTGCTGCCATAGGTTTAATTTGTGGTACATTATTACACATTAGCACCACTATTATTTTTGAAACCACCAACAACAAACATCAAATTAAATGGTATAAAATTATTTGTTTGGTAGTGGGATTTGGTGTAAGTTTAATTTTATAAATAATCTATTCATTCGCATAATCCCTAAACCGCAAATCAAACAAAAACTCTTTATCTGTAAGTGTTTGTAAAAATGCAAGCACATCTTTTTTTTCTTGTACCGATAAAATAATTTTACGTTTCAAAATTTTATCTACTGATATATTCTTACTTTTATCTTCGGTATAAAAATCAATTACTTGTTCTAATTTTTTAAATCGTCCATCATGCATATACGGATAGGATACAGCAATATTGCGTAATGTAGGTGTTTTGAATTTTAGTGAATCGTTTTTGTCCTGGGTAATTTTCATTCTACCAACATCTTTTAATTCAGCATCATAATTTAATCCTGTGTTATGAAATGTACCATCAGTTAGTAAATTTCCAGTATGGCAAGCGGCGCAATTTTTCTTAAAAATTTGAAATCCATTTTCTTCATTTGCTGTAAATTTTTCTTCGCCACGTTTTACTTTATCATATTTTGAATTGGTAGATTCAAGCATTACTAAAAACTGCGAAAGTGCTTTTAACAAATGCTGCCCAGTAATAGTTGAATCGCCAAAAGCTTGGTAAAATTTAGTTTTGTAATAATATGAATGGTTTAATTTTTCAACCACATTTTTCATTTTATTTCCCATTTCTATTGGGTTTTCAATTGGGTTGATGGGTTGCATTTCTAAATTTGTAACACCACCATCCCACATAAAAAATTTCTGCCAAGCCAAGTTTTGCAAGGTTGGCGAATTGCGATTTCCTGTTTGTCCGCCAATGCCATGACTAAAGGCATGATCAACATGTGTAAAGCCTGTAAACTGCAAGTGGCAGCTATTACAAGATGTTGAACTATCTTTTGAAAGTATAGGGTCATAAAATAATTTTCTGCCTAATTTAAATCCAGCTTCGGTAATTTTATTTTTCGAAAAATCATAAAATGGTTTTGGAAAACCTTTAGGTTGAATAAATTTTATTTCGTTTTTATTTGTTGTAAATGATGATTGTACAACAAAAATTATTGTACAAAAAAATAACGTAAATAATATTTTCAAAAAATAATTATTCATAAATTACACTAAACATTTTTGAATAATTATCTGCTACAAACATAGCATTGGCAGATGGTTCAACCACATTATTCATTTTTGATACATCAATATTTTTAAGCCATTCGGCTATATTCATTTTAATTTTTAATGAGCCTTGCCATTTAACGCATACAATAGGTTGGGTTAATTCTAAATGTATTTTTCGTAAGGTATTAAATGGATGTTTGTATCCGCCAATATGAAATTCAAAAGCATGATGAACGGTTTTGCAACTGTTTGAACTGCCCGATAATTTTGCATTAATATAGCCTGTATTCCAAGCCCAAAACATTCCTTTGGTTGGGTCTAAATCATCTGCCATTGCGCCACTTACATTGGTTAAGCTATCTATTCCGATGGTAAAATCAATACTTCTAATAATTGAAATTTGATCAAGATTAAAATCACGATGCAAGCTAATGCTGTCTTCGGTATCTAATAAATAATAGCGATTATCTAAAATGCTTAATTTTTTTTCGGCTGATTCAAATTCAAAATTTCCTACATAACATTTCAATTCCGAAATGCGAAACGAATCTTTACCATTAATGCAATAAATTTTATTATCCAATTGTAATACAGTAGTATCAACCATTGGAATAAAATCTATGCATAATTGATTATCATTTTTTGCAGGTAATAATGCAAACCACCAACTCAAAAAAAATGAAATAAAATGTAACATTACTTTTCTTGTTTAAAAGTTATTTAAAAGTAAAAGTAGAATAAAAACAGATTACTATCTTTGATGAAAATCAAAATTTATTTATGGCTTACGAAACTATACTTACGAATTTAGAAAGCGGAATTTTTACTATCACTATTAATCGTCCTGATAAAATGAATTCGTTGAATTCAACAGTTATCAGCGATTTGCGTTCTGCTATGCAAACTGTAAATGATAGCGCTTCTATTAAAGGTGTAATTATTACTGGTAGCGGCAGCAAAGCTTTTGTGGCTGGTGCCGATATTGCTGAATTTGCAAATTATTCTACACATCAAGCAAAATTAATGGCATCAAATGGTCATGCAGTTTTGAACATGATTGAAAATTGTAATAAGCCTGTAATAGCTGCCGTTAATGGGTTTGCATTAGGCGGTGGTTGCGAATTGGCTATGAGTTGCCATATGCGAATTGCTGCTGAAAATGCAAAATTTGGTCAGCCCGAAGTTAATTTAGGAATCATTCCTGGTTATGGTGGCACACAACGTTTTATACAATACATCGGCAAAGGAAAAGCATTAGAATTGATGATGACTACTGATATGATTTCGGCAAATGATGCATTAAATTTAGGCTTGGCAAATCATGTAGTACCGCAAGAAAATTTGATTGAAAAATGTACCGAAATTTTGAATAAAATTTTTACGAAAGGGCCAGTGGCAATAGCTAAAGTAATTGAATGTGTAAATGCTCATTTTGAACCGCAACATGGCGCTTTTCAATACGAAATTGCATCATTTGCACAATGCTTTGATACAACAGATTTTAAGGAGGGTACAACTGCATTTGTTGAAAAAAGAAAAGCAAATTTTACTGGTCAATAATTATAGAAAATGAAATTATCTCAACCTATTCCAATTCAAGAAATTGCCAATTTAATTTCGGCTAAATTAATTGGTAGCACTTCTAATTTATTGCATGGCATTAATGAAATTCATAAAGTAGAAAATGGCGATGCATCATTTGTTGATCATCCAAAATATTATGATAAAGCTTTGCAATCTGCTGCTACCATTATTATTATAAATAAAGAAGTAGATTGCCCAGCAGGAAAAACATTATTGATAAGCGATGATCCATTTCGTGATTATGTTTTTTTAGTAAAACAATTTCGCCCTTTCGAAAAATCATTTCAAAGTATTTCGCCAAGCGCTGTAATAGGCGAAGGCACTCATTTGCAGCCGAATGTATATGTGGGCAATCATGTAAAAATTGGTAAAAATTGTTTGATTCATGCCAATGTAAGTATTTATGATTTTTGTGAAATAGGCGATAATGTTATCATTCAAAGCGGCACTGTAATTGGCGGCGATGCATTTTATTATAAGAAGCGAAATTTGCCCCATATATTTTATGATAAATTAGAATCTTGCGGCAGAGTAATCATTCATGCCAATGTTGAAATAGGCTGTGGATGTACGATTGATAAAGGAGTTTCGGGCGATACAATAATTGGCTGGGGAACCAAAATTGATAACCAAGTGCATATTGGGCATGGTACTGTGGTGGGCAAAAATTGTTTATTTGCTGCTCAAGTAGGTATTGCAGGTAAAACAAAAATAGAAGATAATGTAATTCTTTGGGGGCAAGTGGGTGTAAATAAAGATTTAGTAATTGGCGAAAATGCAATTGTATATGCTCAAAGCGGCGTAGCTAAAAGCATTGATGGTAATAAGGTTTACTTTGGTTCGCCTGTGCAAGAAGCCAGAGAGAAAATGAAAGAAATGGCAGCGCTAAAAAATTTACCAGAATTGTTGAAAAAAAGAAACGATTTGAGCTGATTTTGTTGCAACGTAAATCATTTTATATTTGTCTTTTGAAAGCAGATTTACAACTTAATAAAATTTATTGCGTAAAAAGTTTGTAATTCCATTAAAATCAAATAATTTTATCATTGTAAAAAGCGACCTACTTTTTGCAAACCTTAAAACTAAAAACTTAAAAACTATCTTAATTATGAAACGAATATTACTTCTGTTTTTTTTATTGGGTTTAGTTGCTGTGGCAAGTGCGCAGGATATTCACTTTTCGCAATTTTATGCATCGCCACTTACTTTAAATCCTGCCAATACTGGAAAAATAGGCTCTAAATATAGAGTGGCAGCCAACTACAGAGACCAATGGGCAAGCGTAGCAGCACCATATAAATCGTTTAGTGGCTCTTTTGATTTACCTTTTTTATACAAGCAAATGAAAAAGAATTTTTTTGGTGCAGGTTTATTAGTTATTTCAGATAAATCTGGTACAGGCGAATTGGCTAATCAAAGTGTTTATTTATCGTTTGCTTATCATCAAAAAATTGGCAACCCACGTCATCCCAAACATTATGCTTCTTTGGGCGTTCAGGCTGGTGTAGTTCAAAAAAGTATTAATATTAATAAATTAATTTTTGCTTCACAATACGACCCTGCAAACAAAACTTTTTCAAACTATAGTTTAGAAAAATTTAATTCGAGTGGTAATATTAGCTATGGCGATATTACGGCAGGTGGTATGTGGACATCCTATTTAACCGATATGTTCAGTTTTTATGGTGGTGTAGCTTTTCATCATTTAACAAAACCTAAAGAGCAATTTTTAGTTTTTAATACAGATAAAGTGTTGAACAATTTAACCACTTTTCATGCTGGTGCTAAAATTGGAATAAACGATGTAATTTATCTTAATCCATCTGTTTTATATTCATCGCAAACCAAGGCACAAGAATTTACAATTGGTTCATCAATTGGTTTTTTATTAGGTGAAGATAGAAAAACACCAAGTGCTTTTTATACAGGGTTATATTATCGCCTAGGCGATGCTGCTGTAGCTTTAATGGGATTTGAAGTGCACAATAATAGAGTAGGATTCAGTTATGATTTTAATGTTTCAAGTTTGCATAATGGTTCAAACTATAAAGGTGGTTTCGAATTATCGTTGGTGCATGAAGGCAATCCATCTACATCGCCACGTAAAGTAATTTATTGCCCACGTTTTTAATAAAAAAATATTCAGTTGAAGGCTTGTAATGATAAATTGCAAGCCTTTTTTATTTTTGTTATCTAAATAAATAAAATGGAAATATTTTATTGTAAAGATTGTAATCAATCATCATTTGAATTGCCCGAAACCGAAGTGCATCATGCTATTCAGGTATTAAGGCATGAAGTGGGTGATACGCTTTGGATAACAAACGGACAGGGAAGTTTTTTTGAATGTAAAATAATAACAGCCACCAAAAAAAAATGTATAGTTCAAATTGTTTCAGAGCAAAAAAATGCATTGTTACCGAATAAAATTACACTTGCCATAGCACCCACAAAAAGTAGGGAACGCATGGAATGGTGTTTAGAAAAAGCTACTGAAATTGGTGTTACTGAAATTCAATTTATTCAAACCAAATATTCGGAAAAATGGAATGTGGCAAATGATAGATTTGAAAAGGTTTTAATTGCTGCTATTAAACAATCGGGGCAATGTTGGTTGCCAAAACTTAATTCAATTATTGGGTTTGAAAAATTTATTAATGAAGCCGAAAAAAATGCTCAAAAATTTATTTGTCATAATTTAGATGATACATCGCCGCAGTTGATAAATACAGCTTCAAAAAATAATCATACTATAATTTCAATTGGACCCGAAGGTGGATTTAATGATGATGAAATAAAATTTGCAATAGCTAATAATTTTAAATGTGTGTTGCTTGGCAATAATAGATTACGAACCGAAACGGCTGCTATTACTGCACTTTCGGTATTACAACAAATCAATCTTAAAAATTAATTGATGAAAAATAGTTTACTTTTTTGCTTTCTTATCGTTACATTTTCTTGCACCACACATTACAGTATGGTTAAAAAAGATTATGACCAAACAGGCATAAACAAAGTACAAAATGATGACTCAATAGCTGTTGCCATGATTGCACCTTATCATGATTCTATTCAAGGCAAAATGAATGCAATAATTGGTTATAGCCGAGTGGTATTAAAAAAAGAACAGCCCGAAAGTTCGATGGGCAATTTTATTTGCGATGCTATTATGAATCATTATCAATTACAAAAACCCGATTTGTGTGTGGTAAATTATGGTGGAATAAGGATTCCGCAAATATCGGATGGTGCTATAACTACAGGTAAAATATTCGAGCTTATGCCGTTCGATAATGGTATGACGATGATTTATTTACCAGGCAAAAATTTGAAACAATTATTCGAAAAAATAGCACAAAAAAAAGGTTGGCCTGTAAGCGAAGGCGTAAGCCTTCAAATTCAGGATGGAAAATTAATAAGCTGTTATATTAAAGGAAAAGAAATTGATGATGCAAAAACGTATCGTTTAATAGTTTCGGATTATTTGGCAAATGGCGGCGATGAATGCAATTTCTTAAAACCATTGCCACATATTGATTTGAAAGAATTATTCAGAGATGTTTTGCTAGCCGAAATAAAATCAATGAATGCAAAAGGCGAAAAAATTTCATCATCAATTGATGGAAGAATTACTGAAATTAAATAAGCTAAGCTTTAAGGCGCATCTATAAAATCAATTTAATTTGTTTTTTCAATTGCTTCTATAATATCACTCAATAAATCATTTGTATTATTATACATATCTCAAATCTGGTTGAATAGAATTAAGAAATTTTGGTCGTAAATCTTTATTACAAATTAAATCAACTTTGGTGTTTAAAAGCATTTCAAGATCGGTAGCCAAATCAATAAATCTGATACCAATAGGTTTATTAAATTCAACCAACATATCTATATCACTATCCATGCGTTGTTCGCCACGAGCATAAGAACCAAAAATAGCAATATTGCTTAACGCATATTTTTGTTCCAACATAGATTTATGTTGCTTTAATATTTGCTCAATAGTGCTTAAATTTTGCATTTTTTTAAAAAATTAAATAACCTCTTCGGGTTTATAATTCAATAAACTTTCAAATAATTTTAATCCATCAGTATTCTTCAAATCGGCTTCGGCAGCTCGTTCGGGGTGAGGCATCATACCAAATACATTTCTGCCTTCATTACAAATACCTGCAATATTCATCAATGTTCCATTCGGGTTAGCTTCGGGTGTAACATCGCCTTCTTCATCGCAATATTGAAATAATATTTGTCCGTTTTTGCGCATTTGTTTTAATGTAGCTTCATCAGCATAATATCTGCCTTCGGCATGAGCAATCGGTATTTTTAAAACTTCATCTTGTGTAATGCCTTGTGTTAACGCTGACTCATTATGTGTAGCGGTTAAATAAACATTCTTACACATAAATTTTTGATTTGAATTGCGAAGCAATGCGCCTGGCAATAATCCGCTTTCGCATAATATTTGAAAGCCATTGCAAATGCCCCATACATAGCCGCCTTTGTTGGCATGTGCTATTACTTCTTGCATAATGGGTGAAAAACGGGCAATAGCGCCGCAACGCAGGTAATCGCCATACGAAAAGCCACCTGGCAAAATGATACAATCTTCGGTGGTTAAGCCTTGCAAATCAGCATCTTTATGCCATAAAATTTTTACTTCTTGTTGTAATACATTTTGCAAAACATGAATCATGTCTTTATCGCAATTAGAACCAGGAAATACTACTACACCAAATTTCATATCAAATGAATTAAGAAAATTTTAAAAAATATTGTGAACCAAGAATAGCTGAAACCCAAAATAAATAAAACAAATCGGCTTTCCAGTTTTTCTTTTCGATGCAAAGATAATAAGCAAAATAAAAACTCATCGGAATTGCTAAAATATAAAATTGAGCAAAACTTCTATCGCCCGAAATAAACCATGATGCTGCCATTACCCAACTTAAATGAAATAATACGTTGAAAAATTTACGAATCAATACCAATCGGCTTAACTGACGTGAATTAAGCAGAAAATAATTTAAGCCAATCATTAAAATAGTAATGCCCGAAACTACCAAAAATGCTGCGTTGTACGACGTTGAATGATGAAAACTAAATAACAGATTATGAAAAAAACTATGCTGAAACGATAGATAAAAGCCATTATAAAAACTCCATGTACCGATTAAAAAAAATGGAATAAAAATGCCTGTAAGAAAATTAAACCACTCTGAAACCTGCATGGGGCGAAGGATTAACAAGGCTAATATTAAAAACAAACCGATGCAGATAAAATGTGAGCCCAACAAACCGCAAATGCCTACGGTAAATCCTAAATCGAAAGTAGAGGTGGTTTGTTTTTCTTTTTTATAAATATTTACCACTTTATTTAGTACCCATAAAATAGCAAAAGCTACCAACATGCTTTGCGAAATGCCAATAAAATCGGGCAATGCAGCCGTAAATGTTACATATACTAAAGATGGTAAAAAATTTTGTGATGGTAAAAATCTAAGGTTGTTCAACATCCCATTCCAAAGCAAGGCTTGTGCAATTACCAAAACCAAAGCTATAATATTGTATAGCAATGCATTGTTTGCTATTAACCCAATCAATTTTACAAATACAAAATTGCCAACCATATCTGTTGGGATAAATGGATGAACAGCAGGATGCATAAAGTAGGGCAGGCGCAAAAGCACCGCCACTGCCAATACAAAAAATATAGTAATGGGATTATTTGATTTGAATAACTGAATCACAGCATAAAAGTACAGACTATTTCAAAAATTAATACACAATTATTTTATGAATTTCTTGATGACCATCATCGAATTGGAAGGAAACAATATTTAATCCAATATGAAAATATTGATGTGGGATGGTAAATGTTAATTCTTTTTCGGTGTAAGTTGGTTTTTGTACAGTTGGCAAAAATCTTCCCAATTCATCAGTAAACGAAATACTTGAAATGTTCGCCGATGATGATTTGTAAACAAATACATCTTCACCAAATTGAACAGGGTTAGGTACAATATTTACATAATTTTCTGTTTCATTTTTAAATACACGTTTAAAAATATCAGGCATTTCGCCACAATTGTAAAACTTGTTTTTAATGTAAAGGAGTGTTTCGGCAGTATCACGATAATTCATTGTATCCATTGCTATAAAACTTGGACTATTTTGACCGCCATAAATTGGATAACTAAAGTGAATATTTTCTAAAAATCCTAAACCCTTAATATATTGGTGAGTAATTATTTTTGGTAAAACTGCATAGTTAGCTCCACCACAGCATTTAAAATTTGGCTTTGTTTCATCAAATAAAAAATTTTCTGTTTGGATATTGCATAAAATATTTTGCGTTGAATAATGTATATTGAAATTGTAATCAAATGGAAGATTATCGCTTGAAATAAATGTAGTGTCTAATTGTTTAATTGTATTCTGTATATCTCTTTTAGAAATATAATTTATAGAATTATTCTGAGTGTATAGTTTAAATAGTTCCTCTTGATATTGAATTTCTTTTTCATTATTTGAATTAATTTTTATACCTACTACTTTTCTTTTTATCAGTTCATTACCGATACCTTCAATTTTTCTTTCAAAGCAATACTCGTCACCTAATGATATATCATAAAGCTGTGAAGTTAATACAGAGTTGTTGACATAATTAATTGGAACGTCTACCTCTTTAAGTCTATTGCCACAAGAATCATTCAATTTAAAGTAACCAATGATTTTTTCGTTTGTTGAATATATTAATTTTGAATTTTCGAAGTAGGAACTATTTATAGTTCTACCTATTCCAGATTTATATTCTATAACAATTGTAGTATCGTTTATTTTTTTAGATAAATTAGAAGATGCTTTATTGCAAAGATTTGAATCTATGTTGTGTGAACTATTTAGATATGTAGTATCTGATGAGCTAATAATTGTATCGTAACCATTTAATGGAATTATTGTATCATCTAAGTTAGTTATATAGAATGTTGTAATTTTATTTGAGGTAAAACTAAAACCCTCAATCATGTATGGTATATATTGAAATGCAGGATTGTGTGTAAATTCAGATGTAATTTGAGTATAAAATAAAGTATCTTGATTTGGGTTAGTTTTTTTATCTATTATTTTAGTCTTGATAAATTTATTCGTTCGCTGATAAAATAGAATTCCGTTATTATAATATGAAGTATCAATTTTAGTATAAATCTCATCACCTACATTAAAATTATAAGCTTCACGGTAGGTGAGTTTATGCACTTGTGCTTTTGATGAATTGCAGAATGCAATCAACAAAATAAAAATTATTAGAGAGAAATATGTTTTCATGGTATTTCAAAAATAAACAATTTTAATAAGCTTAATGAATTAATTTTACGCCATGGAAAACATTTTAGAGTTGCTGAAAAAATTTGATGTGCCTACGCCCCGATACACCAGTTATCCTACGGTGCCTTATTGGCAGCATGATACAATGAATGCTGATGTATGGAAACAAAGTGTAATCAATACTTTTGAAAATGAAAATGGCGCATTAAGTATTTATGTTCATCTTCCTTTTTGCGAAAATTTATGTACGTTTTGTGCATGTAATAAACGCATCACTACTAATCATAAAGTTGAATCGCCATACATTGCCACGGTGTTAAAAGAGTGGAAAATGTATATGGATTTTCTTTCATCAAAACCTATTATCAGAGAAATACATTTAGGCGGCGGTACGCCAACTTTTTTTTCGCCCGAACATTTAACTGAATTAATTAAAGGCATTACTAAAGATGCAGAAGTAACACCCGACCATGAATTTAGTGTAGAGGTGCATCCTAATTATACAACTTACGAACATTTAAAAGCCTTGGCTGATGTAGGTTTCAACCGAATTAGTTTAGGTGTGCAAGATTTCGACCCCACGGTTCAGTATGTTATCAATCGCATTCAATCGTTTGAAAAAACAAGCGAAGTGGTGGATTGGGCAAGGCAATTAAATTACAACAGTATTAATATTGATTTGGTGTATGGCTTGCCAAAGCAAACGGTAGCAAGCGTTCAGCATACTATTGCTCATATTAAAAAATTGATGCCAAACAGAATTGCATTTTATAGTTATGCTCATGTGCCTTGGAAAAGTAAAGTGCAACGCCGCTATACTGATGATGATTTACCTAAAGCTAATGACAAATGGCAGATGTATCACACAGGCAGAAAACTATTGTTGGATGCAGGTTTTGATGCTATTGGGATGGATCACTTTGCATTGCCCGATGATAAAATGTTTGCAGCAGCTAAGGAAGGAAAATTACACCGAAATTTTATGGGTTATACCACCACACAAACTAAATTAATTATTGGTTTGGGTGCATCAAGTATTAGCGATAGTTGGGATGGATTTATACAAAATGAAAAAGAAGTAGAAGCGTATGAAGCAAAAATAGCAGAAGGTGTTTTACCCATTATTGCAGGGCATAAATTGAATGCCGAAGATGAAATGATTCGGAAAAATATTTTAGAATTGATGTGTAATGATGAAACCAATTTACAACCCGAACATATTGATGCTGCTTTGTTTGCCGAGATGAAAGAAAAATTGCAACAATTGGTTGAAGATGATTTAGCTGAACTGCAAGGCAACAAAATTGTGGTAAAAGAAAAAGGAAAATTGTTTGTAAGAATAATTGCTGCATCTATTGATGCCCGATTGCTTCGCAAACAATCAACAGGAAATACATTTAGTAAAGCAATTTAATTTTAACCAAATAGAAACATTATTTTATTTGTGCTTAGTGGTTCAATATTTTTAGAATAAATTATGAAAGCAATATTATTAGTTAATTTAGGTTCGCCAAACTCGTGTGAAGTAAGTGATGTAAAAACTTATTTGAATGAATTTTTGATGGATGAACGAGTGATAGATATTAAAAATCCGTGGCGAACAATTTTAGTAAAAGGAATTATTGTTCCGTTCAGAGCGGCAAAAAGTGCAGCGAAATATAAAACTATTTGGACAGAAAAAGGTTCGCCCTTAATTCAAATTACAAAAGAATTAACGGCTGCGGTGCAACAAGAAAGCGGCTTGCCAACTTATATGTGTATGCGCTATGCTAACCCTACACCCGAATCTGTTTTGAAAAAAATGCAACAAGATTTGCCAGATTTGAAAGAAGTAATTATGTTGCCTTTGTATCCGCATTATGCTATGAGTAGTTTTGAAACGGCTGTTGAGCATGTGATGGATGCATACAATAAAAATAATTTTGGTTTTAAGATAAAAACTGTTGCTCCATTTTATAATCACCCCGATTATATTAATGCATTAACCGAAAGCATAAAACCCTATTTACAAAATGAATACGACCATGTATTGTTTAGTTATCATGGCATTCCCGAACGACATATTCGTAAATCAGATACCACACAATCGCATTGTTTAAGTTGCGAAAATTGTTGCGAAGTAGCATCAACAGCACATGCACATTGTTATCGTCATCAAGTGTTTGAAACTACAAAATTGGTTACTGAAAAGCTGAATCTGTCGAAAGATAAATTTAGTGTTTCATTTCAATCACGATTAAATGATAAATGGTTGAAACCTTTTACAGATAAAGTGTTAGAAGATTTTCCGAAACAAGGAATTAAAAAACTATTGGTTATTTCGCCAGCATTTGTTAGTGATTGTTTAGAAACTTTAGAAGAGATACAAGTAGAAGCAAAAGAAATATTTTTGCATCATGGTGGCGAAAAATATACGGCCACGGCTTGTTTAAATACCAATCCACTTTGGGTAAAAACAGTTTGTAAATTAATTGAGGAAACAATTTAAAAATTATGGATTACGCCTACATAAAAGCCTTACACATTATTTTTATCGTTACTTGGTTTAGCGGTTTGTTTTATATCGTAAGATTATTTATTTACAACAGAGAAGCACAAGATAAACCCGAAACCGAAAAAAATATTTTATCAGCACAGTTTTCTATCATGATAAAACGTTTGTGGCTGGGCATTACATGGCCATCGGCTATACTTACATTAATATTGGGTACAACAGTAATGTTAATGGGGAATTGGCATAAAATAGTTTTTGAAGAAAGCGGTAGGTGGCTTTTACTAAAACTAATTTTTGTTGTAGGATTGTATGTTTATCATTTTTCATTACATACTATTTACAAACAACAATCGAAAAATATTTTCAAATACACATCACAACAACTAAGAATTTGGAACGAAGTAGCTACTATTTTTTTATTAGCAATCGTAATGCTGGTTGTAGTAAAACAAGAAATGAGTTTGGTGTATGGCGTAGTTGGTATCATTCTATTCATCATCATTTTGATGATGGCGATAAGAATGTATAAAAAGTTAAGAAAATAAAATATGATTTGCTTTACCACTACCATTTTAAAATTTGCTGAACAGGGCGAAAAAACAGGTTGGACTTATATTGAAATTTCAACAGAGATTGCTCAACAAATTTATCCGAACAACAAAAAATCTTTTCGTGTAAAAGGCAAATTAGATACCTACGAATTTAGTGGTATGGCTTTATTGCCTATGGGCGAAGGCGCTTTTATTATGGCTTTAAAAGCCGATGTACGCAAAGCTATTAAAAAAATAAAAGGCGATAAGTTGATAGTTGAAATAGAACATGATAAATCTGAATATCAATTAGATGAAGATTTTGTGGAGTGTTTACATGAGGATGAAAAAGCAAAATCTTTTTTTTATTCGCAACCCAAATCGCACCAAAATTATTTTAGTAAATGGATTGAAGCTGCTAAAACACAGCCTACCAAAGCCAAGCGAATTATACAAACTATTAATGCTTTGGCTAAAAAGATGAATTATTCGGAAATGATTAGGGCTAATAAATTAAGACAAGATTAAATTAAAAAAAGCCAATACAATTTGTATTGGCTTTTTGTTTGTATGCAAATTGGGTTAAATCATTTTTGTATTACTTTCATTTCTTTAGCCACTTTTGTAAATGCAGCAATGGCTTTATCTAAATGATGCAAATCATGCGCAGCACTCATTTGTACACGAATACGGGCTTTGCCTTTAGCTACCACAGGGTAAAAAAAGCCGATTACATAAATTCCTTCATCTAATAATTTAGCAGCCATTTCTTGTGCCACAGTTGCTTCATACAACATGATGGGTACAATAGGATGAACACCAGGTTTAATATCAAAGCCTGCTTCAGTCATTTTTGCACGAAAGTATTGTGTGTTGCTCCATAATTTATCTCTCAACTCTGTAGTGCTGCTTAGTAAATCTAACACGGCAATGGAAGCTCCAACAATGGCAGGTGATAGAGTATTGCTAAATAAATATGGGCGACTACGCTGACGTAACATATCAATAATTTCTTTTCTGCCACTTGTAAAGCCGCCCAAAGCGCCGCCTAAGGCTTTGCCCAATGTTCCTGTTATTATATCAATCTTTCCCATCACATTATGAAATTCATGTGTACCTCTGCCTGTATTGCCCATAAATCCCGATGCATGACATTCGTCCATCATTATTAATGCATCATATTTTTCGGCTAATACAACTATTTCATCCAATTTAGCTACCGAACCATCCATACTAAATGCACCATCTGTAACAATTATTCGGCTACGACAATTTTGAGTGGCTTGTAATTGTTTTTCTAAATCAACCATATCATTATTCAAATATCTAAAGCGTTGAGCCTTGCATAATCTTACTCCATCAATGATAGATGCATGATTTAATTCATCGCTAATAATGGCATCTTGCTCATTAAATAACGGCTCGAAAACACCACCATTAGCATCAAATGCAGCAGCATAAAGAATGGTATCTTCAGTGCCTAAAAATTCGGCAATTTTTCGCTCTAATGTTTTATGAATATCTTGTGTACCACAAATAAATCTTACACTGCTCATGCCATATCCATGCGAATCTATAGCAGCTTTAGCCGCCGCAATTACTTTTGGATGCGATGATAATCCTAAATAATTATTAGCGCAAAAGTTAATTACGGTTTTACCATTTACAATAATTTCGGCACCTTGTGGCGATGTAATTATTCTTTCGGTTTTAAACAATCCACTTTCTTTAATTTCTTGTAATTCTTGTTGCAAGCGATGTTGAACATTATTATACATACTTGTATCTATTTTAAATTATACTATTTATATTTATTTTTTCGAAACAAAAAAAGAGAAAACCAAACATTAGTTTTCTCTTTTTGAATTATTTTAATCAGCTATTACTATTTATTTAGCAGGAGCTGTAGGCATTGGTGTACCTGTTGATTTTTGTTTACTGATAGCTTCTGTTACTTCATCTTTAGGTGTGCCATTTTTGTTTGCTTTTGGCATTACAAAAAAGCTACCTAATGCAATTATAGCAATAATTGCAGCTAAAGCCCACGTTGATTTTTCTAAAAAATCGGTTGTTCGTTGAACGCCTAATAATTGATTATTGAAGCCGCCAAAAGTACTACTTAAGCCACCACCTTTAGGATTTTGAATTAATACGATAAGGATTAAAAGCACACTGGCAATAATCATTAATACTACAAATACTGATAATAACATTTTATTGTTGTTTTATTTTATTTTTTATTTCCACAATTCGGGACGCAAAGAAAACACTTTTTTCGGGTTTTAACAAACTCAATTTTTCATAGGTAGAAATTGCCTTGTCAAACTTTTCTTGTTCAACATATATTTTGGCCATTGTTTCGGTTACAAATTCATCGTGCTGCTGCATACTAAAGCTTGATAATTCAGCTAAATTAATCTTTAAATCATCTACTTCGTTTTCGTTATTATCGTCATATCCATCCTCAATTTTCGAAATAAAATCTGATTTTTTTTGAATAGCTGGCTTAGGGTCAGTTATTTTTTCTTCACCTACTTTCGAACCTTTACTGTATTTTTTTAACCACGATGTAAATGATTTTGGAGTTTCTTCTTTGCTACTATTCATTTTTTTGTTTACTGGAAATTCTTTTTCTGTTATTTGTTTTGGTATTTCAATTTTCTTTTTTTCACTTATCTCTTCTTTTAAAACTTGTTCAACCGTTTTTTCAATATTTGTAATTATTGTTTCCACTTTTTCAATTTTTGGTTTTAATTTTTCTGCTACAAATTCATTTTTTTCAACCACTTCTTTTTCAATTTTCTTTTCTTCAATTAATGCTGTTGAAACTTTTTTTTCTTCTACTATTTCAGCCTTCAATTCTATCGTTATTTCTTCTTTTTTTATTTCAATTTTTGGTGTTTCAATTGGTTTGGGCGCTATATTAGTTTCAATAAGATTAAATAATTCGGTTCGGTTATAACTTAGTAATGCTGCATGTTGTAGCTGTTTATTAAAATTTTGGTGATCTGATAATTGGTATTTTTTTGCCAATAATTGATGAGCAGATACAAACCAAGGATATTGCTTTGTTAATTGCTCTAAATAGCCAATTGATAAATCATTCAGATGTGTAATATCGTGCAATGTTTTTTGAAATGTATGTTGCTGAATTTCTACCATTTTTTTACCAGTTAACTACAGATTTGTTAAAAATATCATCTACTATTTGCTTATTCAATTCAGCTACTAATGAATTTTCTACTGACGAAAATGATTGCGTAGCATCAAAATTTATTGATTTAGTAAAACTTTGCGACCACTTTTCGTTTATTTTCTTGTTGTTTACATAGTCAATTTTTACAGTCATCATAAGTTGGCTACCGGCTGCTTGATTGCCCGTTCTACCCACTGCACTTATTGTATAATCGCTTATGAATCCCGAAAAATCTAAATCGCCGCCTTTATCTATTAATTTCAAACCACTTTCATTTATTAATTTATTACGCAATGCTTCGGTAAATTGTTGGCTTAAAGCTGGGTTAATAGTAGCCGCTTGATTGGTAATATAATGTACCGATGCTGTTTTAATATCGGCCGCCAATTGTCCCGATTTTAAAGAATAAAAGCAGCATGATTGCAAGGCAACCACCAACATAAAAAATATGTAAATGTGTTTTTTCAAATTAATTATCTAATCCGTATTCTGTTATTTTTCTGTATAATGTTCGTTCCGAAATACCTAATTCAATGGCTGCATTTCGTCTTCTGCCTTTGTATTTTTTTAATGCTTTTATGATTAATTCTTTTTCTTTTTCTGCAATGTTTAATGATTCTTCTACTTCGGGTGCATGCTGCAAAACTATTGGCTGTGGCTGATTTGAAGATATACTTACCATCGGTTGCATATCATTTCGAGCATTATTATTTAATGAATAATCATTGGCTATGGATGAAATATTTTGCTCATTATGATAATTATATTCAACCGGATTGCCTTGTAAAATTGTACCCATTGTTTGCTTTAAATCATTCACATCTTTGCGCATATCAAACAATAATTTGTATAATATTTCACGTTCGTTGGCAAATGAATTATTATTTACATTATCGCCCATAATCATGGGGAACGAATCAATTTTGCCATCGGGCATAAATCGAGTTAATTGTGCTGCGTTTATTTCTTTTTCGGTTGATAAAACAGAAACTTGTTCAGCCATATTTTTCAACTCACGAATATTGCCTGGAAATGGATAGTTTAATAAAATTTGCTTTGCCGATTCATCCAATTGAATGGGTTGGCGGCGATATTTATCAGCAAAATCTAAACAAAATTTTCTAAACAAAATCAATATATCTTCCTTACGTTCTCGTAATGGCGGCACTTTTATCGGCACCGTATTTAATCTGTAATACAAATCTTCTCTAAATTTTCCTTTAGCTATTGATTCTTTCAGATTAACATTTGTAGCGGCAATTACTCTAACATTTGTTTTCAAAACTTTTGATGAACCTACACGAATAAATTCGCCAGTTTCTAATACTCTTAGCAATCGAGCTTGTGTGCCTAAAGGCATTTCGGCTATTTCATCTAAAAAAATGGTGCCACCATTTACGGTTTCAAAATATCCTTTTCGGCTTTCGTGAGCGCCTGTAAACGAACCTTTTTCATGTCCAAATAATTCTGAATCAATTGTTCCTTCGGGTATTGCGCCACAGTTTACAGCTATAAATGGATTATGTTTTCGGGATGATTGCTGATGAATTACTTTCGAAAATACTTCTTTCCCTACACCGCTTTCGCCAGTAATTAAAACTGATAAATCGGTAGAAGCTACTTGTATAGCTATTTGCAAGGCATAATTAATGCCTGCTGTATTGCCTAAAATTCCGTATCGTTGTTTTAATGATTGTAATTCCACTGGGTATAATTATTCTAAACAAAGTTAGAAATAAGATGCCGATTTTTTAACTGTTGTTTGTAATTAATGTAAAATATATTCAACAAAAAAAGCAACCTTAATTAAGGTTGCTTTTTTTGTTGAATACAATATTTTTATTGTTTGTCTTTTGCAGCAGTATTACTACCCGGTTTATAGCCCATTTCTTTTAAAATATCATTGCTTTTATCTAATGCAGGATTGGTATAAAGCAATGCACTTCCACCTGCCGATTTATCAAATACTAAATCCCAATTTTTACTTTGTGCTAATTTTTGAATAGCATCGTAAATTTTATCTTGTATTGGTTTTACTAAATCTTGACGTTTTTTAAATAAATCGCCTTCGTAACCAAAACGCTGTTTTTGCAAATCCTTTACTTTCTTTTCTTTATCCATAATTTCTTGTTCGCGTTTTTTCTTCATATCATCTGAAAGCAAAACTTGTTCGGCTTGGTAATTTTTATACATATCATCAATCTCTTTATACTTAACTTCAATTTCTTTTTGCCAACCCGATGAAATATCATCTAATTGTTTTTGCGCCTTTGTATATTCAGGAATGTTTTCTAGAATATACTTAGTATCAACATAAGCATATTTTTGTGCAAATACAGATGAAGAAAAGAACAAGATGGAAATGATTGCTACAATCTTTTTCATAAATAATAATTTTGTGTGTTAAATGAATAAATGATTTTTTTTAATAAAATTATTCAGGCTCGAAGCCTAATATAATATTGAATTTACCAGCATCAGCAAGCTTAGTTCCTTTGTTTGTTATACCAGGGTGTAAATTGCCGCTGCTATCATAGTAGTTATCAAAGCGAATGCCATAATCAACTCCAAGCAAACCAAACATGGGTAAAAATACACGTAAGCCTAAACCAGCCGAACGATTAATTTTAAATGGATCATAATTACTGAAACTTGTCCATGCATTAGCACCTTCTACAAATGCTTGCGCATAAATAGTGCTGGATGGATTAAGCGAAATAGGATAACGTAATTCCATAGTAAATTTATTAAATAATGCTGCATTTCTTGTTGATGTAAAAACATCGTATCCACGAAGTGCTACTATTTCTAATCCATATTGTCTGTAACCTGTAATACCATCTCCACCTACTTGAAAACGTTCGAAAGGCGATGAACCTGTTTTGGAACTATAGCTACCCAAAAAGCCAAATTTGGCTGCGGTTCTTAATACCAATTTTTTGCTTTTTTCTAAAGGTGTAAACCATTCAGATGTGATTCGCCAACGATGATATTCTACAAATTGATAGCGTTGTGCATCGCTAATTGTATTATAATCTAATCCATTAAATAATGAATAAGGTGGTGTAACTTTTAATGATAAAGCTACTTTAGAACCACTTTGCGGATAAAGAGGTTGGTTGATGGATGAACGTGCAATTGTTTGTTCAAAATTAAAATTGTTTGCCACACCATTTGAAATAGGAATATAGGCAGTACTTTGATTGGTTAGATAATATCGTTCGATATTAATTCCGTTTATCCATGTAAAATAATCATCAGGAAATCTTAATCGTTTTCCAATACTTGCCGAAACGCCCACTGTAAGCTGGCTCCCTTTTACATTGCTTACTGTTGTATTATATTTTGTACCAAATAGTGCTACTGATAATGAATTTGGTTTTTTACCGCCTAGCCATGGTTCGGTAAATGATAATGAGCCCGATTGATAAAGTGTGCCTGTGCTTTGAATTCTTAATCCAAGTTTTTGTCCATCGCCGCTTGGTAGCGGTGTCCAAGCTGATGCTTTTCTGAAATTTCGGGTAGAAAAATTTGTAAAATTAAATCCTAAAGTGCCTATTAAGCCAGTGTATGCACCGCCATAACCAGCTTGTAGCTCAATTTGATCGGTTGATTTTTCTTCAACAGTATATTCAATATCTACTGTTCCATCTTCGGGATGTGGGATAGGAGTGATGCCAATTTTTTCTTGATTGAAATATCCTAAAGTAGCTATTTCGCGATTTGAACGAACAATATCGCTACGGCTAAATTTTTGACCAGGAATGGTTCGTAATTCGCGTCTAATTACATTCTCGTTTGTTTTTTCATTGCCTTTAATAATTACTTTATTAATAGTGGCTTGTTTGCCTTCGTATATTCTTACTTCCATATCAATCGAATCGTTTTCAACTGCTATTTCGCTTGGTGTAATTTGAAAAAATAAATAACCATCATCCATGTAAAGAGAGCTCACATCTGTACTATTTTGATTCATGTTTAATCTCGAATCCAATTCGCTTCGGTTATATACATCGCCTCGTTTTATGCCCAATACTGATGCTAATTCTTTATCGCTATATTTTGTATTTCCTTTCCAATAAATATTTCTATAGTAGTATTTTTTACCTTCATTAATTTTTACAAGTAATACTAAATTGTTTTTTTCGTTTTTGTAAGATGTATCACTAATAAATTCAGCATCTCTAAATCCTTTGCTGTTATAATGTTCGATTATTTTTTGTTTATCTCCTTCAAAATCTTCTTTTCTGTATTTTGATGCTGCAAAAATATTTAATCGAAATCGATTCCACATTTCTTCACGAAGTTTTGGCAATGTTAAACGATAGATGCCATTACTAAATTTAATGGGCGAAAAATGTGAGATAGCCACTAAATCGCTTTTAGTTAAAGGTCTTAATCTTGCTCGTTCTTTGGTATCTTTCATCAAGCGTTTTAATTTACTTGATGATACATTATTGTTACCTACAAAATAAATATCTTCAATTTTTACTTTATGTCCTTTTGAAATAATGTAAAGTAAATTAATTGTATTTCGGGTAAGCGAATCTTTGTTTTCGAAACATTTTACATCTACAGCTGTATACCCTTTTTCAAAATAGTAATCTTTAATAGATTGGATGGAGTTTGTTTTTAAATTTTCAGTAAAAACTTTTCCTTTTATTAATTGAATTTTTTTATTCAAATCTTCACCATCGCCTTTACCAATGCCTCTGTAAGTCCATTTTCCTAATCTTGGTCTTTCAGTTAATTGAATGTCTAAAAATGCCGTGCTGCCTACAATGTTTGTAATTTTTACTTGAATATTAGCAAATAAACCTTGTTTCCATAATGCTGAAATTGCTTTACTAATTTCATCACCTGGAATGGTTATTTTTTGCCCAACTACTAAGCCTGTATAGGTTTTTAAAATATCCTGGTCTAAATATTTTGTGCCGCTAACGGTGTATCCGCCTAACTCGTAGGATTGAGGTGGTACAATTAACGAATCAGATTGGGCAAATAAATTGCTAATAAAAACGGTTGATAGGATGGCTATCAAAAAAACTCGAATCAATTTCACGTAGTATATTTTTCTTAATTTTTTTAAAACAATTAAACTTGATAAAGTCAAAATTATTGTGTTTGCTCTGCAGCAATTTGCTCACTTGTTTTGCCAAATCGTCTTTCTCTATTCTGGTAATCTATAATGGCATCTGCCAAATCTTTTTTTCTAAAATCGGGCCATAACACATCTGTAAAATAAAACTCGGCATAGGCTAATTGCCATAATAAATAATTGCTAAGACGATGTTCGCCACTGGTTCTAATCATTAATTCAGGATTAGGAAATAATGCTGTATGAAGATGTTGAGTTACTATATCGGGTGTAATATTTTCAATTTGCAATTCATTGCTTTTTACTTTAGTTGCAATTTTTTTTACAGCATCTGTAATTTCCCAATAACTACTATAACTTAGTGCCAACACCAAATTTAATCTAGTGTTAGTTTTAGTTTTGTCAATAGTTTCCATTAATTCATTATAGCAACTTTTTGGCAATGATGCTAAATTGCCAATAGCTTTTAGGCTGATATTGTTTTTATTTAATGTTTCTAATTCGCCTTTTAAAGTGCTTACTAAAAGCATCATTAACGCATCTACTTCGTCTTTTGGTCGGTTCCAATTTTCGGTACTAAATGCATATAGGGTACAATACTCAATGCCAATTTCGGCGCAGCCTTCAGCAATATCTCGAACAGATGTAACACCATTTTCATGACCAAATATTCGGGCATTACCTTGTTGTTTTGCCCATCTGCCATTGCCATCCATTATAACGGCAATATGCTTCGGTAATTTAGTAAGGTCGATACTTTTTTTCCAATCAGACATGGATACAATTATTTGTATGGTTCATTTAATTAGCCGCCAAAATACAAATAATGTTGCAAATCTGAAACCTTGAAATTGATTTTAATTGAATTAAACACTTTATTAGCAAATCTTTTATTCAACAGAAAAGTGTTTGCAAAAAAATATTAATTAATAAATAGAAGTATTATTTTTATATCGGATTTTATTTTTTTTAGTAAAGTAGAAATACTTATTGTTTTACGTTTAATAAACATCTACTTTGCTAGCTCATTTTTTATTGGTTCATTCATCTATAGTTTATTCAAAAAAACCTTGTATGCGGAAAATCTACTTGATTTTAAGTTTATTGTTTGTAGTATTTATTAATTCAAATGTAAGAGCACAAGCGCCAATTGCTTGTTTCAGTGCAGTATCGGGGCAAACATTCCCCGTAGCGCAATGTGGTCCTTTTTTTATTCAGATAAACAATTGTTCTTCGGGTACTTATGATTCAGCTATTTGGCGATTGCAAATCAGCAATAATTTAAATTGTGCTGCACCATGGGGGATTAGTTTTATTACTGCAAAGGGCGGTGCGGCAGCATCTACAGGCACTGGCTATTCATTAACGGTATATGGTTCGTACAAGCTTTGTTTGACTTTAATAAACAGGGCAACTGGACAGAAAGATTCATTTTGTACCTGTATTGCTAAGGTGTATCCTATTCCTCAACCAAATTTTACAGCTTCTGATACACTTAGCTGTGGCTCATTAACTACCACATTTACTCCAAATATAAGTTCTGGTACTGCACCATTTGGGCCTATTACTTGGTATTATGGCGATAATGCAAATCAAACCACATCGGGCTCAACAGCTGTAACACATACATATGCATGCAAAAATACTTTTCCGCCTTGTTATACTATTACCATGTCAGTAGTTGATGCACACGGCTGTACAAAAGTGGTAAGTAAGCCTTGTTTTGTAAGTGTGCCATGTAATCCAAAGGCAACATTATCTGTAACAGGAGGCAATACATGTATAGCGCCATCAACGGTTTCATTGCATGCTGCATCAACATCATTAATTGGGAATGGAATTTATTCGTGGTGGTTTCCACCTTCATCATTTCCTCCATTTGCTGCGGTAAATGGGCCATCATCATCGGCAGCTAACATTAATCATACATTTAATACTTATGGATGTCATGATGTAATAGTAGCTGTAAAAGATTCGATTACTGGTTGTTCAGATACAGCACAGTTAATTAATGCAGTTTGTTTGCAAGGTGTAGCAGTTACAAGTTTATCAGCAAATGTTACGCAAACATGCTGTGGGCAATCATTTACAGTTACACTTAATGCTAGTTCAAATCCTATTTCAAATCCAGTATGTGTAATTAAAGGTATTTTGGTAGCAACGCCAGTAGGTGTGGGTGGTTCGCCCATTGTATTAGGGCAAATTACATCAACTCAACCAGGCGTATATTCAATTCCATGTGGCACTTCAATTCCAGTTACGTACAATATTTGTTTTCAAAATAATCAAGTTACCAATTTGTGTAATAATTGTACAGTTACTTACAACGGCTGTTTTCAAGTTACCATAATGCCATCGCCAACCGCACATATTAGTTTAACGCCGCCAACTTTGGCAAGTTATTGTTCTGCTGGTCATCAATTTTGTTTTAGCGCTAGTACCCCTGCCAATAATTTACCAGGTACAACTTATCAATGGTTTATTGGTGCACCAATTGGTACCCCATTAAGTACCACAACAAATTTTTGTTATACATATCCAAATTTCGGAAGCCTTCTCATTTATTTGAAAACATGCCAAAGCGCCGCTAATGGTGGTTGTTGTGCAATTGATTCAATTACAATTTCTCAACAAAAACCGAATGGAAATCTAATCATATCGAAATTAAATGGATGCGATACTATTGTTTCAAAAATTCAAGTTATTCCAGGAAATGATTCACTTTATATATATGATTTTGGCGATGGAACACCCGTTATTACTACTACACAAGATACAATTCAACATTTATTTCATTGTAATATTGATACTTGTTATTCGCTGAAAATTACTCATATTGCTTTTTCTGCAAGTGGCTTTGCTTGCGTTGATACCATTTCAAGATATAAGGTAATAAAGATTGGTCATAAGTTACCACCTGTTGTTAGTATGTCGCCCCCAGTTCAATGTTTAGTTCATAAAAATGCATGTGTTCAAGTGAATCCTAATGTTCCTGGATTAATTCCACCACCTAATAGTTCTCCATCTTGTGTGCTAAAAGTTTGTCATTGGTATTTTACTAAGCCAGGTGATCAACAGCCTGTGGTACAAAGCTTTGTATGCGATAGCCCAAGAGTATGTTTTGATGATACAGGTCATTTTGATGCTCACTATGTGATTGTAAACAATGGTTGTTCAGATACTTTGGTGGTGCCACGTGCAGTTTTGATTAACGGTATATTAGGAGATTTTAGCGATTCGTTAAGCTGCACTAATACAGGAACATTATCAAACTTATGTGTAACTATAAGATCTAAATTTAAAGTATATCCGCCACCAACCGACTCAACTCATATTACTTTTATAGTAAATAGCGGTTCTTGTGGTGCACCTGTATCCTATAATTTTGCTGTAGCCCCCAACGGAGCATACCCAATATTTACACATTGTTTTTGCAACACAGGTTCATACACGGTTACTATGATTACAAAAAATATATCAAGTAATTGCCCACCAGATACTACAATAAAAACAGTACAAGTATTTCCAATTCGAGCTCAAATAGATTTGGTAGCACCTACTACATTGCAGCAATGTTCACCAACTTTTTGTTTTTCTTCTACAAATAGTTCACCTTCTAATCCGCCACCTCCCTTTATCAATTGGACATTTGGTGATGGTAAAACATCTATTTTGCGTAATCCTTGTCATAAATATGATACTTGTGGAAAATCATATATTGTAAAATTAAAAATTTCTAACTCATCAAAAACCTGTGTTGATTCTACAACAAAGGTTGTTACTTTTCATAAAATTACTCCAAATATTACGCTGTCACAACTTACAAATTCTTGTGGTATTTGTTTGGTACTTACCAATAATACGGTGTATTGCGGTGGTGTACCCGATTCAACCTATTTATCATTTGGCGATGGTACTTCGCAAGTTATTCATGGTGCTTGGACAAGTTATACGCATTGTTTCAGAGCAGTTCAAAATGCAAACGTGTATTATGAACTTACAGATAATATTGGTTGTAAAGAAGTTGGATTTATTGCTACACCAACGGTTGTTGGCATGGATCCATGTATTGGAGGTTTTATTGATACAATTGTTTGTTTAGGCTCAACAGTTAATTTTACTGATTGTACCGCAGGTTTGGTTACTACAAGATGTTGGTCGGTTAGTGCTGGTTTTTGCAATCAAAACACCACTTGCTTATCTACCAATTCTAATTTTTCTTATACGTTTATTGTAGGTGGCGATTATTATATTAATCTACATTTATACAATATTTATGGCTGTATAAAAGATACCTGTATTAAAATTCATGTACAAAATCCATTA
This sequence comes from Bacteroidota bacterium, assembly GCA_046051225.1. GTDB lineage: Bacteria > Bacteroidota > Bacteroidia > Chitinophagales > CAIODY01 > CAIODY01. Next base: position 24,761 of record JBJOOR010000011.1, on the reverse strand, counting down.
GCATCTTTTTCTGGTAGAGATTCTATTTCGTGCCCTGGTACTTTTGATACACTTACCAATAATTCGGTAGGTGCTTACGACCAATTGATTATTTCAATGAGTTCGGCTCCAATTAATTTTTATCAAACATTTACGTATTATAAAAATCAAGGAGGTATTCCCAATAAAATAGCTATTCCTATTGGTTATCCTGCCGATTATAAATTATGTTGGAATGCAATTAGTGCAACTGGTTGTTCAGATTCTATTTGCAAAAACTTACACGTTGCTGGTCCAATTGGTAGATTAAATTGCAGTAATGTATATGCTTGTGTGGGTGATACGGTATGCTGCCAATTAGTTACCAATTCTGCCATGGCTCCAATTATTAAATTTTCTGATGGCTCGTTTCAGGCATTGCCTTTTCAAGCATCGGGTGTTTATAATTTCTGTCATAAATATTCTTTTGCTGGACATCAATTAGTTCAAGCATTTATTGATGATGGTATTGGTTGTAGTTATCCTGTGCAAGACACTGTACATATTGATGGACCAACTGCTAATTTTAGTTGGACACCATACGTGTATGATTTTTGTGGCAAAGGCACTGTAACGATGATTGATTCTTCATTTGCTACACTTTATCCTATTGATAATACTAAATATAAATGGACAATATTTGATGCCAGTGGTAATGTATTTGCTAACTATACAACTATTACACCTACCATTACTATTTCAACACCAGGTACATATAGTATGCGATTGATTATTCAATCTACATTTGGTTGCAAGGATACTATTGTAAAACCTTTTATTCGTATTCATCCATATCCAACAGCTTCATTCAATATTTTACCCGATACAATTTGTATTAATCAATGTGCTAACTTTATAAATACATCTATCAATCCTGATACATTAGGTGGCTATAAATGGTATTTAAGTTTTCCTAATTTACCTTCTTTTGCTACCACTACTAATGCACAATATTGTTTTACAGCAGGCGCAGGCACTTACACAATTGTACTTATTGATAGCTCGAAACATGGTTGTAAAGATACTTCAACTATGCAAAGCATTTTGGTATTGCCAAGTTTAACAGCAGCCTTTACATCAAGTACAAATTTAATTTGTGGTAATAGCGGTGTTGTTAATTTCCATAGCACATCTATACCAAATAGCGGTATTACATGGCAGTGGAAATTTGGTGATGGAACGCCTAATATTTCAGCAGGCAGTTTATCAGCTGTTACACATACATTTGCCCGACCAACTGGTGTAGTAGATACTTGCTATCAAGTAAAATTAATTATCCGAAATTCTTCGGGATGTATTGATAGCGTTATGCATCAAGTTTGTATTTCGGCAGCACCACATATTGGCTTAACTTTAAGTACCAAATCTTCGTGTAATCCATTAAGTGTTGATTTTACTGATAATAGTATTTCAACGGCATTGATAGCAAATTATAGTTTAGATTTTGGTGATGGAAGTGCACCATACTCTTCGGTTTCGCAACCTATTAGTTTGAATCATGTATTCACTAATTCAAGTAATACATTGGTTCGACAATTTTTTATTACTTATCAAATTTCAACCATATATGGTTGTAATGATACTTTGTATGATACGCTTTCTGTATATCCAATTCCGTTGGCAAATTTTGGCGTAAATCATGATTCTATTTGCGGCAATAGTGGTGTTGTTGCATTCTCTAGCACATCTACACCAAATTCGGGTGTAAACTTTGTATGGCGTTGGAATGATGGAACACCACAAACAGGTCCGGGCAATTTTCCAAATCCTGCACACACATTTACATTGCCTGCTTTATTGGGCGATACTTGTTATCAGCCTATATTAATTTTAGTTAATCAATTTGCTTGTGCTGATACTAGTAATACTACTATTTGCATATCATCATTGCCACAAGTTCATTTATTATTAGGGGCACAATCTTCTTGTAATCCTTTGCTTACAAGCTTTACAGATAGTTCTATTTCAATAGTTCCTATTTCTAATTATGATTTGAATTTTGGCGATAATACCAATTACAGTTCAGCAGTTGCGCCTACTAATGTGCCTAAAATTTACACAAATTTAAGTAGCACATTTGTTTCAAATTATATTACTACTTATTCGTTAACCACAGCGTTTGGTTGTGTAAGTTCTCGAACAGATACATTTAATGTATTCCCAATTCCTGTTGCATGTGCTGGAGCAAATGATTCTGTATGCCCTGGTGTTGTAGCACTTATAGGTTGTGCGCCTGCTGGCGGAATGACCTACAATTGGTATAGCCCAGCAGGTGGTAGTGTTTATTCGCCAAGTAATACAGTGGCCCGTCCTGCTATTGTGCCATTGGTTACTAATACTTATTTTTTACAACAAACAAATGCTTATGGATGTGTAGATACTGCCCAAGTAACTATTACCGTAAAAGGCTTGTTGGTTCCTTTGGCAGGGCATGATACAGCCGTATGTGTAGGTGCTGATATTAATTTGTATGCACAAGGCGGTATTAGTTATGAATGGTATCAATTAAGTAATAACACATTAGTATCTACCAAGCCTAATTTAGTTTATACAGCCACTAAAACAGATTCGTTTAGGGTAATTATTAATGGCGATTGCGATTCGGCATCGGTTAATGTATATGTGTATGTATTTCCTAAACCTCATGTAATTATCGATCCAAATACCTATACCATTTTTGGTGGGCAGCAGCGTTCAATAACGGCTAAGCCATCTACTAATTTGGCGCATTTTATTTGGAAACCATCTATCGGAATTATGGGTAGCGATTCGGATAAAAACATTATTGTAGCACCCGAAGTTAATACCACTTATTCTATTACCATGACGGATGAATATGGTTGTAAAGATTCGGCTGATGTTTCCATCTTTGTATTGTGCGATAAAAATAATTCTATTTATGTGCCTAATGCATTCGAGCCAAATCAACCATCATCAAATATTAATTCAAGATTTTTTATTCAAGGCAGAGGGATTAAAGAAATTGTGTTTTTACGGATTTACAATCGCTGGGGCGATGAATTATTTAATCAAGAACATTTCCCTATTAATGATGCAAACTATGGTTGGGATGGAACAAAAAATGGAACTGTGGTAGGCAATGATGTATATATGTATCAAATGCAGGTACTTTGTTCAAACGGAAGCGTATTTCCTTTATCGGGCAATTTTACAGTTATCAAATAATTATTGATGCGTAAATCAACTCCATATAAATCGCTTATCTCATTATTGGATGACCCTGATGAAGAAGTGTACAATAATGTGTTTGCAAAGCTTTGCGAATTTGGCCCCGAAGTAATTCCGCAGTTAGAGGATGAATGGGAACATAATGTAGATGATTTAGTACAAACCCGATTAGAAACTTTAATTCATACCATTCAATTTGATTCATTAAAAAATGAATTAAAAACTTGGGCTTTAAACGAATCAGATAATTTGCAAAAGGGAATAATAATTTTTAATAAATTTTATTATCCTGATGCACCCGAAAATACAATTACCGATAAGCTAGAAATACTTAAAAAAGAAATTTGGATTGAATTAAACCAACAGCTTACACCTATTGAGCAAGTAAGAGTATTTAATCTTATTTTTTTTAAACATCAACAGTTTCATGCTAATTTATTACAAACTAAAGACCCTAAAAACAATTTTATTACCTACAATTTAGAAACAAAAAAAGGTAATCAAATTGGGTTAGGATTATTGTATTTATTAATAGCCCAACAATTGCGTATGCCAATTTATGGCGTATGTTTAAAAAATCATTTTGTAGTATGCTTTGTTGATACCGATGTATTTCAACAAAATACAGGTTATATAAATGCACAGGATATATTGTTTTATGTTAATCCTTATAACCAAGGCGCTATATTTAATAGGCCGCAAATAATTGAATATTTACATAAACTAAGAACCGAGCCCAAAGATAAATATTTTAACCCTGCTAATAATATTGAGTTAATTTCGGAACTTATTTTGCAAACTGCCGATGATTTTAAATTGCAAAACGACCAACTGAAATATGATGAATTAATGCAACTTAAAAAGCTTTTGTATTAAAATTTCCGAACGTCATTCCAATCTTTAGATTAGAGCTGGACGGTTTCCTTAAACGATAAGCTGTTTGTTGTTGTCGCCTTCCTAATTTGTGTGCTTGGGAATGGTTTGTACCGAAGTATTGGCATATTAAAATTAAATGTTAATAGTTTAAATAATTATTAATCCATAAAATCATCGGCTAAAAACTTTCTATCACTACCTTTGTTTCCTAATAAAAATTTTAATAATGGGAAATAAAAAAAATGCTTTTTTAGGGTTAATTATAGCAGTGTTAGTACCCATTGGGTTTTGGCTTTATTACAATGTTTTTTTGGGTTTGCCCCAGCCATTGCCTAAGCTATTTTATCCAATGATGAAAGATACTTCGTATATAAAAAATGGTAAAAAAATATTCGATTCGGTAAAAGTATTTCATACCATAGCCAATTTTAAATTAATAGATGAAAATGGGCAAATAATAACCAACGATTCATTTAAAAATAAGATATATGTAGCCAATTTCTTTTTTTGTTCATGTGCTACTATATGCCCCAAAATGACCCGGAATTTATTGAAAATACAAGAGGAATATAGCCGAGTAAAATATGTACGCATTATATCGCATACGGTAGACCCTGAACATGATAGCATACAACGATTAAAAGCATATATGAAAAAATTTGGTGCTGATGAACGTAAATGGAGCTTTGTAACTGGCGATAGAGAGCAATTATATCAATTGTGTAAAAATAGCTATTTCTTGGCTGTACAAGCCGATGGCCCCGAAACTTTTGACCATAGCGAAAAATTAGTATTGGTAGATAATCATCGTATTATTAGAGGGGTGTATGATGGCACCGATAGTATTTCGGTAAATAAATTGCAACACGATATAGTAAGCCTGCTTAAAGAATTGGCTAAAGATGTAGATGAATTAAAACCACCTAAAAACTAAATTTAAATCAATCCTTTTTTAATATGCCTACCACACAAAATCATAAATGGCTTATTTTATTGCCATCTATTTTAGTTCCTATTGTTGTAACCATTATGTATGTAATGCCCAAGCCAGCTATGGGCAATATTAATTTAAGCATACTACCCTTTATTAATGCCATTTTAAATGCTGTTGTAAGTGTATTATTAATAATAGGCTTTGTATTAATAATCAATAAAAAAGTAGCAGCACATAAAGCTACCATGATTTCAGCATTTGCACTATCAGCATTGTTTTTAGTACTATATGTAGTGTATCATACACTTGCTAAAGAAACACATTTTGGCGGCGTTGGTATTATACGCCCTATCTATTTCTTTTTACTCATTACACATATCATATTAGCAGCCGTTATTTTACCATTAATATTAATCACACTTTCAAGGGGTTTGCAAAATAAATTTGATAAGCATAAAAAAATTGCCAAAATAACTCTTCCGCTTTGGTTATACGTAACCATTACAGGGGTAATAGTATATTGTATGATAGCACCCTATTATGGCTGATTTCAGTATTATAAAATAAAAACAAGTATCATAGCATACCTTATTGGCATATAGTTGTTGATAAGATGAATACATGTAATTGATAAGATTATTTTTTTAATCCACAATCTTTCAACATAGTTATAATATAGCTTTGAAATCAAAATTTGAAACCTTACTTTTGCGGCTCGAAAAAAGTCAATAGTAGTTAGCCAAAAGTCATTAGTACATTCAATAAGATGATTGCTAATAACCAATGTTAAACAAATAATGACTTCTTGCTCAATAACAAATAACATAATAACGAATAACCAAAAATGAACAAAGGCAAAGTAAAACAAATTATCGGAGCTGTTGTTGACGTTAGCTTTGAAGGCGAAGGCAATGTATTACCCGAAATTTTAAGCGCATTAATCATTAAACGTGATGGTATGGCTGATTTAGTATTAGAAGTGCAACAACATTTGGGCGAAGAAGCTGTAAGAGCCATAGCGATGGACTCTACCGATGGTTTGCAACGTGGTACTGAAGTAATTGATACCGGTAATAATATTAAAATGCCTACTGGTGATAAAGTGTTAGGTCGTTTGTTTAATGTAACTGGTGATGCCATTGATGGTTTGCCACAAGTAAGCAAAGAAAATGGCAGAAATATTCACAATGCACCGCCGTTGTTCGAAAATTTAAGTACATCAGCCGAAATTCTTTTTACTGGTATTAAAGTAATTGATTTGATTGAGCCTTATTCAAAAGGTGGTAAAATCGGTTTGTTTGGTGGTGCTGGTGTGGGTAAAACAGTTTTGATTCAAGAATTGATTAACAATATTGCCAAAGGACACGGTGGTTTATCAGTGTTTGCAGGTGTGGGCGAAAGAACTCGTGAAGGAAATGATTTGCTTCGTGAAATGTTGGAAGCAGGCATTATGAAATATGGCGATGCTTTTATGCACAGCATGGAAGAAGGCGGTTGGGATTTATCAAAAGTAGATATGGAAGGTTTGAAAGAATCGAAAGCAACTTTCGTATTTGGTCAAATGAACGAACCTCCAGGAGCCCGTGCTCGTGTGGCTTTGAGCGGTTTAACAATTGCTGAAAATTTCCGTGATGGTGATGGCAGCGATTCAAAAGGTAAAGACATTTTGTTCTTCGTAGATAACATTTTCCGTTTCACACAAGCAGGTTCGGAAGTATCAGCATTGTTAGGTCGTATGCCTTCAGCGGTGGGTTACCAACCAACATTGGCTACTGAAATGGGATTGATGCAAGAACGTATCACTTCTACCAAACGTGGTTCAATTACATCTGTACAAGCAGTTTATGTACCTGCGGATGACTTAACAGATCCAGCTCCTGCAACAACTTTTGCTCACTTAGATGCTACAACAGTATTGAGTCGTAAGATTGCAGAGTTAGGTATTTATCCTGCGGTTGACCCATTAGATTCTACTTCAAGAATTTTGACTCCAGAAATAGTTGGTGATGCACATTATAATACAGCACAACGTGTGAAATTAACTTTACAACGCTATAAAGAATTACAAGATATCATTGCCATCTTGGGTATGGATGAATTGAGTGATGACGATAAATTGGTAGTAAGTCGTGCTCGTCGTGTTCAACGTTTCTTATCGCAACCGTTCCATGTGGCTGAACAGTTCACAGGGTTGAAAGGTGTGTTGGTGCCAATTGAAGAAACTATTCGTGGTTTCAATATGATTATGGATGGCGAAGTTGACCAATATCCTGAATCAGCATTTAACTTAGTAGGTAGCATTGATGATGCTATTGAGAAAGGTAAAAAATTGATGGAAGCAGCGAAAAATTAATTTGATAATTACTCAATTGCGTAATGGCTCAATAAACAAAAAGTAAAATGATTTTAGAAATATTAACACCAGAAAAAAAATTCTTCAGCGGCGAAGTGGAAAGTATATTGTTTCCTGGTACTGACGGTAAATTTGAAATATTAAAAGGTCATGCCCCATTAATTTCATCTTTAAAAAGTGGCGAAATTAGAGTTCGCCAAAATTCAAAAGATTCTATTATTACCATAAAAGATGGTTTTGTAGAAGTGATGAATAACAAAGTAAATGTGATGGTGGAAGGCGCACAATAATTCAATTTATTTTTATAGAAATAAAAGACAAGGTAAGTTAATTCTTATCTTGTCTTTTTTATTGTAAGCCATGTCTAATTCATTTTTTCAATTCAAACAATTTATTATTCATCAAAATAAATGCTCGATGAAAGTAAGTACAGATGCTTGTTTACTAGGCGCTTGGTGTAGGGCTATCAATCAACCGAAAACTATTGTAGATATTGGCACTGGTACTGGTGTTTTAAGTTTAATGTTGGCTCAAAAATTTAATGCTGCTAAAATTGATGCAGTTGAAATTGAACACGATGCATTTGTACAAGCATCCAATAATTTTATACATTCGAATTTTAAAAATCGGATAACTTGTTATCATCAAAACATACAGCAGTTTGCAAAAAATACAGATAAAAAATATGATATAATTATTTCGAACCCACCTTACTTTGATGGCGATTTGCAAACTGAAAATGAAAAAGCTAATGTAGCTAAACATAGTGCTGCGCTTACATTAGATGAATTAATAAATTGCATTTATCAACTACTTGCCGATGATGGCATCTGTTATTTAATATTACCATCGCATCGAATTAATGAACTGAAATTGCCTATTGAAAAAATCTGTTACATAAAAGATAATCCAAAGGCAAACATCAAAAGAGCAATGGTAAAAATGAGCAAAAAATCAACTTCAACAACAGAAGAAATATTGCTACTGAAAAACGAAAATCAAAATTATACTTATGAATTTATTGAATTAATGAAGCCTTATTATTTGAATTTATAAAATGTAATTATGTATTGGTTTTGTAGTTGTTGATAATCGATTGTTGAATACAAAATTATATACTACGTTTGTTGTGAAAATTAAAAAAAGCATGTAAATAAAGAAAATTATGATGTTAGTTATTTTAATTATAGTTGCTTTGGTGATAGGTTTAACTATACTTCAATCCAACGAAAATCCTGTTAATGATATAAGCCGAACAATAAAATTTTGTTCATTAAAATTTAAACGATGGATGAAAAGAGGAACTAATAATAATTGGTTTTTAACCATTGCTATATTATTTTTTGCTGCCTTATTTTATTTATTTCCTAACTATGCAAACGAGGGTAGATATTCAACATTTGTGCTGCTTACCATTCCATTTTCTATCGGAATTTTATTTGCATTAATACTAACAGCAGAAAAAGAAAAATCATTAGGCAAACTTTGTAAGTATGCATTAATACCTATTGCAGCACTTTTTATAGCGCTATGTATAATGGCTGGAGAAGGCATTATTTGTTTAATTATTTATTCGCCTATAATACTTGCGCCATTCTATTTCGGAATTATTATTGGCTTTATTATTCAATCAAAAATTTTCATCAGGCATCTTTCTATCCTTGTTTTATTGTTGTTGAATGTGGCTGCATCATCAAGCCATGTAAATGTATCAAGCGATAAAATAATTACAAATGAAATTATTATCAATGCTTCATCAACCGAAGTTTGGAATAAGATAACGCATCATTTTAGTTTTGGCGAATCGAATAATTTCTTTTTCAAAAATGGAGTTTCGTATCCATTAGAAATGAATTTACAAAATGGATTACAATGCAAAAATTTATTATGTAGATATAATAATGGTGATATAAAAGCAAAAGTTTTAAGTTGCGATTCATTGCATTTGTTGCGGTTTACCATATTAGATTCATTAGCCTCTATGAAAGAAACTTCGGTGTATCAAGATTCACGAACGATGCATATTTACAATCACTTCTTTATAAATTATGGCGAATTTAAAATTGTGCCCATCAACAATCATCAAGTTAAATTATATGCTTCAACAAGTTTTAAACATAAATTCAATCCAGAAATTTATGCCAATTTATGGTTGAATTATTTTATTCAAAATCTTCATCAACATGTGTTAGAAAATATGAAAAAACAATGCGAAGAGAAAAATTAATTCAACTTATTGGTTGTAATAATTATTGCTTTTAGTTGCATATTTATACGTTTGAAGTTGTTTGCTTTTAATGTTGTAATAAATAAATTGATGATGATAAGTGTAATAACTTTTGTCTTTAAGGGTAATGCTTAACCATTCATGTTTTATTTGGTGCGATACAACGCCAATAATATTATTATTATCAATTATAAAATATGGTTCGTTGCCAGCATAAGTAAAATCAACCATTTCAACATCTATAGTACAAATATTCTTTCCAGCGCTATCAATTAAATTAATTTTATTTTTCGAATCAAAAAATAAGCAATACAATTTATTTTGATACAAAATAGCATTGGGATTATTACATTCTAATGTTTTCCATCCAAAATTATTGGTATCGGGATAATGATAAATTAGTGAATTTGGGTTGTTGGTTATTATTTCAAATGTTCCATTTTTTCTATTGCTAAAAATTGCAGAATCAATTTTATTTACCTGTATAAATGTATCAGCATCTGCATCAAGATTGAAAATTTTATTTGAAAATGTTTTAAAATTAAAATGATTATTTTGTTGAATGTTTGATAAGGCATCGTGGTAAGCAATTGAATTATCGATATTAAAATTTTCATGATGTATGTTTTCAAACCTTTTCCAATTTTTTAATCTGTTTACAATTCGTTCTGTTTTCTTGCTTACAATTGTGATACTATATTTTTCTTCAGCTCTGTTTTCAGAAAGAAAATACAAATATTTTTTGCCTTCAATAAATCGTGGAATGGTATTAAAATCGCATCTATCAAATTTATAAATTTTCACATTCTGTTTTGTTTCCAAATTATATTTAGCAATCAATCCATCTATACCCCAAAGCCAAATGCATTTATCATCATATTTACAAATTCTAAAAGGATCTAATTTCATTTCAATGGTATCATTGGGTATGGGTTTATCAATATACCAGCTGCATGAAATTTGCATTAATAATGCAATTATTAAAATATAATAGGATAGGGGTTTCATGTTTTAAAATTATTGATTTATTTATTTTTAGCAATTACAATTGTTGCAATTTGCCAAAAACTTGTGGCTTGTTGTAGAGTCATTTTTTCATTCAATAAAGCTGTGTTTAGTTTTGTTCCACCATCAAATTTTTGCAAATACGTGTGCAAATAATTGATGCCCGATTGCTTATTTAAAAAGGAGAGAGAAACGTATGGTATTATTAATCTAAAATAAAATAATAGGATTTGTTTTAGAATAAAATTGTTGGGCAATTTTATTTCGGTATAAGCAAATATTCCATTGGGCAATAATATATTTTTTAATTGTTTGGCAAATTCTGCATACTTGTTTTCATCCATACATTTTATACCAAATGAACATACAACTAAATCAAATTTTTCATTTTCAAAGTGTATTTCAAATATATTATCACATTGTATTTTAATAGTTGAATTATAATGTTTCAGATTTTTTTGGTTGGCTACTGCAATCATTTTTTCTGAAAAATCAACGGCATGAATAGTAGCGTTCGGAAATTGGTGGGTGATGAAACCCCAATTTTCGCCACCACCACACATCAAATCTAAAATGCTTATTTTACTTGTATTAATAGGAATCGTTGCGATTAATTCTTTTCTTATTTTATTTGAAATACCAAATGAAAATTTGTTTACTAAAGTATTGTATTTATCTGCAAATGAATTAAACAATTTTTGCTGAAATGCAGGGGTGAAAAGTTGATGTGTATTACTTTTCATTTTTTCTGTAAAGGTGGGTATCTGCCATTTATCGTTGTACTATTCTGTTATTTTGAACATACAAATTTAAAAACTTGGAAAGGTTTGACATAAATTTAATTGATTTTATTGTTTAGAAAATTGATATTTTAGCTAACTAATTGATTACCAACCATTGGAAGAACCTTACGGACGAGCAGAAATGTTCTTCGGATGAACGGAAGGACATTACGAACGGACGGAAATGTTCTTCGGATGAATGGAAGGACATTACGGATGAACCGTAGAACATATTTTCCCATCCGAAGAACATTACCAACGACCCGAAGGATATTACGGACGACCCGAAGGAAATATTTTTTCGAAAATTTTTTTTGCCGATAAATAAAATGGAGAAAACGAAGCCTAAAAAAATTAAACCCCTTACTTTATTCTTCCCAAAAATTGGGGCGTTGCCGATGGCGGTGAAATTGGCAGCAATAAAAAGGTTGGCGTATAATTGCATAGCAGCAACGATAATTTGTACTACATTTTTAGAAAATATAATTTATACAGCAAAATTTATTTTGAAGAGCAATGGTTAATGCTAAATTGTAAATGGTAAATTAAATACAGCTATTGTATTTAATTTACCATTAATCATTAACCATTACAAAAAAAAGCGAAGCCCCATTTAAGTTGCTTCGCTTTTTTATTTTCTATTCTGATTAAAAATTAATCTTCAATCGGTTTTAATTTACCTTTATTTTTTGCCATTACTTCTTCAGCAATATTATTTGGCGCATTGTTATAATGGCTAAATTCCATTGTTGAAGTAGCTCTGCCTGATGATAACGAACGCAATTGAGTTACATAACCAAACATTTCGCTTAATGGCACTTTAGCTTTGATAACTTGTAAGTTAGCACGGCTATCCATACCTTCCATAATACCACGGCGGCGGTTCAAATCGCCTGTTACATCACCCATGTATTGGTCAGGTGTAAGCACTTCTACTTTCATAATTGGTTCAAGCAAAGTAGGTTTTGCTTTTCTACCAGCTTCACGGAAAGCAGAACGGGCGCATATTTCAAAACTCATCGAGTCAGAATCTACATCATGGTAGCTACCATCAAATACTCTAACTTTCATGTTGTTTACTGGAAAACCAGCCAATACACCATTAGGCATTGATGTTTCGAATCCTTTAATAATAGCAGGAATAAATTCTTTTGGAATTGAACCACCAAAAATATCATTTACAAATTGGAAATGTTTGCCTTCGTTTTCTTTCAACCACTCTTCATCAGCTGGGCCAAATTCAAATTGAATATCGGCAAATTTACCTCTACCACCCGATTGTTTTTTCAACACTTCACGATGTGTAACTGTAGTAGCAAAACACTCTTTGTAAGCCACCTGCGGTGCACCTTGGTTTACTTCTACTTTAAACTCTCTGCGCATACGGTCGATGATAATTTCTAAATGCAATTCGCCCATACCACGAAGAATCGTTTGACCAGTATCTTCATCTGTATTAACTCTCAAAGTTGGGTCTTCTTCTACTAATTTCGAAATTGCCAATCCCATTTTATCCACATCGGCTTGCGTTTTAGGCTCAACTGCAATAGCGATAACGGGTTCTGGAATAAACATATTTTCCAAAGTGATTGGGTGATTTTCATCACATAAAGTATCACCTGTTTTAATTTCTTTAAAACCTACTGCTGCTGCAATATCACCAGCTTCGATAAAATCAATTGGATTTTGTTTGTTGGCAAACATTTTCATGATACGGCTGATACGTTCTTTCTTACCGCTACGTACATTCAACACATACGAACCTGAATCTAAATGTCCGCTATAGCAACGGAAGAAAGCCAAACGACCAACAAATGGGTCAGTCATAATTTTAAATGCTAATGCACTAAAAGGTGCTTTAGCATCCGCTTTACGAGTAACTTCTTCGCCCGTATCTGGGTTAATTCCTTTTGTATCTTCAATATCTAATGGACCAGGCAAATAACGGCACACTGCATCTAAAGCAGTTTGTACGCCTTTGTTTTTAAATGATGAACCACACATCATCGGCACAATTGATAAATCAATACATGCTTTACGAATGGCTTCGTGCATTTCAGCTTCGGTAATACTATTAGGGTCTTCGAAAAATTTTTCTAATAATTTATCATCATATTCTGCTACAGCTTCTACCAAATGTTGTCTCCATTCATTGGCTTCATCCAGCATATCAGCAGGCACTTCGATTTCGTCGAAAGTCATACCTTCTGTTTCCATGTGCCAAATAATTCCTTTCATTTTAATCAAATCTACCACTCCTCTAAAATCATCTTCAGCACCAATTGGCAATTGCAAAGGCACCGCCTTAGCACCCAACATATCTTTTACTTGTTGCACTACCATCAAGAAATCAGCACCACTTCTATCCATTTTGTTTACAAAACCAATACGTGGAACTTTATAACGATTAGCCTGACGCCAAACTGTTTCAGATTGTGGTTCAACACCATCAACCGCCGAAAACAAAGCAATCAAACCATCTAATACCCTCATCGAACGTTCTACTTCTACAGTAAAATCAACGTGACCTGGAGTATCAATGATGTTGAAATAATAAGATTTAGTATCAGCATAATCTTTTCCTTTTAAAGTAGGAAATTTCCATTGGCAACTAACAGCCGCCGAAGTGATAGTGATACCACGTTCTTTTTCTTGTTCCATCCAATCGGTTGTAGCAGCACCATCGTGTACTTCACCAATTTTATGAATCATACCTGTGTAGCGTAAAATACGCTCTGTAGTGGTAGTTTTGCCAGCATCAATATGTGCTGCAATACCAAAGTTTCTTTGAAATCTTAAGTCTGCCATTTTTATTTGTTGATTATGATTTTTTATTGAATTCTAATAAATATTAAAGGTTAATTGATAATGTTTAAACCCCAAAGGCACAAACTATTAACAATTAACCATTAACTAATAACTTGTATTATTATCTTATCTAAAATGTGCAAAAGCTTTATTTGCTTCAGCCATTTTATGTGTATCTTCTCTTTTTTTGAATGCAGCACCTTCTTTTTTTGCAGCTGCCATCAATTCGTTGGCTAATTTTTCAGCCATTGATTTACCATTACGATCTCTACTGAAACGAATAATCCATTTCATAGATAATGAAATTTTTCTATCAGGGCGAACTTCAGCAGGAATTTGAAAAGTAGCACCACCTATACGTTTGCTTTTTACTTCTACAGCAGGTGTTACATTTTGAATGGCTTCTTTCCAAGTTGTATAACCATCCATTTCAGATGTTTGGTTATTATCAATAATTGTCATGGCATCATAAAAGATGGTAGTAGCAATTGTTTTTTTACCACTCCACATCAATGTATTGATGAAACGAGTTACTAATTGGTCGTTAAATTTTGGGTCTGGAGCAAGTAATCGCTTCGGGGCTTTCTTTTTACGCATTTTATTTTAGTTGAATATATTCACCTTGTTTTTAAATAAACAAGATTACTTAGTTAAAAATTATTTCTTTTTTGCTGGAGCTGCTGCTGCACCTGGTTTAGGGCGCTTAGTACCATATTTACTACGGCTTTTTTTACGGTTGTTTACACCTGCAGTATCTAATGCACCACGAACGATATGGTAACGTACACCTGGTAAATCTTTAACACGACCACCACGAATCAATACGATTGAGTGTTCTTGCAAATTATGACCTTCGCCTGGTATGTATGCTATTACTTCGTTTTTATTTGTTAAACGAACTTTTGCAACTTTACGCAAAGCTGAATTTGGTTTTTTAGGTGTAGTAGTATATACACGAGTACACACACCACGACGTTGAGGGCAGTTATCTAACGCTCTGCTCTTTGATTTTGCACGAATAATCGTACGTCCTTTTCTTACTAATTGTTGTATTGTAGGCATTCCAATTTTTTTTGGGACTGCAAAAGTAGAAAATCAATTTTTAATAAACAACTATTTGTTGAGAAAAATAAATATGACACTAGGATTGATTTATAATGCTGATTCAGTAGCTATTTCAAGCTACATTTTTACCCACTTTAATGGATACGTGATATAGTTGATTTTAAAATTTACTAAATATATGCCTTTATTTAAAGATGTGGCTTGCGCTATTTTAAAATAAGTATTTAAGTTTTGATAAGCGGCTATTGATTCATCAATTAAAAGTTTTCCTTCGATACTATATACACTTACTTTGCAATTTTGATTAACATTGCTATGCGCAAATATTTGTAATTCAGTAGATGGATTAGGAAATATTTCGGGCTTAATTGCTGATACATTTACTGCCGAAATATTTTCAGCTAATAATTTATCTGCTATCGAAAAATCTGGAATTCCATAACCCAATGAATCGGTGGGCGATGTATAAAAATTTGCCGAACGCATAATAGCATTTTCAATTTGCAATGCTGTTCTGGTAGGGTATTTTTGCCACAAACAGGCAGCCATGCCACAAAGCAATGGCGATGCAAACGATGTACCGCTGCCCCATTCTACATTATTATATTCATCTATTAATGCTGTGTTTTCGCCCATTGTACATACATTGGGTTTTACTCTGCCATCGGCACTATAACCATGCGAACTAAAAAATGAATGGTTTCTAAATTCATTTACTGCACCCACTGTTAAAATATTTTTTGCATCGGCTGGTGTACCAATATGATACCATGCATTTGCCCCTTCATTGCCTGCCGAAATACAAACTATCATACCTTTTGAACCAGCCAACGTAGCCGCTTTTGAAGCTGGGCAAGTTTTTCCATCCATATCAATAAAAGCATGATTATACATAGCATTATCAAACCAATTATAACCTAATGATGAATTAATTAAATCGGCGCCTGCGCTATCGGCCCTTTCAGCGCCTATGCTCCAATAATATTCTTCAACTGGATATTCCGATTTTATATCTTCTGTTTCAAATAAATAAAAAGAAGCATCGGGCGATGTGCCTATAAATTTTGTAGGCTCATTTACAGCCATGCATGATAATACCGAAGCACCATGATGTGCATCGGTAAATACAGAATCATGTTGATGTACAAAATCATAAAAATCTATTATTCGGTTTTCATTCCATAATGATGCAAATGCATCATTATTTTCTGCATTTATAAATCCTGCATCTAATACAGCTATTTGCAACCCTTTGCCTGTAAAGCCTTGGCGATGCAAAAAATCTATATTACACATTTTTATTTGGGTGGCTGCAAAACCATAATCATCGTTGCTATAATTAGATATAGCCGCAACTGAATTAGTGTTTTCAAATTTATGAATTTGCGAAACCGCCTTGCCTGCATCTTTTACTTGAATATGCGATTTTACAAACGGAAAATTATAAATTTTATTTAATGCCGATTGGTTTTGTGTAGTAATTAAAACACCATTCAGCCATTTAGTTTTACCCATTATTTTAACGCCTGTAGCAGCTATGCTATCTACATATTTTTGTACTACTGGCAAATCGGTTGAATCTGTTTTTATATGTTGTTTGCTGCGGCGCAAAATAGCTCTGTTGCTTAAATACGCCGATGGATTAGCTAAAGTGTAATTCGACTTTTTATTGCTAAATTCAATAAAATAAACTTGTGCTTTTAGTTGAAAGCAAAGTGATAAAAAGGTAAGAAGTAGGATTGTTTTTTTCAAGATGATAGTTTTATTGCTTAACGAATTTAGCCACTTTAATATTGCCTTGTTCATCGGTGGTTTTAACAAAATATATTCCGCTGGGTATTTTAGATATCAATTAAAACATCCCCTTTGCAAATGGGGAATAGTGCACACTTTTGCCCAACAAATTAGTTATTTCTATTGTAGCCACTAATAACAAGTAGCGGCTCTTATTGTATTCATTGTTTCATTATTTTTCCTTTTGTAATTATGTTCCCATCAGCAGTTAGCTGATAAAAATACAAACCTTTAGATAAAGTTGGCGCTTGATAATTTACATAATAATTGCCCTCGGCTGTAGGCTTGGGTTTTAGTGTATTACTTGCCACCAACTGCCCTACAGCATTATACATACTTAAATTTACTTCACTTACATTTTCAGTAAATTGTAAATTAAATTCATTGGTAAATGGATTAGGAAACACAATACCATTTGTATTAAAATGAGGCTGCCCAATATGGCATTCATCCATTAAACAACCTGTATTATCTATTTTTACTAATATTACATCTGATGAATAAATGGGTATTGGCCATTTTTCTAATACAACAAATACACTTCCATCATCATTTAAAACAAAGTCATTAGCTTCAAAATCATGATCCAATTCTTTAAATTCAATACGCCAATAAATAGTATCATGTTCGGGATTGTACTTACAAAGAAATCCTACTTTATCTATATTAAAAGTATTCATATCTCTGTATGTTCCTAACAATAAAATATTTCCAGCTACATCTTGTATCACTTTAGTAAAATAGCTTTTATACCATTTAGACTTATCTAGCTTAGTATCAATAAAAAAACGCTTATACCATATTACTTTCCCTGTATCATTTACCATATATAGCAAAGCTTCATAATCATAATTAGGATCATTTTGTATGATAGTTTCATCATTCAAATATCCCGAACAAATAAATTGATTTCCCTTACAACTTGTGATAGATTGAAATGATTCAGCAATTGTTGGAAGATTATTAATTGTGTAATTTTTTTCCCAAATCACACTGCCAAGTGTGTCAATACAAATCAAATATCCATCATTTTCTAACTGACCACTTATAGGTGATGGTATAGAATAACGATTTGTTGTACCACAAATTATTAGATTTTCATTTTCAGCAAACATTGCACCGTATCCTCCTTGTTGACCTACACCACCATAATTTTTTCCCCATACTAAAGTGCCGTCTTGCTTACATTTTACCACTTTTACGTTGGCATCAACTAAAGGTGTTAAAACAACCCATCCAATTAGATAAATATTGTTGCTTTTATCAATTAATATTTTCAGAAATATATCTCCATCTGCGTCTCCAAAATTAATTCGTGCAACTTTTTTATTTGATACCAATGAATAAACAAAAAAAGTAGCATCGGAATATGTTTTTGAACTATCTCTATCACCTGCAACTAAAATTAAACTATCATTAATTAGAATATCATTAAAAGAATTAGAAATAGTATCCCTCGTTGATAAATAGTTTAAAGAATCTCCATTAATATTGGTTGTTAAAATAAAGCCATTAAAATGATTATTTAAATTGTGGTATTCTGCTCCGCAAACAAATAGTTTTTCCCCATTTTTAATTATTTTTTGAGGATGCTGTTGATTAACAATAAAGTATTCTTTGGTAAAAGATACTTGTGCCAAAATTAATTTTGGCACAAGTATAATTAATAAGATTAAACACCAAAATGATTTTATCACTTAGCTATTACCACTTTCTTAGTATCTACCAAAATGGTATTACTAATAATCTGTATAGAGTATATTCCATTGCAAAAAAAACGAAACTGTTGCTGTTGATTCGAATCTGAGTATAACTTTTGCCTTGCCTTCACACTCATGCTATCGCATTTATTGGTTTGGCTTAGTTCAATATATTGTTGTAACATAACTTTACAAACTTTATTCTATAAAAATCGCATTCATATTTTTGTTTTGTAAATCTAATCTAAGTTGAGGTACAATTGCAAATTTATTTTTGTACATAAAAAACGAATTTTATATGCTTGTAAAATTAAACTACTTTTGCTAAAATTATATTCAATATAAAACTAAATAAAAAAATGAGCAATAATAATCAACCCGAAATGCAAGAAGGGCAAATAAACATTGAACTTACAGATGAAATAGCCGAAGGTATTTATAGCAATTTAGCTATCATAACCCACAGCCCCAGCGAATTTATTATTGATTTTGTAAAAATAGTACCGGGTGTGCCTAAGGCTAAAGTAAAATCGAGAATTATTCTTACACCCCAACATGCTAAAAGATTGATGCATGCATTAACAGATAATATTAAAAAATTTGAAGCTCAACATGGTATGATAAAAGATACCGAAATGCCACCCCCATTGCCCATGAATTTTGGTGGCCCTGCTGCAATGGCGTAGGTTTATAGAATTTTGAGATTAGAAGTTTGAATACAATGAAAATAGCAGTATTAATAGGTGCTTCGGGGCTTATTGGCAATTTTTTATTGCAAGATTTATTGGCTGAACCTGCTTATCAAAAAGTAATTATTTTGGTAAGAAGATCATTGCCCATTCAGCATATAAAACTACAACAAATTGTAACCGATTTTGCAGATGAAAATATTTTAAAAGCAAATATTATAGGCGATGATTTATTTATTTGCACAGGCACTACTATTAAAAAAGCTGGCAGCAAAGAGGCTTTTAAAGCAATTGATTTGCATTTGCCATTCAGCATAGCACAAGTGGCAAAACAAAATTCTGTACAAAAGGTATTGTTGGTTTCATCGGCAGGCGCTAATGAAAAATCAATATTTTTTTATCCTCATGTAAAAGGTTTATTAGAAATAGCTTTGCAACAATTACATCTAAATCAACTATTTATTTTTCGCCCTGCATTATTGCTAGGCAACAGAACAGAAAAGCGTTTATTAGAAATTATATTTCAAAAAATGATGACGCAATTATCTTTTTTGATGAAAGGTAAATTTAAAAAATATGCTGGCATTGAAGCCAAACAAGTGGCTGCAAAAATGATTGCATTTGCACTACAAAAAACCGAGCAAAAAATTTCTATTATCGAAAATCAACAATTGTTTTAATCTAAAAAACAATACGCTATCCGCTTATTTTATTACGTTGAATTACGTAGTATTTATTGCACATTAAAGCTTTATTTTGGTTGAAAAACAAAACGATTTATTCTTATTGAAAATCGGAATTTCAGTTTGAATTTATTTAATTTTACCAATTAGTTAAATTACGTTTTAAAACCACTTTGTTTATGATGAAGAAAAGTAACCTGCTTTTTTTTATAGCTGTATTATTTTCACTTAATCAGCATTTGTTTGCCCAAAATTCTTGCCCTCAAAATATTGATTTTGAAAATGGAAATTTTAATTTTTGGACAACTTATATCGGTTCGGTAACCGATAATGGTGTGCAGAATATTATCACTGTGGCTAATTCGGGCACTCCAATATCTAATCGTCATGATATAAAAACAGGAACAAGTGTTGACCCTTATGGCAACTTTCCTGTAGTATCGCCAACGGGTGGAACTACATCTATAAAATTAGGAAACGATCAAGCTGGCAATCAAGCCGAAAGAGTAAGTTATAAATTCAGAATACCAAGTGGTAGCAATTTATATAGCTTGTTGTATAGCTATGCTGTGGTGTTTGAAGATCCAGGTCATCCATCGTATGCCCAGCCACGATTTACAGTTGAAGCATTTGATTCGGCAACAGGTTTGCCAGTAAAATGTTTGCCCAATCCATTTATTGCCAGTTCTAATTTGCCAGGTTTTTTTCAATCATCAATTGGTTTTGGCATTTGGTATCAACCATGGAAAACCAGAACATTAAATTTTTCGAGTCTTGCAGGAAAAACTATTATTGTACAATTTACAACGGCTGATTGCTCGTATGGTGGGCATTTTGGTTATGCTTATGTAGATGTAAGTTGTGGTTCATTTCAAATATTAAATGGCTATTGCCCTGGTTCATCAACAGCTACATTTACAGCACCACCAGGCTTTGCCAATTATTCGTGGAGAGATTCAACAATGGCAACTGCGGTTGGAACGGGTATTTCAATTACTATTCCTGCACCAGCTTCGCCCACAAAATATTATGTAGTACTTACACCCGATAGCGGCTATGGTTGCATTGATACTTTAATGACTTTGGTAACACCATCAACACCGCCAGTGGCAGTGTTTTCAGCACCTGATACTTTTTGTTTGAATAGTCCAGTTCAATTTACAGATGCATCGTATTCATTAGGTGCAGGTACATTTGTAAATCAATGGAATTGGAATTTTGGTAATGCAGGTAGCGGAAGTTTGAATACAAGTACATCGCAAAATGCAACACATTTATTCACTGCGGCAGGCACTTACACGGTTTCGTTAGTAGTTACATCCAATATCAGTTGTGTATCAAGTACTGTTACAAAAACGATTGTAATTATTCCATCAATTGCAGTAAATGCAGGCAATGATACTACCATTTGCAGCGGTGCATCGGCGCATTTACATGCATCTGTAACACCTGCTACGCCAAGCATTGCAGGAACTAATTATACTTATAGTTGGTTTCCTACCACAGGTTTATCTTGTACAAATTGTAAAAATCCGATTGCTACTCCAACAGCAACTACTACTTATTATTTCACTACAAATTATTATCCGAATGGTTGTAGCAGAACAGATTCTATCATCGTTACAGTTATTCAACCCTTATCAACGGTAACTGTTTCGGCTTCGCAATCTGCTATTTGTACGCCATCGCCAGTGCAATTAAATGCTTCAATTTTGCCTACCACTTGCGGTGCTACAAATGAGGCTTGTGGCTCATCGGCTCAATATATTGTGGGTGGTAATAATGGTTTTTTTACATCAGCACCACCATTTATTGGTTTTTATGATGATGCAAGAACACAGATGTTGTACAGAAAATCGGAACTAAACGCAGCAGGAATTGTGGGTGGCATTATTAAAGATATTGCCTTGTATGTAAATTATAAAGGCAGCACTATTCCGTATGAAAATTTTACCATCAAAATTGGTTGTACAACTGATACTGCATTAACACAATGGGCAACAGGTTTAACAACTGTTTACAGCAATACTTCGGGCATTACCACTGTGGGTTCATCTTGGAATAATTTTGTATTAACTACGCCTTATAGTTGGGATAAAAATTCGAATCTTGTAATTGAAATATGTTATGATAATGCATCATCAAGTTATTATGATTATGTAAATGCAACCAGCACATCTTATCCATCTGTAGTAAGCTACAACGCTTATGGCACATCGGGTTGCAACCTTTCATCGTATTACAATTACATTTATTCCAGACCAGATGTAAGATTAAATGTTTGTACACCCAGCAATGCAGGTGTAAGTTTCACTTGGTTACCAACTACGGCTTTAAATAATTCAAATATTTCAAATCCAATTTCAACCACTACTGCTACAATAACTTACACGGTTACAGCATCGGCAGGGGTTTGCGGTTCATCAACAGGAACAAAAACAATTACAGTTACAAATTTGAACGCCAATTTTACATCGGTTGATACCGTATGTGTAGGCGGTTCGGTAGCTTTTTCAAATACATCAAGTATTATTGGTGGTGCTACCATCACAAATTATAAATGGAATTTTGGCGATTTATTTAGTAGATTTTTGGATAGTAGTTCAGCACAAAACCCAACACATTTATTTAATAATTCGGGCAATTATTCAGTGAAATTAATTGTAAATTCATCAACAGGTTGCAGCGATACATTTACAAAAATAATTACAGTATTGCCGCAATACACTGTGAATGCAGGTTACGATATTAGTATTTGCAATGGTGCTTCGGCAATTTTATCAGGTTATGTTTTTCCTACTCCGCCAAGTGTAAATTATCAATGGAGTCCAGCTACAAACCTTTCATGTACTAATTGTTTAAACCCTACAGCATCGCCTACAGTTACTACCACATATCATCTTACCATCAATAATGGAAGTTGCTCAAGTGCTGATAGCATGGTGATTACAGTGATGCCAGGCATTTCAAATTTAACAGTATCAGCCACACCAACTACAGTTTGCCCAGGTGCAACTACACAATTAAATGCAAGCATTACACCTGTATGTGGGCCAGCTACAACGGCTTGTGCAGGCACTACACCATACACAGTGGGCAATGGTGCAGTTACTCAATTTTATCCTTTTACGGGTGGCAATGAAGATGCTCGTTCGCAATTTATTTATAGAAAAGCTGATTTGAATGCAGCAGGTATTACGGCTGGAAATATTTACGATTTAGCATTTTTTGTAAGCTCGAAAGCCAGCACATTACCTTATAAAAATTTTACCATAAAAATGGGTTGTGCATCAAATAACAATTATCCATCGGGTAGTAATTTTATTTCGGGATTAACAACCGTTTATTATTCGCCATTGGGTATTAGTACCACAAGTGGTTGGAATAATTTTACTTTAACTACGCCTTATTTTTGGGATAATGTAAATAATATTATTGTTGAATTTTGTTATGATAATGCCGTTGGCGATTATAGCAATTGGGATTATGTACGGTCAACCAATTTTACTGGCGTAAATTTAGTTTTGTATAATTATGCTGATAATGATGCAGGATGCTCGTTGGCGGCTGCATTTCGTTCTACTATCCGACCAGATATTCAATTTAATGTTTGTTTAAATACACCCGTTTATAATTACTCATGGTCATCACCATCTGATTTAAATAATTCGTTAATCAATAATCCAATTGCAACTGTAAACTCAACAAAAGCTTATACTGTAACGGTTACAGGCGGTTCATGTTCGGGTGCATCAGCATCGGTTTTGGTTAATGTAAATATTTTTACTATCAATCCATCCCGTGATACAACCATATGCGCAGGCAATAGTGTTCCATTAAATGCAACTGCAACGGGCAGTGGTTCGCCATTTAGCTATTCATGGAGTCCATCGATTGGTTTAAGTAATTCATCTATTGCAAACCCAATAGCAACGCCAAGTGTAACCACTACCTACGTTATTTCGGTTACCAATTCTGCTTTATGTATAAAAAAAGATACGGTGATAATTCATGTTGCGCCTACATTTTCAGCATCGGTTTCAGGAACAAATATTAGTTGTTTTGGTAATCATGATGGCGATGCAACGGTGGTTGTAAATCCAATTGGAATTTATACTTATAGTTGGAATACTTCGCCTATTCAAAATGCTGCAACTATTTCAAATTTATTTGCAGGAACTTATATTGTTACAGTTAGTAATGGTGTTTGTACCGATACGGCTTCGGTAATTATTACACAGCCATTGCCAATGGGAACTATTTTAGCATCCAGATTAACCAATGTAAGTTGCAATGGCGGAAGCGATGGAAGTGTAACTGTTTCGCTGCCAACAGGTGGTACACCGCCATATCAATATTCATGGAATACATCGCCCATTCAAACAACCCAAACAGCTACTAATCTTCCTATTGGAACTTATACCGTTACCGTTAATGATGCCAATAATTGTGGAAGTTTAACATCATCAACAACTGTTACACAGCCATTAGCATTAAGCACAGTAACAGCCTCTATCTCCACAGCAATATTATGTAATGGGGGCACAAACGGTGCAGTAACCTGTACAACACCAACAGGTGGTTCGGGCACTTATACTTATTCATGGAATACAACACCTGTTCAAAACATCCAAACGG
>JBJOOR010000010.1:0-139520 GCA_046051225.1 Bacteroidota bacterium | reverse complement strand
TAGATAGTATCCGTAATTTACCTGCGGCATCGTATTATTTTTTTGATGATGTAAGTTTAATAGATATAACACCGAATGGAGTGGAGGAGCAGTTTACAGTGGGTAGTGGGCAGTTGGTAGTTTATCCGAATCCATGTGCAGAAAAGTTATTAGTGATGAGTGATAAGTCCCGAACGTTCGGGATAGTAAATACAATAGAAGTAACTAATCTACTAGGTCAGCAACAAAATGTAAGAGTTGAAAAACTAACTACTGAAAACTGCCAACTGAATACTGCCAACTTGCCTTCGGGTATTTATTTCATCAAAGCTACTGACACCAAAGGCAATGTGAAGAACGGGAAGTTTGTGAAACAATAAAATACTGAATACAACAAAAAAAAACAATAGCATGAAACCTACCACTACCCAACATCAGCCATATTTTAAAAAATATATTGATGATGTTGAAGAGGGCGAATTAACCGAATTGCTGATGAAATCGAAAAATGAAATGGAGCAATTTGTAATCAAAATTCCAACACATAAAGCCGCATTTAAGTATGCCGAAAATAAATGGACAATCAAACAAGTGTTGATGCATATAATTGATTGCGAAAGAATTTTTGCATATAGGGCATTATGCATTGCCCGTGGCGAAACACAAAATTTGCCAGGTTTTGAAGAAGATGATTATGCCACCCAATGCCACACCGAGTATAGAAATTTGAATGATATAATAGAAGAATTTATAGCAGTAAGACAAGCTACTATACAGCTTTATAAACATATTGATGAAACCCAATTGTTAAAAACAGGAATGGCAAATCAAGCAGTTATTACACCCAATGCCATTGGTTATATTATTATTGGTCATCAGATGCATCATATAAAAGTAATTGCAGAAAAATATTTATAGGCTTTCTTTTAAGCAGTAAATCAATATATTTGCAGCCTTGTGGCAAATACTTACGAAATAAAATTAGCGCAGTTTGAAGGTCCGTTCGACCTTTTACTCTTTTTCATCGAACGTGATGAATTAGATATTCAGGATATTCCTATCACTAAAATTGCAAAAGATTTTTTAGATTATATTCATAAAATGGGCGAAATGAATATTGAATTAGCCAGCGAATTTATTCTGTTTGCTGCTACGCTAATGAAGATTAAAGCCAAAATGCTATTGCCCCGAAAAGAGAAAGATGAGTTTGGAAACGAGATTGACCCCAGAGCCGAACTGATTCAGAAACTATTAGAATATAAGCGCTTTAAAGCCACACTGCCCGAGTTGCATACATTAGAAGAAATAAGAATGAAGCAACTTAAACGTGGCAACCTTACTACCGAGCTAGCCGAAATAGCCGAAAAATATAATACCGAACACGAAATTCATTCGCTTACTTTATTCAAATTATTAAAATCATTTGATAAAGTAATAAACCGATTTAATACGCAAACACAGCATGTACAGCATACAGTGGTTAGATACAATTATACTTTAGAAGATTCGAAAACATATTTGCAAACACTTACAAGGCATCATAAAGAAACACCATTTGAAAAAATGTTTGAAATATGCCAAGATAGAATACATGCTGTTTTTATATTTTTAGCCATGCTCGAATTAGTTCAACTTAGAATATTAAGCATTAAAATGGGTGTAGGATTCAATAGCTTCTATCTATCTACCAACGAAGCATTTTTAGGAGAGGAATAAAGTTGCTATTTGGTTTCTGAAAAACAGTGTTATCCTTGGGCATAGCAAATTTCAATACGTTATATTATAATGATGCCATCATCACCCAAATCAACACTATCATCATCCCAAACGATACAACCGACAATATAACAAAAAAAAAATAAACTTTCTGTATAAAATCATTGTTAAGTGATGTTGAAACACAAATTCATTTTTGTATATTTGGCGATTAAATAAAAGAAATCCTTTTTTTTCTACAATTTTTTTAAACACATCAATGGGAATCGTAAAAGACAAATTCAAAGCTGTAGCCATACCAATGGCCGATGAAGTAAAAACCTTATTGAAGGAACATGGTGATAAAATGCTAGATTCTGTAACCATTTCGCAAGCTTATGGCGGCATGAGAGACATTATGAGCATGGTAACAGAAACATCATTATTAGATCCAATTGAAGGTATTCGTTTTCGTGGTTATTCAATTCCAGAATTGCATGAAAAATTACCCAAAGCAGAAGGTAGTACAGAGCCATTGCCCGAAGGCATTTTTTATTTAATGCTTACTGGCGAATTGCCAACTGATGAAACAGTAAAACATTTAAGCACCGTATTTGCAAAGCGCAGCATTGTGCCTAAGCACGTATTTGATGTATTAGATGCTTTGCCAATAGCCACACACCCCATGACGCAATTTACCACTGCAATAATGGCAATGCAAACCGAATCGTTGTTTGCAAAAGCTTATCGCAAGGGTATGAGCAAAAAAGATTATTGGGATTATACATTTGAAGATTCGATGAATTTAATTGCCCGATTGCCACGTGTGGCGGCTTATATTTATCGCCGTACTTACAAAGGTGGTGTGCATATCGAACCCGACCATTATTTAGATTGGGGCGCAAACTTTGCACACATGCTGGGTTTCGAACAAAAAGAATTTCATTACTTGATGCATTTATATTTAACTATTCATGCCGATCATGAAGGTGGAAATTTATCAGCACATACTGTACATTGCGTTGGTAGTGGACTGTCAGACCCTTACCTTTCTTTTGCCGCAGGCATGAATGCATTAGCAGGTCCATTGCATGGCTTAGCTAATCAAGAAGTAATTAGATGGATACAAAATATGCAAACCGAATTGGGTGGTGGAGTGCCAACCAAACAACAAATTACCGATTATGT
Organism: Bacteroidota bacterium; assembly: GCA_046051225.1. GTDB lineage: Bacteria > Bacteroidota > Bacteroidia > Chitinophagales > CAIODY01 > CAIODY01. Next base: position 136,658 of record JBJOOR010000010.1, on the reverse strand, counting down.
AAATAAAACAATGGCTGAAGGCAAAGTGGTGCCAGGTTATGGACATGCGGTGTTAAGAAGAACCGACCCACGATTTACAGCACAAATGGAATTTGCAAAAAAATATATGCCACATGATGAGTTGGTAAATATTGTATGGAGTGTGTATGATGTAGTACCCGAAATATTAGGCAGCAAAGGAAAAATAAAAAATCCGTGGCCAAATGTAGATGCACACAGTGGTGCATTATTGGTTCATTATGGGCTGGTTGAAAATGATTTTTATACCGTGTTGTTTGGCGTTAGTCGTGCATTAGGTGTATTGGCGCAATTGTGTTGGAGTCGTGCATTAAGCTTACCAATTGAACGACCAAAATCAGTAACAACAGAATGGATGAAAGATTATATTAAAAATTATAAAGCATAATCTAAAAGTTGCTATCTAAAAAAAGACAAGTTGTAAATACAGCTTGTCTTTTTTTTATAGTATTACAATACCAAATCTTTGCATTTGCTGATACAATACTTACATTTATTATTATAATTTGAATACCCAAAGTAAGCAACACAATAGCTTTTCCACATTGTTAATTTCCAATTAGTTTTGGCAAATTAATTAGACTTACTTTCGCAAAAAACTTAACTACAATGAAACTTACCGATATTATAAAAATTGATGAAAAAGAAACCCGTGGCGGTTTTGGTGATGGATTGCATGAATTAGGAAAAATAAATCCTAATGTAGTGGCACTTACAGCCGATTTGGCTGGTTCGTTAAAAATGAATAATTTCATTAAAGATTTTCCCGAACGCTTTATTCAATGTGGTATTGCCGAAGCCAATATGATGAGTGTGGCAGCAGGATTAACCATTGGTGGTAAAATACCATTTACTGGTACATTTGCCAATTTTAGTACAGGCAGGGTGTATGATCAAATACGCCAATCAATTGCTTATTCGGATAAAAATGTAAAAATATGCGCCAGCCATGCAGGGCTTACATTGGGCGAAGATGGTGCAACACACCAAATATTAGAAGATATTGGGTTGATGAAAATGTTGCCCAATATGACCGTAATTGTGCCTTGTGATTATAACCAAACCAAAGCTGCAACCATTGCCATTGCCGATTATCATGGACCAGTTTATTTGAGATTTGGCAGACCAAAATGCGCCAACTTTACATCGCCAACCGAAAAATTTGAAATAGGCAAAGCACAAATATTATGTGAAGGAAATGATGTAACCATAATTGCATGCGGTCATTTAGTATGGAAAGCCGTAGAGGCTGCAAAAATATTAGCCGAACAAAATATTAGCGTTGAAATAATAAATATTCACACCATTAAACCTTTCGATTCGGAAGCAGTCATAAAAAGCGTTGCAAAAACAAGATGTGTGGTTACAGCCGAAGAACATCAGCGCAATGGTGGTTTGGGCGATTTAGTAGCGCAAGTATTAGCATTAAATAATCCTGCACCTATTGAAATGATTGCCGTAAACGATTCGTTTGGCGAAAGTGGAACACCAGAAGAGTTGATGATTAAATATGGCTTAGACACACCAAATATTGTTAGCGCAGCATTGAAAGCGATAGCTAGAAAAAACTAAAAGTCATTGGTCATTCGGCATCAGTCATTAGGGAAGAAAGTTGTATTTACTTCCCGATTTGATTAGGGAGATAAATGACCGTTGTAAATGACTAAATATCAAACCTAAAAATGACCGACGAAGAAATTTTATTGAAATATAAAATTGCTGAAAGCCGTGATATGGCTTTTAAAGCGTTGGTTATAAACTATCAGCAGCGGCTATATTATCACATTAGGCGTATGGTTATTGACCATGATGATGCTAATGATGTATTGCAAAATACTTTTATTAAAGCATGGAAAGGGTTAGAGAATTTTAGAGAAGAAAGTCAGCTATATACTTGGTTGTATCGCATCGGTACAAATGAATGCTTAACATTTTTAGCTCAAAAACAACGAAAATTTTCTTTTTCATTAGATGAAATGGAAAATCATTTAGCCAATAAATTAAGCAGCGATAAATATTTTGATGGCAATCAGATGGAAATGCAATTGCAAAAAGCCATTTTAACACTGCCTGATAAACAAAAATTAGTTTTTAATTTAAGATACTATGATGAAATGCCTTACGAAGAAATGAGTAAAGTATTAGGCACCAGCGAAGGTGCTTTAAAAGCCAGCTATCATCATGCAGTAAAAAAAATTGAAGCTTTTGTAAAAGGTAATGATGTGTAAAAAATGGAATAGAGATGTGAGATTTTAGAATTGAGATGAATGCAAAATAGGAGTTCGTTATTTCGTAAGAGTCTTGGTGAGCTTGTCGAACCATATTTTGAAACTTCTATAAAATCAGAAAATGATTTTTACAGAATAATGAACAAGAAAATGAAAAATTTGTGCCTTCCGAACGCTTGGAAGTGTGTTTATGGCAAAACAAAAATTAAACTTTTACAATAAAAAATAGTCGAAGAAAAATAGAAGCAGATAAAGTAGAAATGAAACAGAACGATTTAATAAAACAGGAACTAAACCAAATTTCGCCAACAATTGCTGCAATAGGCAATCGTGAGGTTTTTAAAGTACCACAAGGCTACTTTGAAAACTTACCCGAAGCTATTGCTAATAGTACAAAAAATACAATAGATATTGAATCGGTATTGCCATTTAGCAAAGCGAATAATTTTATTGTTCCTGAAAATTATTTTGAAAATTTAACTGCTACTATCACTGAAAAAATAAATACTGAATCTATTTCAGCCGAAATATTACCACTTAGTAAACTTAGCAGCTTTGAAACGCCCCACAATTATTTTAATAATTTTGCCAATACAATTGTAGCCACAATAAAAAATAATGATGAAAATGAATTGGTAATAAATTTTGGTAAAACCAATCCATTCAATATTCCTGAAAATTATTTTGAAAACAATGTTGAACAGTTATTATTGTCTGCAAAAAATTCTACCAAGGAAAATGGAAAAATAATTAAATGGTTTAATACTTCTACATTTAAGTTTAGCGCAGCAGCTTCGGTAGCGGCTTTATTAATTGGTGTTTTGTTTTTGTTTCATCAATCTGAACAACCGATAAATGAGAATTTAACAGCTCAAGAAATTAAAGCATATTTGCAAAATAATTCCGAAGATGTAGATGATTTGCAATTGGGCGATAAAAAGATAATGAAGCCATCTAATAAGCCATCAGTAATAGTAAATCAAAAAAAGAAAATTGAACAAGAAAAGAAAGAATTGAAAGAATATATTGAAAATGAAATTGATGAATCAGAATTAAATGATGCCATTTAAATTAAAACTATATTAGTAAATTATTAATCGCTTTCGAGAATATAAAATTGAAAATCAGAACTTACATATTAACTGCAATAGCAATCATTGTAATGCTTGGCAAAATATCATTTGCGCAAGATATGGAAATGAGTAGCACAGTAAAAGAAAAAATAGAAGCCGAAAAAGTAGCATTCATCACCAAAAAAATGGATTTAACACCACAAGAATCGCAAATATTTTGGCCAGTGTATAATCAATTTAGAAAAGAGTTAGAAGCTACACGGCAAGACAAAAAAGATTTATTGCACGATGCAAAAAAGAATTATGATAAAATGACGGATGCCGAAATTGAAAAGGCTATTATCGAAAGCTTTCAGATGGAGCAACACGAATTAGATTTGAAAAAAAAATATTATACCGAATTTAAAAAAGTAATATCGGGGCGTAAAATTATAAAACTTTATAGAGCCGAAAGACAGTGGACTTTATATCTAGTGCAAAGATTAAAAGAATTACAACAAGACAAATAATTTGTGAAAAATCCTGAAAATAAATCAGGATTTTTTTTTGTTTCAAAATGAATACATATATTTGAATACTGAATTTAATTAAATAACAATAAATATAATTTTTATGAGAGGCGTAAACAAAGTAATCTTAATCGGACATTTGGGTAAAGACCCTGAAGTACAAACATTTGAAGGCGGTAGAATGTTGGCTAAATTCAGTTTAGCTACAACTGAATCTTACAAAGATAAAACAGGCAATAAAGTAGATAAAACCGAGTGGCACAACATTACCATGTGGGGTGTACAAGCTGATATTGCTCAAAAATATTTGAGAAAAGGAACACCTATTTATTTAGAAGGAAAAATTAGCACTCGTGAATATGAAAAAGATGGTGTAAAAAAATATTTCACCGAAATAGTTGCTGAAAGTTTTAATATGCTAGGTGGCAAAGAATCGGGTAGTGGCAATAATGCTAACGAAAATAATTATTCGTCTAATAATAATTCGCAATCTGCACCTGCTGCCGAAAGCTTTAGCGGTGTTGATTCGCCAGCCGATGATTTACCATTTTAATAGTTCGCAAAATATTTTTACATTTGAGAGTTGGAAAGTTTTAAATTTTCCAACTCTTTTTTTTAACAAAACCAATATATTTTGGATACACAGCCTCCGTCGGGAAATATTTTCGTTATCCCACAATTTTTAATTCATAGCATTTCTGCTCATGAGCAGTCGGCATCTATTGTCTATATTTTTATTATTTTATTTCTTTTGCTATGCAGCGCAATGTTGGCTGGTTCGGAGGTTGCGTTTTTTTCGCTTACTACTAAAGAGCTTACTTTGCTGCGCAAAAAGTATAAACAAAGTGCACAGCAAATAATTGTAATTTTAGAACAACCCCGAAAATTATTGGCTACTATTTTAGTGGGTAATAGTTTTGTGAATATTGGTATTGTAATACTTACTTATGCTATTATAGAGCCTTATGGCTTTGCCGAATGGTTAAAGTTTTTGATTGAAATAGTGGCTGTTACATTTGTATTGGTGTTATTTGGCGAAGTATTGCCAAAAGTTTATGCTTCGCAAAATAATATTAGAGTGTGTTTGTTAATGTATGCACCGCTTAGGTTTTTATCTAAAATTGTATCGCCGCTAAGTTTTGTTTTAATTTCATTTACTAATATTATTGAGAAGAAATTGTTGAGCAAAAAACAATCGGAAGTAAATACTGATGAGCTGAACCATGCTATTGATTTGGCTTTGCAAGATAAAACATCGAAGCAGGAAATGAATATTTTGAAAGGTATTGCCAAATTTGGAACTATATCTGTAAAACAAATTATGAAGGCTAGGCCAGATATTGTGGCGGCTGATTATACCATTAATTTTAAAGAATTATTGAGGTTTGTGAATGAAGTTGGGTATTCAAGGATTCCTGTTTTTCAGGAAGATATTGATTCGGTAAAGGGAATTTTATTTACTAAAGATTTACTGCAACATATAAATGAGCCTGATACTTTTAATTGGCATGAACTTATTAGGGCTCCTTTTTTTGTGCCCGAGCATAAAAAGATTGATGATTTATTAAAAGAGTTTAAGGCTTTAAGAAATCATTTAGCTATTGTGGTGGATGAATATGGTGGTACTGTAGGCTTGGTTACTTTAGAGGATATTATAGAAGAAATTATTGGCGATATTAAAGATGAATTTGATGAAGGGGAAGAATTTAATTATCAAAAAATAAATGATACTACTTATGTATTTGAGGGTAAAATAATGTTGAATGATTTTTGTAGAATTATGAATTTAACCAGCGAATACTTTGATGAAGTAAAAGGCGAAAGTGATACTGTGGCTGGTTTATTACTTGAATTATTTGGTAAAATACCACGAGCAAATGAAACCATTAGTTATAAAAATTTTAAGTTTACTATTCAACATTTAGATAGAATGCGTATTGCTAAAGTGTTGATACATGTGAACGATAAAGTATAATAGTGCCTGAAAAAAGAATTTTAATTTCTGAATGATTCATTTAGATTTGTGTAATGCTTATCTCTTTTTAAAATAAATTTATGAATAAAAAAATATTGATACTACTTGGGGTTGTACTTGCTATTAGTAGCCTAAAAACTTGGGCGCAGGATAAAGGAAAAGTTACAGGGGCTTTTCAATACAATCAAAATTTTTATCAACGCGATACCGTAATTGGCGCTAGCGGTAATCCTTTATACGATAAAAAATTATCGGGTGGCGAAGGTTGGTTAAATCTTCAATACACCAATTCTGGGTTTACTGTTCAAACTAGATTGGATGTGTTTAATAACTCTAATTTGCATCAACCCACATTGCCTTATAGTGCACAAGGATTAGGTATCTGGACGGTGAGTAAAGAGCTTGATAAACTTACTATTACAGGGGGCTACATCTACGACCAATTTGGTAGTGGTATTGTTTTTAGAGCTTATGAAGATAGAGGCTTGGGTATTGATAATGCTATTTATGGCATTCAGTTAAAATACAAAATGTTTAATGATAAACTTTATTTAAAAGCTTTTACAGGCAGGCAAAAAAATATATTTACTACCTACGAACCTATTGTGAAGGGTATTAATGCCGAATCGTTTTTTGATATAAAAGGTAAAGTGCAAGTAACGCCTGGTTTATCTGTTGTAAATAGAACATTAGATGATGAAAATTTTAATAAAGTAGTTGCCGAAATTACTAATATGGATGTGGCAAACAGATTTATTCCTAAAAATAATGCTTATGCTTACTCGGTTTATAATAGTACTAATTGGAAAAACTTTACTTGGTATGCCGAGTATGCTGGTAAAACCAACGAAGCCATTAGAGATTATGGCGGTAAGTTGATTAACAAAGCTGGCTCGGTTATATTTTCTACCTTAAACTTTTCGGTTGAGGGCTTTGGTATTACTGCGCAATACAAAAAAACTGATTACTTTAAGTTTCGTATTTCACCGAATGAAAACGAAGTATTACTTAAAGGCATGGTAAGCTTTCAGCCGCCGCTGGCTAAGCAAAACTCTTTACGATTGTTAGCTAGGTATAGCTCGGCTACACAAGAATTGGGCGAACAAGCTGCACAAGGCGATTTTTTTTGGACACCTACCAAAGGATATAGAATAAATGGCAACTATGCTCATATTGATGATGGGCATGGTAACTTTTTATTTCAAGAAATAAATGCTGATATTGAAATAAAAAAGATTAAAAAAACTACTGTTGAATTAGGTATGCAAGCTTTAGATTATAATTTGGCAATCTATCAGGGGCATCCTGGTCGTCCTATTGTACATGCCATTACTCCTTTTTCAGAAATTACGTATAAGTTATCTGAAAAAAAATCTATCCGAACTGAATTGCAATATATGTTTACCAAGCAAGATTTTGGTTCGTGGGCTTATGCTTTAGTTGAATTTAATATGGCGCCACACTATTCATTTGCAGTAAGCGATATGTATAATACTGTGGTAAGTAATGATAACCCACACAAACAAGCACATTATTACAACTTTTTTGTTAGCTATACCGAGCATTCTACTAGGTTTACCATTGCTTATGTTAAACAAGTAGCTGGTGTGGTATGTACGGGTGGCGTATGTAGGTTAGAGCCTGCTTTTAGTGGATTAAAAATGAGCGTATCTACTGTATTTTAAACTTTTATCTTATTTATTATGAAATATATTTTAGCAAACAAATTTTACTTAGTTATTGCCACAGCTTTATTCATAACAGCTTGTACCGAAATAGGGCCACCCATCAACCTTACCCCTGATGCGCCTACGCCAATAGGTGCAAAGAAAAGTGGATTGATTAAAGATACCATGTATGTTGAAACTACTATACCTGCGCCCGATGCAAAACGAGTGTTAATTGAAGAATTTTCGGGGCAAAGCTGTACCAATTGCCCCAATGGGCATCAAGCCATTGAGCAAATAAAACTTACTACCAATAAAGTATCGGCAGCTACTATTCATTTTATTGATAATTCTTTTTCACAATCGCTACCTATTGCGCCATTTGATTTTAGAACTGCCACAGGTACTACCATTAGCACTAGTTTAGATGGTATTACGGGCATACCTGCGGCTAGGTTTGATAGAACCATGTTTGGCGGCGCTTATACCTTTAGTACGCCTGCTAGTTGGATTACTTATGTAAATCAACAAATAGCAAAAACATCGTATGTAAATATTGAATTGGCAAGCATCTGGGATGCTATCATTCATCAAGATTCAGTAGCCATAAAAATTCATTTTACTGGCAATGCTACTGCTGATACACTAGGCGTAAGTATTTATATTACAGAAGATAGTATTGTTGCTCCTCAAGTTCTTCCATCAGGCACTACTGATTTAAACTATGTACATAATAATATTTTTAGAACTATGCTTACCCCTTTATCAGGTATTGAAATAAAGGGTAATAAAACCGCTGGCAATGTAAAATTATATCAGCTTCGGTCGGATGTAATAGATGTTACCAAATGGAATATTGATAAACTAAAGATTATTGCATTTGTACATAAGCAAAATAGCGGTAATAAAGAAATAGTACAAGTGGCTGAAATGAAAATGAAGTAAAATAGTTCATCATCTTACATTGTAAAATGGGATTTATCACTAGCTGGTAAATCCCATTTTTTTAAAATAATTATATTTTACACTTTTCTTTAGTATAAAAAAGCGTTCACAATACAGAGAATAAAAATCTCTTAAAAAGGAAAATGTTTCTTGCTAACACATTACAAGAAATCAATAAATTGCCATAAGCGCTAAACCATTTTTATTTGTGAAATAAATTATTTCACAAAGTTGAAAATTCCTAATTCTTAATTCCCAATTCTTAATTCTGAAATCTATCTTTGTTGCAATTATGAGCAATACAACAACTTCAGTAGAAAATCATTTTCAAAATATTATCAGCCATGCAAAAGAATATGGCTTTGTGTTTCCGAGCAGCGAAATTTATGATGGATTAGCGGCTGTGTACGATTACGGTCAGGCTGGAGTGGAGCTGCGCCGCAATCTTCGTGATTATTGGTGGAAATCGATGGTGCAAATGCACGACAATATTGTGGGCTTGGATGCAGCCATTTTTATGCATCCAACCACGTGGAAAGCCAGCGGACATGTGGATAGTTTTAGCGACCCGATGGTGGATAATAAAGATTCAAAAAAACGTTACAGAGTGGATGTTTTGATTGAAGATGAAATCGAAAAATTACTACAAAATGAGTTGGATAATTTATTAAAAGAAATAGAAAATCAGTTTGACACTCAACATCAAACTAACTTCAACACAAGTTTCAATACACTTTATAATACAATTGTTCCAAACAATGAAAGCAATAAAATTACAGGTAATTCCGACCAAAACATTACTTGGAATTTCAATGAAATTAAAATTACTTATGCAAAAGAATTAGAAGAATATTTAAGGACAAATATTCCTTCTTATTTAAAGTATGAAACTTTAAAAAATCGCTTTGAAAAAGCAATCAATGAAAATGACTTTAAAGAATTAGGACAGATTTTAGTGGATTATAAAATTCAATGTCCAATCGCTCAAAACACCAACTGGACTGATGTTCGCCAATTCAATTTAATGTTCAGCACACAAATGGGTTCGGTGGCTGATGATAGCGATACAATTTATTTACGACCAGAAACTGCACAAGGCATTTTTGTCAATTTTCTAAACGTGCAAAAAACTGGCAGAATGAAAATTCCGTTTGGCATTGCACAAACTGGCAAAGCATTTCGTAATGAGATTGTAGCTCGTCAATTCATTTTTAGAATGAGAGAATTTGAGCAAATGGAAATGCAATTTTTTGTTCGTCCTGGCACCGAAATGGAATGGTATTATTTATGGAAACAAAAGCGCATGGCTTGGCACAAAAGTTTAGGGATTCCTGAAAATAAATTACGTTTTCACGACCATACAAAATTGGCACACTACGCCAATGCCGCTGTGGATATAGAGTTTGAGTTTCCATTTGGTTTTAAAGAAGTGGAAGGCATTCACAGCCGAACCGATTTTGATTTGAAACAACACGAATTATTTAGCAAAAAGAAAATGCAGTATTTTGATAACGATGTGAACCCAGAAACTGGAAAGCCTTATGGCAACTATGTTCCATTCGTTGTTGAAACTTCGGTTGGTTTAGATAGATTGTTTTTGCTCACATTAAGCAATGCATTTGAAGAACAAATTTTACCGAAAGAGGATGGCACAACCGACAGCCGAAGTGTGTTGCATTTGCCAGCAATTTTATCGCCTTACAAAGCAGCCATTTTGCCATTGATGAAAAAAGATGGATTGCCCGAAGCAGCAAAAGAAATTGCTGATAATCTGCGCAAGCACTACAATATTTTTTACGAAGAAAAAGATACCATTGGTAAGCGTTACAGAAGAATGGATGCACTCGGAACTCCTTTCTGCATCTGTGTTGACCATCAAACTTTGCAAGACCAAACAGTAACAGTTCGCCATCGCGATTCAATGACGCAAGACAGAATTCATATCAGCGAAATAAAGCCAATGATTGATAAAGCGGTGGAAATTTTTTAATTCATTCATTTAACTAAAAAAGGCTGTTTACATTTTTTGTATACAGCCTTTTTTTATGTTTAATAATTTGTTTTACAATAAATCCTTTATAATTTTTTCGATGCTTATTCCTTCGGCTTCAGCTTTATAATTTCTAACCATTCTGTGGCGAAGAATGGGTTCGGCTACAGCTTTTACATCTTCAATATCTGGCGAAAATTTTCCGTTTACGGCTGCATGGCATTTAGCACCTAATACCAAAAACTGTGATGCTCTAGGGCCAGCACCCCAACTAATATAATTAGTTACTTCTTTGGTTGCTAATTCAGTATCAGGGCGGCTTTTAGCTGCTAATTTTACAGCATATTCTAGTACATTATCAGCAATTGGTATTTTACGAATCAATTTTTGGTAGAATAAAATCTGTTCGCCAGTTAATACTTTTTCAACGTTTGCAATTTCATTATTTGTGGTGCTTTTTACTACATTTAATTCATCAGCAAATTTTGGATAGCCTAAATTTATATTAAACATAAATCTGTCTAATTGCGCTTCGGGCAATGAATATGTACCTTCTTGTTCAATTGGATTTTGTGTAGCCAATACAAAAAATGGAGCAGGCAATTGATATAATTTTCCACCCACAGTTACACTTCGTTCTTGCATGGCTTCTAACAATGCCGATTGCGTTTTTGGTGGCGTACGATTTATTTCATCTGCCAAAATAATATTAGCAAATAATGGTCCTTCAATAAATTTGAATTTACGACTTTCATCTAATATTTCAGCACCAGTAATATCGCTTGGCATTAAATCGGGTGTAAACTGAATACGCTTAAAACTTAGATGTAATGCATCGCTTATGGTTTTTACCAATAATGTTTTTGCTAATCCTGGAACACCCACCAATAAGCTATGTCCGTTGCAAAATATTGAAATCAATACTTTTTCTACTACTTCATCTTGCCCAATTATTACTTTTCCAATTTCTTTTTTTAGTTGGTGAAAATGATTGTGTAATCCTTTTACCGCTTCTACATCGCTATTGTACATTATAGTTTACTTATTAATAGGGTTAAAATATTTTAATTTTCTTGTATCCAATCTTTCATCGATTCACAATGTTTATACTCTTCATCAATTATTACGTAATTTTTCTTGGCTGTTTTTTTTATCCATTCCAACATTTTTTCTTGCTGTTTTTTATTGATAGTAGCTTGTTGCAATTTGGCATAATCATCTTTCAAATTTGCTTTATGTGGTTGCGTTTTTGTTTTAAGCCAAACTATTCTTGCAGCATCTTTGCCATCGTAAGTTTTAAAAATTGATGGTTTAGATATTTGTCCAACTTTCATGGTATCAATAATAAAAAATAAATCAGGTTCAACCAATTGTGCATCAATTAAAGTATTGCCATCATTACTGTTCTGAACTAAGCCACCATTGCTTTTTGTAGCCTCATCGGTCGAATATTTATCAGCAGCTTTTTTAAATGAAATAGAATCGACTACAATTTTTTTACGAATTGAATCTAATTTCAAAACGGTAATATCCAAATCACCCTTGCCCGATTTTGGAACTATTAAAATATGTTTTGCCTTTGCTTTTTCGCCTTGCTTTGATATCATTTTAATAATATGATAACCATATTGTGTTTCAACTATATCGCTCATTTCGCCATCTTTTAATTTAAAAAGGGCAGATTCAAATTCGGGTACCATTTGCCCACGGCTTACTAAACCCAAATCGCCACCTTTAATAGCACTGCCTGGATCTTCAGAATATAGTTTTGCTTGGCTATCAAAACTAACTCCACTCAATACTTTTTCTTTAATATCCAGTAATTGTTTTTTTGTTGCCAATTTAGATTCGGCTGTAACTTTTGGCGAAATAATAATTTCTCCAATTTCATATTCAGCATTAATATTAGGTAATGAATCGGTAGGAATATTATCAAAATATTTTTTTACTTCCATTGGCGATACTTTTGCATCTGCAGTAATTTTTTGTTGCATCCTTTGTGCTAACAATTGCTCCTGCACAGCTTCTCTAAATTCTTCCTTAAATTTTAAAATAGGTTTATGATAGTATTCTTCAAATTTTTCTTTGCTACCCACTTGCCCAATAAAATAATTCATTCTTCTATCCAACTCGTTTTCAATTTCCTCATTATTTACCACAATACTATCATGATTAGCTTGAGCTACCATTAATTTTTGCAACATCATTTGCTGATAAATATAGCATCTCGAATTAGCATTCATAGGCGCATTTTGTGCCGCCATTTGATTTAGTTGTTGTTGAATATCCGATTGCAAAACAATTTTATTATCTACTATACCAACTATTTTGTCGGCAATTTTATCTTGTGCCAAAATTCTATTTACACTTATCAATAAAATAAAACCCACAATAATACTTTTAGCAATGCGTTTGTTCTTCACTTATTTAATTTAAAATATTTAATAAAACGATTTAACGCAAAAATACATTTTGTTATTGCATTTAGTTGATAATAACTAAATATTTGGAATAATTTTGCAACTAATTATGAATGAAAGAATAGGAAACCGAGGTCCAATTACGCCAGTAATTTTGAATATTATTATTATCAATGTAATATTCTATATAGCCAAATTTGTATTTAATATGAATGGGAGTTTAGATTTAGATAAATTTCTAGGTTTACATTTTCCATTAAATAATAAATTTAGAGTTTGGCAAATCATTACACACATGTTTATGCATGCAGATATTTTTCATATTTTTTTGAATATGTTTTCCTTGTGGATGTTTGGAACCGTGTTGGAAAAAGTATGGGGCGCAAAACGATTTTTGATATTCTATTTTGTAACAGGCATTGGTGCAGCGTTCTGTTACTTAGGATACGAATATTTTAGCTATCTGCAAGCCATAGCATCTGCCGATTTATTTATTCAACATCCATCCGCAAATGCTTTTATTACTTTTTTACAAAAAAATCATTTACAAGCAACTGATGATATTATTAACCAAGTTAGTGTATGGAAATCGAACCCCAATAATGTGCAACTAATTGATTCATTTAAAAGTATTGTAACCCATTATAAATTGAATTTGGCAAATGCAGATTCAAGATTTGCAGAGCCTATGATTGGTGCATCAGGTGCTGTATATGGTGTGTTGTTAGGCTACGGTTATTTATTTCCAAACAGCATTATTTATTTCCAATTTTTCATTCCTATTAAAGCAAAATATTTAGTTTTAATTTATGCTGGCATCGAACTTTTTTCAACCTGGCGAAACTCTGCCGATGATAACATTGCCCATGTAGCTCATTTGGGCGGAATGCTATTTGGGTTTATTTTAATTTATTATTGGAACAAAAAAAACAAAACCACTTTCTATTAATATTGATATAGAAATTAATGACTAACAAAAAATTAAACTTTGCTGTAATAGGTTGTGGAAACATTGGTAATAGGCATTTGCATGTATTATTGCAAAATAAAAATGCCAATGTAATAGCTGCATGTGATATTGAAAAAAGTAAAAATCCTTCATCAATAATTATAGGTAATTATTCTTTTACAACTTCATTTAACGAGATAATTACTAACCCCAAAATTGATATTGTAAATATTTGTACACCCCATCATTTGCATGCATTAATGAGTATTGAAGCATTAAAAAATGGTAAGCATGTGTTAGTCGAAAAACCAATGTGCTTAACATCATCTGATGCAAAAAAAATGAATGCAGCGGCAATAAAATACAATCGCCAATTAATTGTTGTAAAACAAAATAGATACAATTTTCCTGTTGAAGAAGTTGGTAAATTATTAGCAAAAAATAAATTGGGAAAAATAATAGAAGCTCATTGCCACATACTTTGGAATAGGAATGATGCTTATTACAACACATCGAATTGGAGAGGAAAACTAAAAACAGAATCAGGGGCTTTATTTACACAAGGCAGCCATTTTATTGATTTATTAACGCATTGGTTTGGCGAAATAGAAACAGCACAAGCTGCCATCAGTACGCTTAATCATAAAATAGAAATTGATGATAGCGGCAACTCAACTGTGAAATTTGAAAATGGCACAGTAGGAAAAATTATTTGGAGCAATAATATTTTTGAAAAAAACTACGAAGGCAGTATTACACTTTTTGGCGAAAAAGGAACAGTAAAAATTGGTGGACAGTATTTGAATAAAATTGAATACTGGAATATTAAAAATATTAATTACCCACTTCAATTATCTAATGATGATGCGCCAAACCAATACCAAAGCGGATATCAAGGTAGTAGTAGCAATCATCACAAAGTGTTTGATGCAGTAATAGATTTAATTTTATTTAATAAAAAAGTGAAGTTGGTACAAGGTGATGAAGCTGTAAAATCAATTTCGAGTATCGAAAAAATATATAAAGCGGCTAAGAAATTTTAACCGCTTTATGTTTTAGTTATTTAGGTAATTCACTGCTATTTTCAGGTTGCTCATCCGAGCTATCATAAGCTTTAATGATTTGTTTTACTAATCGATGACGAACCACATCGCTTTCGCCTAATCTAACAATTGCAATTCCATCAATATCTTTTAAAATATCTAATGCTTTGTATAAACCGCTGCGTTGATATTTTGGTAAATCTACTTGCGTTAAATCACCAGTGATAATGGCTTTGGCGCTTGGTCCTATTCGGGTTAGCAACATTTTTAATTGCAAATCGGTTGTATTTTGGGCTTCATCTAAAATAATAAAAGCATTATCTAAAGTTCTGCCTCTCATAAATGCTAATGGAGCAATTTCGATAACCCTATTTGCCATATAATATTGCAATTTATCAGCAGGAATCATATCATCTAGTGCATCGTATAAAGGACGTAAATAAGGGTCTATTTTTTCTTTTAAGTCACCTGGTAAAAACCCTAAACTTTCACCAGCCTCAACAGCTGGCCGAGTTAATACAATTTTTTTAACCCATTTATTTTTCAAGGCTCTTACTGCCAAAGCCACGGCAGTGTAGGTTTTGCCCGTACCTGCTGGCCCAATGGCAAATACCACATCATTTTTTTCGGCTGCGGCTACTAATTTTTTTTGATTTTCAGTTCTACTTTTTACCACATGCCCATTTGTGCCATACACTATTACATCTTCGGTCATATCGGGCATACTTATTTCGTGGCTGGCTTCATCGCCACCTACAAGGCTTTCTACACTTCTATCGCTTACTTTACCATATTTTTCAACCAATGAAATAATTTGGTAAATCTTCTCTTCTAATAATTCTCTATCTTTTTGATTGCCCAATAATTTAATGGCGCTGCCCCTTGCATTAATTTTTACTTCAGGAAAATAGCGGCGCAAAATTTCTAATTTAGAATTATTAATTCCAAAAAAATCAACAGGATTAATGCCTTCGAGATGAATTGTGGTTTCGTTCATAGTAAGTTGTATTTATTTTTAATAAAAATGAATGTAAGCGTTTACCTTTGCATTTGTAAATATATAACACTCCTATCAGCTTTTGCAAACACAGTTAATAACACTTACAAGTGATTTTGGAACCAATGATGGTTCAGTAATGCTTATGAAATTAGCAATTTCAAGAGTATTGCCAAATGTGGCATATACAGATTTTAGCCATTCTATAAAACCATTTCAAATATCGCATGCTGCTTATTTGGTAGATAATTTATATCAACAATTTGAAGAAGGCGCTATCCATTTATTAATGGTAAATGTTTTTGCCAATAGATTAGATGAACTAAAAGCTGTTAGATATAAAAATCATTTATTTGTTGCTATTGATAATGGTATTTTTTCGTATTTATTTAAAGATGAAAAAGTTGAGATTGTTTCATTTGGCAAGCTACACGAATCGCAATTTTTCTATCAACACATTGCTAAATCAATTGCAGAATTGATAGAAATAAAAAATACTAAGTGGGCAAATAGCGATTCTAATGATTATAAAAAGCTTTTACCGCATCCATTTAAAATAACTGAAAATAGCATCACTGGCTGGATTTGGTTCATTGATGATTTTGGTAATTTAATTTCAAATATTCATCGTAATAAAATTGAACATCTTATAGCCAATAAAAAAATTAGTATTAATTATGGTTATAAAGAGCAGCTTACCAAAATTGAAACACATTTATTTAATGTAAAGCCTTATGAGCCTGTTGCTTATTTTAATCAATTCGGGTATTTAGAAATTGGTATTAGAAATTATAATATCAGCAAAATTTTTAACCTAAAAGAAGGCGATACTATTAAAATTATTTTTGAATAAAAACTATGATTATCAGAATTGTAAAGCTATCATTCAAGCCCGAAGCCATTTCTACTTTTATTGAAATTTTCAATCAATCGCAGCCACTCATCAAAAGTTTTAATGGCTGTATTCATGTTGAATTACTAAATGACATTAACAATAAAAACATTTTTTTTACATACAGCCATTGGCAAACCGAAAATGATTTGAATAATTATCGCCAATCTGATTTATTTAGCGAAGTATGGGCAAAAACAAAAATCCATTTTAATGATAAGCCCGAGGCATGGAGTGTAGCACAATTTGTTTAATATAAAACCACACATGATTATAAATAAAATTTCTACTAAAGTTTTAATTATTGGTGCTGGACCTGGCGGAGCAGCCACAGCCTTGTATTTGGCAAAAGCAGGAATTGAATGTGTATTGGTAGATAAAGCAAAATTTCCACGAGATAAAATATGCGGCGATGCATTAAGCGGCAAAGTGTTGGATAGATTACGTGAAATAAATCCTGAATTGATTTCGGCTTTTGAAAAAATGAATGTGCAAGTACCATGCTATGGTGTTGAGTTTGTAGCACCCAATTTAGAATCGATAAAATTACCATTTAAAAAAGATTTTAAAACCAATAAAATCACACCAGGCTTTGTAGCTAAACGAATTGATTTTGATAATTTTTTGATTGATGAAGTAAAACGTCAGCCATTGATTCATTTGTATGAAGAAACGGATATTGCATCATTTGCATTAAAAGATGAAAAATGGTTGATTAAAAGTAATGATGGCAGCTTTGAATGCCTTGCTGATATTGTAATTGCAGCTAATGGTGCTCATTCGCAATTTAGTAAACGAATTGGAAAAATAGAAGTGGAGCATCAGCATTATTGCGCTGGCTTACGAGCTTATTACAAAGGCATTGAAGGATTAAGTGAATACAATTTTATTGAATTGCATTTTTTAAAAGAATTTTTGCCTGGTTATTTTTGGATTTTTCCATTGCCCGATGGCACTGCAAACGTAGGCGTAGGAATGCGCAGCGACCATGTAAGCAGCCGAAAAGTAAATTTGAAAAAAGAAATGTTGAATATTATTGAAACCAATCCAACATTAAAAATACGGTTTAAAAATGCTGAATTGATAGATGATATTAAAGGATATGGTTTGCCGCTGGGCAGTAAAAAAAGAAATATTAGTGGCGAACGATTTATGTTGGTGGGTGATGCAGCTTCATTGATTGATCCATTTACTGGCGAAGGTGTTGGCAATGCTATGCTTAGTGGAAAACTAGCTGCTATGCAAACTTTAGATTGTATAGCAAAAAATAATTTTACAGCAGTTGAAATGAAAAATTATGACACTGCCGTTAATAAAGAATTAGGTGATGAATTGCAATTAAGCTATCGCTTGCAACAATTGGTAAATAATAAATGGTTGTTTAATTGGATAGTACGAAAAGCCAACCGCAGCAAGCTTTTGCAAGATACATTGATTAATATGTTTGAAAATTTAGAAGTACGTGAACAATTTAAAAAGCCAAGTTTTTATTTTAAATTGTTGTTTAACTTGAAGTAAAAAGTGAAAGCTAAATATTATTTTTTACTTGTTTTCATTTGTACAATAAAAGAGTAATTCATTTTGTTTTTTTCATCAGCCTCATGTTTTTCTTCCGAAATTGTTTTCCATTCTAATTCATTTAGGGTAGGAAAAAATGCATCCGCTTTTTCTAATTCAATATCAATTTTTGTATTGTAAATTTTATTGGCAAGATGAATAGTTTGTTCATAAATTTTTGCTCCACCAATAATAAAACATTCAGTTTCGTTTAAAGCTTTTGCTTTTTCAATGGCTTCATTAATTGAATGAACTATATAAATTCCATCTACTTTCCAACTTGGGTTTTGTTGCGATGTAATTACAATTGTAGTTCTATTGGGCAATGGTTTACCAATTGATAAATAAGTATTGCTACCCATCACTATTACATGCCCCGTGGTAAGCTGTTTAAAATATTTTAAATCGGCTGGCAAATGCCATGGTAGTTGATTGTTTATACCAATAGCATTGTTTTTAGAAGTGGCAACTATAATAGAAATATGCATAATTTTTTAAACTGCAATGGGTGCTTTAATAGATGGATGAGGGTGGTAATCTGCAATTACAATATCATCAATTGTAAAACCAAAAATATCTGTTACATTTTTATTTAATTGCAATGTAGGCAATGGTTTTATATCACGGGTTAATTGCAATTTTGTTTGCTCAATATGATTTAAATATAAATGAGCATCGCCTAATGTATGCACAAATTCACCAGCTTCTAAATCACATACTTGTGCAATCATACACGTTAATAAGGCATAAGAAGCAATGTTAAAAGGCACACCTAAAAATACATCGGCGCTACGTTGATATAATTGACAGCTTAATTTTCCATTGGCTACATAAAATTGAAATAAACAATGACAGGGTGGTAAAGCCATTTTCTCTACATCTGCCACATTCCAAGCACTTACAATTAATCTTCTTGAATCGGGTTTTGTTTTTATTTGAGTGATTAAGTTTGAAATTTGATCAACCACACTTCCATCTATGCATTGCCAACTGCGCCATTGACGACCATATACAGGTCCTAATTCGCCATCAGCATCAGCCCATTCATCCCAAATACTTACACCATTTTCTTTTAAATATTTAATGTTTGTATCGCCTTTTAAAAACCAAAGCAATTCATGAAAAATACTTTTGGTATGTAATTTCTTTGTGGTTAACAATGGAAAACCTTCGCTTAAATCAAATCGCATTTGATAGCCAAACACACTTTGTGTGCCTGTTCCAGTTCTGTCGGTTTTAATTATACCTTTATCTAAAATGTGTTGTAGTAAATCTAAATAAACTTTCAAAGCAATATTTTTTTTGTAAAAATAATCTTGATAAATGAATTTAGAATTGAAGTTATAAACAAATTAAGAACTTGAATCTAATTGGCTTTGTTTATAAGCATCAATCCATTCATCAATAGTTGGCACATTTGTTAAATCAAAATCGCCAGATTTGGTTCTACAAAGTTTTGATAAATGTGCACCACTTTTTAATCTTATTCCAAAATCATTTGCCAAACTTCTAATATAAGTACCACTTGCACAAACTACTCTAAAGTGGATATCGGGCATTTCAATTTTAGTAATTTCAAATTCGTAGATAGTAATAAATCGTTTTTTTAATTCTATATCTTCTTTTTTTCTTGCTAAAATATATAGCGGCTTCCCATTTTGTTTTACTGCCGAATAGATAGGCGGATATTGGGTTTGATCGCCAACGAATGAAGCTGCTGTTTCATAAATCATGTCGTTCGTAATATGCTCTGTAGGGTGCAATGTATCAACAGGAATTTCTAAATCGAAACAAGGGGTAGTGCCCCCCAATGTAATAATGCCGGTATATTCTTTTTTCGTATTTTGAAATGTAGAAATCAATTTTGTTTTTTTGCCAGTAGCCAAGATAAGTAAGCCAGTAGCTAATGGGTCTAATGTTCCAGCATGACCAATCTTTTTAAATCGGGTGGTATAAATTATTTTTCTAACTACGTCAAAGGATGTCCATGTTAAGGATTTATTGATTAAAATAATTTCGCCTTCAGCAAAGTTGTAAGCCATTTATAGATAAAAAAATTGAGCAGCGAAGGTATAAAATACAATCAATTTTTTTATTCTATGGGTTGTGCAAAACTTATTTCTATGCGGTATCATCATTTTCTGAAAATATAATTCTACTTTTATCCCCCGTTATGACAAAGTATGTATTTGTTACTGGTGGTGTATCTTCTTCTTTAGGCAAAGGCATTGTGGCTGCGTCTTTAGCCAAGTTATTGCAATCTCGTGGATATAGAGTTACTATTCAAAAATTTGACCCTTATATTAATGTTGATCCGGGCACTTTAAATCCTTATGAGCATGGTGAATGTTATGTAACGGATGATGGCGCCGAAACCGATTTGGATTTGGGGCATTACGAACGATTTTTAAATATTCCTACCTCACAAGCTAATAATGTTACTACTGGTAAAATTTATCAAACGGTTATTAATCATGAACGTGAAGGTGTTTTTTTAGGAAAAACAGTGCAAGTAATTCCGCATATCACCAATGAAATCAAACGCCGAATGACGGCATTAAGCGTTACAGGCGAATACGATATTATTATTACCGAAATTGGTGGAACTGTTGGCGATATTGAAGGCTTGCCTTTCATTGAGTCTATTAGACAAATGAAATGGGAAAAAGGAAATCAAAATGCATTAGTAATTCATCTTACATTAGTGCCATATTTAAAATCGGCCAAAGAATTAAAAACAAAACCTACACAACATTCGGTAAAAGATTTATTAGAGGTTGGGATTCAGCCGGATATTTTAGTTTGTCGTACCGAAATGCCGTTGAATATGGATTTGCGCCGCAAATTAGCTTTGTTCTGCAATGTTACTGTTAATAGTGTAATCGAAGCCCGAGATGTTGATACCATTTACGATGTACCCATGGAAATGCTTCGTGAAAAGTTAGACTTAACTGTGTTAGAAAAACTAAATCTACCAGCTACACAAGAACCTGATTTAAAAAAATGGAATAACTTTTTAAGTAAATTGAAAAATCCTAAACACGAAGTTACCATTGGCTTAGTAGGTAAATATGTTGAATTGCAAGATGCTTATAAATCCATCCATGAGGCATTTATTCATGCAGGTGTAAGCAACGATTGTAAAGTAAGAGTTGAAACGGTGCATAGCGAATTTTTAACGGAAGAAAATTTTAAAGAAAAATTATCACATTTTGATGGAGTGCTTGTTGCGCCTGGATTTGGTGGCAGAGGAATTGAAGGGAAAATTGCTTCTATTAAATATATCCGTGAAAACAATATTCCATTTTTTGGTATTTGTTTCGGAATGCAATGTGCAGTAATTGAATTTGCAAGAAATGTATTGAACCTGAAAGAAGCACATACAGCCGAAGTGGATGCAAACACAGCTCATCCAGTAATACACATGATGGAAGACCAACGTACTATTAGCCAAAAGGGTGGCACCATGCGTTTAGGTTCGTATGATTGCGATGTAAAGGATGATTCGATAGCGCATAAAGCATACAAGCATCGTCATGTAAAAGAACGTCATCGTCATCGTTACGAATTTAATAATTTGTATTTAGATCAATTTGAAAAATCGGGAATGATTGCTACAGGTATCAACAACCAAAAGCATTTGGTTGAAATTGTCGAATTGAAAAATCATCCTTATTTTATTGGTGTACAATTTCATCCCGAATTAAAAAGTACGGTTGAAAACCCTCATCCATTATTTGTTTCGTTTATCGAAGCATCATTAAAATATCATGAACAAAAAATTGAAGCGCAATTAAGTCGTGGCGAAGTGCCATTTAGCGCTATCTAATTTTTTATTAAAGTACATAAAAAAAGGAAGCTGATTGGCTTCCTTTTTTTGTTTTGAAAATCTTACAAAATCTGATTTCAAAATTTACTATTTTTGAAATCGCACAATCAAATTTTTTTCCTTTTGTTTAAAGATATTTTTCTTACCCGATTTTTTTTTATAGCCATTGGCTTTGCTGCATTATTGTTTGTGGTTTCATTTTTTTTACCCGTTATATTTGTTGTAGCACAAGTAGTTTTAGGCTTACTATTAATCACCACATTAGTCGATTTTTTTATTTTATTTAATCCAAAAATAAAAATTGAAATAGATAGAAATACACCAAAAGTATTGTCGTTGGGCGATAATAATTTAATTGAATTATTAATTGAAAATTTGTCATCTATCCGCCTTGGTATTCGTATTCATGATACATTGCCCGAACAATTGCAGATACGAAATTTTTCTATTGCCAAAATATTTGATAACAATCAACTACAAAAATTTCCCTATTATATTTTGCCAAACGAACGTGGCATTTATACATTTCCATCCACCTATTTATTCATCAATAGTTTTTTGAAATTAGCTGAACGCAGAATTGTAATAGTGAATACAAAGGATGTGGCTTGTTATCCATCTGTATTGCAAATGAAAAAAATTGAATTGTTAAGTATGCAGCGTACACAAGCGTTAGAGGGCACTAAAAAGCAACGCCGAATAGGAACAAGTTATGAATTTGAACAAATAAAAAATTATGTTCATGGCGATGATTACCGTCATTTGAATTGGAAAGCAACAGGCAAAATGAATAAGTTGATGATTGACCAATACGAAGATGAAAAATCGCAACAGGTTTATTTTATTGTTGATAAAAGCCGAAATATGTTGATGCCTTTTGGCGGATTAAGTTTGTTGGATTATAGCATTAATGCAGTTTTGGCTATAGCTAATGTGGCAGTAAAAAAACAAGATAAAGTGGGCTTGATTACATTTAGTAATGCCATTCATACTAAGTTAAAAGCCGAACGAAAAATACATCAGCTTCATAAAATGAATGAGCTATTGTATAACGAAAAAGAAACAGAATTAGAAGCCGATTTTGAATTGATGTATAACACAGTAAGAAATTTTATACATGGCAGAAGTATGCTTTTTTTATTCACCAATTTTGAAAGTAGTTATGCTTTGCAAAGGGTGTTGCCTGTGTTAAGAAGCATGAACAGATTGCATTTGCTGGTAGTTATATTTTTTGAAAACACCGAAATATCAAGCTATGCCAACGAAAAAGTAAGTGATTTAAGAGGTATTTATGACACCACAATTGCAGCCACAATGTTGGATGAAAAGAAGCAGATTTTAAAAGAATTAAATCAATATGGTATTCAATCTATCATTACAAAACCCGAAGAGTTAAGCATTGCAACGTTGAATAAATATATGCAATTAAAAGCCAGTAGAAGTTTGTAAAATTATTTTTTAGTGGCTAATTGTAAATTAGAAGTGCCTTTATTGAATTTATAACCTGTACCAAATGGCAAGTTTTTTACTTTGCTCGAATCTTTATACAAAGCTTTCAATTCAGGTTGTTCATCGCCATTAAACAAACTAATTACACCATTATACGAACCATATAATTGTACATTCCATTTACTTGATTCGAAAAATTTTACTGGAATACCGCTATCATCTTGCAATACATCAGTTGCATTGTTTAAAATTAAACTTCGAACATTACTAAAGTATGGTTTATGCATTAAGCAACTTGCAGCTTTTAAATAGGTTGTAAAATCTTTTTGAGCCAACACAAATTTTTCAAATTCAAGATGATTTTTATAATTTGAATTTGATAAATCGAACGAGAAGTAATATAATATTTGTTGCTTGTTATTTTTAACTAAAGTAATTTTTACACCTTTTATTTTTTTCTTAATTTCTATCGAATCCCCTTTTTGGTAAGGCTTTTCGCTCCCATCATCATTTAATGTAATGCGTTGCAATGATTGTAGTTCATACCCTCTACGGGTTGAAAAAATATAAAGCAATGGCAACATTCCATTTAAGTTTTCTTTATTAAAATTTTCTTTCATTGCTACGGTTCTAAAAAAACCATAATTGGTAATAGCATACAATGAATTTTGAATTTGTTTCAAATAATTATTTAATGAGGTATCATTTAATTTTTCTAATTTTTTTGCATCGCCTATTGGCTCTAAGCCCACCATAATATAGCGTTTAGCATCAGGAAAAAAGTTATTGGCATAATAAAAATCGGGACCACTGAAAGGATAAAAAACTGTATTTATTTTTTCGTTTACAGATTTCAATTCTGTTTTCGACCAATTATTAATTACTGTAAATTTTCTTCTATCCAATTTTGCAAATGATGAATCTAAATTTTTAGAATAATTTTTCCATTCGCTAAATTTTTCTAACTCAATATTTTCAGCATCGTGCAAACCACTCCAGTAACGAGCTATTCGATTAAATTTACCATCAGATGCACTATTTACAATGGTTGTATCTTTTTTTGATTTTGTAGAATCAGCATTTTGAGCAGAATTATTTTGCCCACAACTCAACATATAAAAAGTGAGTATCAAAAACATATAAATCGATTTTGTCATTCTTTTAATTTAATCTAATTGTACTTAATTCTGTTATAAAATTGGTGTTTTTATTTGCAAATTATATTGGCTCATTAGTCCGTGTATTCTATTCTTTGCGCTGCAAATTTACTCTTTCTTTTGTGTTTTAATTCATGTTGCATTAATACTCTTCCCAACTTACCTAAAAATGGTAAGCCGATTTCTTTGTAAGCATATTTACCATCGTTTAAAGTGCCATCTCTATCTACAAAAACAGAAGCTGAAACAATAAATTCTACTTGATTTTTATAATCAACTATGTATGCACAATCGGTTAAAAAACCATACGCCATGCCTACTTTGTTGAAGATGCGGATGCTGTCATCATTCCAATTCAACAATTTCTCTTTGATAACCTCACCCTTACCCTCTCCTATAGAGAGGGTTGGTAATTGTTGAATCGGAATGCTTTTATGAAAATTTGTATCATCTCCAATCAATAAATATTTGCCCCAATTATCAGGATATTCTTTTGAATCATAAGCAGGATGGCGGCATTCGGATGGATAAATGCTCATGTATTTTAAAAGGAAATTTCTGTTTTCATTTTCAATAAACACAAATTCATCCGCAGTAATATTCTTAATGATTTCGTGCAATCTTATTAAATCATAAAAATTAGATTTGGAAAACGATTTTGGATGATTAATTAAAGAATCTTTATTGTTTAAATATCTCAATCCTGCTTTAGCCCATGAAGTATCTAAAAAATTTTGATAGTCATATTCTTTCATAGGTTCAGAATAAATAATTTTTCCTGAATCATCTTTCACAACAAACGGGTAACTCTTATATAAACTGCTATCGTTACAATGAAAATTGAATCGCTGGTAAATTGTAGGCGTATTTGAAAATGGCGATTTACAATTGTGTTTAGAAATAAAATCGAAAATAGGGTTAAAGCAAATGTTATTACTAACTACTAACATTCGTTTAATATAATCTTTAAAATACCATCCGTTTTGAATTTCTGTTTGTCCTGCAAAACCACAGTATGTGCTATCTTGAATAAATAATTTATTTTGAAGAGAGAGTTTCCTTCCGTTAAATTTAACTAATGCGTTAATAATCACGGGCAATTTCACACAACTTGCTGGGTAATAATACAAATCATGTTTTTTGAAATGATAATCAGTGAATTTCACTTTCCCATTTTTGTCTCTTGTAATTTTACTGAAATAAATTTGCGTTCGGTAAACAGATGGCGAATCTAATAAGGCTTTAAATTCGGGCATTGTAGCATATAAATATTTTTCAAACGAACGTTGCTTGAAAAAGTGATTTCTGATTTTTCGTTGAGAAAATGAAGGATTAAAAGTCAGGACGCTAACAATTATAACTAATAGACATCTTCGAAAAATACCATTCTTCTTTATAGGAGAAGATAAAGATGAGGTCATCAACAAGCATTTTTCGAAGAAGTCTATTGTCATACTGAAATAAAATTTCAAGGGATTTAATTTTTCACAAATTTAAAAACATAAACCATTAATTTTATACAATGGAAAACGATGAATGGAACGAATCGCCAAAAGATGCCATCAATAAATGGTTTGATTTATCAATTGAACAGCATGATGAATGGAGTAAAATTACCATTTGGTTGCAACAAGAAATTGCACATTTAATAAACACCAATCCCGAAAAATTGTGGCATATTTTATATCGAATTGATATTGCCGAAAACCAAGCAATGGAAGCACTTTCAAAAATAAATGCTGCTGAAATCTTAGCCGATTTAATTATAAAACGACAACTACAAAAAGCCGAAAGTAGAAAGCGGAATTAGCCTTTTATCTAAAGGCATTTACCCATTAATTTACTTTTTTAACAATGTGAAAATTTGCGAATTTCTACTACCAATCACACCCAATCCATTATTGATATTTGAAAATATTTGTGTTGGTTCGGCAAATGGATTTGGATTTAAAGCACCATCTACGGTTTTAAAATATTTATAAATTTGGCTTGATACATTGGTTACTTTTAAAACGTAAGTTCCCGATGGTAATGTATTATTGCTAATAGGTGGTGGCGGACCGCCATGTCCACCATGCGAATTATTATTTGTATTAAATGAAAGTACAAATGAATTGCTTTGACCATTAAATAATTGGTCGCTTATATAATTAGGAATACGATGTAATTTTTTATTTCCATGTCGGCCAAATGAAAATACAGGGCTTTTACTATTATCTAAAAGCATTGAGTTGTCGGTATATAGTAGAATAGATGTTGAATAGCCTGTAGTATCAATTGCGGTTAATTCAAATGTATAATAATTAGCATCAGATGGGTCGTTTAATTGCAATACAATATCCTCGTTTACCGAGTCGATGCTGGTAATGGTAATGGGTGTATTTGTAGGAATGCTGCTGCTTCCATCCACATCAGTCATTCCAGTTTCATGCGCTTTAAATGTATATTCATGATTAGCTAATGGTTTGTAATTTGCTGAATAAATTCCATTACCAATATGGCTGCAATTCATTAAAAACTTTCCATTTTCCCATAAATCAACTGTGGCATCGGTTACTACAGATGGGGCATCAGTGCCTATGGCTGATACACTTTTACTAACTTGAATAGTTGCATTCGAATCGGGTTGTAATACAGAATTAAGCACTAATAATTGCTTTGTGTATTTAGCATCTACTGTAATATTTACATTTTTCTGACATGAAAAAAGTAGTATGGATGAGCAACAAACGATACTGAATTTCAAAAAATATTTTTTCATTTTTATTAAAATTTAAAGTTGATACTAAATGATGGAATGATGGGAAACAAAACTAATTTTTTAAGTTGGTTAGCGCCCGTAACGCTATCTGTACCTTGATAAATAAAAAATGCATTTAAGTGATTGTAGGCATTGTAAATGGAAATATTGTATACTTTTTCGCCCCAGCTTTTATGCTTATGAAAATTAATGCCCACATCTAATCTATGATACGAAGGCATTTTGAAATTATTGATTTGTTGAAAATTTTCAACAGATGTAACTGAAGAAGTACCACGACTCCATGAAGCAAGATTTGGAAACGATTGCTGCAATGCCATATATCTTTCGGTAGGTAATGATAATGAAGTGCCAGATGAATAAACCCAAGTACCACTTACATCAATATTTTTCTTCAATTCATAACTGGCTACAATTGCAATATTATGACGTTGATCGTATTTGTATGGATATTGAACACCATTATTTTTATCAGCAAATTGTCTATTACTCCAACTTAGTGTATAACCTATCCAACCTGTTAATCTGCCATATTTTTTTTGAACCATAAATTCACCACCATAGCTATTTCCTTTGCCTTTGGTTACTAAATTTTGCCAATCGGCAGCAGTACCAAAAAAGCTAGCGCCATTTTGATACTCAATTACATTCCACATTGATTTGTAGTAAGTTTCAAAGCTTAATTCAAAATCGTTTTTATATGTATGTGCAATGCCTAATGCCACTTGGCTGCTTTGTTGTGGTTTTACACTAGGTGTGGCAGGTACCCACAAATCAGTCGGCAAGCCTATTCCAGTATTTGATAGCAAATGCATATACTGTGTCATTTCGCTATATGAAGCCTTGATGCTTGTTTTTTCGTTGATTAAATATCGTGTTGAAATACGAGGCTGCAATGATTTATAAAAAGTATTTTTTACATCAAATGCTGATGCATGCAAACCTACATTTGCTTTTATTCTGGTTGTAATTTCCCAATCATCTTCAGCATATAGATAAGCTTCATGTGCGTAAATTTTACTACTGCCAAAGCTTGTATCTGTAGTAACCGAGCCATTATTGCTAGATTGAATAGCATTGATACCTGGTGTAAAAGTATGATATGTCCAATTGCTGCCCCATTTAATATGATGCTTGCTGATAGGCGAATAATCAAAATCAGTTTTCAGCCCCACATCCTGAATGCCAGATGTATAATCAAAATTAAAATTTTGCGTAGTGGTTCCGTTTGTTTGCGAATTGCTAGCACCTACAGCAAATTTATATTGGCTAAATGTAGCGGTTGTATTTACAAACATTTTAGATGATAATAGATGATTCCATCTTAATGCGGTAGTAATATTACCCCATTTAATATAAGCTTTTACTTTGCTGGTACTGGTGTTAAAAGCATCGCTGGTGGTAAGTCCAAAATTATCTTTACCAATATAAGAACTTAAAAACAATCTGTCTTTATCCGAAAATTTATGATTTATTTTTGCATTCAAATCATAAAAATAATATCCTGTAGAGCCTTGCCCAGATGTAAGTGCATAAGATATTGGGCGCATGAATAAATCTAAATAAGTTCTTCGAGCTGATATTAAAAAAGTAGTTTTTTCATTTTTTATTGGTCCTTCTAAAGTAAGCCTTGATGATATTAAGCCTATACCACCATCGCCATGAATTTTATTTTTGTTACCATCTTTCATGCTGATATCAATTACAGATGAAAGCCTGCCACCATAACGGGCTGGAAAGCCACCTTTAATTAATTGTACGTTGTTAATCGCATCACCATTAAACACACTAAAAAATCCGAACAAATGATTTACATTATACACGGGCACACCATCTAATAAAATCAAATTTTGGTCGGGGCTGCCACCTCTTACATATATACCACTTCCGCCTTCGCTTCCTTTTGATACACCTGGTAATAATTGTAATACTTTTAGAACATCAGTTTCGCCCATTAATGCAGGTATTTTTTTTATTTGTTCAATAGGAATATTAATACTGCTCATTTGCGATTCACGTTGAATTTGATTTCTGTTAGATTTGATGGTTACTTCTTTTAGCATTCCGCTTCTCGATATATCAATTTGCAAAGTGTGTGCACCATTGCCCGTTACTAAAATTTGTTTTCCTCTGTACCCCAAATAGTTAATTATTAAATCTGCCTTATCGCTTTTAATGGTTAATGAATAATAGCCATAGTTATTTGTAGTAGTTCCTTCTTTGCTAATATTATCAAAAATGATAGCACCAATTAATCTTTCGCCTGATGTGCTATCGCTCACAAAGCCATTGATGGTAATAGATTGAGCAAACGATTGGGAAACAAAAAATAAGATAAATGCAGGTAAAAAAAGTGATTTTAATTTCATTATAAGAATTTATTGTGGCTTTATGTGATACTAAATTTCAACAAAAGTTTAATGGGTGAAAAATATAATGCAATTTATTTTATTCTGATGGCAGAACAAATTTCATTATGCATTAATTCAATATTTTATTGGTTGTAAAACTGCTTTTATGTTCAAAATATTGTGTTATACAATTTTAATAAACAATTATAAGATTTTTAAATGCAACTCATTATTCTATTATTAATTGCTGAATAAATTCAACACTCTTCACCATGTCATCATGAAAAACTCTGTCTTCGGTAATGAATGGAACTACTTCACGATATGATTTTCTAATAGCTTCAATTTTTGCAGAACTCTTTAATGGCTTGCGATAATCTAAAGCTTGCATTGCAGTTAATAATTCAATGGCCAAAACTCGTTCTGTATTCAATAGTACATCTACACATTTGGTAGCTGCATTTGCGCCCATGCTCACATGGTCTTCTTGTCCATTGCAACTTACAATGCTATCCACCGATGCAGGTGTACACAATTGTTTGTTCTGGCTTACCAAAGCAGCCGCAGTGTATTGAGGAATCATCAAACCACAATTTAAACCAGGTTTATCAACCAAAAACACAGGTAAATTTCTTGCGCCGCTAAGCATTTGATAAGTTCTACGTTCAGAAATATTTGCTAATTCAGCCACAGCAATAGCCAAATAATCAAGATTAATTGCCAATGGCTGACCATGAAAATTTCCGCCTGAAATTATTCTATCATTTGCTGGGTCTACAATTGGATTATCAGTTACCGAATTGATTTCGGTTTCCACCACATTTGTAATATGAGCCACTGCATCTTTGCTTGCACCATGCACTTGCGGCACACAACGGAAACTATAAGGGTCTTGCACATGCTGTTTTTCTTGTGCAATTATTTCGCTATCTTTTAAAAATTCGTTGATGTTTAATGCAGTTTTTATTTGCCCTGCATGTGGGCGGATGTTATGAATGGTATCTGTAAATGGTTCTAATTTAGCATCAAATCCTTCAACCGAAATAGCTGCAATTAAATCAGATAAATAAATTAAACGATGGGCTTTCATCAAGCACCAAACCGCATGGCTACTCATAAATTGAGTTCCATTTAATAATGCCAATCCTTCTTTCGATTTTAAAATAATGGGCTTTTGATTGATAGCTTTTAATGCATCAACAGCTTTTATTCTTTTGCCTTTTAAAAAGCAATCGCCAATGCCCATCATTGCCATAGCCATGTGTGCTAATGGAGCTAAATCGCCCGAAGCACCCAATGAGCCTTGTTTGTATATCAATGGCAACATATCTTCATTATACATATCAACCAACAATTGAACTGCCTCTATTGTAATGCCGCTATAACCATAACTTAACGATTGAATTTTTAATAACAACAATATTTTTACAAAATGCAATGGCAATTCATCACCAATACCACAAGCAGTTGAAACCACTAATTTGTATTGCAAATCTTCTAATTCATTTTCATTGATTCGAACATTGCACAACGACCCAAAACCTGTATTGATACCATAATACAAGCGATTGTTATCAGCCAATTTATTTTCTAAAAAGCTACGGCAATTTTTAATTTGTTGAATTGTATTTTCGGATAAAGCAATTTTTGTATCCGATAAAACAAGTTGTTGAAGTTGAGCAATACTTAATTTTTCGTTGCTGATATACTGCATGGAATGGATGATGGTTTATTTTTACAAAAATAGAATTTTGATTGGGACTATGCTAATTTTGAGAAAACGAAAAAGTATTTTTTGGAAAATAGAAGTATAAAATAGGGTAGGGTGTATAAGTTACCTATTAAAAAGATGAATCCATTGCAGATTCACTTTTATTTCGAATGATACTATTGAAATAAACAACGATGCTAGTATTAGTTTTTTCATTTTTGATTGATTTAGTTATTTAGTTAATGTGTATATAGGTCTATCCATTCTTCATACCATAGTTTTCCTGATAAAATATCATCCAAAGCTTCATTAATTTCTTTTGAGTTTCCCTTTTTGTTTTGTATCATTTTTAGTGCTTTTCTTACTTCTGATGAATAAAAATTCATAAAAATTAAATTATTCCAATTGCTAACACAAAATACTTGAGGTATAATAATATCTTCATTTATTTTATTGGAAGCATAAAGAGTTGCTGTGTAGTTTAAAAATTTAAAATAATCTTGTTTATTAAGCGATTTCATCGAGTAGATAATAATTATTTTTTTTGGGTCGCTTACCGATGAATCTGCCAATAAATATTCGGCATCAGCCATATATTTAGTAGGTCGAGCCAAAATCATATTAAATTCCTTATATTCTAATAATTCATCTTCATCCGCTAAAATAGGACCTACTTTTTTATCGATAATATTTATCAAACTATCATAGGGCATATTGGTTTCAGGTGCTTTTACCTGAATTATCTTTTCGTTTGGAAACGTAAGCATCAACAAGAATAGCAGAACCCCCAGTATTAGTAATACAATTTTTTTGTTCATATTATTTTATTTATCGTAAATGCCAACCTTTGTTTTATTGTCACCTCGTTCTGCTGCGCTTCAGCGTATGCTCCTGTTGCTCCGCTCTAAAACCCTTGACACAATCTTCTTTATATTACCCTTAATCAAGTTTGATTTGGTTCTGAAAAATTCATATACAAACTTAAACTTTTTTTTGATTACAAAGTTTGTTGAACTGGTGTATTAAAAATGTGCACAAAAACGATATAAAGGAAATGTATCTATAAGCAAACAATTTACAGTTTCTAAAATATTATGAATTGAAAAGACAGATTAAGAAGAATTGTAGATATTTGCATTTCAATATTAAGTATGAAAGATATAGTAAGAGTTACTAAAAAATTTACCATTGATATGGCACATGCTTTATATGGCTATGATGGACCTTGTAAAAACATTCATGGTCATACTTATCATTTATCAGTTACCGTAATTGGGCATGTTGAACAATCGAACAACAGCCCCAAACAAGGAATGGTGGTAGATTTTACCGATTTAAAAACAATAGTAATGGCCGAAATTGTAAATATTTTCGATCATGCATTGGTGCTAAACGAACATGCACCATATTCGCAAAATGATATTATTTCTAATCAATTTGAAAAAGTAATACTTACACCTTTTCAACCATCGTGCGAAAATTTATTGCTTCATTTTAAAAACCGAATAATTGATAAAGTGCCAGATTATGTAAAACTTTGCAGCATTAAATTAGAAGAAACCCCCACTTCGTATGCCGAATGGATGATGAATGATAACAGCTAGTTGATAAGCTATTTACTATTCATTATTTTTTGATATTTTTTCCCATTTACAGGGTCGCATTTATTTAGCAAAATGCTCATCTGCATTTTTTCTTGTGGCGAACCTTGTGTATATAAATTTGATAACTCTTCCGATTTGGCTGCAAAAAAAGCAATTAACCACACTCCGTTAGGATTTTCATCATACATTTTTTCAATTTGTTTCATCGCATTCGAAATTACAGCCCTTCCGTTATCAGCATTTTGATACATCATATCCAATCCTTTTCTATGATAATTATACATCAATGTTCTAAACGATTCAGATCTTGCATTCGTAATATTATCTACTAACCAGTATCTGTTTTTTAAATTTTTCTCAAATGGTTTCCAACCTTCCTCATCATAATTTTGCATGATGGTACCAATATTTTTTGCCTTATCAAAATATGGCGATCCACCTTTTAATGAATACGAATCGTAATCTAATCCTATTATCATATACGCATAAAAAGCCATAATTGAAGTAAGATTGCTGGTGTATTTATCATCAGCATAATCTAATGGCTGATACTCTACATATTGTACAACCACATCTTTATCGCTCCAATTAAAAAGTGTGGTGCTATAATTTGAATTAAAAATTGTTCTAGATGATTGTACATTTAATTGAAATCTAAATTTATCCGAGCCCAATTCTTCAGTTACGTTAATTAAAATATTGCATTCTATTTTTTCCTGATTATCAAATATATCATCTGTCCATTTTCTATTATTAAAAAACTCGAACATCGATTTTTGCAATGTTACAAATACTTTAGGGTCGGTGTTTTGAAGTTTGGGCGTATTTATTTTTACCGAACATTTTAGTTCTTGAGCAAATGCAAAATTTGATATTGTGCAATGCAAAAAGCAAATTAATATGATGGTAACCCCAATATATTTTTTTGAAAAAAAATTGTTCATTTTATAAATAGTATTGAATGATGTGTTGTAGAATATCAATGGCAACTAATGTTTTAGATTTTAAATTGAAATTAATTTCATTATTTTTTGAATCAACAATTGTAATTTGATTGGTTTGATGTTGAAATCCAGCCCCTTTATTTTGCAACGAATTTAAAACGATGATATCAGCATTTTTATTTTTCAATTTAGTTTTCGCATTTTCTAATTCGTTGTTTGTTTCTAATGCAAATCCAATTAAAATTTGATTTGCTGTTTTAATTTTTCCTAACGAAGCTAAAATATCTGGTGTTTTTTTTAGTTCAATTACTATACTATTTTCCGATTTTTTTATTTTTTCAGTAGCTATTTGCACAGGCATATAATCTGCCACAGCGGCCGCACAAATTATAATATCATTTGCTGAAAAACAATCAGCCGCCGCATTGTACATGATTTGTGCTGTAGGGCAAGATATAGTTGAAATATTTTTATGTGATGCTTTTAAATTAGTATCGCCTAAAAGCAGTGTTACATTTGCACCATTTTTTGCAGCCATTTCGGCCAATTCAATTCCCATTTTGCCGCTGCTTCTGTTACCAATAAACCGAACAGGGTCGATGGGTTCAAATGTAGGTCCAGCTGTTATTAAAATATTTTTACTATGTAGTTTTTTTAATTCATGCTGGCAAGAAAAATATTTTTTTGCCCATTCTACAATAGTTTCGGGTTCTGCCATTCTCCCTTTTCCTATCAGTCCGCTTGCTAATTCGCCATTTTCTACATCAATTAAATGATTGCCGTATTGCTGCAATTTTGCAATATTATTTTTTGTAGATGGATGTATCCACATATCTAAATCCATGGCTGGGGCAAATGCTACGGGGCATTTGGCAGATAAATAAACGGCGGTTAATAAATTATCGCAAATGCCATTACTCATTTTTGCAATTGTATTGGCCGATGCTGGGGCTATAATCATCAAATCGGCTTGTAAGCCAAGTTCTACATGATTATTCCAGTTTTCATCATTAATTAATTCAACCAAAACTTTATTTTTTGAAAGCGTACTTAAAGTAATAGCTGGAATAAATTGTGTAGCAGCTTCGGTCATTATTACTTGCACATCTGCACCACATTTAACCAACAGCCTTACCAAAAAGGCAGCCTTGTATGCAGCTATGCTGCCAGTTATTGCTACTATTATTTTTTTATGTTGAAGCAAAATGTATTACGATTTTATACTTCAAAAGTAAGTGAAATCACTATCTAACACAAATAAGTAATGATAAAATTGAGTGATATTACGTAATTAAAATCGGTTTGAGTATCTCTATCATTGCATCGTAAAATATTACATAAAAAATGAATAGAAAAAATCAACACAACAACCACAGCAATCTTCAACAACTGTTAAAGGAATTTAACGACGAATCAATGAGCCTTATTTTTAATAATAATTCGGCTATTTATATCATTTTAAATAGCTTAGGTAGTATTATTTCTATCAATAAAAAAGGAATTGATTGTTTAGGATATTCTGTAAATGAATTGATTGGAAAATCGATTATGGGTTTAACCATTAAAGAAGATGAAAAAAAATTAAGCACTAATATTATTCGGTTAAACAGCAGTGTTTATAATAGTTTGGAGTGGAATATAAGATTACAAACTAAGCATCATGAAATTATTCATTTTAAGCAAATAGCTACAAAAACGATTACTGCCAAAGGCGAAACAATTTTTGTAATTGCACATCAAAATATAGAGCATGATATTTTAAATCGGAAAAAAATTGTAGAACAACATAGGGCGTTAAAATCGGAAAAAATAAAATCGGTTAGTGCTAGTGCCGAAAAGCAACAATTTGCCAGTATTATGAGCCACGAAATAAGAACGCCATTAAATGCTGTAATAGGTATGACCAATTTAATGATGATTGAAAATCCAAAACCAGAGCAGGTTGAAAGCCTGAATGTAATAAAATTTGCAGCCGAAAATTTGATGTCGATTGTAAATGATATTTTAGATTATAGCAAAATAGAGGCTGGTAAAATAACACTAAAAGAAGTGCCTTTTAATTTGTTGAAATTGGTAAAAGATATTTATGTAACACACAAATATCATG
The DNA here is from genome assembly GCA_046051225.1 of Bacteroidota bacterium. Lineage (GTDB taxonomy): Bacteria > Bacteroidota > Bacteroidia > Chitinophagales > CAIODY01 > CAIODY01. The sequence continues at coordinate 100,482 of JBJOOR010000010.1, read as the reverse complement.
CTATTGAAAAGCATTTAGAACTACGATTAAATTTGTGCAATGATATACCCGAAACATTAATCGGCGACCCAGTAAGGCTGATGCAGATTTTAAATAATTTAATTTCAAATGCTATTAAATTTACTGAAAGTGGCTTTGTTGCTATCACTATTTCAAAAAATAATAATTCATTACCCAATATATTATCGCTTAAGTTTTCAATAAGTGATAGTGGAATTGGTATTGATGAAACTAAGCAACAATTGATTTTTGATTGTTTTTCGCAGGCTGAAAATAGTAACAGTCGAAAGTTTGATGGCGCAGGAATTGGGTTAGCAATTACTCAAAAATTAATAGCCATGCACAAAAGCAAAATTAATGTAAAAAGTGAGTTGAATAAAGGTTCGGAATTTAGTTTTGATTTGAATATGCAATTAAATGAAACCAATATTTCGCCTACCGAAATTATTGTAAATGCTAAAAATCATTCGTTGGATGGGGCTAAAGTTTTATTGGTTGAAGACAATATGTTTAATCAATTAATTGCTACAAAATTTTTAGAAAAATGGAACATAAAAGTAGATACCGCTGTAAACGGAAAATTAGCTTTGGACAAAATGAAATTTAATCATTATGATATTGTATTAATGGATATTCAAATGCCTGAAATGAATGGTATGGAAGCTACAAAACATATACGAGCAAGTGAAGATGCATTAACCCGAAACGTACCAATAATAGCGCTTACCGCAGCAGCATTAGATAATGATAATAATGAATTAGCCGAATGCGGATTAACAGATTATGTAAGCAAACCTTTTAACCCGAACGAATTGCACGACAAACTTTTACATTATTTTTTTAATGCCGAAAAACATATTGCATAGTTTAACTAAAATAGAAACGAAATAAAAAATTAACTTTTATCTCGTTTTCTGTATTGAGCATCCACCACAGCAATAGTTACCATATTTACAATTTCACGAACAGTGCTACCCAAATGCAATACATGTGCAGGTTTGTTTAAGCCTAACACTAAAGGTCCCATTGATTCCATTCCTTGTCCAAGTGCGGCTAATAAATTATATGCAATATTACCAGCCGAAAGTGAAGGGAAAATTAATACATTGGGCGCTTCGCCAGTTGCCAAATCGCTAAATGGATAATTATCTTTTATTAATTCTTGATTAAAAGCAATGTTGGCTTGTATTTCGCCATCAACAATCATTTCGGGGTGTCTTTCTTTTAATATAGCTACTGCTTTTTGCATTTTTTCGGCATCTTCGCCATCTGCACTTCCAAAATTGCTATAACTTAAAAATGCTATTCGGGGTTCAATATTAAATGCACGTACTGCTGCTGCTGTTAATTCAGTAATTTCTACTAATTCATCTACATCAGGATTTTTATTTACTGTAGTATCGGCAAAAAATAAAGGCCCTTTTTTAGTAATTAAAATGTACATGCCTGCTATTTTCTTTACCTTAGCATGTGTGCCTATTACTTGTAATGCAGGGCGAATTGCATCAGAATATTTACGGGTTAATCCACTAATTAATGCATCTGCTTCTCCAGTTTCAACCATCATAGCGCCAAAATAATTTCTATCCTTCATCGCTTTTTTAGCTTCGTACAGATTGAAGCCTTTGCGCATTCTTTTCTTAAAAAATATTTCACCAAATTCAGTTCGTTTTTTCTCTAACGCATTTTCATTGGGGTCAATAATTTCAATAGATTTATTTACGGATAAGCCATTCAATTTAAGTGTGTCTTTAATTTTTTGCTTATTACCAATTAAAATTGGAATAGCAATTCCTTCTTCAAAAACTATCTGCGCAGCTTTTAATATTTTAATATTTTCGGCATCTGCCATCACAATTCTTTGTGGATTGCGTTTGGCTTTATTGCCTATTAATCGCATCAACTGATCATTTTGTCCTAATCGTAACGACAATTCATTTTCGTATGCTTTAAAATCTTTAATCGGATTTTTTGCAACACCACTTTTCATGGCAGCTCTTGCCACAGCAGGTGCTACGGTGGTTAATAATCTGGGGTCAACAGGTTTTGGAATAATATAATGTTTACCAAATGTGATATTTTTTTCATTGTAAGCTATGTTCACTAAATCGGGTACTGGTAATTTTGCTAATCCAGCTAGAGCCTTAACGGCTGCTAATTTCATGACTTCATTAATTTCGGTAGCTCGTACATCTAATGCACCACGAAAAATATATGGAAACCCCAAAACATTATTTACTTGATTGGCATAATCGCTTCTGCCTGTTGCCATAATAATGTCTGGTCGGGCTTTAATGGCTAACTCGGGGCTAATTTCAGGGTCGGGGTTTGCTAAAGCAAAAACGATAGGATTTTTTGCCATTCCTTTTAACATTTTTGGTGTTACAGTATTGCCCTTTGATAATCCTAAAAATACATCAGCGCCTTTTAGTGCAGCTTCTAACGAGTTTACTTTGCGCTTGGTAGCAAATTGTATTTTGTATTTATCTAAATCTTTTCTATCGGTTGTAATAGCTCCTTTGCTATCAAACATTACAATATTTTCTTTTTTAGCGCCCAACGATACATATAATTTTGTGCAACTAATTGCCGAAGCACCAGCACCTAAAACCACAATTTTTGCTTCGTCAATTTTTTTATTTACTACTTCTAATGCGTTCAATAATCCAGCTGATGATATAATGGCTGTACCATGTTGGTCATCGTGCATTACTGGAATGTTTAGTTCTTTTTTTAATCGTGTTTCAATTTCAAAACATTCGGGTGCTTTAATATCTTCTAAATTTACACCGCCAAAAGTGGGTTCTAAAATTTTTACTGTTCGTACAAATTCATCTACATTTTTGGTATCCAATTCTATATCAAATACATCAATATCGGCAAATATTTTAAACAGCAATCCTTTGCCTTCCATTACAGGCTTGCTAGCATCTGGGCCAATATCGCCTAATCCCAATACGGCTGTGCCGTTGGTAATTACAGCTACCAAATTTCCTTTAGCTGTGTATTTATAAACGTTTTCAATATCCTTTGCAATTTCTTTACAAGGTTCGGCTACACCAGGCGAATAGGCTAACGATAAATCACGTTGCGTTTTTGTCTCTTTAGTTGGGATTACTTCTATTTTTCCAGGTCTTCCTTTCGAATGATAATCTAATGCATCTTTCCGTCTGTCTATTTTAGGCATAATAATTTTTTATTTTGAGAAGAAAACAAATGTAGAATGAATTGTTGGAAAAGAAAACGATTGACGAAATTGTAACAAATTATTTAATTAAAGTAACATTGCCTTTTAAAATAATTTTTCTGCCAAAATAATTTTTTGCTTCTAATGTCCACACATAAGCATCTTGTGGTTCGGGTTCTCCTTTATATTTTCCATCCCAACCATTTGCAATTGTATTGGTTTGAAAAATAAGTACGCCCCATCTATCAAAAATTTTGAAATCCATTTCTACAAAACAATCGGGATAATGCGCTAATGGTTTAAACACATCGTTTATGCCATCATTATTTGGTGAAAATGCTTTGGGCAAAACAATGTTTCCGCAATTATCAAAAGTTGAAATTATTAAGCAAGCTGTATCGCTACATCCAAAAGTATCTGTACCAATTACACAAATATTTTGCTGCTCAATGCCTATCCAATAAGGGTTTTTACAAGTATCACAATTTAAGTTTGATGATGGAAACCAATTGAAATACTTTGTTCCGTAAGCATTAAGCATTACCGTATCGCCACCGCCTACAAGTGTATCATGGCTTACATACACATTTGGATACATACCATGTAGCTCAAATGATTCTGAAATTTTACAATGATTACTGTCTTCAATTATCACTTGATAATTGCCTTCAGCAATATTATTATTTATGATAGAAGTTGCGCCATTGCTCCATGAATAACTAAAAGGTTTTGTGCCACCAGCAACTTGCAATTCAATTTTCCCATCTTTATTATAACAATGGCTATTAGTATAAATTGAATTAATTACAATTGGCTTGGGTTGTGTAATTATGATAGTATCAAAGGCAATACAGCCTACATTATCTGTTACTTTAATGATAAATGTATCAGCACAAAATTTATTAAAAGTTGATGAAGTAGCACCATTGCTCCACAAATAATTGTAAGGCAGTGTACCGCCATTAGCAATTACTTTGCCTATTCCTTTACATGAATCGAAACAGGTTGAATTAGAAATCGCCGAAGCTGCAACATCAAAATTTGATTTGATTTCAATTGTATCAAATAAGGAATCAATTAAACAAATCGGGTTGCTAATAATTACCGAATAAATACCTGGGCAAATATTCGAAATAGAATTTGCTGTAGCACCATTGCTCCATAAATAAGTTAATGGCGATTGACCACCCGAAACAAAAACACTTGCTGATCCTGTACAAACATTATTGCATGAGCTGTTTGAAAAATGAATAGAATCAATTTTTATTCGGGCAATGGAATCAATTTTAAAAGTTAAAGTATCTTTTAATCCACATGAATCGGTGATGATACAAAAATTATTTCCTGCGCATAAAGTAGAGGTTAATGATGATGTATTTCCATTGCTCCACAAAAATGTGTAAGGTGCTTTGCCCGATTTTGTAATCACTTTTGCAGCACCATTGCAGGATGATAAACAAGATATTTTTTTTGTAATTATTAATGAATCTTTTAGTACAGCAAATGAATTAATAATAAACCGAACAGTATCGTTATAACCACATGAATCGTGCACTACACAATAGTTTGAGCCTTTGCACAAATTGGTAGCTTGCTGTGTTGTTTGTGTATTACTCCATAAGTAGGTGTAAGGCGGAGCGCCACCATATTGCGAAATTTTTGCTGTGCCATTACAAATATTGCTACACGATTTTTTTGTATTAACAATAAAACCATGCAAAGGTGTATGCGCATAAATGGTATCACTCAAAGTATCTTTTTTATTACAAAAATCGGTAACAATGCAAGTATAAATGCCACTACAAAGATTTGTAATTAAAGAAGTTACGCCGCTTGTATTCCATAAATAACTGTATGGTGGCTGTCCGCCGCTTGCCAATACTTTTATTTTTCCAGTACAAGCATTAGCACAAGTTGAATCATCAAAAACTTTATTTAATTTCAAAATTGGATTATTAGGCACATGAAACCGTACACGTTTGGCAGCACAACCCAAACTACTTACCACTACATTATAAGTTGAATCGGCACATACATTTGTAAGTATATTTGAATTTAAAAGCCCTGTACTCCATGCCACAAAGTATGGTGCTAAGCCACCAGTATGGGATACAACGGCTTGAGCAGTACAGTTGAAATTACATTTTGTATTACTTAAAACAACATTAGCTGTTAAGGGTTGAAGGATAGGAATGCTAATGGTATCAATTGCCGAATCGCCACAAGCATCAATAATTTTACATTTATAAATTTGCCCAGCGCATGCTTGATAAAAACTATTTGTACCAACAATACTATCATTCCAAATATAAGTATATGGTGGTGCACCATTGGTTGCATAAGCATACGCAATGCCATTACAAGTGCCTGTACATGATGGCGATGAACCCATGCTTAAAGCCAAGCTAGATGCCAAAGGAACTGTTGCTACACTTCCAATCAAAGTACCACATTGGTCAATTACATTGCAATGAATTATCTGCCCTTTGCATAAATTATAAACTGTTGTTACACTATGAATTCCATTTGACCAAATGTAAGAAAATGGTGAAACACCAATTGGTAAACTAGGCGAAGTAGGCGTTAACTGAACTGTTGCACTTCCTGTACATAAATTATTACAAGATGGATTAGTAGTTAAAGTAACTACAAAAGAAGGTGGGTAAATAGCAGGAGTAATAAAGTTTGTGGTATCGCTATTACCACACGAATCTGTTGCAATAAGCCAATAGTTACTTCCATTGCATACACTTGTATCAATGTGACTATTAGTTGAGCCATTGCTCCACAAATAATGGTAGGGCGGTAAGCCTCCTGAAGGGTTAGCATACATAGAGCCTTTACAGCAAGCGGTGTAACCAGTAAAAGATACAGAAATATTTATTGGTGGTACCGAAGGAGTAAAATTGATAGTATCTCTTTTATTACATCCGTTGGTTACAATTATCCAATAAGACGAATCTTTACAAAGATTAGTATGCGATGTTAATGTAGTGCTATCGTACCATAAATAACTAAAAGGTCCGATGCCACTTGAACTAATAAATCCATTATAATGGCAACTATCATGGCAAACAAGATGAGAAAATATAATTGCACTTCCACCTTGATTAATAAAATTAAAAACAACTGAATCCCTTGCTGTATCAGCACAAGCATCAATTACCATTAATCTATATTTTTTACCTAAACATGCAGAGTCATATTGAGCAGTTCCCAAAACTCCATTCCAATAATATTGGTAAGGTGGTATTCCATAAAAAAAGTTAATGGGTTGAATATTAACCCCCATTTTCCCATTACAAGTTACTGAATCACAAGTAGCTGCTGGCAATGTAATATTAACATCAAAAGGTTTTTTTGCAAAAGGAAAAATAGTACAACTAACTGCTGGATATGTAGTACATGAATCGGAAATAACACATGTATAAGTACCTGCATACAAGCTATCCACCATCGAAGTTGTATCACCAGTACTCCATAAATAATGATATGGTTGTTGATGTCCACCATTAAATAAATTAGCTTGAACTTTATAAATTGGTTTACAGGTTGGCGCAGTAAAACTTGGTGTAATGTTCAGAAAAGGAATCACAGGATTAGGTATTACAACTTTAGTTGATGTAAAATAACAAACCGAATCGGTGGCTGTAATGGTATAGGTATTACCAGCGCAAAGATTTGTAGCCAATTGCCCTGTTACGCCATTGCTCCAATTTATGGTTGCAGTTTTTTGTCCGCCAATGGCAAGAAATAAAGCTGCTGAATTGCATTGTAAAGGGCATGGAATTAAATCGCCTGTGGTTTGCCATTTTTTATACAACATTAAATATGGATAAGGCTGAATGTTGAAAATAGCAGTATCAGAGCCACATGTAGGTGTATTAATAATTAATGTATCCTGCTGCGGACATAAATAATTTACAGATGAAACATTGTTAACTATTGTATCATTTACATGCCATTGATATTGAAAACCTGTGGTATTTAAATTTGGAATTGTTACCGATGCTACGCCATTGCAAGTAGTTGGGCAAGCCAATGCAGATACTTGTGGATACATTTGAAAACCTGAATGCAAATTAAAATGAACTGTATCCGAAGTGCAAGTAAGCCCAGTATCTTTTACAATCACATAATAATTGCCTGCACATAAATTTGAAGCAGAAGTAGTCGTGTTGCCATTGCTCCATTGATATTGAAAACTTTGCTGTGTGCATGATGCATTAACAACTACAGCCGCTGCACCTGTACACCCCGAACCACATAATGAATAGCTAACACCAGTATTATATAAGGCATAATCAAACCTTGAAAGTACAATATCGCCAGTGTTATTATAATAAGAAAATGGAACTGAAAAAGCCGTTGGTAAAATGGTAGAAGTAGAAGTTAAATACAAATCAGATTTTTTATTTACAGCAATGCAACCACTTGCATTTCCAAAGCCACCATTACCAAAATAGGTAGCCCATTTCAAATTTAAATTATTGCTAAACTTCAATAATTTAATAAAGCTAAAAGTATTATCGTAGTAAGAATTGCATCCTAAATTAATCAATGTATCATCATCCGAACTGGTATAAAAATCAACATATAAATTGTTGCAATTATCAATTGTAAGCTGATTATTTTTATTATTGAAGTTGTACGAATACGTAGCAACAGCAATATTTTCATTTTTCGAGCCGCCTAAATAAGTAGCCCAAAGTCTATTACCACTATTGCTAAATTTTGCTAATAATACATCTTCGTAAGTATTAAATAATGTTGATGGAACTCCGTTGTTTAATAACGAATCGAAATAAACATTTTGATTGTTTCTAAAAACGGGTGCATTAGTCGAATTTGTATTACCAGCTACAAATAAATTTCCGTTATTATCAATTTCGGTTGAAGTACCATAATCAACTTTGCTACCACCAAAATAAGTTGACCATAATAAAGTATTGGTATTTGAAAATTTTGAAACAAAAAAATCTGTTGAATCTAATGTCCCATCATAATAAGTTCCTGCATTTTGCAATGGAAATTGAGATGCAGAATTAGTTAACCCAGTGATAAAAATATTAGCATTATTATCAACCGATACTGAATTAATTTTATCATCCTTATTGCCTCCAAAGTAACTACTCCAAAGCATTACACCACTATTACTAAATTTTGAAACGAAGCCATCTTCAATTCCATTTAATGTGTTTTGATTAAATGTGCCATTTGTTTTTAATGGAAAATCATTTGAATAAGTGTAGCCTGTAACTATTGCATTTCCTACATTATCTATATCAATATCAGTAGCATAATCATTTGCAACACCACCCAAATAAGTGGCAAACTGACGAACACCATTGCTATTAAATTTTACTAAAAAAGCATCTTCTAAAATAGAAGAACTGGTATCATTCAAAATAGAATCGTAAAAAGATAATCCAATATTTTTTACTGGAAATTTTTTCGAATTTGTATTACCTACTACAAAAATATTATTCAAATTATCTGTCTTAATGCCCGTTGCATAATCGTTTCCGCTGCCGCCATAAATCAACGACCACTTTAATCTTAGGTTAGAATTAAATTTACTAACGAATGCATAATTGCTATTTATTCCTGCCCAAGTAAAATACGAACCTGCACCTAACAATGGAAAATTAGCATTGCCATACGTTTGCCCTGCTACAAAAAAATCATTTAATTTATTAGTTGCTACAGCATTTTCGTTGGCGCTATTACCACCAAAATTAGTTGACCAAACCAATGTTGGGTCTATCATTAATTTACTATTTGTAGCATAATTATTTACAAAATACGAAATCGTATTAGCCGAAATAATATTGAATTTTGTTTTCAACTCCATATTATTCTGAAAGCTTTTTAACTCAATTTCTTTAAATGATGCTAATTTATTTTCAAGAATTAAATCTCCTTTTTCATCAATTTTTAAATCATCAAATCCAACATACTTAAGTTTGATAATGGCAGGATTTACGCCACTTTGCAGTTCAAAACTATATTCGGTTGTAGAATCTGAAATAGTCCAAATCCAATCTATACCTGGGTAAATATTTTTTATTTTTACTTTTTTATAAGCATAATTTTCAAATAATCCATTAGGTATAGTTGGCAGATAATAAATTGTTGGAGCATCGTTTTCTATTTCAGTTAATTCAATTTGTGATGGTGAAATGGAAGCATTTAAAAGTTCAACATCAAATCTTACCATCGAATCAATATGCGTATTTTTATTTTGCTTTGATAAAATATAAGTAATGCCTTTATTGGTAATAAAAATTTGTAAGCCATTTTGCGAAGAAGATAAAAACACGTTGGATGCTGCATTGCCCAACGAATCAGTTATCTGACCTTTATTTAAAAAAAATCCTTTATGATTGGGTGAATAATTTTTCTTTAGCAGATTGCTTTCAGATTGAGCAAACGAAAAATTAATAAAAAGTAAACACATCGTCAACAACAAAACAATTTTTTGTTTGTTGATGTAATGAGATGCATTAAGCAAAATATATGTATGAATTGCTTTCAGGCTTAAAATTTTTGGTTAGTAAAAATATCAAAAAATTTTTTATTGTTTTGAAATAAATTAAACATAAAATTACTTTTGCATCGTTATTAAAACTTTTATCAGCAATTTTTACATCACATGAACAAACAGATTAACATAGCAATAAATGGTTTTGGCAGAATAGGAAGATTATCATTGCGAACTATTTTAAAAAAATCTACACTAAATGTAATAGCCATCAACGACCTTACCGATACCAAAACTTTAGCTCATTTATTTAAATACGATTCGGCTCAACATCCTTTTGATGGCGAAGTTTCGCATGATGAACATCATTTAATTGTAAACGGAAAATCCATTTTAATTTTAAATGAAAAGCAACCCGAATTATTACCTTGGAAAAATTTAGCAATTGATGTAGTGTTAGAAAGTACAGGATTATTTACCAATAAAGCTTCAGCCGAAAAACATTTGCAAGCTGGTGCAAAAAAAGTGTTGGTATCTGCGCCTTGCAGCGGCGATGTAAAAACAATTGTATTGGGTGTAAATGATGAATTATTACATGCCGATGATTTAATTATTTCAAATGCATCGTGTACCACCAATTGTTTGGCGCCGATGGTAAAAATATTGGATGATAATTTTGGTTTAGAAAAAGGATTTATGGTTACCGTGCATGCATTTACTGCTGATCAAAAATTGGTAGATGCACCACATAAAGATTTGCGTAGAGCCCGTGCTGCTGCTGTAAATATTATTCCTACTACTACTGGTGCAGCAAAAGCTGTTACCGAAGTATTGCCACATTTAAAAGGAAAAATAAATGGTAATAGTATGAGAGTGCCAATTGTAACTGGCTCTATCACTGATTTTACAGCCGTGTTAAGAAAATCTGCAACCATCGAAGAAATAAATGCAGCATTTAAAATGAATGCTGATGGCATTTTAAAAAATATTTTACAATACACCGAAGAGCCTTTGGTAAGCAGCGATATTATTGGAAATCCACATAGTTGTATTTTTGATTCCTTATCAACTATGGCTATTGATGGGCAGTTTGTAAAAATAATTGGCTGGTACGATAATGAGTTTGGATACAGCAGCCGAATAGCTGATTTATTAGAGAAAATGAGTTCAACAATTCATTAAAAATAGATAAATGAAGAAAATATTAACCATGAATATTTAAAATGGCATTTTAAATATTCATGGTTAATTTATTTTAATAGTGATGGTAATTTTTTCAAAAAATCAACTATATTAATTACTGTAGCTTCAGTATTCAAGGCATATCTATCCGATTTTGGTGTAATCACAAAACCACTTTTTAACTTCAAATCCGAAAGACATTCGTAAAACCCTCTTGATACAGTTGGTGTATTATTTAATTTAATTTCGATAGCTACTTTTGGTGTAATTCCTTTTACTAAAAGTAAATCTAATTCAGCTCCTTGTGATGTGCGATAAAAATAGGGTTTAATGCCATAAGGCAATTGTTGAATAATTTGCTCAATCACAAAACCTTCCCACGAACTACCCACTACAGGATGTCCATGTAAATGATTCATGGAATCAATATTCAAATATGCATGCAATAAACCTGAATCTCTGAAATAAACTTTTGGCGCTTTGGTAATTCTTTTTTCAGCATTAATATACCAAGCATCCAAAACTCTAATCATAAATGCGCCTTCTAAAAATTCTAAATATCTTTTCACTGTAGGCGAACTTACACCTAATGAAGTGGCTATGGTGCTTGCATTCCAAACATTGCCATTAATATGAGCCAACATTTGCCAAAAATTATCTGCAATTTTCGGATTCAATTCAATATTAAAAAGCATTCGCAAATCACGTTCAATAAAACTGCGTATAAGTTGTTGGCGCCAAATAAAACTATCTGCATTTTTTTTGAATTGTAAGGAAGCAGGAAAGCCTCCATTCAGCCATAATTTATCTTGTGTAATATTACTTGCTAAGGCTTCATTTAAAGTGATAGAAGGCAATTCAACATAACCCACTCTACCTGCCAACGATTCGCTTACGCCTCTTACCAAAGTAGGTGATGCTGAACCCAATAATAAAAATCTGCCATTTTTCCTATATTCATCAATGATGGGTCTTAAGTCGGAAAATAGATGTGGCATAATCTGAATTTCATCAATAATTACTACATCATCTTTATGTAACATTAAAAAATAATGTGCATCTTCTAATTTTTTTCTATCTGATGATTTTTCCAAATCAAGATATAAAATATTTTTCTTCTTTTTATTAGCAAACAATTTAGCCAAAGTGCTTTTACCTATTTGCCTTGGACCTAATAGTGCTACAGCTGGAAAAGCTTTAAATGATGCTTCAATTTGTTTTTGATATATTCGATTAATCATATTGCAAATATACAATTAACCATGAATATTTAAAATCATATTTTAAATATTCATGGTTAATTGTATATTATTTCGAACCAATTTGAGTTATTTTTTCTTCTTCTGAACAAAAAAATCTATGCTATATATTTTGTAAATAAATTTAAAGAATGAAGCTTTTTAAAAATAAATCAATAATAACTGACAACTTTTCCGTTTTTATTTATTGGTGAAATATTTGTTTTGTATTTTCGCACACTTGTCAATAATTAACGATTAACCAAATCACATCATGTTAAATTTTATATCAAAAATTTTCGGTGGAAGTAAAACTGAAAAAGATGTTAAAGAACTTAGAATTCAGATTCAGCCTATTCTTCAAGCCGAAGAAAAAATAAAAGGATTATCAATTGATGAATTGCGACACCAAACAATTGAATTCAGAAATAAAATAAAAAATCATCTTACCGAAATTGATGCACAAATAAGTGATTTGAAATTAGAAGCTGAAAGTGTTGATTTTGCTACTGAAAACAAAGAAGCGGCTTACAAGCAATTAGATGAATTAAAGAAAACCAGAGATGAAAAAATTGAAGAAGCATTAGCCGAAATAATGCCCGAAGCCTTTGCAGTAGTGAAAGAGGCTGCAAAAAGATTATCTGAAAATGCTTCGTTAACGGTAACTGCTACCGAGCATGATAAAAATTTAGCTACTAAAAAATCGTATGTAAAAATAAACGGCGATAAAGCGGTTTGGAGCAATAGTTGGGAAGCCGCTGGCAATTTAGTTACTTGGAATATGGTGCATTATGATGTGCAATTAATCGGCGGTTTGGCATTGCATCAAGGTAAAATTGCCGAAATGGCAACAGGCGAAGGAAAAACATTAGTATCAACTTTACCTGCTTATTTAAATGCATTGGCTGGCGAAGGCGTTCACATTGTAACAGTGAATGATTATTTGGCTCGACGTGACCAAGAATGGAACGGTCCTTTATTCGAATTTTTACAATTAACTGTTGATTGTATTGACAAGCATCAACCCAATAGTGAAGAACGCCGAAATGCTTATATGTCGGATATTGTATGGGGAACAAACAATGAATTTGGGTTTGATTATTTACGAGATAACATGGTGCATTCGCCAGATGAAATGGTGCAACGTAAACATCATTATGCGATGGTGGATGAAGTAGATTCTGTATTAATTGATGATGCTCGTACGCCATTAATTATTTCGGGCCCTGTACCAAAAGGCGACGACCAAGAATTTCATACCTTAAAACCACGAATTCAAAAAGTGGTTGATGTGCAACGCCGTGTTGTAAATCAATTTTTAAATGATGCTAAAAAATTAATTGCCGAAGGAAAAACGGATGAAGAAACTGGCGGTTTGGCTTTGCTTCGAGCTTTTAGAGGCTTGCCAAAAAATTCGGCTATTATTAAGTATTTAAGCGAACAAGGCATTCGCCAAGTATTGCAAAAAACAGAAAATTTTTATTTGCAAGAGCAACAAAAAAATATGCCTAAGGTTGATGCTGAATTATTTTTTACTATTGATGAAAAAAATAATCAAGTTGAATTAACTGAAAAAGGTGTTGAATTAATTACTGAAAGCGGCGAAGATCCTCATTTTTTTGTGATGCCTGATGTAGGCGGCGAAGTGGCTGAAATAGAAAAATCTACATTAAATGCCGATGAAAAATTAGCCAAGAAAGATGCTTTGATTGCTGATTTTGCAATTAAAAGCGATAGGATTCATACCGTTACTCAATTATTAAAAGCCTATACGGTTTTTGAAAAAGATGTGGAATATGTGGTGATGGATGGCAAAGTAAAAATTGTGGATGAGCAAACAGGTCGTGTATTAGAAGGCAGAAGATATAGCGATGGATTGCATCAAGCCATCGAAGCAAAAGAAAATGTAAAAGTTGAGGCCGCTACACAAACTTTTGCAACTATTACTTTACAGAATTATTTCCGTATGTACCACAAGCTAGCAGGGATGACAGGTACAGCCGTTACCGAAGCTGGTGAATTTTGGGAAATTTATAAATTAGATGTGGTTACCATTCCTACACATCGAAATATTATTAGAAAAGACGATCAAGATTTTGTTTACAAAACAAAGAAGGAAAAATACAATGCTGTAATTGATGAAATTCAAAAATTAAGTGCAGCTGGAAGACCAATATTGGTAGGTACTACAAGCGTTGAGGTTTCAGAATTATTGAGCAGAATGCTTAAATTAAGAAACATCAAACACAATGTGTTAAATGCAAAACAACATCAACGTGAAGCGCAAGTAATTGCCGAAGCTGGGCTTTCGGGCAATGTAACGATTGCTACAAATATGGCTGGTAGAGGTACAGATATTAAATTGGGCGAAGGTGTAAAAGATGCTGGTGGCTTAGCTATTATTGGTACCGAACGTCATGAAAGTCGCCGTGTTGATAGACAGTTAAGAGGTCGTGCTGGTCGTCAGGGTGACCCAGGTTCATCACAATTTTTTGTATCGCTTGAAGATGATTTAATGCGTTTGTTTGGTAGTGAACGTATTGCAGGATTGATGGACAAATTGGGCTATAAAGAAGGTGAAGTAATTCAACACAGTATGATTACAAAATCTATTGAAAGAGCTCAAACTAAAGTAGAAGAAAATCATTTTGGTACTCGTAAACGATTATTGGAATATGATGATGTGATGAACAAACAACGTAATGTAATTTATACAAAACGTCATCATGCATTATTTGGCGAAAGATTGAATTTGGATATTGATAATTCGATGTATGATTTATGTAGTTTGCTTATCAGCCAACAACAGGAAGGCGGCAACTACAATGATTTTAAATTGAATTGTATGATTCAGTTTTCAATTGATCCAGCCATTACCGAAGAGCAATTTAAAAAAGCGAATGCAGATAATTTAGCGCAAGAATTATATCACGAAGTAAAAGAACATTATGCAAGAAAAAATGCTGCAATAGCTGCCGAAGCTTTGCCTGTATTGCAAAATATTAAAAACGGACAACCACAAATTGAAAATGTGGTAGTGCCATTTACCGATGGTAAACGTGGATTTAATATCACTTGTAATTTGAATAAAGTATTAGAAACTAAAGGTGCAGAATTGATTACAGAAATTGAAAAAGCAATTTCATTATTCATTATTGATGACCAATGGAAAGAGCATTTGCGCCAAATGGATGATTTGAAGCAAAGCGTACAAGCGGCTGTGTTCGAGCAAAAAGACCCATTATTAATTTACAAATTTGAAGCATTTGAAATGTTTAATCAAATGTTGGCTGAAACGAATAAAGAAATTCTAAGTTTTTTATGTAAATGCCATATTCATGTTGAAAATGAAAAAGATGTAAAACAAGCTCGTGAACCACAACGAACTGATATGAGCAAAATGAAAACGCAAAAAGATGAATTTAGCGCTCAATCAGAAGCTGAAGCGGCTAACCAACAAGCCATGCAAAACGCTGGCGAAAAACCAAAACAAACACCCATAGTTTCAGGACCAAAAGTGGGACGCAACGACCCTTGTCCTTGTGGAAGTGGTAAGAAATTCAAATCTTGTCATGGGAAGGAAGAGTTAGCGTAAATAATATTTGTAACGTTAAAGAGAAAAGCCTTATTAATTTTTTAATAAGGCTTTTCTTTTTTAGTACATTTGAAAATGAAAAAAATAATATACTTAGCTTTTTTATTTATTTGTTTTAAACAAACAAATGCTCAAACATTTAGCAATACAATTAATAAATTAATTAATAATAGCAGCAGTATTACTGATTCTATAACTACTTCGGCCTTACCAACCACAATCAATTCAATCTTTGGGTTACAAGAAGTAATGGTAAATATTACGCATGGTAATGTTAGCGATTTATCAATTTGGTTAATTGCACCCGATGGTGTAAAAATTCCATTATCCATTAATAATGGTGGTAGTGGTAATAATTATCAATCTACCCATTTTAATTATACTGCTGGCAATAGTGCCATTTATTTTAACGGAGCTCCTTTTAATGGCAATTATCAGCCCGAAGGTTGGTTAGGAACTGTAAATAATTCACAAAATCCTAATGGAAAATGGGTGATAAAAATTGATGATTGTTGTGTGCCATACACTGGTCATTTAGTAAGTTGGAGTATTTCATTTAGCAATACACCTGCACCAAGCCTTGATGATTCAACACGATTGCCCATTATAGAAATTTTTACAAACGGGCAAGATATTATTGATGAACCAAAGATTACTGCCCAAATGAAAGTAATTGATAATAAAACAGGGGCATTAAATTATTATAATTCAGTACCTGTTTATCAAGGCAATATTGGTATTGAATACCGTGGTAGTACTTCACAATCATTTCCTCAAAAGCCATATGCACTACAAACTTGGGATGCATCAGGTAATAATGTAGATACTTCTATTTTAGGTTTTCCAAAAGAACATGATTGGATTTTTTATGCGCCATTTGATGATAAAAGTATGATGCGTAATGTACTTATCTATAATATTAGCAACCAGATGAATCATTATGCCAGTAGAACAAAATTTTTCCAATTATATGTAAACAGTATGTATCAAGGTATTTATGTTTTAATGGAAAAAATAAAACGAGATAAACATAGAGTAAATATTGCTAAGATGGACAGCAGTAGTATAACAAGTGCAACTGTAACAGGCGGATATATTTTTAAAATTGATAAAACTACAGGCTTACAAAATGATGGTTGGAATGGAATTAATATGATTTGTGATACTCAAAATTTCACTAATGAAAGTATGTATTATCAATATTCTTACCCCGATCAAAATAGTATTGTAGCCCAACAGAAAACATATTTGCAAAACTTTGTTTCACAATTTGAAAATTCTTTTAAAAATTATTCTTTGTATGATACGTTGCATGGGTATAAAAAATACATCAGTATTAATTCATTTATCGACCATTCAATGATGGTAGAATTAAGTAGAAATATTGATGGATATAGGCTTAGCAGTTATTATCACAAAGATAGCGATGCAAAAGATGCCAAGCTAAAAGCTGGTCCTGTGTGGGATTATAATCTTTCGTTTGGTAATGGCGATTATCTACAAGCTACCGATTGTAATGTATGGCAATGGAGTTTGGTTTGCCCAGGTAATCCCATTTGGTGGCAAAAAATGTTTGAGCACGATTCCGTTTACCAACAAAATTTCAAATGCAGATATACCAATTGGCGTAAAACAGTTTTATCATGGAATAATATTGAACACATGATTGATTCATTTGAATCCATCGTTCATTTTGAACAAAATAAAAACTTTAAACGTTGGCCTATTTTAGGGCAATACACTTGGCCTAATGCCTACTACCCTCCTACTTATTCGCAAGAAATTGATACTTTAAAAAATTGGATTCAACATCGTTTGGAATGGATGGATACACAATTATTAGACACTACTTGTGCGCCATTTCAAATTCCTAATTTTGTGGCTAATCAAAAACAAAAATCAAGCGCAATTAATATTTATCCTAACCCAAATAATAATGGCAGGTTGTTTATTCAATCCGATGCCATTGCAAATGAAAGTACCAATATCAAAATATATAACATTACTGGTGCATTAATTTTAGAGCAAAATTTTAATACCTCAAAATCACGAATTGAAATTAATGTTTCGGCAAATAATTTAGCCAAAGGATTGTATTTGATACACATTCAAAACAAAAATATTATTACAACAAAAAAAATATTGTTTGAATAACGTATTGAATTAAAAACATAATTTTATTACTTTGGCAAAAATTAATTTAACAAACTAAAAACTTAAAAACACATGGACATCAAAAACCTAATTATCGTATTATTAGCTGCTGCATTGGGTATAACTGCATTAGAAGCGATTAACCTATATAATGGCGGTCATTCTGTTGAATACACTGCAAAGCCGGGCGATGGAAAGTTTGAAGATATTAAAGTAGTTGAACCCAAAGTGATAAAATTTATAACAGATGATGTTGCTCAAAATCCAACACTGCCAAATCCTCCAGCATCTATTAATGACGAACAAAAAGGAATTTATTTTAGCTATGCTGCCATCACAAAACTAATTTTGGATGAGCAACAAAGAATTCAACAAGCAGGAAGTAATGTGAAAATTGAAGGCATAGTTGTGTATCCATATAGAGAAGACAATAACAGAATAAATGCATCAATAGGCACTGTTTGGATTAATAATGCAACGCCATCAATTACTAAAAATCCTATTTATTTAACTGGCGAAACTTGGTGTCCTGCTGTTTGTGGCTCAATTCAATAGTAATTTAAGATGATTAATTTTAGGTTTTCAACTATCTTATTAGTATTTGTAATTATTCTTATTTGTTCTTGTGAATTTTCTAAGAATAAAGGCATAGATGAGTCAATCCTAAATCAAAAAATTAAAAGAGTAAAATCTATTTTATACTCCCAAAATGATTATACAGCAGCATTAAATGCTATTGATTCAATTGTTTATTCTACAAACTATATTCCTGAAAGTGAGGTAAAGGCAGATGCTTATTTAGTAATGGCACAAATTTACCTTGCTCAAAACAAATTGTCTTCGGCAATGAAATCAGTTGTTGCTGCAGAAAATATATATTCAAAAAAAAATAATCGACAAGGTATTACAGAATGTAACTTTCAAACAGGAGTAATCACTTATCAAGAAAGGAATTATGAACTAGCTTCTAAATATTTTGAAATATCATTAAAATCATTTGATTCACTAGAAAACAAAAAAAAATATTTTCAAACATTATACCTTTTAGGGCTATGTAACCTAGAACTAAAAAAATATCCTGAATCATTTAATCAGTTTTTAGATGCAAAAAACTACTACAAAAAAGCTATAAATGAAAATGGAATTGCAGAATGTAATTCAGGTTTTGCAAAGTTATATTTTGAAAATGGCAATTATTATTCGTCTCTTAAATGTTTCGATTCAGTTCTAAATTATTCAATTCTCTTTAAAAATGTTTCTGGAGGAATTATTGCTAAAATAGGTAAGGGTAAAAATTATCTTCGGATGCATAAAAGTGATACTGCTAAAGCTCTTTTAGAAAATGCATTACAAGAAAGTATAGATAATAAATTCTTTGATGGGGTTGTTGAATCATCGTATTTTCTTAAAGAACTGTATAGTTTGAAAGAGGACTATAAACTATCTAGTTTCTATCAAGAAAAATATTATTCATTCAGAGATTCTATCTACAATCATCAAACAGCAAGAAATATTAATGATCTTCAAAATCAAGTTGAAATTGAACGAAAAAAAATTGAAATAGATACGCTTCAAGATTCGAAACGTGTTTATCAAATATGGATGTTAGTTTTAGGTATTGTTATTCTGTTTGGCTCGTTGGTTATTTATTTGTTTTATAAAAGTTCAAAAACCAAACAGCGGCTTAACGAAAAACTTACTACCTCAAACGAAGAGCTAAAGCAATCGCAAGAACAAATCTTAAAACTTCAAAAATATAAGGAAAGTTTTTTAGCCAACATAACCCACGAATTGCGTACGCCGCTTAATGCTATTAAAGGAATTTCAGATTTATTAAGCTTTAGCAATAACGAAGAAGAGAAAAAAGAATTAGTAAGTGGATTAAAAAAATCGAGCAATCATTTATTAAATATGGTAAATGATTTTTTGGATTTTTCGAAATTAAAGGAAGGTAAATTAATTTTAAGAAGGCAGCCATTTCAATTGCAAAGTGTCATAAAATCGGCGGTTAATTTTTTAAAAATAAATGCCGAAGAAAAACAATTAGCTTACACTTTAGAGCTAAACCAAATGCCCGAAACCGTGATGGGCGATGAAAGTAGATTGATTCAAATTTTAGTAAATATTATTGGCAACTCTATCAAATTTACTTCAACTGGCTTTGTAAAAGTAGTTTGCAAAGGCAAATTATTAAACGAAAATAAATGCGAAATAGAAATTAAGATAAGCGATAGTGGCATCGGTATTTCAATCGAAAAAATAAAATCGATATTTGAAGATTACGAACAAGCCGATGAAAACATTGCAGCTACTTTTGGCGGCACAGGGCTTGGCTTGGGCATTTGCAAGCGATTGATAGAGCAGCATCAAGGAACAATAACTTGCGAAAGCGAATTAGGCAAAGGCAGTACATTTATTATAAAACTACCTTATGAATATTTAAAAATTGAAGAAATTGAAATAAAGAACTTACAAAATTTTGACTCGTTAACTACCCAAAAAATAAATATCATTATTGCCGATGATAATGAAATGAATTTATTGGTAGCCGAAAAATTGATTGAAAAAAATATGCCTTTTGCCAAGTTATTAAAAGCCGAAAATGGCAAACAAGTAATTGATTTAATTAATAAAAATAAAGTTGATTTAATATTAATGGATATGAAAATGCCTGTAATGGATGGCATTGAAGCTACTAAAATAATACGAGCCGATAAATCAATTATACAACCATATATTATAGCCATGACGGCTGGTACAAGCGAAGACGAAATAGCGGCATGTTATGAATCGGGCATGAATGATTATCTGCCTAAGCCTTATCATATCGAAATTTTATTGTCAAAAATTCAGAAAGTAGCCGAACTAATTGCTAGCAATTAGTTTATTTTTTTGTTGTTTTTGGGGTCGATTTTTTAATCACTAAATCATAACTCATATCAATACATTCCTTTATTAATTTAGTTGATAGGCTACCATCAATCATCATCGTATTCCAATATTTTTTATTCATGTGATAGCCTGGTGTAATAGCTAAATATTCCTCTCTCAATTCAATTGCTTTGTATGGGTCGCATTTTACATTTATGGTAGTAGGCTGTTCATCTAAAGCCATTAAACAATACATTTTATTATTTACTTTAAATACCAATACACCAGCGCCAAAAGGCATTCCTTCGGTTGTATTTGGTTTTGCCAAGCAATAATCTCTAATAGTTTCTACATTCATATTTTAAAAATAGTACCTACAAATATAAAAGCAATGCATTCAGTTTTGATAAATTTAAAATTAATTACCTCTTCTAAAAAAAATAATTTTAAACTGTGAGTTGATAATATTAAATATTGAAGTTATCAGCAACCATGCGCTGCTATAAAATCAAATAGGTAATGGTAATAGGACGAACAACAAATACAGCTTAGTATTTACGGTGTGTTGAATTTGTTGAATAGCTTTTTCAGATAATGTTTTTTTTATAAAGTTAAATGATTGAATATTTTTTTCAATTGTTACTCTAGATGATATTTTTCAATTTTCATTAATCGGATTTAAAAAAATATTTGAGCTATTTGTTTCAATAGCAATTGTTGGCAGATTTTGGCTGAAAGCCGAATAGCTTACACATTCAAACAACAGTAGTAAAAAAATCTTTTCATTTTTTTTATAGATTCTTAAAAATTTAATGACACTTGAATTCACCATAATAATCAGGAGATTCAATATAATCATCAGTCAATGGTTTTTGGAGTAAAAATCTTAAACAGTCCTCTGGTTTGGTTCTAAAATCTTTTGTTTCTAATAGTAATTCATCAATTGTTTTTCTCCACTTTTCATATCCACCTTCTTTCTTGTTTAAAATAACTTCTCTAGTATATGAATCCGATAATTTATTTCGTTGTTGGCAAATATTACTTTTTATAGTTGCAAACCAAAACCAATATATTCCATAAGTTTTTTTTCCAAAACTTATGCTGTCGTATATTTTTTTTAAGTCCCTTCGAGCCTTTCTTGCAAACAATTCAGTAATATCAAAAAGTATTTGTTGTTTAGCTAATTCCATACTATCAGTAGAAATTAAAATAGATTTAGATTTATCAATACATGGTGCAAAAAAAACTTGTTCAATTTTTTTCTTTCTATCCTTCTTAGTTTTTGGAACATCTAAAATTGATTTTAAAATGCAATATGAATATGACTTCATTCCATACTTATTACTTACAATATTGAAGTCAGTTGTTGTATCAGATTTAAAATCTTTTGCAACAAGCTTGCTGTCTTCTCTCCAAAATTTCAATATCTCATTTTCGAATAAAGTATCTTGAGCAAATACTTTCGTACCAAAAAATATTAAAACAATAAAAAATAAGATTTTATAATGCATGATTTATTAATTCCATTTTTTACCACCCCAACAATTTCCTAATCGCTTCACTCACCAAATCTACATTTGGTAAAATAGCTTTTTCTAAATTGCTGTTTAATGGAATAGCCGGAACATCTTTAGCACCAATGGTTTGAACAGGTGCATCTAAATGCTGAAATAAATCTCGGCTTATTCTACCTGCCAAACTTTCAACAAATGAATTATGCAAAGTTTCTTCGGTTACTAATAAAACCTTACCATGTTTTTTGATGGTAGAATACACCAATTCTTCATCATAAGGTAATAAAGTACGCAAGTCAATAATTTCAACTTGCCCAGCAAAATTCTTTGCAGCATTATTGCTCCAATGTATACCCATGCCATAAGTGATTATGCAAATCGTATTTCCATTTTGTAATTGTGTAGCATCAGGTTCTAAATAAACTCTGCCTTTGCCCAATGGTATAATATAATCTGCATCAGGTTCTACTGTTTTGGCTTCTTCGGTACCTGGTACTTTGCTCCAATACAAGCCTTTATGCTCCAACATCACAACAGGATTTGGATCTAAAAAAGCTGCTTTCATCAAGCCTTTTAAATCGGCGGCATTGCTTGGGTAAACAATTTTAATTCCTTTAATCGTAGTTAAAGTGCCTTCAATACTTCCGCTGTGATACGGACCACCACTGCCGTAAGCACCAATAGGAATGCGGATTAGCGACTGCACAGGAAATTTACCTTGTGTTAAATAACAACTTTTTGCCGCTTCAACAATTAATTGATTTACACCTGTCCAGATATAATCTGCAAACTGCACTTCAACAATTGGCTTAACACCAACCGCCGATAAACCCACTGTTGAACCAATAATATACGCTTCTTGAATGGCAGTATTAAAAACCCTATCATCACCAAATTTTTCAGCCAATGTAGCCGCTTCACGAAACACACCACCTAATCTTCTTCCCACATCTTGCCCAAAGAAAATAGCATCTTTATTTTCTTTTAAAATTTCTTCTACAGCATGCAATGCCGAATCAACCATTACCACTTTTTCTTTTCCTTCGGGGCAACGAATTCCTTTTTCTTCGGTTACCAATGTTGGTGCATAAATATGATCTAATGCCGTTGAAATATCAGGTTCGGCGGCATTTGTAGCTTTTTCAAAATCTATATTTACTACTTTAACAGCATCATTATAAATTTCATTTAATTCATCAGCCGTTGCAATTCGTTCATCCAATAAAAAATTCTTCAACAGCACAAATGGGTCACGGGCTTGGTGCTTCGTTAAATCAACTTCGGTACGATACCACTCTTTTCTTACACCACTTGTATGATGCCCTAACAATGGTACTTTAGCATGTACCAAAATGGGTTTACGAGTAGTTCGAGCATAATTAAATGCTTTACGCATTCCTTCTAATGCGGCTGGAAAATGGCTGGCATCAAAGCTTACACGTTGCATACCTTTAAAGCCAGATGCATATTCATGTGCATTCATGCTTCGTGATTCATCGCTGCTTACACTTATTCCCCAATCATTATCTTGTACTAAATAAATAATAGGTAATTGTTTTAAAGCCGCAAATTGAAAGGCTTCACTTACTTCGCCTTCGGTTACAGAACTATCGCCCAATGAACAAACTACAACAGGGTCTTTATCTGCATTAGCCAACATTTTTATTTTTTCTAAATATTGAATGCCTTGTGCCATGCCAGTAGTTGGAATTACTTGCATGCCCGTAGCGCTTGATTGATGCGGTATTAAAGGCATATCTTCTCGTTTTGAAGAAGGATGCGAATAATAACTTCTGCCGCCGCTAAAATAATCATCGCCTTTTGCTAATAATTGCAACATCAATTCATAAGGCTGAAAACCTAAGCCCAACAACATACTTTCATCACGATAATATGGGCTTACATAATCATAAGGCTTTAATAAAAATGCAGTAGCTAATTGTATAGCTTCATGCCCACGGCTGGTGCTGTGTACATATTTTGTTACCTGACGGTTTTCTTCATACACTTCAGCCATGCGATTTGCATAACACATCATTCGCCAGGCTTTTAATAAAAGGTCTTTGCTCATGTTGGAATTTTGTTATTCAGTTATTAGGTTATAATGGTATTGGTAAAAAAGAATTTCTTAAATAACGCAACAAAAAATAACTAATAACCTTTTTTAAAGGGAAACAAATGTAGGAAAATAAACTTTTTTATTGACGCATTTTACATATACTAAATTTGGAAATTCTAAATGATGTTGTAAATTGCAATACCCTAGCTTATTAATCGAATGAAAAAAATAATTGTAATTTTATTCAGCTTCTTGTTTGCTATCAATGCCAAAGCACAAACAAACAATATTAGTGGCTATTGGTCTGTGTTGGCGGATTTCACAGATACTTCGTATTCAAGAAATTATTCAAATTCACTATATCCTTTCAATAGAAAAAGCAATATTATTTTTGATGAAAATAATAATTTATATACCAATGGTTATTTAGTTGCAGATTCATTGGCTAAATATGTAGTTAAATGGGATGGCTTAAAATGGAATAAATTAGGGAATGATTCACTTGCTGAATTTAACTATACTTTTGATAATGCTAACTTATTTGCAAGTGCAGCCTCAATTATTATTGATACTTTCAAAAATATTTATGCTATTGATTGGGTTAAAGATTCTACTTTGTTAACTGAAGGAAAAGTTGGATTGATTAAAAAATGGAATGGTATAAAATGGACTATAATTGGCAGGCAACAAAAAAGCTATTATCCATTTCCTAAAATGATTTCTGATAGGCAAGGAAATTTATACGTTTTAGGAAACTACTACGATACTAGCTCAACACTGGCCTCAATTTCTTTATCAGTTTCTAAATGGGATGGCATTAGTTGGAGTGAATATGGAGATTATAATAAACTTGATGCAGGTTACTTAACTGACATAAAATTAGATTCAAATCAATTACCAATTATTGCAGGGGCAATTTTTGATTCTACATTTAGTGTGTTAAAAAGTTGGAGTGGTAATAATTGGACGAACATTGGTTCTGGATTTAACCCAATGAAGTTTGTAGCAAATCCTTCTATAACTGGCATATTTAATATTTTGATAAACAATAATCTGTACTATGCATATGGTGATGCATTTATTGACTCAATAGGTAAATTTTATTTCAATAAATTTAATGGAAATGTTTGGAGTAGAATGGATACATTTCCAGCAAATTTAAATGCATTTTCAATTGATGATTTAGAAACTGACTCAAGTTCAGTTGGGATATTTGCTTGTGGTAGATATGCTGACAAACATGGTTATAACTTTGTGGGTTATTGGAATGACACATCATGGTTAAAGTATCCGAATAATGCGATGTTAAGATTCAAAACACTAAACAATTCTGATATTGAAAATGTTGAGTTAGATAATAAGGGTAGAATTTATATCAGTGGAGAATACCAACTAAATGGCAACATTCATGGTTATATAGCCTATTTTAATCCTGCTAATATTATATCCCTTAATACTTTAATTTTTAGTTCTCGAAAAGCCTTAAATAATTCTTCAGACACAATTCAAATTAAACATCAATATTTTTCTTCCAATTACAATTTTAAGTGGCTTAAAAATGGTATTCCACAAAACATAAATGATACTGTATTAACAGTTCACGATGTTGGAATTTATTCTATTTTAATTACAGATAGTACCAATGGGTTTCAGTACAGCAATGAATTAGAAATTAGCATACAATTACCAAAGTATTTTTTTGACACAATAAAAATATGTAATGGCGATAGTTTGTTTTTTAATGGTCGATTTTTAACAAAAGGTGGTGATTATTCAGACACTTTAAAAGCATTAAATAATATTGATTCAATAAGGCATCTTAGTCTAATAGTTTTAGCCAAAGCACATTTCACATATTCTGCATCTATTTGTTCAACTGATTCATTTTATTTTCATTCGCATTTTATCAAATTAAATGGAATCTATTCAGACACAATTAAATCTTACAATACATGTGATTCAATTATTACTCTTAATTTAAAAGTAAATCAACCAAGTTTAGTTAACTTATCTTCAAGCATATGTAAAGGCGATAGTGTTTTTTTTAATGGAAATTATAAAAATCAAACTGGAATTTATTACGATACTTTAATCAATCTATTTGGTTGTGACTCAATAGTATCAATTGATTTAAATGTAATAGATATTAAATCAGATTTTATTATCCGCAATGATTCAATGATTTCAAATCATAACAATGGAATTTTAAATTGGATTAATTGCTCTACAAATACTATTGTTTCTTCAGATACTGTTTTTGTACCTAATGACACTTTGTATTATGCACTTATACTTACAAAAGCAGGTTGTAGCGATACTTCTAAATGCAAAAGAATTAGTTTTTTAAATTCAATAAGCAATGATTTTATAAAAAATAATGACATTGAAATTTACCCTAATCCCTTTAATGATTTTATAATGGTTGAATGTAAAAACCCAAAATTAGATTTTATTGAAATTCTTTCTTTGCAAGGAATTTCTAAAAAAACTTTCAAAGTCGATTCTAATTATTCAATAAATAAATATTCGTTATTTGATTTACAAACTGGAACTTATTTATTGAAAATTCATATAAATAATGGATTAGATTCATATAGAATATTACAAAAGGTAGAATAAATTTTATTCACAACCTTCTACCACAATTACAATTTCGCCTTTTACTTCTTTTTGTTTAAAGTGAGCAGCCACTTCGGCCAATGTACCACGTTTGTTTTCTTCAAACATTTTGGTTAGTTCACGACATACACATACTTTTCGTTCAGCACCTAAATGCTCCATTAATTCTTCTAAGCATTTTACTAATCTATGCGGCGATTCTAAAATTACAATTGTACGAGTTTCGTTTATTAAATTTTTAATACGAGTTTGTCTGCCCTTTTTTTGCGGTAAAAATCCTTCGTAGCAAAACCGTTCACAAGGCAAACCACTTTGTACCA
Source organism: Bacteroidota bacterium (assembly GCA_046051225.1). Taxonomy (GTDB): domain Bacteria; phylum Bacteroidota; class Bacteroidia; order Chitinophagales; family CAIODY01; genus CAIODY01. The sequence goes on along the minus strand of JBJOOR010000010.1, from coordinate 73,259 downwards.
CAGCAGGAATGATAGATGTAGCGCCAGGCAAACATTCTATTTTAATATTATTTTCAATACATTTTCGTATCAATAAAAATGCAGCATCGCTAATGCCAGGTGTACCAGCATCGCTTACCAATGCTAATTTTTTGCCAGCTAAAATTTCTGAAACTATATGTTCGGTTTTTTGATGTTCGTTGTGCTGATGATACAACCACATGGGTTTATCAATTTGCAAATGATGTAGCAATTTGCCCGTATATCGGCTGTCTTCGCAAAGCACAGCATCCACTTCTTTTAAAATACGAATAGACCGAAGTGTAATATCTTCTAAATTGCCGATGGGTGTAGGAATGAGGTAAAGAATCATAGGGCGAAAATAATCAAACTGAATTATTTTAAATCTTTATATTGAATGATAATTGAATTTTTAGTTTCTTTGCAGATACAAGAATTATTTATAAATGCAAGAAGAAATTTCTTTAGCAGAATTGCTAAATGGCGTATTAAAACTAATAAATGTTGTACTTAAAAAGTGGGCAATTATTCTTAGTATTTCAGTAGTCGCAGGTATTATAGGTTTTTTTTACGCCAAGTTCAGTAATCCGATATATGAGGCTAATGCTTCTTTTGGTGTAGAAGGTAAGGGTGGTTCAAGTTCTAATTCAACTGCAATGGCAATAGCCTCTCAATTAGGCTTTCCGCTTGGAGGTAGTGGTGTATTTCCCGACAACAAAATGTTGGTCGGAATTTCTCTTTCTCGTAAAGTAATAAAAAGTAGTTTATTACTTCGTGATACTACAAACCAAAAATCTGTTTCGCTTGGTACAGAATTATTGCAGTATTATAAAATGTATATAGGCAAATCAGATAATGTAAAGTTTAACACAACTGATATTAACAAATTATCTTTTTTAGAGGATAGTATATTAGATATTTTGTATCAAAAATGTGTATCAGATATGGTTAATTTGAATATTGATGACGATGTAGGATTAGTAAGAATGAAAGTAAAAAGTTTTAAGCCCGAATTATCAGTTCAATTTTCAAAAAATATACTGTTTTTTTTAGATTACTATTTTATTGAAAATAATAAGAGAGAGGCTTTTTTTAATTATTCAATTGCACAAATTAAAGCCGACTCGATTATGAATTTACTTAAAGAAAAGGAAGTTGAATTGGCTCGATTAAACGATTCTCGTATTTCATCTGTAAAATTTGAAGGTAAAATTGAACAAACAAGATTAGGAAGAGATGTGATGATTTTAAGTAAAATGTATGCAGAAGTTTCTGCTAATGTTGAACTTCAGAAATTTTCATTATCAAACGAAAAAACGATTTTGATAATTATTGACGAACCAAATTTTAGTTTAGAAATTATAAAAAGGAATATTGTCAAAATAACTGCTTTGTTTTTCTTTGTTTCTGTATTATTGCTATCAGTTATTTTTATTTTAATTGATAGTGTTTCAAATGGGTTAAAACAAAAAGATTAGTTCAATAAATATTAAATAATTCTGCTTTTATGTTAAACAATAAAACTATACTTATCACCGGCGGCACTGGCTCATTTGGTAAAAAATTTACCGAAACTATTTTCAAGCGATGGCCCGATGTAAAAAAAGTAATTATCTACAGTCGTGATGAGCAAAAGCAATTTGTAATGGCTCAAGAATATCCTCACAGTAAATACCCTGGCATCCGATTTTTTATTGGCGATGTAAGAGATGAGCCACGACTTAAAAGAGCATTAGAAAATGTGGATTATGTAATTCATGCAGCGGCGATGAAACACGTTCACATAGCCGAATATAACCCAGACGAATGTGTTAAAACTAATATCGGCGGAGCTCAACATTTAATTAATGCAGCTTTAGAAACAGGTGTAAAAAATATTGTAGCTCTATCAACCGATAAGGCTTGTGCCCCCATCAATTTGTATGGTGCTACTAAATTGGCATCAGATAAATTATTTATTGCCGCCAACAATATCCGAGGCACACACGATATTAAATTTAGTGTAGTTCGCTATGGCAATGTAATGGGCAGCAACGGCTCTGTAATGCCATTCTTTTTAAACAAAAGAAATGAAGGCGTTCTACCTATTACCGATGTCGATATGACTCGTTTTAATATTTCATTGCAAGACGGTGTTGATGTGGTTTTATATGCCCTCGAACATGCTTGGGGTGGTGAATTATATGTGCCAAAAATTCCATCGTATAAAATTACTGATGTGGCCACAGCCATTGCCCCATCGTGCAAACAAGAAATTGTAGGCATTCGCCCAGGCGAAAAAATTCATGAAGAAATGATTACCGCTTCTGATTCTTACACCACTTATGATATTGGTAAATATTACGTCATTCTGCCACAAGTGCCCATGTTTAATTTAGAAAAATATATTGAACACTTTAAGGCAACACCAGTTAAAAAAGGGTTTGAATTTAACTCACTTGACAATGCCGATTGGCTATCTGTAGATGAAATCAGAAACCTAATTGTTGAACACATTGACCCTAATTTTAAGCCACTATAATTTATGATTGATACTTCAATTAAACCAATACCGTATGGCCGACAGCACATCACCCAAGCCGATATTGATGCGGTGGTAGAAACGCTTACGTCTGATTATTTAACACAAGGTCCTAAGGTGAAAGAATTTGAAGATGCCTTTGCCAAATATGTTGGCAGTAAATATGCCGTGGCGGTGGCCAATGGCACAGCAGCCCTCCATCTTTGCACCATGGCTTTGGGCGTAAAAGAGGGCGACAAAGTAATTACCACACCTATCACTTTTGCAGCATCTGCCAATTGTGTACGCTATTGCGGCGGCGATGTTTTATTTGCTGATATTGATGCCACCTCTTATTTAATTGATTTAAAAAAAGTAGAAGAAATTTTACAAAAAGAAAAAAATGTAAAAGGCATTATACCTGTTGATTTTGCAGGTAATGCAGTTGATTTAGAAAAATTAAAATCAATAGCCCAAAAATATAATTGCTGGATAATTGAAGATGCTTGCCATGCACCAGGTGGTTATTTTATTGATTCAAAAGGCAATAAACAAAATTGTGGAAATGGAAGTTTTGCCGACTTAGCTATTTTTTCTTTTCACCCTGTAAAACATATTGCCACTGGCGAAGGCGGAATGGTTACCACCAACAATCCTGAATTGTATCAAAAATTATTATTGTACAGAACCCACGGCATCACCAAAGATGCAGCCCTGATGGCCGAAAACCATGGTGGCTGGTATATGGAAATGCAAGAGTTGGGTTACAATTATAGAATCCCCGATATGCTGTGTGCATTAGGCATCACCCAACTTCAACGGGCTGATGAAGGCTTGGCAAAACGAAAAGAGATTGCAAAAAGATACGAAGAAGCATTTGCAAATAAACCGTACATCAAAGGGCAATCAAAATTTGTTGATGGTCATGCTTACCATCTTTATATTATTGAAGTGGCTGATAGGCTTGGGTTGTATAACTATTTACGAACCAAAAATATTTTTGCACAGGTTCATTACATCCCATGCCACACCATGCCTTACTATCAAAAACTGGGTTACAAAAAAGGCGATTACCCGGTGGCCGAAAATTATTATGCTGGCTGTTTGAGCTTACCCATGTATCCCACATTAACAGCCGAAGAGCAAAATTTTGTGATAGCACAAGTTGATAAATTTTATGAATCAAAATAAAATTGGCATCGGCACGGTTCAATTTGGATTGAAATATGGTATCAATAATTCTGTAGGAATGGTTGATGAAAATGAAGTAAAAAAAATTTTAAACACAGCTTCATCACATCAAATTGAAATAATAGACACCGCTTATGTGTATGGCAAAAGCGAAGAAGTTTTAGGTTCATTTGATTTAAAAAATTTCAAGGTGGTTTCAAAATTGCCACCAAGTGCTACAGCAGAAAATACTAAACAATTTTTTAGTGAATCAATTCATCGGTTAGGTGTTGAAAATCTTTATGGATATATTTTTCATGATTTTGGAACGTATGAAAAAGATAAAAAATGTTGGCAGATTTTAGAACAGTTGAAACAAGAAAACAGCGTAAAAAAAATTGGCTTTTCGCTTTATACACCCAGCCAACTGCAAACTATTATTGATGATAAGTTGAAAATAGATTTACTCCAAATTCCTTTCAATATTTTAGATAGACGATTTTATCCGTACTTAAATTTATTAGCAGATAAAGGAGTTGAAATTCATGTGAGGTCAGTTTTTTTGCAAGGTTTATTTTTTGTTGAGATAGAAAAATTAAATCCATTTTTTGCTCCAATAGCAAATGTGTTAGCTGCAATAAAAAAAATTGCAACCGATGAAAAAATAACCGTAGCCGAGTTGGCATTGCAATATGTGTTGCATCATTCAGCCATAAATAAATTGATACTTGGATTAGAAACGGTCAACAATTTAGCAGCAAATATTCAAGCCATCAATCAACCAGAAATTTCAAAAAATAGTTTAGAAAAACTAATGCAATTGCCAATAGTGGATGAACAATTTTTAATGCCCAACTTATGGAAAATATAAACCGATTATTTGATTGCACTGGCAAAGTAGCTGTGGTTACTGGTGGTTCGGGGCACTTGGGTAAAGCTATGGTACTTTCGCTTTTAGAATTGAATGCTCAAGTATATGTGCTGGGCACCAATGAAAAAAAATACAACGAAGTATTTGCCGAGCAACTTTCTTCATCAAAAATTGCATTTATTGAAGTAGATATTTTGAATACTGAATCGGTAAAAGCAGCCATAAAAAAAATAGCAGCCAACGAATCTAAAATTAATATTTTAATCAATAATGCTTTTACAATAAAAAGTGGAAATGCACTTCAACTATCTGATGAAGAATTTAATTCAGCCATGAATGGGTGCATACTTAGTGCTTATAGATTTATTCGTGAAGCAGTGGAATACATGCCCAGCGGCTCTTCCATCATCAATATTGCATCTATGTATGGCATTGTGTCGCCTGATTTTAAAGTGTATGAGGCCACACCACAATTTTTAAATCCACCGCATTATGGCATTGCAAAAGCTGGCATCATACAAATGACAAAATATTTTGCAGCTTATTTAGCTCATCAAAATATTAGAGTAAACGCCATTGCACCAGGTGCTTTTCCAAATGAAACTGTGCAGCAAAGCGGTGAGTTTATGGCTGCATTAAAAAATAAAATTCCATTAAATAGAATTGGAACTCCCGAAGATTTAAAAGGTGTAGTTGCTTTGTTATCATCCAACGCATCAAAATTTATAACCGGTCAAACCCTTGTGGTAGATGGTGGTTGGACAATAATTTAAAATAAAAAATAAACACTAATGCAAGCATATAACATTTTGGAAATTGCCAATTCTCATGGTGGTGATTTTGAGTATTTAAAAAAAATAATTCGACAATTTGCCCCACTTAAAAATATTGGCATCAAATTTCAAGCGTTTAAATACGATAAAATTGCCACTGAAAATTTTACATATTTCGACACTTACAAAAAATTATTCTTTAATGAAGCACAATGGAAAGAGGCAATTGAATTAGCCATAGCTACTGATAAAGAAGTTTGGCTGGATTTATTTGACACTTACGGAGCATCTATTTTACAACAAAACTTGAATAGAATAACAGGCTTAAAATTGCAAGCTTCAGTGCTTTATAATTTTGAATTATTAGATGAATTAGCAGCAATTGATGTAAGAAAAATTAAACTTATCTTAAATATTTCGGGCTATGAAATATTAGAAGTAAAGAAGCAAATTGAATTTATTAATGAGCGATTACAACCTTTGGAAATAATTATTCAAACAGGTATTCAATCGTATCCTACGCAACTTTCTGATTCGGGTATTGCAAAAATTACAGCCTTAAAAAGTAATTTCCCGAATCATAAATTTTCAATAGCAGACCATGCAGATGGTGAATCGCAAGATGCTCTTATCTTACCCATGATAGCAACAGTAATGGGCTTTGAGTATATAGAAAAGCACATTATGATTAACAAAGAGGAAACAAAATTTGATTTTCAATCAAGCCTTCCATTCGAAAAATATACAGCTTATTTAAAATTGTCAATCGACTATTTAACGGCATTAAATGCTGATTTTATTACCTCAAAAGAAAAACAATATTTAAAAAATACTATTCAAGTTCCAATTCTTAAAACAGAAAAAAAGATTGGTGAGTTAATTGACAAAAACAATGATTTTGATTTTAAACGAACCAACAGCAAGGGACTAAACTATTTGCAGATTAACAACTTGCTAAATGAATTTTATATTTTAAGAAATGATTTGAACATAGGTCAAACTATTAAAATTGAAAACCTCCGAAAAGCTCGAATCGGCTCAATTATAGCCTGTAGAATGAAAAGTTCGAGATTGCCAAAAAAAGCCTTGAGTAACATTTATAGCAATTTAACATCAATTGAAATTTGTATTAAAAATACTCTTCGATTAAAAAATATTGATTCAATTACATTAGCCACATCAACCCATGCCGATGATGAAATTTTAGCTAACTATTTATTTGATCCTAGCGTTAATTTTTATCAAGGCGACCCTGATGATGTAATTAAAAGATTTATTGATGTAGCCGATTTTCAAAAATTAGATGTAGTAGTAAGGCAAACTGCCGACAACATGTTTGTAAGCAATGAAATTTTAGAATTATTACTAAAAAGTCATTTTGAAAATGGTGCAGATTACACTACAGCAAGGCTTGCAGCAATTGGTACTAATTTAGAAATTATAAATGTAGCAGCTTTAAAAAAAGTGAAACAGCATTTTAAATCGGCTAATTACTCTGAATATATGACTTGGTATTTTCAAAATAATCCTGAACATTTCAAACTAAATATAATCGATTTGCCTGCCGAATTGGTTAGAGATTACAGACTTACTCTTGACTACCCAGAAGATTTAGAAATGTATATTGCATTGATAGAAAAAATGAATTTAGGTTTAGATTTTACAATCACCGATGTTTTTAATTGCCTAGACAATAATATTGATATTGCGAATATAAACGTAAACTGTGTAGTTAAATATCATACCGACCCAACTTTAATTGAAACACTAAATACCGAAACTAAAATAAAATGAAAGTAGAAACAAATTTGAATGAGTTAGTTAATTACCATCTAAATCCGTTGATTTCAGAGGTTATTATTAATTTTGTGCAACATGAATTTGAATTAAAAAATAGCAAGCATGGTGATAAAAAACAGTTAAGCGAAAATGTGTCTGTCGTTTTTTTGAGTTCAGAAATACCATTTGATAAAATAGATATTTTAGAAGCACATCGCCAAAATATAGATTTGCATTATACTATTTCGGGCATTGATAAAATGGCTTACAAAAACGTAGATGAATGTAAAACAATTGAAAAAGAATACGATGCCGATAATGATTATTTGTTGGTAAAAGAATTGCCTTCGGATGTTCAAGAAATTCATCCGTGCAACTATGCAATTATACCGCCCTCATTAGCCCACATGGCTTTCTACCAGACTACTTCAAAAGTGGAAAAACTAGTTTTTAAAATAAAAGTCAATTAAAATTTTTAGATGGCTTTGCAAAAAAAGATAACAATCATTGGTGATTCATTAGCTGGCGAAAGACCTGATGGGCTTTCTAAAGAAAATAGATGGCCTCAAATGTTGGCTGCATCACTAGGTAATAATTTTCTCATCATTAATTTATCGAAAGGCTCATCAACAACTAATCGAATAGCTGAAATTAGAAAACAATCTATTCGTGATTCCGCTATTTTAATCATTCAATTAGGAATTGTTGATTGTGCTCCAAGGTATTTTTCTTGGTTAGAAAATAAATTTTTAAATCGGTTACCAGTTTTTTTAAGAAAAGAAATAATTGCTTTTGTGAAAAAAAGCAGAATTCAATCTGCCGATAGAGCCTATGTGAAACCTGAAAAATTCGAAAAGAATTTAGCCAACTTAAATATAAATTTTAAGGGAGAAATTTTTTATATAAAAGTACTAGAAGCAGGTAAAAAATATTCAACCACAAACCCATTAATAAGTAAATACATTGAGCAATACAATTTACTTATTGATAAAGCAGCAAGTAATAATTCTAATTTTAAAACAATTAAAATTGGTGCTGAAATAGTTGATCAGCTTACATTTGAAGATGGCTACCACTTAAATCAAATCGGTCATAAATTTGTTGCACAAAAAATTGCAGCATTGATTGCTGATGTTAAATAATTGAAAATATAAAATGCTAAAAACTACTAGCTAATGAGAGTATATACATGTTTGAAGCAACAAACTTTTTTTAAAAATAATTATTCTATTACTGCCATTCGTGATGAGGATAAATACGCCATCATGCAATGGCGAAATGAGCAAATAGATATTCTTCGGCAAGCAAAACCATTAACCAAAGCAGACCAAGAATCGTATTTTGAAAATGTAGTAGCCAAACTTTTTACACAAGAAAAACCAACTCAACTTTTATTTAGTTTTTTTGAAAATGGAAAACTAATTGGCTACGGCGGCTTGGTGCATATAGATTGGGAAAGTAAAAATGCTGAAATTTCTTTTTTATTAGAAACAAGTAGAAATGCTGATGATGCTACATTTGCAAATGACTTTACTCCTTATCTGCAATTGCTAATTCAAATTTCAAAAGCGGAATTGCATTTTTTTAAACTGCATACCACATTTTATAATTTGCCCGAACGAATGTTGTACAAAAAAATAGTAGAGCAAGAACGATTTGTGAAAGAAGCCGTTTTAGAAAATCATAAACTGATAAACGGACAGTTGGAAGACGTTTATATTTATTCAAAATTTTTATAAAAAACAAAATGAAAATAGGTGTATTAGTTAGCGGCAATTTAGGGTTTATCTGTTTGAAAAAAATTCAACAGCAGTATCCTATTTCATTTGTATTAACTGATAAAGGTTCAACTTCCATTATTGAATTTTGCGAAGAAAATAAGCTAATCTATTTTGCAGGAAACCCCAGAGGTGGCAAGGCTTCAGCTCAACTTCAATCGCCAACTTGCGATGTTATTTTATCAATCAATTATTTATTTATTGTAGAAAAAGATGTGATTGGTTTGGCATCAAAAATGGCAATCAATTTTCATGGTTCGCTGTTGCCAAAATATAGAGGTAGAACGCCACATGTTTGGGCAATCATCAACAACGAAACCGAAACAGGTATCACGGCACATTTGATTGATGAAAATTGCGACACAGGCGATGTGCTTCAACAAGTAAAAATTAAAATTGAATCAACCGACACAGGTGCAATGGTGTTGCAAAAATTTAATTCCATTTACCCTGATTTAGTTTTTGATGTGTTGAAGTCAATTGAAAATAATACCATAAAAATTACCCCACAAAATAATTCGCTAGCTACTTATTTTGGCAAGCGAACACCTGATGATGGAGCTATTAACTGGCTATGGCAAAGGGAACGAATACGAAACTGGGTAAGGGCTCAAGCCAAACCATACCCGGGGGCTTTTGCTTTTATTGGTGCCAAAAAAATTGTTATTCACGAAATAGAATTTTCAGATTTCGGGTTTAATCAAGCAGATGAAAATGGAAAAATTTTGGCCATCGAAAATAATAGCCCAATTGTAAAAACTGAAAATGGCTGCATCAAACTGACTACATTTGAAACAGATTTTATTTTAAACATCAACGATATTTTTGAATAATGAAAATTGGAAAATTTGAAATCGGAAAAAATCATCCGCCGTTTGTAATAGCCGAAATGAGTGGCAACCACAATCAGTCGCTTGAAAGAGCCAAAGAAATTATTAAAGCTGCTGCTGCCACAGGTGTGCAAGCCATCAAACTGCAAACCTACACAGCCGACACGTTAACTATAAATCACCGAGGTGGTTTGTTTGATATTGATGATAAAAATTCGCTTTGGTATGGTAGAAATTTATACGAATTGTATGAAGAAGCACACACCCCGTGGGAGTGGCATCAACCACTTTTTGATTATGCAAAAGAGTTGGGTGTAATTTGTTTCAGCACACCGTTTGACGAAACGGCGGTAGATTTTTTAGAAACATTTGATGTGCCGTGTTATAAAATTGCATCGTTTGAAAACACCGACCATCCCCTTTTAAAAAAAGTAGCACAAACCGGAAAGCCAGTAATCATGAGTACTGGCTTGGCTAACCTGCAAGATATTATCGAAGCGGTGGAAGTGTTGCAGCAAAATGGTTGCAAAGAAATTTGTTTGCTGAAATGCACCAGCAGCTATCCATCAACACCAGAAAATACTCACCTAAATACTATTCCTGTTTTGCAACAAATTTTTCCTGATTGCATTATTGGGTTAAGCGACCACACCATGGGCATAGGTGCAGCCGTGGCTTCGGTGGCTTTGGGTGCAAGAGTAATTGAAAAACATTTTACACTTAGCCGTGCCGATGGCGGTGTAGATAGCACATTTAGCATGGAGCCTGATGAAATGAAAGCCATCGTGATTGAAAGCGAAAGAGCCTTTCAATCGCTGGGTGGTGTGCAATTAAATATTCAAGAAACAGAGAAAAAGAGTTTACGATTTAAGCGAAGTATTTATGTAGTAAAGGATATTGCCGCAGGCGAACTTTTCACAAAAGAAAATATCAGAATCATTCGCCCAGGCGATGGTATGCAACCAAAGCATTTTGAAGGCATTTTAGGAACAGTAGCAGTCCAAAATTTTTTAAGAGGAACTCCGCTTCATTTATAAATCAATTGAATGCTTACTAAACTAAAGTTATACGTCATTACACATAAAGGCAGCATTATATTTTCTATGCTAAGATATGTAGAGCTGTTTTTTACTTCATTAATTTTATTCTTATTAGCCAAACGCTTAGGAACATTAGAATATGGCAAAACGGTAAAAGATTTTTTATACATCACCATGGTGCCGTTTTTAGCTGTAGGTGTGGCACAATCAACGGCTAAACATTATTCTAAATCGAGCACACAAAATGAAAAGGACAATGTTCTACTATTTCCACTTTTTGTTTACTTGTTGATAACGCCTATTGCATTAGCGTTAGGTTTTTTTTATTTAAACAATCCAGCTTGGTTGCTTATTTCATTTGTGGGTATTTTGAATTTAGTAAGAAACTATTTCATAATTTTTTTTAGACTAAGAGAGCGTAATTTGCATAGCAATATTGCAGGTATTATTTACACTATATTTTTTTTCGGATTGTTTTATTTTTATTGCCATTCGGCAAGCGATTATTTTAAAATTAATTTTATAGCCGTATTAGTGTTTTTGCTTGTAGCCCTTTCGCTATCGTTTGGCTATATTAAAAGCATCAACTTACTTCATTTTAAAAATTATTTACAAGCCAATTTTAAATTGTTATTTAATGATAGCATTAAGATTTATTTAGTTTCATTAATAAATATTTTTTTAATCAATCATGGAAGGTTGGTGTTTCAATATCTACTACAACCTCAAGAATTGGGCGTTCTTCAATTTTATGATAATGTGGCCAATGTGGCTACCATTCTAATTTCTACTTTTTGCCTTTATTATCAAGCCAACTTTATAGCCGCTTTTCATAAAGACAATGCTATATTAAAAAAAATGAATACTAAATTTATCAAAATCTTAGGACTCATTCTTTTAGCATCAAATATTATTATACTTCCAATTTGCTGTTTAATTATAAAAAAGTATTTTACACAATATACCCAAAGCTACTTTTTAGTAGCGCTAATGTTTAATTATCGAGTGATACTTTTTAGTACGTATTTAGTTTCTTTGTTTTTAATTACTATAAATAAAGAACTGAAATTCTTTCTATATATATTTGTGTTTGCAATAGTTATGTGGGGTTGTGGCAATATTTTGCACTTAATTTTTAAACAAGATTATCTTATTCAACTTTGTTTGTATTTTGTAATTAGCATTGTTTCATATTTAATAACTTACTTTTTTTTATGGAGTAATTTGAATAAAAAAAATAACACGAAATAGTATTGCATTCTTCTAAAAAAAGAAGAAAATTTATTACCATCATTAATTCAATGAAAATATATATAGCCTTTTCAAATACTGAAATTAATAATGTAAGCAAAGATGATTTGGTAATAGGGCATTCTTATAATGCTATTAAAAATAATTTTAATTATCCCAATTTTGAATACTTAGAATCGCTTATTGAAGCAAAAGATTATGAAAATAATGTAGCGCATTATAATATTTTTTTAAACTCGATAATTAATGCAATACACCCTTCGATTAAAGAAATAGTAGAAGCAAATAGATGCAACTTGTATTCAAAAAATATTTCGCCAATTTTGCTTTATTTTATTGCAATAGATAAGTTAATTGAACGGTACAAATTATCAATTACTGAAATTGTAATTTCAGATTTCATTAATTCAAAAGATATTAATTATTACGAAGCAGAAGGTGAATCAAACAAAATGTTTTTGTATGAGTACTACAATTACATACCCTATATGCTAAAAAAATATGTGGATGAAAAATACAAGTCTACAATACAAGTCAATATTCATCGCCGCCATTATAAGCTAAATTTTTTTTTAAAGAATTTTACAAGACGATACATTTTCTTGCTTTTAAAATTTGCTATGCATTTTAAAAACCGGTGTTTATTTATTTTTAATCAGTCTATCCAGCAAAACATTACTCCTCTTTCTGCTAATATTGTTTTAGCTCCATCAGAATTATTTTATTTTGTATCTTCTAGAAGCACTGTGGCAAGCGATTATATGGCAAACTTTCTATTCCAAAATAAAACTAACTCTGCTTTGCTAATCAATGAAAGGTTTACAAAGTATTTCGCCAATTATCATTTTATTAAGGCTAATAATATTGATAAAAGTATATGCTATCATGAGCAACAATTTTTACAATTTTGGGATATTTTTAAAATATACTTTAAAGTGTTCGGTTTACTTTTTAAAAATAAATTTTCAAATTCAAAATTGTATTTAAACTATGGCGGTGTAAATATTGATATGAGTAATGTGTTAACTGAATTAATCATATCATCTACTGAAAGTTTTATTTATGAACATGTAACACTAAAAGCTATGCAACATGTAAATAATAAATTACATCAGGATGTAAAAAAAATTGCTGTTTCTTTAGAGATGTTAACTGATTACTCAAAGTGGATAAAAAAAAATGCTGAAAAATTGCTGTTCCAATCAATTCAAATTCAAACAACAGTTATTGCATCAAAACCATTTCCTGATTTTATATTTTGCGATTATTTTTTGTTTAATAACAAATCCACGTTTAATTATTTTGAAAACTGGTTTAACTCATTGAAAAAAACTTTGTGTTGCTTTGGCAACGTAAAATATGGTGTTCAAGAAACGGTAAGAGGCTCAAACAATGTTTCACAGCTAAAAAAAGTATTATTGATTACTCAACCTATTGATTACGAAAATCAATTTAAAACAATTGAACTATTATTAAAAGAAGCTAAAAAAAATAATTTTGAATTGTATTTAAAAATTCATCCACGTGATAATGCTAAAAATTATGAAAGCTATTCGGGGAAACTCAAAATTGTAGATAATAACTTAATGCCATTGGTTTATTTAAAACAATTTGATTTAGCTATTATGAAAAACAGTTCGTTGGGTATGGATTGTTTTTTTTATAACTTGCCAACAATATATTATATAGGTATTAATGAACCAGTTTTTGACGCCCCATATATTGATTTAAATTATTATGGCTTGTGCAAAGGCGAAATAGATTTAATTAACAAACTTAACAATTACGAAAAACTTGTTTTTGAGTTTAATACAAATCGAGAAATAATATTAGATAAGTGCGACTTAAATTTTGATGAAACCAGTTTTAAAAAACTATTAACAAAGTGAAAATTAATAAAACCCAACTATACCTAAACTATCTTTTGTTTTACACAGCCCTCTCATTGGTAGTAAGCATTGGCAGAATGTTTTTTAGATTAGATATTATTCAGCCCATATTATTATTCAATATAGTGATTGATATTTTATTCGTTTTTTCATCCATCAGAACAGTGGATATTTGGGGTAAAGTTTTGCTCGTTTTAGTTTTAGTTTCAGTATTTATCGGTATTAATAATAATGAAATCTCAAGGCGCTATATTACCGATATTTTAAACCCAATATTATTTGTATTAAAAATATTTTCGTTTAAATATATTTTTGAGCATGCAAAAACTATCAATGCAGGGGCATATTTTAAAAAAGCTGCCCGTATATTGTTGATTGTAAATTTCATTTTAATTATTGTGATATTTATAATGATTAGATTTTTCCCAGTATATATTGGCTTTGCCCCATCTATACAATTGCCATCTTGCCAATACTTAATCATGGGTAATATATTTTTTTATATTCTGGCCGGCATTGTAGTATTGCTTTCGGGTAAAAGGGCACTATTAGTTTCAATGATTGTTTGTTTTTTGATATACACAATTCTTTCAAAATCGAAAAAAGCTATTTATACATTAATAGTTTCTGCAATAATAGTAACGCTTTCAACCATATTTTTATATGATGGATTCATTAACAAAACCAAAATATTTAATAAATATCAACATTCTTTTGATTTATTAGATAAAAAAAATGGATTAGAAGAAATGTCGGCTGGCAGATTTGAAGAGGTGTATGAAATTACCAATAGGATGTCGAGCACTGATTACATTATTGGAAAAGGAGTTGGATTTTATTATTATGTAATAGAGCTTGATGGCAAAAAAATGGAAGCCGCTAATGCCCACATTAGTCCATTAGGATTTGTTTCTAAATACGGAGCCATCTTCTATCTATTTTTTTTAATACTATACTTTAGGGGTATTGCAATGGCAATAAAAAAAAGAAAGAAAAATAAAGTTTACGAATTGGCTTTATATTTTTTAATTAATGCATTCATTGAATCCTTTTTTGCTTTTAATACCTTTGGATTAAATTATATACCAGTTTTATTGGGATATGCATATACCGACCCCGATAAATTATCAAATAAAATAGATTAAAATGTGTGGAATTTTTGCTTCAATTGCAACCCAAAAATCATTTACCAGTGTAGATGTTTCAGGCTTAAAACAATCATTACAAATAATAAATCATAGAGGCCCTGATGCCACAGAATTTAAAACTATTAATACTAGCAATCA
The DNA here is from genome assembly GCA_046051225.1 of Bacteroidota bacterium. GTDB lineage: Bacteria > Bacteroidota > Bacteroidia > Chitinophagales > CAIODY01 > CAIODY01. The sequence goes on along the minus strand of JBJOOR010000010.1, from coordinate 58,092 downwards.
ACCTGGTTTTAACCAAGATAGTTTTAATATTTTCTTAGGTCATCAGCGGCTATCTATTATAGACTTAAATGAAGCCAGCAATCAGCCTTTTACAAATGATGATAATATTTGGATTACATTTAATGGCGAAATTTTTAATTATATTGAATTACGTGAACAATTAATTACAGAAGGGTACAATTTTAAAACCCAATCAGATACTGAAGTAATCATTAATTTATACAAAAAATATGGCGTAGATGGATTTGATAAAATGAATGGGATGTGGGCCTTTGTATTAATTGATAAACAGAAAAATAAAGTAATTGCTTGCAGAGATAGATTTAGTATAAAGCCACTTTATTATTTAATTAATGAGAGTAATTACTATTTTGCATCTGAAATAAAACAACTTTTAAATCATACAAATCCTACCATAAATAAGCCTATGATGGCAGCTTATTTATCTGATTATTTAATTGATCATCATCCATCTCAAACTTTTTTTAATGAAATATTTAAAGTGCCTGCTAAGCATTTTATGGAAATTGATTTAGAAAAAAATACACATCAATTTAAAAAATATTGGGATTTCTCAAATCCAACAGCGTATTCTAAGTTAGATGCAAATCAGTATTCCGCATTGTTTAGAAATACATTAATCGATGCAGTTAAAATTAGATTACGAAGCGATGTGCCAGTAGCCAATACGCTTAGTGGTGGCTTAGATTCATCAGTTATTGCTGTTATATGCAACAATATTTTACAACAAAAATTGAATAACTATGCTGTAATTAGTAAAGACAAAAAAATAAGTGAAGAAGAATTTGTTGATGAATTAATTTTAAAAAATAATTTAACCGTTACTAAAATTAATTTTGACAACAATGATTCTTGGCTTGATGTCAATAAAGTAATTTGGCATCATGATGAACCTATATTATCATTAAGTACTATTGCGCATTATAAAATGATGCAACAATTAAGAACTCAATCAAACATTAAAGTAATATTGAGTGGTCAGGGTGGTGATGAATGCTTGGCTGGATACAATAAATATTACATGTTTAATATTAAAGAGTTGTTGAAAAACAAAAAATATATAGCTGCTGTTTTGGCAATAACCTCTATCATACCAAAAATAATTAATGGCGAATTTAATTTTACTTATGCTAGCCGATATTTGAAAACTGGAATTAAAAAAGAAAGTTTTATTAGCAAAGTTGTTACTATCCCGTTTGAGAAAAATTCGCTTGGCGCAGCAGCAACATTAAGCCAGCGCCAGATATTGGATATTGAGCATTTTTCGGTACCCGTATTAAATCATTACGAAGATAGAAATTCAATGGCTTTTGGATTAGAAATTCGACTTCCATTTTTAGATCATCGCCTTGTAGATTTATGTGTTAATTTACCTAATACAACTAAAATCAATAAAGGGTTTACTAAATATATTTTAAGAAATATGTTTACAGAATTACCTCAAAAATTAAGATGGCGAAAAGATAAAAAGGGATTTAATATTAAAGAAGATACATTTGTATCGGAAGACACTAAAGCTAGAATTGATGAGCTTTTTAAGGATTCATTATTAGCAAAACATGGAATTATAAATTTAAATACTTTTCAATCAGAACTAAATAATTATTTACAAAATCCTGCATTATATTGGCAACGAGATATTCATCGAGTAATATTTGCAGAAATTTGGATGCAAACATTTTTTACAAGTAATTGAAGCAATATTCTTTTATGAAAATAAACCTGATTTTTAATTTTATAAAGAACAATGGCATTCGCTATTTGCTGTTTAGGATTTGGTATTTACTAAGTCAAAAACTGGGGCTTACGGTTTGGCAATATCCAACCCAACCACCGAAAAAAGATTTTATTAAATTAGAAGATTGGAAAAAATCAAAGGTTCAGTTTTTATTTAAACCAAAAGAAGAAATTGAAACTCCCTTTGCTCCAAGCGAAACATTAGCTTATCAATACGAACAAATAAAATCAGGCAAATTATTTTTTTTTAATGCCGAATATTTCGACATCGGCAGCGATTATAATTGGCTCTATAATATCAACAGCAAATACACTTATGATGCCAATGTACATTGGACAAAAGTGAATGAATATAATCCCACATCAGGCGATATAAAATTTGTTTGGGAAAAATCACGGTTCGCTTACTTACACACTGTAATCCGCCATGATTACCACTTTCAACAAGACCATGCCGATTTTGTTTTTGCCGAAATTTCATCATGGATAAAAGCTAACCCAATTAATTGTGGCCCGAATTATAGGTGCAGCCAAGAAATTTCTTTACGAATTTTAAACTGGTCGTTTGCCTTGTCCTATTACAAAAATTCTACTGTACTTACTGAAGAATTGTTTTCAGAAATCATGCACCATATTTATTGGCAATTAAAACATGTGTATAGCAATATTAATTTTTCAAGAATAGCAGTTCGGAATAATCATGCTATTACTGAAACGCTAATGCTCTATCTCGGTGGCTTAATTTTTCCATTTTTTGATGATGCAAAAAAATGGAAACAAGCAGGCAAAAAATGGTTTCAGCAAGAAGTAGATTATCAAATTTATGATGATGGCACACACCTGCTTTTTTCAACCAATTACAATCGTGTGGTGATGCAATTGCTAACGCTGGCGGTTTATGTGGCAGATGCAAATGGAGAAAAATTGGATGAAGTAGTTTATCAAAAAACAAAAAAAACTTTTCAATTTTTATTTGAATTGATGGAAACGGAAACCGGGCAAGTGCCTAACTATGGTGCTAATGATGGCTCGTTGCCATTTAAAATGAATGATACTAATTACAACGATTATCGGTCTCAGTTAAACACTCTCTATTATTTTTTTACTGGCACACATTTATTTGCTGATGCAAAACACCAAGAAGAAACGAATTGGTATGCAAATACTTTTACTAAAAACACTTTTGAAAAAATAAGCAATCAACAATCAAAAAAAGTAGAATTTAAAAATGGGGGTTACGCCACTTTTAGAGATGCAAATACATTTACATTTATAAAATGCAGCCAATATAAAGACCGTCCTACGCAAGCCGATAATCTACATTTGGATTTGTGGTATGATGGAAAAAATATAATGCAAGACAATGGTTCTTATAAATACAATGCATCGCTTGAAGACACCAAATACTTTATGGGTACGGCTTCACACAACACCGTTATGCTAGGTGATAACGACCAAATGGAAAAAGGCGGAAGATTTATTTGGTATTATTGGAACAAAGAATCAAAATTTATTTCATCTGAAAACGAAATTGAATTTATTTTTGAAGGGAAAATAAAAGCCTTTGAACAAGTTGGAAAAAATATTTTTCATAAAAGAAAAGTAACCAAAATAAAAGCTCAACCGCTTTGGAAGGTAGAAGATGAAATGCAACACAACACTAATTTACCTATGAATCAAATCTGGCACCCTACCGATTTTTTCTTTGCCAATTTTGAAATAAAAGCGTTGGATGAAAATGGATTTGAAATTTTACCAACCATAAAAGACGCTTACCATTCTTGTTATTATGGTATAAAAGAAAAAACGAAGTGTATTATCTTTAGCACTTCTACAAAAAAAATAACTACTGAAATAGTTTCAAAACAAAACCACAATTGAGAATATTATTACTCCATCAATTTTTTTTAGACGCATCAGAAGGTGGCGGCTCACGGTTTAACGAAATGACCAAGGTGTGGACAGAAAAAGGGCATGAGGTGGTTGTGCTTTCAGGTATGATGCATTATACCGCTGGTGCAAAAGCAGATAAATACAGAGGTAAATATTTTGTAAAAGAACAATTAAGCGAACAACTAATGATAATTCGCTGCCATGTTTCTGAAAGTTATAATGCAAATTTTTTAGGTAGATTATGGGGTTATTTTTCATTTATGTTTTCGGCGTTATTTGCAGGATTGTTTAAAACTAAGGGAAAGTTCGATATAATATTAGTTACATCGCCACCGCTTTTTGTGGGTATAACCGCCATGTTTTTGTCTGTTTTTAAACGTGTGCCTTATCTTTTTGAAATTAGAGATTTGTGGCCCGAAAGTGCTATTGATACGGGTGTTTTAACCAATGGATTGATTATTAAATTGTCGTTTTGGTTAGAGAAAATTATTTATAAACGAGCTTTATTAATCAATGTATTAACACCAGCTTTTAGGCAAACATTGATTGAAAAGAAAAATATCAATCCCGAAAAAATTATTTTCATTCCAAATGCTTCCGATTTTAGTTTATCCGATAATTTGTTACAAAATTTTGATAAAGAAAAATTTAAGATTGAGAAAGGTTGGGCAGATAAATTTATTGTTATTTATGTTGGTGCACATGGCGTTGCTAATCACTTAATTCAACTAGTAGAAACTGCCGAATTATTAAAAGGCAATGAAAATATTTTGTTGTTGTCTATTGGCGCCGGAATGCAAAAAAATATGTTGGTTGACGAAGTAGAAAAGAGGAAATTAACCAACATTGTATTTCACCCACCAGTTAGTAAAAGCGAAGTGTTTGAATATATTTTTGCTTCTGATGTAGGGGCATCAATTTTGAAAAAAGTAGATACTTTTAAAACCATTTATTCTAATAAAACCTTTGATTATATGGCTTGCAAAAAACCAATTCTTATGGCTATTGATGGTGTATCGAGAGAATTGATTGAAAAAGCAAATGCAGGAATTTTTGTAGAGCCCGAAAATCCAAAAGATTTTGCTGATAAGATTTTATATTATTATAATCATCGAAATGATGTGATTCAGCATGGTGAAAATGGCTATCAATATGCAAAACAAAATTTTGATAGAACGAATCTTGCCATTAAATACTTGATGGAAATGGAAAGAGTTGTAAAAAAATAAAATCTTATCAGCAATTTTTTATTTTTGCAGCATGACGAAGAAAGTACTTACAGTAGTTGGAACAAGACCCAATTTTATTAAAATAACACAACTTAAAAACGAGGTTAATAAGTTGAATGGCGCATTAGATTTAAAAATAGTTCATACAGGGCAACATACCGATGACAAAATGTCGACTATTTTTTTTAGCCAATTCAAATTAGATAAACCAGATTATTTTTTAACTATTGATGGCAAAAGCCAAGCTAGTCAATTAGGGCAGATTATTATTGAGTTAGAAAAAATAATTTTAAATTTTAAGCCAGATTTAGTAATGGTTGTAGGCGATGTTACTTCAACATTAGCAGGTGCATTAGCGGCCAATAAATGTGGTGTAAAAATAGCCCATTTAGAAAGCGGTTTGCGAAGCAATGACAGAACTATGCCTGAAGAGATTAATAGAATTCTTACGGATGAAATTACTGATTTATATTTTGTTACAGAGCAGAGTGGATATGATAATTTATTGCAAGAAGGACGTAACCAAAATCAAGTAAAATTTGTGGGCAATACCATGATAGATACTTTGGTGGCTTTTAGTAAAGATATTGATAGTGCTGAAATTTTAAATCAACTTGATGTTTTACCTCAAAGTTATGTATTGGTAACGATGCATCGTCCTGCAACGGTTGATAATAAAGAAGGATTAGAAAAATTGCGCGAAATTTTTGAACGCATTTCTGAAAAATATAAAATTGTTTTTCCTGCTCATCCACGTACAAAACAAAATATTGAAAAATTTGAGTTGACAGAAAAATACGCAAAGCTTAATATTACTTTTTGTGAGCCATTAGATTATTTTAGCTTTCAAAAATTGGTAGCAAAATCAAAATTTGTTTTAACAGATAGTGGTGGTATTCAGGAAGAAACTACTTTTTTGCAAGTGCCTTGTATTACCCTTCGCCCAAATACCGAAAGACCTATTACTGCCACATTAGGCACCAATACTTTATGCGATTTAAATTTCGAAAACATTATAAGTTTGATAAATCAAATAGAAAATGGCACCTATAAAAAAGGCGAAATTCCTAAATTATGGGATGGAAAAGCTACTGAAAGAGTAGTACAAGAATTATTGAATTTTTAATTTATTTTATCAAACCCAATCCTTCTTTTGCTGATTTATCGGCTGGCGATAAAAGCAATACTTTATTAAATAAAATTTTTGCATCTGCAAATTTTCCTAATTGATAATTTGTCCAGGCATACATCAATAATCCATCGTAACTAAAGGGATACATGTTTACTAATTTTTCGAAATGTTTATATGCCGAATTATAGTCTTTGTTAGTAAATGAAATTAAACCCATGCGGTATAGTACAGTGCTATTTTGTGGGTCAATTTTTAAAATATCTGTATACAATTCTGTAATTCGTTTCCAATTATTTGTCATGGATAATGGCAAAGCCAACCCCAATTTTGCTTCAATAGAAAATGGCATTAAATCAACCGACTTTGTATAAAATTCAACGGATTCAGCATATTTTTTTGCTTCATAATTTAGATAGCCCAATCGTAAATTTAATTCGTAATTTTTAGGATTATATACGGCTTTTAAAACGTTAATAGCTTCGGTATAATTGGTGGCTGTTTCATAAGCATAGCTTTTTGAAAATGCTTCTTCAAGCGATTGTGCATCAACAAAAAAGTGTATTACTAAAATTGAAAACAGTGTTAAGAATATTTTTTTCATGATAGATAATATAATTTAGAATAAATAAATTTTAATGCCTGCAAATACAATATGATTCACATAATCAAATGCATTTATAGTTTGTAAAGCTTGTGTGTTCAAATTGTAAAATGATGATTTTTCTTTGTGCTTGTTTTCAAACTGATAATCAACATAAACCGAAACAGTTTTGTAAATATTCCATTGCAAATGAGTGCCTATTTTTTGTTTGGTAATATCAATGCTATTGTTTGCTATCAAGCCGTTCAACTCATTATTATTAATTGCATTTGGCAGCGTATAAAATGCTTGCATTTCAAATTGCTTAATTGGTTTATAATTAATTTGAAATCTTGGGATATAATTTTTCCAAGCTGCTAATGAATCTTTTGTAATAGTTCGGGTTTGATTGTTTTTTAACTTTTCGGTAGTTTGAATTCTAAAATTTTTAGATTGATTTAAAGCTGAAAACGAAATGCCAATTGATAAATTATTATTGCTTAATGGAAACAAAAAAACAAACAAATTATTTTGTATTTGATTACCCGAATTAAAATTCGAAAATGAAATATTGTATCCCACTTCAAAATTTTTTGCTGCTTTCGAAATCAATAAACTGCCTACAAAAGAATTGCTACTATCAATCATTTGCAACGATGCAGATTTAGGTGGTGTGGGCGTTACAGGCAATACATTTGTTTTGATATAATGAAATGCAGGCATTATTTGCCAGCCTTTTTTTAATGGTAAATGTGCCGAAATGTAATATTGATGTTGGCGAATGGATGAAGAATATAAATCTTGCTGTAAACCCGAATATTGATGAAATAAAGATAAACCTGGTGCTACATAATGCCCTAAGGCAACGGAAGTAAATGTCATATCTCGTAATGATTGCGACACGTTAGTATGCTTAATACCCGAATTCATTTGTATGTTTTTTACAATCGGAATTCGGTAATCGTGGATACGAGATTTTAATTCATCAGAGAATTTTTTATACACCGATGATGCTCTATCAAACTCTTGATTTTCGATGTAGCAATTGTATAAATATTCCAACGCTTCAGCTCCTTCGGGGTATAACACCAAAGCCTTTTCATATTCAAAAGCCGAAGCTCTATATTTTTTTTTCATGTAATAGGCATAGCCCATTCGGCATCGTAAATAATAAAAATCTATGTGATGTTTGATGGCATTGTTGCCATATTTTATTACCGCATCCCAATCGCCATTCATATATTTTTTGTAAGTCAATGTATCCAAATGCCCTATTGTCATTCGTTTTTGGGCATTAGCCGAAAAACAAATGAATGAAAATAAAATTATAATTAGCCATTTATGCATGTTGCAATTATTGTTTTTTTATTTGAAATACAACTGAATTTCAAAATTCCATTTTCATTAATTTCAATTGTAAAATCTTGTTGTTTCAATATTCTTGAATTAAATTTTATTTGTGCTTCTGTTTTAATTGTTAAATTTTTTGGATAATGTAAATCATCTATACTTTCAAACTTAGCTTTGAATGCTGGTTTTAGATAAAGTTTAAACGGTGCTATAAAATCTTGCAAAAATTTTGAAATTCCACTGTATAAATGTTCAATTGGTAATATGTCGCTTACTTCAATATCGGCATAATAACCTAATAATATTTTATGAGCGCCAATAAAAAAATAATGAAGCAATGAATTTTTATCGCCCGTAAAATTGGTGAAATAAAATAATGTGTAATTATTTACGTAATAGGCTATGCTATTGGTATTGTGGCAATAAATATAAGTTTGATTTAACGAATCGGTTAAAAATTCCCAACGAATAATTTCTGTTTTTTCATTCTCTATTTTCACTTCAAACGAAATAGTTTTACCAGGTGTAAAATAAAATGCTTTGCCTAAAAGTGGTGTAATTTGAATGCCACTAACTACCGAATTTTCTTTTGGATAATCGAACGAATTAAAAATCTGTTTGCCCGAAATTTGTTTTGTGATAAAATAACTTAACGGATATTGAATTGTTTTTGAACCAATATAAGGTGTGCTTTGCAATTGAAAATGCAAATGTGGTTCGGGCGAACGACCACTATTACCGCAGCTTGCAAGCACAGTGCCTGCATATACATATTGCCCTTCGTATACTTTAAAACTTTCTTTTTTTAGATGACTTATTTTTGAAAATAAAAAATCGGAATGTTTGATAATAATGGTGTTTCCCCAATTGTTATTCAAATCAACTTCGCCAATTTCATTATCATCAATGCCATCAATAATTTGATATACATAACCAGCTGCTGGCGAAACCACAGGAACATTATAACAATAAAAATCAGTTACATTTTTGCCAGGTAATTTGAATGTTTTTCTGGTATCATCTGCAATTACAAAATCCCAAGCATGGCTGTAATCGCCTTTGTGGGTAATGCTTCCATGATGTCCTTGTGATACATACCAATCGCCAAAAAATGGTGGATTGATTAATACAAAAGTATTTTTGCTATATCGTTCGGTATTATTTTTAAAGCGATATAAATTTTTTTCGGGCGAAAATGTTTGATACAAAACCATATCTAATCCATTTGAAATAGCTCTGTTTTTTAGCGTTAATAAACAGATTAAAATAAAAATGGCTGATGGCAAACTGAACAATGGTACTTGCAATAATGAAAATAATTTCATCATCGAAACTTGAATGATTACAATGATAACACAACTGCAAGCAGCTAATAAATAACTTTTTTTTGAAGGAATAATATAAAAGCCACCTAATGAAATGGCGGCTAAAATATAGTTGAAACCAATGTAGCCATAGGTTAGATAATTTACATTTCCTAACACATAATTCGAAAAGAAAAAACCTGTGGCATAGCCAATTACAGAAAGTGTAAATGCGATTCGTGAATAATATAAAAGCCCAATGGCAATTAAAATTCCAGCAATAATATTATGCTGTAAATAAATAGCACCAAGCGATTTAAAGTATGATTCAATAAAAATGGATAGCTGAAGATTGTTTAAGAATTCATAAAATCCTACCAATTTATTTCCGCCTAAAGAATATAATTCATTGTAGAAATATAAATTCGATTTATCAATTTCTAATATTTCAAAACTACGATTGCAGAATAAAAAAATCCAAAATGCTGATATAAAAGGAAGGCTTAAAAATGGCAAGCCATATTTGCTTAAAATAATATAATACGCTTTTGAAAGCATTACTGTAAGAGCCGAAAAAATGAGTAATAAAATAAAAAATGAAATATCAAATTTGAATTGCATTCCCATTATCAATCCAATCATCAAGCTATTAAAAATTAAAGAACCCGATGTGATTAATGCTTTATCAAAGCTTATCCATTTAGCAAATAAATAAGCAAATATTAAACTTAATAAACCGCTAAAACCTGCACCAGGGTTGATAAAAGTAGCTGCAATAATAAAATAAGCAAATATTCTATTATCAGAAAAAAACATTTGCGAATAGCTGTTTATAACACTATTCCCCAATTCGGTTACAATATTTTTTATAGTTCGGTTCAAGGTTTTATTTTATAATACAATTTTACCAAAGAGAAACAAAGGCGCAGAGTTATTTAAAATAAAAAACTCAAAGTCCTTGATTATTAACTAATGTATAACCATAAATTTTTTACTGAAATTTTTTTCTTTATCGCAGTATTTCAGTGTATATAAACCTAATGGTAGTTCACTTGTGTTTATTGTATTCGATTTATTATTTCTAAGTTCTAAAATAATTTGACCCAGTGTATTATAAATACTAATTTTTGCATTCTCAATCAAATTTTCACCAGTAATTGTAATTACATTATCAGCAGGATTTGGAAAAATTACAACTTCTTTTTTTTGACCAATCTTATCAACTCCCCAATACCAATCATCTTGAATAAAAAAATCATCAATCATCCAACCATCATGAAGGGTTGTGCTACTGTCAGTGATATAAGTAAACTTTAAAAATATTGTATCACTTACAAATCCAGTATTATCAAAGAACAATGATTTAGAAAAATCAGCATAAAAATTTTTCCATCCCATTGTTGCGCCTGATAGGTTAGGTTTAAATAATGGATAACTAATATTGTAGAATGTATCTTGCTTGAGAATATCGATCCAAGCTAAATCCTTTTGGCTAAAAACTTCAATTTTCCCAAAATCGTTTATATCTCCATCCATTTTATATTTGAATTTCAACCTATAGTGTAAATTAAATGGTAAAAAAAAATATACTTGTTTTACATAAAAAATTGAAGTGTCAGATGCTGGCACTTTGAATAAAGTATCAGTTAAAAGTGCATTAGGATTTGAATAAGCTGAATCAAATATTGTTTTATTAGGATGACCAATTTGCCATTTATTTTGGGCATGTAATGTTGTATCAAAATAAAATTGATACATCGGATTTCGTAGATTTGATGTATCAAAGTTACATTGAACACCACCCCAAAATTGACAATAACTTATTAAGCTATTAGTTATAAATAATATAATTAGTAATGTTTTTTTCATTTAATGATTTATTAAAATGTCTGTCAATTTTGCTACTAATACCCTTTTTCGTAATCAGACTTTTCTATGTTTCCATATATCTAATATTATTTTCCAATTTTTACCACAGAGACACAATGAAGCAGATATTTAGTTTTCTAAATTCTAACTACTAAATTCTCAATTCTATTTTCTTACAATTTAAATTCTTTCAAATAATCTGGCTTTACTTCTGCCGATTCCATGTTTTGTAAATTTTCACGTTGACGAATAATATGTGGTTTCGATTTCATATCAATCATCACTACGGCTGGGCGTAAAGATATAAATTGCATCCATTGAGTCATATTATATGCACCTACACAATGCACAACTACATTATCATTTCGCTTTAATGGTGGTAATGTAATGTGTTCTCTTATCACATCAATATTCATACACAATGGTCCAAACACAATTGAATCTTCGGTATAATTACTAAACTCTTGAGCAGGGCTTATTTTATGGTCGTACCAAAATGAGGTGAACATAATATTTACACCAAAGTCCATAATGGTAGCTCGTCTGCCATCGCTTAATCGCTTGTTCGAAATTACAGTTCCTAATAAATATCCAGCTTCATCAATTAATGCTCTGCCTGTTTCTAAAATTAAAAGTGGTAATTCTTCTTGTGTAAATCCTGCATTTAAAATAGAAGTTGTTATCGCCTCTGCAAATTGGTCGAATGATGGATTGGTATCAACACCTTGTAAATACGAACCTTTCAATGTGTTTTTAGATGCAAAGCCGCCGCCCATATCAATATACTGAATATTTTTTCTGTATTTCTTTTTAATGCCTAATGCTAAATCGCTCATTTTTGAAGCAGCAATACCATAAGCACTTGGCGACAACATAAACGTGCCGATATGGCAATGCAAACCAATCAATTCTAATTTATCGGCTAATACAATTTTATTAATAGCATCCCAAGCTTGTCCGTTTTCATAATTAAAACCAAATCTATCCCAAATAGGATAAATGCCCGTATCCATGTTTACTCTAATGGCTACATTTGGTCGCATATCCATTTCTTCTGCCAACTCATTTAATAAATATAATTCATCTAAATGGTCGATATGAATGGGCGAATTATTTTTGATTGCAATTCGTAATTCGCTTTCTGTTTTATCTGGGCCATTAAATAAAATTTTATTACCAGGCACACCATTGTTCAACGCTTTTTCATATTCAAAGCCGCTTACAACCTCTGCCCACGAACCTTCTTGATGAAAAACATTACAAACCGAATTGATGTAATTGGTTTTATAACTCCAAGCAAATTGAATTTTTGGATAACGAGTTTTAAAAGCTCTAACGGCTTCTTTATAAGTATTTCTAATAGTTCGTTCGCTGATTACAAAAAGTGGCGAACCAAATTCTGCTATCAAACTTTTTACTGAAACTTCATCAATATGCGTAACGGGTGCATATTCGGTTTTAGTTCCAAATTTATTCATCAAACCGCCATTAATGCGTTGTATCAGCGGACGTTCGTATTGTAATCTTTTCATTTTTATAAATTTATTTTTAACTAAAAACTAATCACCAGCAACTAAAAATTTTCTATAATTCTCCAGTTGTTGAAATGGTTTCAAATTCTTTTAAATCGCAAATCATATCATAACTATATCTGATAAACATTTTACCAATATCATGATTTGTAAATGGTTCAACCTTTTCGCCCAAAGCCATTTTCAATAATGCTTCAGGATGATTTTGCCCAGCGCCAACAGCCAAATAAACCCATGCTGGAAAACGTGGATTTATTTCAATCAAATAATATTCGCCTTCGTTGGTTTTAATCATTTCTAATTCGCAAGCACCTTTCCATTTGCATTTAGAAATCATATGGGTTGCAATTTCTAAAAGTGTTTCATCTTGCAATGTAATACCAGCCCATGCTTTGCCTTTATCGGTAATAAAAGTTTTACGCATTGGCACAGCGCCAATTGTATTGCCTTTGCCATCGCCAATGGCTGTTACATTTACTTCGGTACCATAAGTAAATTGTTGAATGATAATGGGCAAGCCCCATTTGCTGGCTATTTTATTAAAATATGTAATAGCTTGTTCTTGATTGTAGGCCACCGAAGCATCATAAAATTTTCCTTTTACCACAAGCGGATAAGTAAAATCTTGAAACAACATTGGTATTTCATTAATGCTATAAATCATTTTACTTTTTGGCACTTTGATACCGTATTTTTCGCCAAATGAATTTAAGTTTGATTTGTGTCGTTCTTCAAATTGTTCAAGCGTTGGTAAAAAAGTTTTAATGCCTAATTCATTTTCAAGCTGCTCACTCATCTTTATAAAATTAAAAAGCTCGGCATCAAAATTTGGAATCAGTACATCAATTTTTTCTATTTCATGAATGTATTTTATTCTTTCAAAAATTGTTTTAATGCCTGCACTTGGCAATGGTATTTGATACGATTTGCTTACCAAATCATGCATATAAATACCAGGCTCTAAAGCATCGTAGCTTAATCCAATTATTTTTACATCAAATTCTTGGCTATCCAACAAACCACGAATAACGGGTATTCCAGGCCCTGGGCTATCCACATTATTTAAGCCTGTAATGGCTACATTAATCTTTCTTCTTTTCACTTTCGGTAAGTTTAAGTGTTTCAATCATTTTAGTAAAATCATAAAAATCTTTTTCAACTGTATCATTATCTACTTGATATTTTGATACTATATTTTTTTTGATTTCATCTTCCGACTGACCATCTTTTAATAATTTTAAAATTTCTAATCCTATTGGATTTACTGAAAACGAATCGCCATTACCTGGGTCGAATACAAAGCCTGTATCGCTGATGGCTATATTTTTTTTGATTTGCATAGGCTGCATATATTTATTTTTATGCTGTACAAAAATGGGTTGATTTATCTGTAAATATGTTATATAATTATAAAGAAAAATTATAGAATTGAGAATCATAAAAATTGTATTTGATTATAAAATTTTGCTTTTTCGATAGGAAGAACGCAGCTCGTCCTTGTTTGGGGCGCAGGCATGTGTATCGCCAACAAGGATGCAAGTGGAATTTAGTCTATGACGAAACAATTAAAAAACATTTTTACATTTACGCAAGTAAATATGTTGCAATTATTACAATGAAACAAAACTATTTGTTAAAAACAAAACCACTTACATACTCGTTAGCCACACATAAGGCTTGGCTACAGACGAGTACAAGCAGGAAAGTCCAATAAAATGTTTAAGTTTGTGAATAAGCAAAATGAAAAACAATGACCTATATTTTGAATCAGGCAGTCACCAAGCCCCTATGCTCAAAAGCTCTGCGGCAGCTTGGCGACAACAAACACAGCTTAGCTTCTACGGGAAAATATTTTATTATTATTTTACTTATCGCTACTTGTCAAATAGTAATAGCGCAAAACTTTATTAGCAATGGAAGTTTTGAAAAAAAAGATTCATGTTATTTCTTGTCTATTTATAAAACAGGTTGGATGTATAGTACAACTTTTGGTTCTCCAGATTATTATTGTAGATGTTTTAATGGGATAAATAGCAATAATTATGGAGTTCCATTAAGCCCAAATCAATACCAATATCCCAAAGATGGGAATTGCTTTATGGGTTTTGGATTTATTTCTGCCAATGGTTCATCAATTGTTTATGAGTATATAGAAAATAAATTAATCAGCCCATTAACTATTGGAAAAAAATATCATTTAGTTTTTTATTTAAACTCATTGAACTATGATAGGATAAATAATCCTTCTGAACCATCAATAATAGCAATAAACAAAATTGAATTACTACTAAGTAGTTGGCAATTGGCGGATACAAGTTCTTTTTCATCTTCTTTATCATATAATAGACTAGATTATAAACCACAGTTAGTAACTAATTATTTTATAACTGATACTTTTAGTTGGCACAAAGTATCCTTTGATTTTGTTGCAGACTCGAATTATAGGTATATAACATTTGGTTGTTTTGAAAAAGAATTTATGGTTAACAAACAAGTTATTCTTTCACCCCTTTCTCCCACAACAGATTATAGTGCTTATTATAACATCGATGATGTATCATTAGTAGAAGATACAAGTAGCGGTGTGGGTGATGGGGTAAGGGAAGTGGAAAGTAGGAAGTTAATAGTATATCCAAACCCAGCTTCGCAGTCAATAGTTATTAGTCATCAGTCTCCCAAACTAAATTGGGAAGTAAATACAATAGAAGTAACAAATCTACTAGGTCAAAAACAAAATATTATAGTTGAAAAACTAACTACTGAAAACTGCCTACTGAAAACTGCCAACTTGCCTTCGGGTATTTATTTTATAAAAGCAACAGATGTAAATGGCAATGTAATGAACGGGAAGTTTGTGAAGGAATAAAATGAAAGAAAATCTTTTCTTTTTTTCTTGTTTTACTAATAAAGGCTGTTAACAAAAACAAGATTCTCATTGGTTAAATTGTAAAGAATATGTACAAATTTATTCCTCTTGTAATAAAATATTCTGCTGCTGAATACAATTGATTCTTAAATTAATTTGATTTTTTCAATTTGAAAACTTTTATTTGCAACAATTAAAATTTAATTAATGGCAAAAAATTTATTGATTGTTGAGTCGCCTGCCAAAGCAAAAACTATTGAAAAATATTTGGGTGGCGAATTCAAAGTAGTGAGCAGCAAAGGGCATATTAGAGATTTAGCCAAGGGCGATAAAGGTATTGATATTGCAAACGGATTTAAGCCCAACTACATTATTAGTGAGGATAAAGAAGAGGTGGTAAAAGAACTAAAGAAGTTGGCAAAAGGAGCAGAAGTATGGCTGGCAACGGATGAAGACCGTGAAGGTGAAGCCATTAGCTGGCATCTTTGCGAAGCATTAAATTTAGATGTATTAAATACCAAGCGAATTGTTTTTCATGAAATTACAAAATCGGCTATACAAGAAGCCATTACCAAACCACGAAAAGTAGATTTGAATTTGGTAGATGCACAACAAGCCCGAAGAGTGTTGGATAGAATTGTGGGCTTTGAATTATCGCCTATTTTATGGCGTAAATTATCAGCAGGAAGTGGACTTTCGGCTGGTAGAGTACAATCTGTTGCGGTAAGATTAATTGTAGAAAAAGAAAGAGATATTACATCGCATAACACAAAAAGTTTTTTTAAAGTAGTAGCTATTTTAACTGCTGAACGAGATGGAAAAACTATTTCATTTAAAGCTGAATTACCAAAAAAATATGAACTACAAGGCGATGCCGAAAAGTTTTTAATCAGTTGTAAAACTGCATCTTATACCGTTACAAATGTAGATGTAAGACCTGGCAAACGTACGCCTGCTGCACCGTTTACTACTTCAACACTGCAACAAGAAGCATCACGTAAATTATACATGAATGTTTCGAAAACGATGATGTTGGCGCAGCGATTATACGAAGCTGGGCATATTACATATATGAGAACTGATTCGGTGAATTTGAGTGATACTGCTTTGAAAAATGCACAACAACAAATTAAAAAATTATACGGCGAAAATTATCACAAGCAACGTCATTACACAGGCAAAACTGCCAACGCACAAGAAGCGCATGAAGCCATTCGTCCTACCGATTTAGCAAATATTGAAGTAGATGTTGAAAGCGATCAATTGCGCTTGTATCAATTAATTTGGCGCAGAACAATTGCTTCGCAAATGGAAGATGCAGTGTTAGAAAAAACAACTGCTACCATCGAAATTTCAACCAATAAAGAAAATTTATCAGCATCGGGCGAAGTAATAAAATTTGATGGATTTTTGAAAGTGTATATGGAGGATACGGATGAAGAAAACGAAGAAGATGAAAAAGAAAGTTTGTTGCCACCCTTAAAAGTAAATCAACAAGTTGGCTTTAAAGAAATGACTGCTGTGCAACGTTTTTCGGCACCACCATCCAGATATACAGAAGCAAGCTTGGTAAAAAAATTAGAAGAGTTAGGCATCGGTCGTCCGTCAACCTATGCGCCTACTATTAATACAGTTCAACAACGTGGTTATGTAGAAAAGAAAATTAAAGAAGGAACCGAAAGACCTTATTTGGTGTATACTTTAACGGATAAAAACGAAGTTAAAAATCATACCAAAACTGAAATTACTGGCGTTGAAAAAAACAAATTATCGCCAACCGATTTAGGATTTTTAACCAATGATTTTTTGGTTGAACATTTCAAAAACGTGTTAGATTATACCTTCACAGCTCGTATCGAAGCCGAGTTTGACGAAATTGCAGATGGCAAATTGAAGTGGCCAAAAATGCTCGATACATTCTACAAACCATTTCATACATTAGTTGACCATACTATTGAAACGGCTGAACGTGTAAGTGGCGAACGTGAATTGGGCATCGACCCAAAAAGCGGTAAACCTGTAATTGCTCGTATGGGGCGTTATGGGCCGATGGTTCAAATTGGTGCAGCCAGCGAAGATGAAAGCGAAAAGCCAAAATTTTCGAAACTAAAACCCAATCAAAGTATCAGCACCATTACTTTAGAAGAAGCATTGGAATGTTTTGCATTGCCAAGAGTGGTGGGGCAATTTGAAGACAAAGATTTAACCGTAAACATTGGCAGATTTGGTGCTTATGTGGCACACGATGGCAAGTTTTATAGTTTGAAAAAAACGCACGACCCATACACTGTTACATCAGCCGATGTATTAGAAGTGATTGAAGAAAAACGTAATAGTATTTTAAGGGTTTTTGAAGGCACAGATATTTCAATTGTAGTAGGCAGATGGGGGCCATACATTAAAGCAGGTAAAAAAAATGTGAAGCTGCCTAAAGATGCCGATGTGAAAAAATTGAAACTCGAAGATATTATGCCATTGATAGAAGCTGCACCCGAAGCCAAACCGAGAGGTTGGGGAGCAAGAAAGAAGAAGAAATAATTTATCTCAAATAAAAAAATCCGATAGTAAAAGACTATCGGATTTTTTTTATGCTCGTACTATTTTTTGATTATACAATTACGTTTTTATGCTTATTTCAAATAGCCTTTTCAACCACTATCTTTGACTTATCAATACAAAGAAAAAATAGCTGCTTTAAAAAGCATTAAAAATATTTCTATTAGTGGTTTAATAGATGAAAGCCCCTCATTTTTATGAAGGGCTTTTTTTTTATTGATTATACTTCTGATCAACAGTGCTGAAACTTTTATCATTAATGTTTGTTTAGTTTTGCATCATCAATTTTTTATAAGAAGTTTGCACTTCGAAAAAACAAATAAAAACAAATTAACAATATGTATCCAGCAGAAATAGTAAACCCAATGAAAGCCGAAATGACGGCTGTAGGCTTTGAAGAATTATTAACCCCAGCTAATGTAGATGTGGCGTTGAATCGTGAAGGAACTACTTTGCTATTCATCAATTCGGTATGTGGCTGTTCGGCAGGTACTGCCCGACCAGGTGTTAGAATGGCAATTAATCATACCAAAAAACCAAATCATTTAACTACTGTTTTTGCAGGCTTTGATGTAGATTCAACTAAGCAGGCTAGGGCTTATACATTGCCTTATCCGCCATCATCGCCTTGTATTGCATTGTTTAAAGATGGGCAATTGGTTCATTTTATCGAACGTCATCATATTGAAGGTAGAAGTGCTGAAATGATTGCACAAAACTTAGTAGGTGCTTTTGAGCAATATTGCTAATTGCATTTTAAATATACATAGGGCGTAGTAATTGTATTGCTGCTATGCCCAGCCCTATCCACAATTCTTATTTTATAACTAATTGTATCGGCTATTACATGGTCGGGGCGGCAATGGCATGTATAAAACATGTTAATAATCATCGAGCCACTTATTTGTTTGAAGCTTCCTTTTTCGGGTATGTGGGGTGGATTATAGATGTAGGTATAATCGCTTTTGCCCACTCGTACATCTGTAATAAACACAGATGAATCGCCTGATGGATTTTCGCCCGAATTAAAGCCTATATCGCCATCGCCATCCGTAAATTTGAATTTTATTTTTAATGAATCTTTGCCTGGATTGATGGTGGTTAAATTATACGAATCGAATACGATGGCTGGCGCAATAGGAAAATCGGGTGCTTTTTGGCACTTTTGTAAAACAAAAGCCAAAGGCAATAGCAACAATAAAATGATTTTATATTTCATAAAATTTGAAACGCTAAAGTAAACAGCATATTATTGTAAATCAAAACTATTTTTTATTTGAGCAACAGTTTTTTACATATTGATGTATTTGATGCTTCTGTTTCGTTTGAAAAAAGAGCATTGGCTGTGTTTAAGTTTCAATACAAAAATTGTGAGGTATATCATCAATACGTTGATGCCTTAAAAATTAATGTTGCTGCCATTGATAGAATTGAAAAAATACCTTTTTTGCCTATTCGGTTCTTCAAGTCGCATCGTGTTATTATAAAAAACGTATTGCCTCAAATTATATTTAAAAGCAGCGGCACTACGGGTGCTGTGCAAAGTCAACATTTTATTGCCTATACTTTTATTTATGAGCAAAGCATGCAGCAATGCTTTAATGCTGCATTTGGTAATATTGATGAATATTGTTTTTTGGCTTTGTTGCCATCTTATTTAGAAAAAAATAATAGCTCGTTGGTGTATATGGTGCAGCAAATGATGCAAATAAGCAAGCACCCTTGCAATGGCTTTTATTTATACAATCATGATGAGTTGAATGCTACTATTTTAAATTTAGAATCAACAAAACAAAAAACAATTTTAATAGGTGTAACCTATGCTTTGCTCGATTTTGCAGATAAATATAAGCCCAATTTAAACCATACTATTGTAGTAGAAACTGGGGGCATGAAGGGTAGGAGGGCCGAATGGTTAAAATTTGAAGTACATGATTATCTAAAACAATCATTTGCTACCCATAGCATTGCATCCGAATATGGTATGACAGAATTATTAAGCCAATTTTATGCTACAAAACAGGGTATATTTAATATGCAGAATACTGCCCAAGTATTGATTAGAGATATGTACGACCCTTTTCAAATCACTAATGCCATCAACGCTAGCGGCTGCATAAATGTGGTTGATTTAGCCAATATTAATTCGTGTAGTTTTATTGCCACAGATGATATTGGTAAAATTAAACCCAATAATACATTTGAAATAATTGGCAGAGCAGATTATAGCGATGTAAGAGGTTGCAACTTAATGATTAATTGATGTTGGGTAGCGTTCATTAAAGGTAGCGTTCATTAAACTGTGTCAAGTATATTTGTTGATGAACATAGCTTCTATGTTGATTAGAAAAACAATTTTTCTAACTAGAAAAACTTTTAAGTTAATCAGAAAAACATTTTTTCTAACTAGAAAAACTTTTAAGTTAATCAGAAAAACATTTTTTCTGATGAGAAAAATATTTATTCTAATCAGAAAAAACATTTTTCTGATTAGAATAGTTTCTATTCTGACTAGAAAAAACATTTTTCTGATGGTAAACGAAATGATGTTTGCTACCTAAATTGCTGATAATCAATAAATTTTTATTTTTTCGAATTTATTTTATCTTGCAGCTGTATTATTTGTAATCAAAAAAACGTTACTACCCAAAAACAGTATCCATGAAGCGCACTTTATCTTTTCCTGCTTGTACTCGTTTGGTGCATAGCAAAGTGTATAGCCAACGAGGATGCAAGAGGTATTTAGTTTACAACTAATGAATTATAAACTCAATATGTACTTAAATTGTATAAAATAATGAAAAAAGTATTTTACATCACAATCATCTTTTCCTTAGTGTTTGGCACAAAGCATCTACAAGCTCAAAACCTGATACTAAATGATGGCTTTGAAGTAGGTGGCGATTCTTGCGCCAATGTAGATACTATTTTTTACCATTTTCCTATGCAATATACTAGTTGGTTTATACCCAATAGTAGTACACCCGATATTCATTGTACCTGTTGCAATTTGGTACCAGGCCTAGATACTGCTTGGGGCGTACCAAATAATGATCATGGTTTTCAGTATCCCCATCAAGGCAAATGTTATGCTGGTATTGGATGTTATGGTATTAATATTCAAGATCCAACCCTCTATGATAATAGAGAATATCTTTCAACTCCATTTTTACACCTATTAGAAATTGGCAAAAAATATAAAGCTACTTGTTTTATTAATTTGGCTAATAATTACAGATTTAATTCAGAAGCAAGCAATAAATTTGGTTTTTTATTTTCTACTTATATATTGAATGAAACATCTACCACCACAGGGGGCTACCCACGAATAAAAAAGAAACCGCAATACGAAAATGATTCTATCATAGCTGATACCCTAAATTGGGTAAAAATCAACTATTCGTTTATAGCCGATTCGGCTTATCAATATTTAACTATCGGTAATTTTGAGCCCGATACTGCATTGTCTTTTAAACATATATCTACAACTGTCATATTTCCTTCTGTTTATGGGTCTTATTATTATATTGACGATGTATCATTAGTAGAAGATACAAGTAGCGGTGTGGGTGATGGGGTAAGGGAAGTGGAAAGTAGGAAGTCCCGAACGTTCGGGATAGTATATCCAAACCCAGCTTCGCAGTCAATAGTTATTAGTCATCAGTATCCCAAACTAAATTGGGAAGTAAATACAATAGAAGTAACTAATCTACTTGGTCAGCAACAAAATGTAATAGTTGAAAAACTAACTACTGAAAACTGCCAACTGAATACTGCCAACTTGCCTTCAGGTATTTATTTTATAAAAGCTACAGATGTAAACGGCAATGTAATGAATGGTAAATTTGTAAAAGAATGACACCCATGAATAGTTATATTGTTTCGAAGTATCGCAACAAGCTGTACTATTATCTACTTTTTCATTACCATTTTTAAATATTTGCTAGTATGGCCAATATTAGTTTTAATTAATTCTTCGGGAGTGCCTTCAAATAAAACCTGTCCGCCGCCATTGCCGCCTTCGGGGCCAATATCAATTATATAATCGGCAAGTTTTACTACATCTAAATTATGCTCAATAATTAGCACTGTATTTTTCTTTTCTACTAATTTTTGCACCACATCCATCAATACTCTTATATCTTCAAAATGCAATCCAGTAGTTGGTTCATCTAATATGTAAAAAGTATTGCCCGTATCAATTTTACAAAGTTCGGCAGCTAGCTTAACCCTTTGTGCTTCGCCACCACTAAGGGTAATAGCACTTTGCCCTAGTTTAATATAGCCCAAGCCCACTTCGGCCAATGTTTTAATGCGCCTATGAATGGTAGGTATGTTTTCAAATAAAGGTACAGCATCTTCAACCGTCATATCTAATACATCGCTGATAGATTTGCCTTTGTATTTTATTTCGCAAGTTTCTCTATTAAATCGTTTGCCCAAACATTTTTCACACAATACTTCTACATCGGGCAAAAAATTCATTTCAATCATTTTCATGCCGCCGCCTTCGCATACATCGCATCTGCCGCCTTTTACATTAAATGAAAACCGCCCCGATTTATACCCTCTAATTTTGGCTTCGGGCAACATGGCAAATAGGTTTCGGATATCCGAAAACACATTAATATAAGTAGCTGCATTGCTTCGTGGGCTTCTGCCAATGGGCGATTGGTCTATCTCAATTACTTTATCAATATTTTTTAAGCTCGAAATAGAATCGAAAGCCAGCGGCTTGTATTTGCTGCCATAGCAATGTTGCATTAATAATGGGTACAAAGTTTCGTTGATGATGGTAGATTTACCACTACCCGAAACGCCTGTAACCACTGTCATTTTGCCCAACGGAAATTTTACATTTACATTTTTTAAGTTGTTGCCCTTGCAACCTTTAAGTTCAATAAATTCGCCAGTGCCTTCTCTTCTTTTTTTAGGTATTTCTATTTGTGTATGTCCTCCTAAATAATTGGTAGTAACAGATTGTTGTTTTAAAATTTCGGCATAAGTGCCTTGTGCCATCACTCTGCCACCATGTTCGCCAGCTTTGGGGCCTATATCCACAATAAAATCGGCGGCTTGCATTATTTCTTCATCATGTTCAACCACTAAAACCGAGTTGCCCAATGCAGTTAGTTTTTTTAAAGATTGAATTAGTTTTTGATTATCACGTTGATGCAAGCCAATACTTGGTTCATCTAAAATATAAGTAATGCCTGTAAGCTGCGAACCTATTTGGGTAGCCAATCTTATCCGTTGCGATTCGCCACCGCTAAGCGTTCTGCTGGGTCGGTTTAGGTTTAAATAATCTAAACCTACATCTAATAAAAATTGTAATCGGGTAGCAATTTCTTTTAATAATTCTTTGGCAATTGTTTTTTGCTTATCGTTTAATGTATCATACAAGCCTTCGAATAAAGGATGTAAATCTGAAATATCCATGTTCGATAATTCGGCAATATTCAAATTGTTTATTTTAAAATAAAGCGATTCTTTGCGCAGCCTTGTGCCATTACATTCGGTACAATCTTTTAGCTCCATAAATTCCTCTGCCCATTTTCTAATACTTTCGCTGGTGGTTTCGCCAAAATATCTTTCCAACATGGGTATTACGCCTTCAAATGTTACATCGTTTTTATTGTACCACGATGCTGTTTTTTGCGATTCGGGTACAGTTAGTTTTTCGGTAATGTTGCCATGCAAAATCATGTTTAAAACGGCAAATGGCAGGGTATTGATAGGGTCGGTTAAATTAAATTTATGCGTTTTTGCCATGGCATTTAATTGCATAAAAACAAAGTTTTCTTTGTATTCGCCCAATGGTATTATGCCCCCTTTTTGTATCGATTTTTTATCATCGGGTATTACCAAAGCTTCGTTTACTTTATAGGTTGAGCCTAAGCCCTTGCAATGTGGGCAAGCGCCATAGGGCGAATTAAACGAGAATGAATTGGGCGATGGTTCTTCGTAGCTAATGCCAGTATCGGCACACATTAATGTTTTGCTAAGGCGTTCTATTTTATTGGTTTCATAATCTAAAATCATCATTTCGCCTTTGCCCATTTTCATGGCCGTTTGCGATGATGTTTTTATTCTTGATATTTCATCTTCGGTTACATCTAATCTATCAATAATAATTTCGATGT
This sequence comes from Bacteroidota bacterium, assembly GCA_046051225.1. GTDB lineage: Bacteria > Bacteroidota > Bacteroidia > Chitinophagales > CAIODY01 > CAIODY01. Next base: position 33,880 of record JBJOOR010000010.1, on the reverse strand, counting down.
CGTGAATTTTAAAACGGTCAACCTGCATTTTGTCGGTAATATCTGTAATAATACCATCTACTCGTACTTTGGTAAAACCTTGTTTTCGCACTTGTTCAAACAGCTCTCGATAATGCCCTTTTCTGCCTTTTACTTGTGGGGTAAGTATGGCAATTTTCTTTTCGTTGTAGTTAGTTAAAATATGTTCGATAATTTGTTCTTCCGAATATCGAACCATTTTTTTACCTGTTGCATAGCTGTATGCTTCGCCTACACGGGCATATAGCAAACGGATGAAATCATAAATTTCGGTTACTGTACCTACTGTGCTTCGTGGGTTTTTATTAGTAGTTTTTTGTTCAATAGCTATTACGGGCGATAAGCCTGTAACTTTATCTACATCAGGGCGTTCGAGCGAACCAATAAACTGCCTTGCATAAGCCGAAAAACTTTCCATATAGCGGCGCTGCCCTTCGGCATAAATTGTATCGAAGGCTAAGGATGATTTGCCACTGCCGCTTACGCCAGTAATTACTACTAGTTTGTTTCGGGGTAGATGAACATCAATATTTTTTAAATTATGAACCCTTGCGCCATATACACTTAAATGCTCAATTTCGTATTCGCTTATTTGGGGTAAAGCTTTAGTGCTTACTTCTTTCTTTTTTGCCATTGAATTTTTTAGAATCTGCTAAGTTGAGGGTTATATTTGATGTAAGCAAATAATTTCAGGAACAATAAAATTGAAAATAAGCAACATCTTTATTTATATACAGGTGCTCTTGTATCATAAAAAAAGGATAAATAGTGTTATGCTATTTATCCTTTTTTTTAATTTAGCAAAGTAGTGGGTAATTATACACCAAATTGTGATAAATGATGATCTAAATGTTTGTAAAACATGTTGTTCCATTCAGTTTTATTTAATGTGCCAAACGAATGCGATTCTTTACCATCAAAATGTGCTTCGCCTAATTGCTGTGTTTTGTTGATATAATCAACCAATCGTTTTTTTTCTTGCTCAAAATTTTTGTTGTCTTTAATAATAAATTCGGGTGCTGTTTGGCTCGATTTTTTGTAAGGCTTTTCGCTTACAACAATATTCTTTACAAATAATTTTAGTATAAATTTTTTAACGCCATTTGGTTTTGCATGAATATTATCATATAAAAATTCGTAAGTAACATTGCAGTGTGCCAACATTTTATCTACACTCATTGTACCCCAAACTGGCTTTGTATCAGCCGTTAAAGATTGTATTCTGTTTACTACTTCGGTAGATACGGTTTTATCAAAAATGTTTTTCATTTATTTTTATTGTTGTTTTTATTTGAAACAAATATAAGCAGGCTGCTGTATTTGGGGTATTAAATTTTATTTTTTCGTTTCACATACAAATACAAACTTTCTACTTTCGTTCTTGCCCACGGTGTTTTTCGCAAAAAAGTTAAACTCGATTTTACACTAGGATTTATTTTAAAGCAATTAATATTTACTTCTTCGCCCAAATATTCCCAACCTTTTGTTTCTACTAAATAATTTAATATTTGTTCTAAAGTAATATTGTGTAGCGGATTGTTTTTTTGTGTTTCCATCCTATTTAATTTAAGGGGTGGTTATTTTATTGTTTGCAATTTTATGTTCATTAAATGAATGTTGTAATGCTTGTAAAAATGTTTCAGATGGTTGAGCACCCGATACTGCATATTTATTATCGAACACAAAAAATGGAACACCCGAAACGCCAATTTGCGAAGCTTCATAAATATCTTGTTTTACTTTATCAGCAAATAAATTTTGTTGTAAAGCATTTTTTAATTCATCAGTATTCAAATCAATGGATGCTGCTAATTCTAACAACAAATTATGATTGCTAATATTTTTACTATCGGTGAAATAGGCTTTAAATAAGGCTTCTTCGGCTTCATTGCCTTTGTTTTTTGTTTTAGCAAATTGTACAAATTGATGTGCATCAAACGAGTTGGCAACCACAGCTTTATCTAAATGATATTCTAAGCCTTCGGCGGCTGCCATTTGTGTTACATGGTCGTTCATTTGCTTTGCCCGTTCGGCACTTATGCCTTTGCGTTCGGCTAAATATTCATTTATTGTTTTATTGGGTTGGCTTTCGATAGTGGCATCTAATTGAAAACTTTTCCATTCAATTTCAATATTGTTTTTATCATCAAATTGGCTTAAAGCCTTTTCAAACTTACGCTTGCCGATATAACAAAACGGACACATTACATCACTCCAAATTTCTACTTTCATCATTTTATTTTTTTCTTACTACTAATCAATAACTTATTTTAATCTTCTAATACACCAAATTTGCCTGTATTAAAATCGTTGTACGCTTGCATTATTTCTTCTTTTGTGTTCATCACAAATGGGCCATAAGGCACAATTGGTTCATCAATCGGTTCGCCGCTTAACACTAATAATTTTGTGTTTTCGGTGGCTGTAAGTTCAATAGTTTCGCCATCATTTTTAAATAAAATAAAATGGTCGGCAGCAGCATTTGTAGTTTTATTTACCATCACCGAACCTTCAATTACTAAAATGCCTGTATTAAAATTGATGGGTAAATTAAATTCTACATTTGCATCAGCCTTCATGGTAATATTATACATATTAATAGGTGTAAATGTAGATGCAGCGCCTTTTACACCATGTAGTTCGCCTGCTATTACATCAGCCATTACATCGCCATTTGCCGATTTATATTTACCAAAATTGCTATTGGTTAGCTCCTGATATTTAGGTGCACTCATTTTATCTTTTGCAGGCAAATTAACCCACAATTGCACCATCTGAAACATGCCACCTGCTTTGCTAAATTCTTTTTCGTGATATTCTTTATGCAATACGCCCGATGCAGCCGTCATCCATTGTACATCGCCTTCGCCAATAATACCGCTATTGCCTGCGCTATCATGATGAGCCACTTTGCCATGATAAGCAATTGTTACGGTTTCGAACCCACGATGTGGATGTACGCCTACGCCACGGGGCGTATCGGTTGGTGGAAATTCAACTTTCGAATTATAATCTAACATTACAAACGGACTCATTCTTTTTAACCCCATATTATACCCACTCGGAAAAAAATTATGAACCCTAAAGCCATCGCCCACCATGTGTGCTGCTGGCGGTGGTAATACTTGTTGAACCGATTTTACTGTACTCATCTTAAAATTATTTTTTGTGTAAAGCTAAACAAGCATAGGCAAGAAAAAGTTCAACAAATAAATTTTAATAGTGGGCAATTATAGATTGCACTTAACTAAAGTGCAAACAGAAACTACACTTGCTGGATACAAACCTTTCAGCACATCAGAATAGATGGCTATTCTTTATCAAATAAGTTAATTCTATTTTTATAAATATTTATCTTTGAGATACAACCAATTTAATACAATGATGGAATCAATACAGGTTATTCAGCCACAGCAACCATTAACAAAAGTATATTTTTACAAGCAACTTTTTATGATTCCAATTTGTGTAGCCGCAATTTTTGTTTTTAGAATTTACAACAATCAAAATAATACTATTAGTTTAGTTTTGATGATACTTTTCTTAGTTGTTGTTTTAATTTATAGATATAATAAATTGTTTAGCGAAAGAAAATTGACTGAACTTATTATTGATGCTGATAAGAAGATGATTGAAGCAAAATTTTTTAGGTTTATGAAAGTGCAATCAACAAGCACTGATTTGAGTTTGTTTACTTATGATTTTAGTGAAGAATCCTCAACAGATAGTTACATAACATTGCGTTTTGATAGATTTAATATTGAAGTAAGCGAAGCAAACAGTACGTTTACTTTTGCCGAATTAAAAAAAATGGATGCCATCTTGCAAATTGTGTATCATTAAACATTTTTGTAATAAAAAAAACTGCACTCAAATTTGGGTGCAGTTTTTAAATTTTGAAATTTGTTGTGGGTATTATTTTAAAAGAATTTTGCCTTCTTTTATTAATCCTTGTTTCGAAATTATTTTATAAAAATAAAACCCATTATTCAAATTGTAGTTGGCTAAGTTAATTTCCTTTTCAGCAGCTACTGCAATAATTTTCGAACCTAAAATATTATATAATTCAATAGTAGCATCGGCTGGTTCAATTCCTATAATTTTTAATATTCCTTTTGCATCTATCGGGTTAGGATAAATTTTTATTGCATCAGCACCATTTACAATGTTTATTCCCATTGGCGGTGGTGGGTTATCGTTATTGGTAATATAAACTGTTGTGGTTGAATTTACACCCACAATACAATTGCTAGTAGGTATTAAGGTTACTATAATATCTTCGGTTGATTCAACTTGTGCATCATCAAAAATATTTAATTGCAAATTTGTTGAACCTACACCTGCTACTACTGTGGCTGGCGAATTAGTAACCATTATATAATCTATATTTGTAGTAGCAACACCACCCAGTGTATAGGCAAATGCTAAAGGCAAACTTCCCGAATTTGTGATAGTAATAGGTAAATAAACTGTGCCTACACTTTCACTTACTGTAATAGATGATGTATTAAAATTTAAGGTAGGTGTACCAGCATTAATATCATCATCTAATATTGTACCGATGAATGATGAGTTAACGCCAAATATGGCATTATTGGTAGGGTTGGTTAATGTGGCAATAAAAGTTTCGCTAGGTTCAATCAATAAATCATTAATGATAGTAACACTAATATATTGTGTAGTTGTAGAGTTGGCAGGAAATGTAAGCGTTTGGCTTGCTAAAGCTGTAAAATCTACCCCAAAAGTGGCAGATGAGCCAATAATATTTACATCTACGCTTGTTGCTGTGGTTGATGGATTTGTAATGGTTACACCTATCTGCACTGTTCCAATATTTTCGCTCCAGCTTAATGCCGATGATTGAAATTGAACAGTAGGAGCCGATGCTCCATCATTATCTAAAATATTAATGGTATGATTGCTATTGCCTATAGAAGCATTGTTGGCATTTGATATAGCAAATGTTATACTTTCGGTAGGTTCAACTAAAAAATCATCAATAATTTGTACTGCAATAATTTTTGAAGTGCTGCCTGGAGGAAAAATTACTACCGCATTTGTAGTTATTATATTATTGTAATCTAATCCATTAGATGCCGTGCCGCCTACATTATAAAACACTTTAACGGTATCGCAATAAGCATGTGATAAACTTACTGTGGTAGATACCAACCCAATATTTTCATTTACCGAAACTGTATTAGGTGTATTAAATGAAACCACTGGCATGGTATCATTGGCATTAATATTAATAGTATAAATAGAATCAATACCAATTAATGCACCATTAGTGGGGCTTGTAATATGAAGTATTATGCTTTCTGTATTTTCGGGTAAACAATCATCAATAATGGTTAATGGAATATTCATGGTAGCATTGCCCGAAGCAAAAGTATAGGTGTTGGTTGCTAACGTATAATCAGCGCCCAATGTAGCTGTAGAAGCTGCTTTGGCTGATACATTGAATACAAACGAACCTGTAAAGTTTGTATTCGAAATATGTACAGGTACATTAATTGTTCCCACATTTTCATTTACATTAATGGTTTTGGGTAAACCAAAATTTAGTTTAGGCGCTGTATCATTATCAATAATGGTAAGTGTAAGTACACTATCAATGCCCAATAAAGGTGTGCCCGAAAGATTAAATGGTGTCATTAATTTTAAAATCACTGTTTCGTTTCCTTCTACTAAAAAATCATCTACAATTTTAATAGTATCGCCAATTACTGGCGATGAAGAATTGGCAGCAAATGAAATACATTGTGGTGGATGAATATAATCTGTTCCTAATGTAGCTGTACCACCAACTGCATACACACAAATGCTTGAAACATTGGCATTGGGGTTTAAAATACTTACTGGAATATTAATTGTACCTGCACTTTCGCTGTATGAAATGGCTGCTGTATTAAATTGAAATGTGGGTGGGCCATCATTATCTATAATAAATATTTGTGCTGGGGTGGTGGTGGCTATTGCATTGTATGAATTGCTGATAGATAGTGTTATGTTTTCCATTCCTTCTTGAATAAGGTCATCAATCACATTTAATGTAATGGTTTTGATAGTATCGCCTGGATAAAATATTATGGTATCAGGAAAACTAATAGCATTATAATCTAATCCTAAATATGCGGTGCTTGTAGTAGCTGTATCAATCGTTATTAATACGGTATCGCAATATGCTCTATCTAGTTTTACAGCTACCGATACTGTACCTACATTTTCATTTACACTTTGTACTAATGGTGTGGCAAAATATACATTTGGCATGGTATCATTGGCAGCAATATCAATTACAAATACCGAATCAACGCCTATTGTAGCCCCACCTGTAGCATTTGTTAAATGAACAATGATGGTTTCTAATCCTTCTTGCAAGCAATCATTTACAATGCTAATAGGTATATTAATATTTTGAGCCCCTGGTGTAAATGAAACTGTTTGATTAGTAAATGTATAATCGGCTGGTTGTGTGGTTGAGTTTGCTATATCCACAGCTATATCAATAGTTTGAATAGATGCACTTGCGGTAGAAAGATGAATGGGAAGCTGAAGGGTAGGTGCTAAGTTTTCATTTACTAATTGATAAGTAGGTGTAGTAAATGAAAATTGAGCAGCCGTATCATTATCGATAATTGTTAATGTATAAATGCTGTCAATTCCTTTATCTAGCGTATCCGAATTGTTTGTTGGATTGATAAATTGTAAAGTTACAGTTTCGTTTCCTTCTACTAATAAATCATCAATGATTCTTAATGTATCATTAATTGGTACTGATGAATTAGGCGGAAAAATTAAGGTTTGAGTGGTATAAGTAAAATCCGAATTTTGAGTAGCCGAGCCAATGCCTACTACTACTGTTACTTTGCTGGTATCATTATTAGCATTGGTAATAGAAACGGGAATATTAATCAATCCAGCCGACTCTAATTGTGTATCAAGCGGTGTTACAAAGTTTACACTTGGGTTTTGTCCACAAGGGTTCATCGTATGCGACCCTAAATATGAGTAAGTATTGGCAGGATAAATTGTCCATTCATTTTGAACCACATTCCAACTTGTATCGCCATTATTTACGCTTGCATTACGCACCAATGTAACATATTGTGTAATGCTGCCGCTTGCACCCAATGGCCAGCCACCAGTGGGGTTTGAGCAAATAATACCAAATATATCTAAAGTATCGCCACTAGGATTTATTAAATACAATGCATCATTACCATTAAAATTTAAGTTGCTCCAGGTTGTATCGCTGGCGGCTGCCACCAAGGGGTCTACAGTGCCTGCGCCATTATTGATTACATATACACTATGCGAAGCCAAATTATATGGGGGCATATTAAACGATTGAACTTGGGTGCAATTGTTATTAGCTTTTACAATTACATAGCCACTCATATTAATAGCAATGCCGCTTGGATTATATATTTCAATAGCTTTGTTGCCCGATGTGCCTGTGCCTTGTGGCGAAACATATTCGCTAAAAAATAAATCGCTGCATGGCACATGGTATTGCGCCTTTAAGGTATTAAACAGCATTACTAAAAAAAACAGTGTAAATAGTTTTTTCATTGATTTTAAAATTTGTTCAAAAATAAATTAAATTTCTCTTATTTTTTTAATAAAAAAAGAGTCATTTTTTTAAGCTAAAAAATGACTCTTTAATATGGGGTGTTTTACTATTTATTCTTTTACAAATTTTGCATTCATCACATTGCCTTTGGTATCAGTGGCTTTTATAAAATATAAGCCATTTGATAAACCCGACACATCAATTTGAAGTTGTTGAGTAGATGAGTTTTTGATTTGTTGAATTACAACACGACCTAATACATCCCTTACCTCTATTGTATTTACTAACGACTTACTACTTACGACTATTGACTGCGAAGCTGGATTTGGATATACTATCCCGAACGTTCGGGACTGCCCATTTTCAAAAGCCAACTGCTCTATACCCACACTTACACTTACCACCACCGTATCATAACTTACATTACCACATAAATCCATGCGTACTACATAGCTTGTAGTGGTAGCAGGGCTTACATTTATAGTGCTGCTGGCGGCTAACAAATTACCTTGTATATCATACCAATCTACAGGCATACCTTCTATGCTTTTGCCTAGTGTTATGGTATCGCCTTTTAATATAGTGGTATCATTATCAGCTTGTATTTGGCTATTGCTTTCTATTACCGAAACATCGTCAAAAAAATAAGAAGAATTATTTACTACTCCGTAACTAGGATTATAAGGTGCTGATGCTGTATCTACCTGATTATCGGGGTAAAAATTACCTAAGGTTAAATAACTTTCTGTGCCATTGGCTATAAAACAGCCTTGTATTTTTGTCCAGTTTACGGTATCTGTAATAATATGATGTTGTGGATTTTCTACTTGGGGGATTACATTTACTAAACCACCATAAGTAGTGCTAATACTTCCATTATCTAAATAAGCTCCAATTCTATCAATACAGTATTGTGAACATGCACAACGGCTTACATAAAAGCTCACTGTATATGATTTTCCATTTTGTAAGGTTTGTTTTAAAGGTACTTGAGAGTAAAATCTAACAAGAGAAATGCTAATAAAAATATCTTCTGCCAGAATACCTGTTCCAGTTCTCGGAATTCTAAAACCTGCACCAGTATTTGGAGCTCTATTAGCAATACCAAAACTACATTTGTTAAATAAACTAGGCCCTCCTCCCCCCCTTGTTACCAATGTATCCCAAGGTTTAGCTGCATTTATTGTATTGGAATAAAAATAACAAGAATCTAATTTTTCAAATGAAGGGTTTGGCACATAATTTACTTGTGCTTGGATACTTGTTTCTATTAGAAAGAAGAAGCCTATAAATAGGCTTCTTCTTAAAAATACACTATTGCATAATATTTTTTTTATAGCATATTTCATTTGTAATGTTGTTTTTAATAGTTGCAAAATAAAGCCCCGAATGTTCGGGATGTTTTTAACAAATAATCCTTGTTTCATTGTAATAATTGCAACATATTTACTTGCGTAAATGTAAACAATGTTTTTTTATTGTTTCTTTACCTACATCTCAAACAATCTGGTGTAAAACGATGTCGATATACACAGTTCCTTTTCGTTGACCACATAAAACGATGTCGATATACACAGTTCCTTTTCGTTGACTACGTAAACCGATGTCGATATACACAGTTCCTTTTCGTTGACTACGTAAAACGATGTCGATATACACAGTTCCTTTTCGTTGACTACGTAAACCGATGTCGATATACACAGTTCCTTTTCGTTGACTACGTAAACCGATGTCGATATACGCAGTTCCTTTTCGTTGACTACGTAAAACGATGTCGATATACACAGTTCCTTTTCGTTGACCACATAAAACGATGTCGATATACGCTATTCCTTTTCGTTGACTACGTAAACCGATGTCGATATACGCAGTTCCTTTTCGTTGACCGCATAAAACGATGTCGATATACATAGTAATTACTTAGCTACCACGTATATCAGTGCTAATCTATGTAGTTGTTACTTAGCTACCACGTATATTAGTGCTAATCTATACAGTTGTTACTTAGCTACCACGTATATTAGTGCTAATCTATGTAGTTGTTACTTAGCTACCACGTATATTAGTGTTAATCTATGTAGTTGTTACTTAGCTACCGCATAAACCGATGTTGATATATATGGTGATTGGGTAGCTACTACATCTACTAGCGCATTCTGAAACAGAGCCTTTTAGCGTTGCTTTTTCGAATGGGTTTACGTTTTTTAAAAGAATAGTATTATACTTTATTTAAACGAGCGGTGCTTCAATTCTTTTAAAAATTTTGAAGCAAAAATAAATTCTTCTAGTTCGGGGTTAATGGCTGTAAGCACTTCGGTGCCGCTGCCTTCCCAGTTTTTTAATCCTTTCCATAAAAATACTACATGGTCGCCAATTTCCAACACACTATTCATATCGTGTGTATTAATAATGGTAGTAATGTTAAATTCAATTGTAATTTCTTTAATCAATTGGTCTATTACTAAAGATGTTTGTGGGTCGAGACCACTATTAGGTTCATCACAAAATAAATATTTTGGATTCATCACTATTGCTCTTGCAATACCCACCCGTTTTTTCATTCCACCGCTTATTTCGCTCGGGAATAATTTATTTTTACCCGATAGATTTACTCTATCTAAACAAAAATTTACACGGTCTAATTTTTCTTTCCGAGTCATGCTGCTAAACATGTTTAGCGGAAACATTACATTTTGTTCAATATTCAAACTATCGAATAATGCACCACCTTGAAACAGCATTCCAATTTCTTTTCTAATCACTTTTCTTTCTGCCAAAGTCATGGTAGAAAAATTTCTACCATCGTATAAAATCGAACCACCATCTACTTCAAATAATCCTACCATACATTTAATAGTAACTGTTTTTCCGCTACCACTTGTACCAATTATTAAATTAGTTTTTCCCGATTCAAATGTGGCTGAAATGCCTTTCAGTACATCGTTATCGTTAAACTTTTTTCGTATGTCTTTTATTTCTATCATGAATTTTGAAGAGCGTAAAGATAGAAGAGTAAAAGTTTATTTTATACTTTTGAAAATTCTATTTTAAAAAAACAAAATCAACAAATGTTTATTGAACCTCAAATACCGCATAAGCACAAAGGATGGATTGAAGTTATCTGCGGTAGCATGTTTTCGGGCAAAACCGAAGAGCTTATCAGAAGATTGAAACGTGTAAAAATTGCTAATCAACAAGTAAAAATATTTAAACCCGAAGTAGATAAACGATACGATGACAAAAAAATAGTATCGCACGATGAAAATTATATTTTATCTATTCCTGTAAAACATTCGGATGAAATTTTAACCATGGTAGATGGCGTAGAAGTGGTAGGGATTGATGAAGCACAATTTTTTGACGAGGGCTTGCCCGAAGTTTGCAAAAGCTTGGCACTAAAAGGCGTAAGAGTTATTGTGGCAGGATTAGATATGGATTTTTTGGGTGTACCGTTTGGCGTAATGCCTCAATTAATAACGGATGCCGAATATGTAACCAAAGTACATGCAATATGCATGAAATGTGGCAGCATAGCCAATTATAGCCATCGAACTATACAAAATGATGCACAAATTTTATTGGGTGCAAAAAATAGCTACGAACCTTTGTGCCGTCATTGTTTTAATGATGCAACCCTTTCTTAATTAATTTCGTCAATAAGTATAACAACGTAAATAAATAAGATTTTTTTTCGCAATTTCAATACAATTCTTATTTTTACGCCTCATAAAAAAAATCAAAACAAATATAAATTATAAAAAATGAAAAAAGTAAACTTTACACTACTCATCTTAATGGTAAGCGTATTGGCATCATTTGCCCAAATGCCTTACAAAACAAATTCGTCTTATAGAAACGAGCCAATGGTTTCGAAAATTTCGAAAGGCTTGATGGAAAAAGCTGCGCAATTAAAGAAAGAAAAAGAATCGCAAAAAGCAAAAGCATCTACTAGTTCTTATTGGATTAATTATGGTGATGCATTATCAGCAGATGCAACTTATTCGGGAATTACAGATTTCACAAACTCATCTAACACATTAGGCGGATGGCCAATTTGGCCCGATTCAAATGCGGTGGTTGTATCATCAACATCACCATACAAACCCTTCAATTGGTATTCGCATGCTTATTGCGATGTATTTTCTCCAGCATCTTCTTACATTTCTAAATATGCAAAAAGCACTTTGAATATTACAAATGGTGATTTGTTTTTCAATAGAAATAATTCATTCTCTATTGATAGTATCCGTTTCTTATTTGGATATTCTCAACATATCAGTTCAAATGATTCATTATATGTTTATGTAATTAATTATAATTCAAATGGATTAAAATTATACAATTTTGTATCAGATACAGGAACTCATTTTGCATTGTGTGATTATAGCTATACTGCAAATGCACCAACAGGTACTAACATTACTCGTTATGGTTATGCATTAACTGCAAAAGATAGCAGTGGTGTAATTACCATTCCAGTAAGTTTAAATATTCCAGCAGCTACAAGCCAAAATGCACGTTTCTCTCCATGTATTGGTGTTGCATTCCGTTACAAGCCTAATCAATCGTATGCATTGGGTGATACTTTAACTAATTATGGTCCTACTAATACAATTCATAAACGTTTGAATGGTTGTAATTTATTATGTTATGAAGAAACAAGCGGTGCTGCTCCAACTTCACAAACTTCAGATTTTTCTTATAACATGGGAAGTGTTGCCAATACAGATTCAAGATACAACATGGCAGGTGGATGGAATGGCGTATATGTTACAAGCTTAGCTTACGGAGCTGGTTTCTTTCCAGAACATGCTTATATTGACTACCACATGAAATACGAAGGAGCTGCATTTACTTATACAAAATCAATAGCTACAGCTAATTTTACTGATATTTCTAATTTTGCACCAACTACATGGGCTTGGGATTTTGGTGATGGCAATGGTACTTCAACTCAAAAAAATCCTGTATACACTTATGCAGCAAACGGAACATACACAGTATGTTTAACAGCTTCAAATAGCACTAAATCATACAACTCTTGTCGTATTGTAAAAATTACAAACGTAGGCGTTAATGAAGTATCTGAATTTACTTTAGGCAATGTTTATCCAAATCCAGTATCAATTGGTACTACAATGAATATTCCAGTAGAATTAAATGGTACTTCGAACAAAGCTGTTGTAAAAGTTTACAACACAGTTGGTCAAGTAGTTAGCGAAAGCAATCAAGTTGTAAATAGCACAATTGAAGTAGCTACTAATAATTTAACTGAAGGAATGTATATGTTCTCGGTTGAAATAAACGGACAAAAAACTACTGGTAAATTTTCGGTTGTTAAATAATTAGAAAAATATTTTTTCAATAATGAAGGAAGTGTTTGAATAAAACACTTCCTTTTTTATTTTTACACTTTATCCTATCTCAACAATGATTATTCAATTAAAAAACGTTTCAGTTTTTCAGGGCAATTCTCTTATTTTAGGCGATGTAAACTTCGAATTAAATAATGGCGAATTTGTATATCTAATCGGGAAAACTGGATTTGGAAAAAGTAGCCTATTAAAAACATTATATGGCGATTTGCCACTTACACAGGGCGAAGGCAATGTGGCAGGATTTGATTTGAAAAAATTAACTTGGAAAACGCTACCCAATCTTCGTAGAAAATTGGGAATTGTGTTTCAGGATTTTCAATTATTAAGCGATAGAAATGTAAATGATAATTTAGAATTTGCTTTAAAATCAACAGGTTGGACAGATAAAATAAAAATTCAGAGCAGAATAGATGCAGTGTTAAACTTAGTTGGTTTAAAAACAAAAGGTTTTAAAATGTCGTTCGAATTATCAGGCGGCGAACAACAACGAGTGGTAATTGCAAGAGCATTATTAAATTCGCCCGAATTGATTTTAGCCGATGAACCTACAGGAAATCTAGACCCCGAAACAAGTGATGAAATTATTACCTTGTTGCAACAAATTGCCAAAGAATCAAACACTGCTATGCTGATTGCCACACACGATTATATGATGATGAAAAAATTTCCATCCAGAACAATTAGATGCGAAGGCGGAAAAGTATTTGATGTTTCGAATGATTCAATCCATCAATCTGATTCAGCATTGGTTAATAAAATTGTATCTACTAACCAAAATGATGCTGCATTAATAGATATAAACAAAACCATGCCACCAGAATCGGTGTTGTGATTTTGGTTCACTCAATTTAAAATTATCTTACTTTATAAAAATTAAATACCATGAGCATAAAACTGCGATTAACTATAATGAGTTTTTTACAATTTTTTGTTTGGGGTGCATGGTTAATTACCATTTTCAATTATTGGTTTGGTACCAAACATTGGAGTGGAGCAGATTTCGGAGCTATATTTTCCACTTTGGGCATTTCTGCCATTTTTATGCCTGCATTCACAGGTATCATTGCCGACAAATATATCAATGCTGAAAAATTATATGGCACATTGCATATTGTTAGTGGCATTGCTTTGTTTTTTCTACCACAAATGAATGATTCTAATTCATTTTATTGGTTGATGCTTGTTGCGATGCTGTGCTATATGCCAACGATTGCTTTATCAAATTCAGTAGCATACACCATTTTAAAAAATAATAATTACGATGTGGTAAAAGTTTTTCCACCCATCAGAGTTTGGGGAACAATTGGTTTTATTGCTGCCATGTGGCTCACCAATTTAACAGGTAATAAGGCATCAGCCAATATGTTTTATATTGCTACTGTTTCAGCATTTGTGTTGGGCATTTATTCTTTTACATTACCTAAATGTGCGCCACAAAAATTGATTGCAACAAATGCATCATGGTCAGAAAAATTAGGATTAAATGCTTTTAAATTATTTGGCAATTACAAGCTGGCTTTGTTCTTTATGTTCGCCATGTTATTGGGGGCTGCGCTACAATTAACAAATATGTATGGCGATGGATTTATTTCTGAATTTAAAAATAATCCAGCTTATGCAGATTCATTAGTGGTAAAATATTCTACCATTATCATGTCTATTTCGCAAATCAGCGAAACACTTTTTATTTTAGCAATTCCATTTTTCTTGAAGCGATTTGGAATTAAAAATGTGATGCTCATCTCCATGCTGGCTTGGGTTTTACGATTTGGCTTATTTGCTTTTGGAAATCCATCCGAAGGTTTGTGGATGATAATTTTATCATGCATTGTTTATGGAATGGCATTCGATTTCTTCAATATTTCAGGCTCATTATTTATTGAAACTACCACCGATTCAACCATTCGCAGCAGTGCGCAAGGATTATTTACAACTATGGTAAATGGCTTTGGTGCTTTTTTTGGCGGCATATTAAGTGGAGTAATTATTGATAAATTCTTTACCACAGATGGTGTAAGAAATTGGAATCAAATATGGCTTTCGTTTGCAGCCTATGCCTTAGTGATTGCCATTTTATTTGCTATTACATTTAAACATAAGCATAATCAAGATGTATCAGTATCTTTAAATCATTAAAAATAAAATAATGATGAATAAAACTAATCATGTTGAAATACTTTTAAAATACTAACATGAAAAAAATATTTTTCTTTTGTATAATTATTTTACCTCTGTTTGTCTTTGCTAACAAAAACAAAACAGAAAAAGTAATTATTAAAACACTTAACAATCAGCAAGAAGCATGGAACAATGGCGATTTACCAGGTTTTATGAGTAATGGATATTGGAACAATGATAGCCTACAATTTGTTACAGCAAAAAATATTACTTGTGGATATAACAAAATGTTACTTCGTTATTTAGATAAGTACCCCGACAAAAAATCAATGGGCATACTAAAAATGGATGTAATTAAAATACAAAAAATTAATTGTAAAAATTATTTAGTTACAGGTCATTGGTTATTAAAACGTGAAGCCGATGTACCCCAAGGACACTTTACTTTATGGTTTAAAAAAATAAAAGGAAAATGGCTAATTGTATCAGACCACACATCTTAATAATAAAATTATGAATTGGATTTTTTCGAAACCTCATTTTTCAAAAGCCGAAAAAGAAACTATTCGGGTTGCTATTGAACAAGCTGAAACTAATACTAGTGGCGAAATACGGGTTTATGTTGAAAATAAATGCAAACCCGAAAATGTATTGGACAGGGCAGCTGAATGTTTTTATAAATTAAAAATGCAAAACACCGAATTAAAGAATGGTGTGTTAATTTATATTGCCATTAAGGATAAAAAATTTGCAATAATTGGCGATGCAGGAATAAATAAAGTAGTGCCTCTAAATTTTTGGGATATCGAAAAACAAAACATGCAATCCTATTTTAAAAGTGGAAAAATAATTGAAGGTATTGCGGCCACGGTTCAACAAGTTGGCAATCAGTTGCAGCAATTTTTTCCGCATCAGCAGGATGATAAAAATGAATTAAGTGATGAAATGGTAATCGGTTAATCAATCTAAAAAGAATAAAAAGTGAAACATTTTTTTAAAATATTTTTTGCATTATTAGTTGCATTTACATCGGTATCGGCAAAAGTACATGTACCCGAAAAGCCACAGCCCGAAAGACTTGTAAATGATTTAGCTAAATTATTGACTGAAGAGCAGAAGCAAATACTTGAACAAAAATTAGTTGCATTTGCCGATTCAACATCTAATCAAATTGAAATAGTAATTGTTTCATCATTAAATGATGATGAACCTTCAGATGTAGCACTAGGAATTTTAAGAGAGTGGGGGGTAGGACAAAAACAGAAGAATAATGGAATCGTATTATTGATTGCCCCAAATGAAAGAAAAGTATTTATTACCACAGGCGATGGCTTAGAAGGAGTTTTGCCAGATGGTGTTTGCAAGCTGATTATTGAAAAAGAAATAAAACCATTATTTAAACAAAATGATTATTTTAATGGAATTAATAATGGGATTGATGCCATTTGCAAAGCCACCAGAGGCGAATATCATGCTGATGAAAATGATTATAGAAAACCCAATAACAAAAAAGGGTCGCCAATAGCAGGATTGATTATTATTATTATTATTGTGATTATTATTATAGGACGATTTAATAATAGAGGTGGTGGAACGATGATTGGCGGCGGCGGATATGGCGGTATGTTTTTAGCACCATTAATTTTTGGTGGTGGTAGCAGTGGTGGTGGTGGTAACTGGGGAGATAGTGGCGGTGGTGGATTTGGTGGGTTTGGTGGTGGAAGTGGTAGTGGCGGCGGCGCTGGAGGAAGTTGGTAAAAAATAATTGATATTTCTAAAAGGAAAAATGGTAATTACATTTTTCCTTTTTTGTTTTTTTAAAAAAAAATTGCTTCACAAGTTTGCACAACTATTTTTCGTTTCTATCTTTGCAACGGAGAGTTGGCAGAGCGGTCGATTGCGGCAGTCTTGAAAACTGTTGAACTGAAAGGTTCCTGGGGTTCGAATCCCTAACTCTCCGCAAATAAAAAAGCCTTTTGATAAAAATTATCAAAAGGCTTTTTTTGTTTTTATTGTAGGCTGCTACTAATCTGTAGTTTAAGTAAATGTTGTTTACTTTATTTTTATTTGAAACCACCAATTTACTTTTTCATCTGCTCCTTCCATATCGCCGTTGTTATATCTTGCAATTGGCTGATGTTGAGCATTACTCATTCCATTCATTCCGCCGCCCCTTTGCCCAGTGCCCATTTGCCTGCCACCAGCCATTGAACTGCCATAACTAGGCATATCTAAAGTAGGTATATAAATACCTACACAGGTAGTAGTATCAGCCTTATTTATAATTAATTTATTTTTTGCTATTCCAATTTCATAATGAAAATATCCATCTTTATCATAATTCAGTTGAAATACAAATCCCACTTTATCAATACCAGCTAAAAATGTTTGCGATGAAGTACCATCATTCCATAAACCAACTTTACTTATATTAGCCATAATACGTGATTGATAACCACTTCCGCCTCTATTATGTTCGCCTTTTTGCTTGTTTTCATCTTTGTTTTCGTCTGAATTTGGTGCAGGATATTGCACAAATCTGCTTTCATTTTTAATAGGCAATGGGCTTACATAAAATCGGATTCCATTTTTTATAATACGCATTTGAGTTGCCTTGCTATTGGTTTCTAAAATAATATACATTAGGCTATCATCATTCCTAATATCGTATCGTGTTTTGGTTTTACTATCATAATATCTAAACATTAAATCATCAGCATTCGTTTTAGTAATCTGTTGCGAATAAGTGTTGATGGGCTTTTCGGTACCACATGAATAAAAAAATATGATTACAACTAGTATAGCAGGTATTATTTTTGGCATCTTAAATTTATTAAATGAAAAGCTTTGTTTTATTCTCCAATTTCTAAAATAGTAAAACTATTAGGTTTTATTTTTCTATGTTTTTTGCTGCCTTCTTCTATGGTTTTTTCAAATTCGGCAGTAGGCAAATAAAGATGATGGGTAGTAGTATTTAAAGCAATAGTTCTAGCACCTTTTTTGGTTTCTAAAGTATTTACCAATTGGTAAGTATTTTCATTTTGTTGATGAATAATAGATAAAGTGCCATCGCCATTAGATGAAAAAATATTTTTTGTAGTAGCATCAAATGATACCCCATCTACATTTTCACCAATTGGTATTTGAGCCACCACTTTGCCATTTACAGCATCGGTTACTATTAACAATTTATTATCGCAAACAGAAAATAAACGATGATGTTCAATATCTATTGCCAAGCCGCTGGGTTCGTTGCCTGGCGAAATACTAAATTTTTGTTCCACCTTCATTTCTTTAGTATTAATTACTTCTATTTCGTTTTTATCTTCAATATTTACATACACTTTACCAGCCATATCACTTACCGCAAATTCGGGTTTACCATCTAATGCAATAGTATTAATTACTTTATTTGTTGCGGCATCAATTACAGTGGTATTGCTGCTTTTGCCATTAAATGTAAATACATAATGAGAGAATACATCGTACAAAATAGCATCTGGATTTTTGCCCGATACATTTATTTTGGTTATTGTGGCCAATGTTTTTAAATCGAAAATTGTTACCGATGAATCTTTGCCATTACTAATAAATCCTTTGTTTAAATCGTTGGCTATCGTTATACCATGCACACCTATTGTGTTGCTTATTACCCCAATTTGTTTTTTAGTAGCTACATCAATTACTTGTACTTGCATGCCATGCGATACAAATAAATGTTGATTGATATTATCCATACTTAAATAATCCCAACCGCCATCACCCTCTAATGCAATTTGATTAATTATTCTAAAAGATTGTTGAGCAAATGAAAATTGAAAACAAACAACTGAAAATATGGTAAGATAAATGAAGCGCTTAAGCATGATGTATTTTATTTATTGGGTTAAATTATTTTTTATCCAAAATTGTAAGGCAGCAAATAATTGCTGATTGCCATTTTGTGTATAGGTTGAAAGTTTATTTTCAAAGGTACTAATATCATACAAAAACGATTTGATATTATCAGCAGTAAATTGATTAAAATGTCTTCCAAATCCATATTTATCAATATATGCAGCATTTACAAATTGTTCGGCTTGATTAGCAATTGGCACACTGCAAATGGGTTTATGAAGATACACTGCTTCGCTAATAAACGAATAGCCACCATTACAAATTACAGCTTTTGCTTGGGCTAAAAGGTTTACAAATTCGGTTTCGCTAAATTTTTTTAATTGAACATTGCCCAATTTCTCATCCTTATTAAATCCAAAAACATAAAATGTTTCATTAGTTATTTTCAATAATTCATCTACCAAATCGTTTTGCGAAGTAGAGGTTTGATACACCAAAATATGTTTGCCTTTTGATGGCTTTGCACTAATAATTTCGTTGCGAATAATAGGCGGAACAAAAGATGTATTTTTTTTGATAATAGGTGCTTTAAAAAAACTACTTATAAAATAATGATTAGCGCTAGCTACTTTGGCTTTGGTAATGGTTTTGCCAATAGTAAAATTATTTTTTTCGGATGCTGGAATATCAATTTCAAGTTTACAACGGTTCAGCATTTGTATATTATCAATACTAATTAGCGGCAGTTTATTTGCTTTTGCAAAAAAATGTGAGAACGATTCAAAATCGCTAATTACCAAATCTGGTTTTAATAATTGATGTAAATGTTTGTACTGTAAAAAATTGGTTTGTAATTTTTTTGGTGCATCTTTTAAGGTATTAAAAAATGTTTTAGTGATAGAAACTTCAGCATTTTTATAGGCTAAATGATAGCCCTCTATTTGGTGTACTCTATTTGGAAAATGAGCAGAAAGAAACCCAAAAGCCCTGCCACTAGTAACAATTTGCACATCGTGTTTTTCATTAATCAACCATTCGATAATTACTTTGCTTCTTGTTGCATGCCCCATTCCTTCGCTTGGTACGCCGTATAAAATTTGCATAAAAACTAATTATTTTTTTTGCCGTTGTCAATCCATTTTTGAATTTTCATACGGTCGCAATTGCTAAGCTGTTCGCCCGATGGAGGCATTTGTCTGTATCCTGAAGTAAAATTTATAGTATTCATTAATTTGCCATTTGATGCTTGTGTTGTAATGCCCGAATAGGTGCTTAAATCAACTCCGCCAGCCGCACTTGATGTGCTGTGGCAGCCTGTGCAATTATTGTTCATAATGGTTGAAACAGTGGTATTAAATAAAACCAAAGTGGTATCGCATACAGAATTATCAGTGCAAATTTGATTTTTTGCACCTTGTAAAATCCAATTATAAATAATAGCAATTTGTGCTGAATCTAAAGCTGGGTATTCTTTTGGAGGCATTCTCTTTCTTGAGGTTGAGCTTAATACCGATGTGTATAATTTGCTTTGCAATGGATTACCAATTGATACACCTGATAAACTGCCATAATAATTTGTGAAATTATAGCCAGCAGCAGGAAACGAACCTACATGGCAGCCACTCATGCCACATTTAGAATTTAACAGTAGTAATACATCTTTAGTGAAATATGTTTTTGTAGGGTCGCAATTTCCAACTGATTCAGCCGATTTATGCTTCATACATTGCACTAAAATTATCGAGATAATTACTAATGAGATTAAACTTATTTTTTTCATGATTTATAATAAACGAATGTACTGATTGAATTATTGTTTGCCCCATTTAAAACTATTTGTTTCAAAGCCAGCCAATTGCAGCACCCTATCTACCACTGTGGCTGCCATTTCATCAAATGTTGTGGGCAATGAATAAAATGAAGGTGTAGCTGGGCAAATTATACCGCCTGCCAAAGTTATCATTTTCATGTTCTCAATGTGTATTAAATTCAATGGTGTTTCACGGGCTACTACTATTAATTTTCGGCGCTCTTTCAACATCACATCAGCAGCTCTTGTAATTAAATCGTCCGAAATTCCGTTAGCAATTCTGCCCATCGTTCCCATCGAGCAGGGGCAAATTATCATCGTATCAAATCCAGCTGAACCACTTGCTATAGGCGATGTGAAATCTGTTTTTGAATAAAAATTTACCGTGTATTTTTCATAATCAGTATTGCCCAATTCATGCTTCCATACATCCTTTGCATTGTTGCTCATTACCATCGCACAAGTATCAATTTGTAATGGCAAAGCCATTAATTTATCTAACAATACTTTAGCATAAATGCTACCGCTTGCACCTGTAATGGCTATTGCTATTTTCTGTTTTTTCATTGTTCAAATGTAAACAATGCACAGAAACTTTAGTTTAGTAAAGCAAATATTTAGGCTAATGAAATATAAAAATATGGCTTGGTAAAATTTTATAATTCTTAAATCTCTTATCAAAATGAGCTATGAATAATGGCTTATGTGCAAAGCCCTTTATTTTCATTCCACAAAAATCTCATTTGCTATCATCATTGCTGCTATTAATTTTTTACTACCGCTTAAAGGACATTGTTGCGCTAAAGCTAATAACTGTTGAATTTCTTCGGGATAATATTTTAAATAATAGATGGTATCGGCACCCACTAATGTATCCATAGATAGCTCGTTAGCTGTAGTATATGTATTGGTTGTTTGTGCAGCCTTTGTTTCATATATTGAAAATAAAAGCACTATAATAAATAATATTTTTTTCATAAATTAAATAGTTTTATTGTTTAATAAATTCCTCATTCTTTTACAAATTTTAAATTATAAGCTTTGCCTTCATTATTGGTTGCTCGTATTAAATAAATACCATTTGAAAATTCGCCTACATTTATTTCGTTTATTTGATGTTGTTGAATGCTTTGGTGAAGCATTAATACACCCAATACATTATAAATAGCTATTGAAGTGTAAACCGTATTTTCTATTTTTAGTTTATTATAGGCTGGGTTAGGATAAATGCTAAAACCACTTTGGTTTATTTCCTCAATACCTGTAGGACAATTCAATTTACCTAAAGCTAAATTTGGCACATTAGGCAAGCCACCATCTGCCCAAGGGCCGTTAAGTTGTGAACCAAAATGAATAGTATCCAACAAAAAATTGCAGCCGACACCGAGTACATCAGGATGCTCTATTACACTAATGTTTTGCCAACTACCATAATGGGCAATATATATTTTACCATCAGGTGCATTTTTCATTAAAAAATTAGAACTAAAAGGATTTTTATATCCTAAGTATACAGCACTGCTTAAAATATTGCTTGCATTTAAGTCTAACTGCCAAAGGCTATCCAAATCACATATGTATAGAAATCTACCGTTTGGAGAGAAGCAGCATGATTTCATTAGAGAGCTATGAACACCTGGTTGATACCATTGTAAAAGTTGGTAATTATAAAATGTACCAGTGCATCTATCAAAATTCAGCAATTCAATATTGCTGGTATCATGTCCATAAGTAATATAGGCTACCTTATCGCCATTTAAACTAATATTTGGTGCTCCGTCGTTTTTAAAGCTATTCATAAATTTTTGCCCAAGTTGCTGCATTACAGGCGCATGCACTACCCCCATAGAATCTAACAAAATGGTATAATATCTATCACCCCATATATTTCTTTCTAATACCCACCAATCTCTTCCATTTCCATGTTGTACAGCCATCACTTCGCTTGTTTCTAAAGTATCATTTTGAATTGCAATCTGGTCTTTTACCACTACATCACCTAAGCCACCATCTAATGTTCTATCAATTACCAAATAGTAGAGTTTATTGGGGTAATAATCGCCAATTGTATACTCCAGATTGCTATAAAACATAAATATTTTATTTGAATCCGATGAATTTGGTATGGAAACTGCCCCTTTAAACGGAGGATAATAATTTGAACTTTGGTAAGTATTTGAAATTGCCCCAGCATTAATATTATTACCATTTGGCATAATATGTCCATTCCTATTATAAACTTTTAAAGCATTACTATAAAAAATTACATTACCATTTCTATCACATATTGCAGTGCTAGTATTTTTTAATAGGCAAGTCTTATTGCTATCATTCAAATTAATTGTTGGAGGAAAAGTTCTAAAATCAATTGCTGTTTTACGCCCCATGTTCCAATATAAGTCGGTAAATTGAGCAAAGGAATTGATTGATAGAATACAAAAGACAAAAGACAAAAGACAAATTATTTTTTTCATTTTTATTGCGTTTTACTTAGTGTGATATAGGCATAGATTGCATTCTTAAATATCTACCTAAATAAATTTTGTTATAAGTTTTCTGATTTTGTTCGGGTAAAAGTTCGGTGATGATACTTTCGTTTAAATTATATGCTGCATTACGCCGTGGTGATTGTATTTACTCATCTGCTTTCCCAATAACTTATTTTCATTCCACAAAAATCTCATTCGCTATCATCATTGCTTCCATTAATTTTTCATGATTAATATTTAAGTTAATATTTTTTAATTCAAAAAATGAAATCATGTTTTCAGTAGGCATATTTCCAGTTAGTTTGTCGGTAGCCATTGGGCAACCACCAAAGCCTTTTAAAGCGCCATCAAATCGGCGGCAACCACTTTCGTAGGCTGCTTCTATTTTTTCTTGCCATGTATCAGGCGTTGTGTGTAAGTGTGCACCTATTTCCATGCTTGGATATAAGGGAATTAAATGCTTAAATAAATAAGAAATATTTTGCTGATTGCTTACACCAATTGTATCGCTCAATGCTACAATTTTAATTCCTATCGAATTCATTTTTTCTACCCAATTAGCAGCTATTTCGGGCGAATATGCATCGCCATAAGGATTGCCAAATCCCATCGAAATATAAATTACTAATTTTTTATTTTTACTGATACAAAGGTTTTGAATTTGTTCAACAGTTTGTAATGATTGCTCAATAGTTGAATTGGTATTTCGCAATTGAAATGTTTCAGAAATTGAAAACGGAAAACCAATGTATTCAATTTCATCATAAACCATTGCTTCTTCAGCCCCACGAGTATTGGCTACTATGGATAATAATTTTGTGTTAGTTAAATTTAATTTAGCTAACACATCTTTTGTATCTGCTAATTGCGGAATGGCTTTAGCCGAAACAAAACTTCCAAAATCTAAAGTATCAAAACCTACTTGCAATAAAGTATTTAAAAATTCAATCTTTTTTTCGGTAGCAATAAAGGGTTTCCAACCTTGCATAGCATCACGTGGGCAATCAATTATTTTAATCATAGTTCAAAATTAATATTTTAGATTATTTTAGCAGCATCAAATTTTAATTATGCCACATTATTTTAAAGCAGGTACTATTCCGCATAAGCGCCATACTCAATTTCGCCAACCGAATGGAGAACTATATGCAGAACAATTATTTAGTACCGAAGGTTTTTCATCTAACTATTCATTGCTGTATCATTGCCATCCGCCTACACAAATTACACATACTGATGAGCCATTTGATGTATCGCCAAAACCTGCATTCGAAAAACAATTAAAGCATAGAAGTTTTGAAACTTTTAATGTAAAACCTGAAGCTGATTTTTTAAAAAGCAGGAAAACATTATTAATGAATAGTGATTTGTATATGGGCGTAGCTGCGCCACAACAAAGCACTACCACCTATTTTTACAAAAATGCTGATGCTGATGAAATGCTTTTTGTACACGAAGGAACAGGCGTATTAAAAACCATGTATGGCAATTTGAAATTTGCCTACGGCGATTATCTAGTGATACCAAGAGGTACGATTTATCAAATAGATTTTGATACAGATAAAAACAGATTATTGTTTGTTGAATCGTTTTCGCCTATTCGTTATCCAAAGCGCTATTGCAGTGAGTTTGGGCAATTGATGGAACATTCGCCATATTGCGAACGGGATATAAGAGAACCGCAAGATTTAAAAACGCATAATGAACAAGGCGATTTTTTAATTTATGTAAAAAAGCAAGGCATGATGTATCCTATTCATTACAAAAATCATCCGTTTGATGTAGTAGGTTGGGATGGTTATGAATATCCATTTGCATTTAGTATTCATGATTTTGAACCGATAACGGGCAGAGTGCATCAGCCACCGCCAGTGCATCAAACATTCGAAACTAAATCGTTTGTGGTGTGCAGTTTTGTGCCACGTTTGTATGATTATCATCCGCTTTCTATTCCTGCGCCATATCATCATAGCAATATTGATAGCGATGAAGTATTGTACTATGTAGATGGCGATTTTATGAGCCGAAAGCATGTTACAAAAGGCATGATAACATTGCATCCAGGCGGCATTCCGCATGGGCCACATCCTGGCACAGTTGAAAAATCAATTGGTAAATTAGAAACAAAAGAATTGGCTGTAATGGTTGATACTTTTCGTCCATTGCAATTAACGCAGGAAGCATTAGATATTGAAGACCCAAATTATATTACCAGTTGGGCACAATAATTTTATTTTTTAAATGCTAACTTTTTGTTTTCTTAATCGGCTTAAATGCTGTGGTGTTACACCCAAAAAAGAGGCAACATATTGTAATGGCACATTTCTAAGTAATGCTGGATTGTTTTCTAATACGTATTGGTAGCGCTCTTCGGCCGAATGAATTTGAAGCATTGCAATTCGTTTCATTAAAATATTCGAAAAATTATCATACACATATTGGGTAACTTTTTGTGTTTCGGGAATTTCGGCATATAATTTTTCTAAATCATTTCTATGAATCACTACTATTTCGCAATCTACAATTGCTTTTAGTGCTTCTTTCGATTCTTTTTTAGTATTAAAGCTATATTTTGAAGTTATAAACTCATTCGGAAAAGCAAAGTAGCAGGTTGTTTCTTGGTTGTCTTTACTCATATAATAAAACCGAATAATGCCTTCTAATAAAAACCCTACATAATTGCAAGTATTATTAATCTCAACAAAGTAGGAGTCTTTAGGTATTGTTATTTTTTTAAAATGCGATAGTATGTAATCCATCTTATCGGGTGATAATTCTACAAGCTTATCTATTGTTTTTTTTAGTTCTATCATTTAATAACTATGGTTGTTTTTCATGAAAACGAGATATTCCAATTATTATACCAAACAATAATTTAAAGCAAATAATTAGTTGGTAAAGTAGATTCTTATTTACTTAAAGCAAATGAACAATTGTTAAGAAATAAAAAAATAATTGCGATGAATGTTTAATGGCTTTTATGAGCAAAACGTTAAACAAAAATAAACGGCTTTTTGAAAAAGAACTTTTGATTACTTTTGGGGCTATAATTTTTTGTAAATACAAATTTGCAACTGTTTTACATCATTTTACATCAATACATTAAAACAAATAAAAATGAAAAGAATATTATTAGTAGTAAGTTTAGCAATGGCAACTCAATTGGGGTTTGCTCAAAAGCAAAAAGTAAACAGCGCTTGGAATTATTTAAAATATGAAGAGTATGATAAAGCCAAAGCTGCCATTGATGAAGCCGAAGCCAACGAAGATTCGAAAGGATTATGGAAAACATGGTATTACAAAGGTTTAATTTATCAAACCATTCATGAAAAAAAAATGGAAAAAGAATTAAATGCTGGCGATGCTTTAATGGCTGCATATGAGGCATATAAAAAAAGTTTAGAAATTGATCCTAAGCATGATTACGCAGATGAAGCATTAAAAAATTTACAAGTTGTAAACTATGAATTTGGATTGCAGGCCGATGAATATTATAAAAAAGATAGCTTTTCGAAATCATTAGATTGTATAAAAAATCAAATTGCTTTATTTGGTGTATTAAAAACATTTTATCCAAATTTAACTTCGGATACAAGCAACTTATACAATGCTGGTATTATAGCTGATAAAGCATTAAAAACTAAAGAAGCTATTGGCTTTTACGAACAATCGGTAGCATTAAAAACAAAGCAGGCTTATAGCCTTTTAGCAGCCGATTATTTTAAAATGAAAGACACAGCAAAGGCTATTAAAACATTAGAAGATGGTATAGCCATTTATCCTACCAACGATAAAATAATTTATGGTTTTGTAAATATTTATGCTGCTACACATCAATACGAAAAAGCAATATCAAAAATTAATGATGCACTTAAAATAACACCCGATAATGAAATATTGTATGTAATATTAGGTAATGCGTATGAACACATGGATAACGATAAAGAAGCCGAAGCTGCTTATAGTAAAGCATTAGAAAAAAATCCAACTAATTTTGATGCTATTAAATCTATGGGTATTAATATTTATAATCAGGCGGCTAAAATGAATAAAGAAATTAATGATTTGCCTACTAATGCACCACAAGCAAAGTATGATGAATTAAGCAAAAAGCGGAATGATATTTTATCAAAAGCATTGCCTTATTTAGAAAAAGCAAATGCTATGCATGCTAATGATGAAGAAGTATCAAGACCATTAACAAAATCGAAATCGTTATTAAATAAGCAATAAGAGTATTATAGATGGGGGTTATTGGTTGCTAGTTTTTTTGAACAGCTAATACAAATTAACCACAGCGCTATTTTCAAACATACGGAAGGCTAAAAAGATTAGAAAAAGTTATCTCGGTTCGAAGTATCGAAATGCAGAGATAACTTTTTTTTTTCCCTAAATAAATTTTAATGCTTAAATCGAGGATGAAACTGTACTAATGTTTGCCTTAAAAAGCTTCTATCTAAATGGGTATAAATTTCGGTGGTGGTAATGCTTTCGTGCCCAAGCATTTCTTGTACAGCTCGTAAATCGGCACCGCCTTCAACCAAATGTGTAGCAAATGAATGCCTAAAAGTATGTGGCGAAATTGTTTTTTTCATGCCAATACTATTCACTAAATCTTTAATGATTAAAAATATCATTACTCGGCTTAATTTACTGCCTCGTTTATTTAAAAACACTATATCATCGTTTCCTTTTTTTATGGATAGATGATTGCGAATGTTGTGCAAATACAAATCAATATGTTTCATGGCATGGCTGCCAATGGGTATTATTCTTTCTTTATCGCCTTTGCCTATTACTCGTACAAAATGTTCGTTAAAATAAATATGCGATATTTTTAAATTTACCAATTCTGTAACTCGTAGCCCACAGCTATACAGTGTTTCTAATATAGCTCGGTTTCGTACGCCTTCGGGTTTGCTTACATCAATGGCTTCAAATATTTGTTCTATTTCTTCAATGCTTAATGTATCGGGCAATTGTCGTTTTAGCTTTGGTGCTTCTAATAATTCGGCAGGATTTTTATCTAGCAAATCTTCCATCAATAAATATTTATAAAATGCTTTAATGCCGCTAATAATTCGGGCTTGGCTATAATCTGCCATGCCTAATTCATGAATCCATTTTACAAATTGTTTTAATGTTTTTAAATCCATCTGCAATGCCGATAGATGAATATGGTTGATTTCTAAATATTGAACTAGTTTATTAATATCGTGTAGATAGGCTTCGATAGAGTTGTCGGAAAGCGAACGCTCTAATTTTAAATAGGCTTTAAAGCCATTGATATAGGGTTGCCAACTACTCGTCATAGTAAAGGGTAAATTACACTTTCCAAAACCGAAGCAATACAATTTCGATTATTAAAAATAATAAGGCAAATAGCAAACACCATTTCCAAAGCACTGTGCCTGTGTTTATTTCGCCTACCAATGCTGTCATGTTTTTATGGGTGGCATCAATCATGGCAATGTTTGTTTCGCTTAATTTTTGTTTTAATTCGGCTTCTTTATAAAAATTCAAATCCGATTCGGTTCTATTAAAATTAAATGCAAAGGCAGGTTTGGCAATATTTTCTATTCCTTGCAATTCGAATATTCCCGATTTTGAAATTTGATTTTTTATTTTTAAATACAATGTGTTTTCAATATTTATCTGCTCGGGAATAAATTCTTGAAACGAACTTTTTAATGTAAATGTGGGTTCTTTTTGGCTGATATCGGCATTTACTGGTATGCTCGAATTATTGCCTATTATATATGCCAAATCATTTGTTTTTATTCCGCTTAATGCCATCTTTAATATCATGGGTACAAATACTGCTTTGATAGGCATATCGCTAAAGCTTTTATCTAATGGTACGGCGCTTATATAACAATTGCCCTTGCCCGATTTAAATCTGCTAAACAGGCTGCTACCATCTTTTAGGGTTAGTATTTGTTCTTCATTATTTGCCACTGTGGTAGCTATTATAAAATGTTTTTTAACTTTTGGCAAATCCATGTTTTCTGATAGTTTTAAAAACACATCTTTCATTAAATCCATTTGTGTATTTACCGAAACTACTGATTGTTCTTTATTGCTTATATCCGAATAAATGCCACATTGCAATGCATTTAATAAACTATTGTAGGTATTAAAATCTGATATTTCATTGGGTATAATGATTAGGCTGCCACCATTTTGTACAAATTTTTGCAACTCACTATTCAACCCACTTGATAATGTTTTTAAACTATTTAATACGATGCAATGCTCGTTTTTAAACATGCCATAATCTATTTGTGCTGCGCCTACATTGGTGCTATTTATTTGCTTATCGGCAAATAATGCTTTTAGATAAATGTTTTCGGTATTATCATTTATGCATAATACATTGATATTGTTTTTTACTTCAAATGTAAAATAGTAAGTATCATCAAATGTTACTGCATTATCATTGATGCTTACCACACCTTTATTCCACGAGGCTTGGGTGATGGTAAAGGGTATGGTATCTACCATGCTTTGGTGGGCTGCTAATGAAAAATCGCCAACAAATTTTAGTTTATCATTTAGCATTAGGGTAAGCCTATTGCTGCTGATGGCTGCATTGCCATAGTTTGATATTTTAACCAACAATTTCATTTGTTGATGAATAGTTTGCACGGGCAATTCGAACCAGCAGCTATCAATACTTATGTTTTGTTTTTCGTCGGAAAACAGGGGCAATGCTATTATCTTAAACGATGTATCGGTGGTAAGCGCCGATAGATTGCTTTGTGTTTTTTGAAAATCGGATATTAAATATGCCAGCGAATGCTCGGTTTTATTAATATGCAATGCATTTTTTTGTTTGGCTATTATTGTATTTAAAGTGGGCGATTGAGGTTGTATTTTTATTTCATCTACCATTTTTAATGCATCGTATTTGGCTACTAAATGTTGTTGGCTGCCATTCATTTCATTGCTTATTATCTGAAATTGTGTGGTAGCATTATAGCCATTTATTATTTCAATGGCTTTTTGTTTGGCTAATTCAATCATCGGCACACCATTTTTGGTATTTGCCATGCTAAATGAATTATCTATATAAATACTTACTTGCTGTTCGCCTTGCTTTATATTGGTTAATGCATTTTTTAAAAACGGTTGGGCAAATGCCAATACGGCCAATACTATTGCCATGGCTCGGCAACATAATACTAGCAAATGCTTAATTGTATTGCGATGGGTGGTTTGTTGTTTTACTTCTTTTAAAAACTGAATGCTTGGAAAATATACTTTTTTATATCTGCGAAAATTAAACAGATGAATAATAATGGGCAAAGCCACTGCTGCTGCTGCTAATAAAAAAGATGGAAATAAGAAATTCATAATCGGTAAGCGAAAATACAATCAAAACTATGGAAACCAAATATTAACGATAGCATTTAATACTTTATTAATGATTTTTTGTGGGGTCAACTTAGTTTTTATTTTATTAGTTATAAACTAAATGCCTCTTGCATCCTCGTTGGCTATACACTTTGCTATGCCCCAAACGAGGACGAGCAGGGGTTTTTTTTAGTTTTCTGTCTGCTTTATTCCGTCTTCAATTGCATTAAAAACTGGGTGGTCTTTGTCGTACAACTTGTTAAAAATTTCTTTTGCTTTTGTGAAATATTCTTTTGCTTGCTTCTTGTCTAAAGTAAGGTAAAGTTTCCCTAAATAAAAATTTAAGTTGCCCATGACTTTGTTGTCGTCTTTGAAAGCAATTAGCTCGTCTTTATAAAAAGTTGCTAAATCATTTTCTTTTTTGTTGATTGAATACATCTCGTCAAGGTCGTTGTAAATAGTAGGTTTGGTTGGTGCTAAATTGAAAAATGTTTTTGTTGTTTCATTTATTTTTTCATTTCCTGTTTTTAAGTAGCAGCCTAAAAGCGATTTAATATTGTAGTAGTTCCCTCCATCAATTTGGTTTGCTAATTCCAAGTTTTTTATTGCATTTTTATCGTCCTTTAATTCAGAATAAATTTGTCCAATCATTCTTGCAGCATCACTTCTTAAACTTGCGTCTTTGTATAGTTCTAAAGAGTTTTTAGCGTACTTCAATGCGTTTTCCTTGTCATCAGAGTATAGATATGCGAATGCTAAATTATAGTGTGCATCAGCAAAGTCTTTTTTGGCTTCGATTGATTTCAAAAAGTAGGGAATGCCTTCTTTATATTTCTCTTGTGAAATAAATACGTAGCCTAAAACATAATAAGAAAGATAGTCTGCACAATTTCCTTCAACTGCTTTTGTATTGTTTGCTTCAATTAATTTAAAAAGTTCATTGTTGTCTTTTAGCCAGTTGCCACCATATTTGTTATAGACCTCAAAATAAAAGTCACCAAGTCCTTTGTACAGTTTGCAATTATTTGGATAGATTTTAATTAGGCTATCAAGGATTTTGTCAACAGCAAATATTTGCATTCCAAATGAACCCTCTTTACCTCTATAATCCATAATGTCTTCTTTTTTTTCAAGGTCTTTGAATGCAAACATTTGATGCATCATACTTGTAACAAAATATTTTAAAGCTATGTCCTCTTTAAGAAGAACAATGTCAGGTATTCCATTCTTTGGGTCAAAACTGTCAAGGAGTTTAAATGCAGATTCATATTTTTTATTGTCAATAAGGTCGTTGGCTTTTTTGATTGTTTCTGTTGCTGTCTGTCCAAAAACAGTCATTGAGAAAAGTGCTGTGATTATTAGTGTTGTTATTTTTTTCATTGTCGTCAATTTAATTATTATTTCGTTCTGATTTGTGTGTCGTAAAATTGCGCCTAACGATTTCGGGCTTTGCGTTGGTGGGCTATTGGAACACCAAACTTTCTGCCCGCACTAATGTTTATTAATTGCTCAAATGTTCATACCGCACAGTCCGCCCACTAACGCAAAACCCGTGTTAGCGGCTGGCATTTATTTTATTCTTATAAATGGAGTATTTCAATTTATTTTAGTGCAATTTAAAATATAAATGACAAATGTGGTTAAATGACGTGTCAATATCTTTCTGTTATTTTTAAAAATTAAGCTATTCTGTCAATGAAAGGAGGTTACCATCTGTATCTTTAAACCATACAACTTTGGCTCCATTTGGAGAAGTCCAAATACCTAATTCATCTTGTTCGAAAAAATCATATCTTTCAAATACTACACCTTTACTAACTAATGATTGAATCAAGAAAACAATATTGTCAACATTCCAGCCTAAAACTGTAAAAGGTTGTGGATTTAACCTTTCAACTGTTGTTATCCTCAACAATGTTCCATTAGCATTAAATTCTAATGCGTAATTATCTTCCGACAATAGAGTCAGTCCCAAAATATCCATGTAAAACTTTTTAGCTTTTTCAGGATTAATAGTTGGTATAAATGCTTTTAATTTTTCGTCTGATAACATAACTAAATTTTTATTGTCTTTCTAAAATCTATATAACAAAGATATTTCTGGTTTGTTCGGAGTCTCGACATGCTTGCCGCTAACGTTTCTGGGCTTTGCTGCATGGGCGGCTTGGTGTTCCGTCAGCCGTCTGCCTGCACAAAGGTAAAAGAAACCACAACAAGTTGGCGTTGCCCGTCAACCGCCTATGAAGCAAGCCCATGTTATAGGCAGCCCTAATTATTTTGTCGCCCCATACTTTTTCAAAAACCTTGTCTTAGGAACAATTACTCCGCTTCCGTATCTTGTTCCAAGTCCTTCTTTCACGAAAAGCAAATTATTTCTGTCATAGTCAATGAAAGCTGGTCTTTCTGCTGCCGTCCATGATTTCCAAGGATTGCTCCATGTAAAATACTTTATATTCTCGTCTTTTAGGTCAATCAAATTACTGTCATTAAATCTCTTTATTAGCCTAATGAATGGTTTGCTAAACTTAACTCTGTCTGTCCCGAACTTGAAGTATTTATTTATTTCAGGTTTGTAACTAAACCCCCAATAAACATTCAATATTTCAAGTAGTCGGTCGTCAGGTACTACGTCTTCAAAGTCAAGAAACCAGCCAGGGTTTGGTAGCAAGTCTTCACTAAAAAACAAATTGCTTGGAAGACTTGTTTCGTATGTCGGGTCTGAACTTGAAACAAGAAAACGGTCGTAAAATGGGTCGCCGTTAATTATCCAAATCATTCGTTCTCCGTAAAATGTTTCTCTTGCTCTTATTGTCGTTGTCGAAATTGGGGAGTTCTGTAATTCAATTACAATGTAGTCTTTAGTGAAGATGTCTGCAATGTGTTTTAAGTTGTCTTTTTCCAAAATTACTTCTGAATTTTCTTTACCGAACTTCTTTTTCCAGTTTCGATGCCACATCGTTTCGGGTTCGTACCAGTCGTCACAATTATCGTCAACTGTATGAGCCCAATGCCACATTTTTAACTCTCCGCATTTAGAAATCACGTCATGTCCGCAGCAAGGGCATTTTGCTTTTTGTTGTGGCTTTGGTTCAACTTTATTATTGTCTAAAAGTGCATAAAGCATATCCAGTCATTTTCAATTATTGTCGAAGTTGTCAAGGGTTGCCTATAACGAAGAAGGGATTAAAGAAGTTTTAAAAAGAAGGGATTAGAAGCACTACTGTTTGTTAACGCACCACTGCCTGTTAGAAGCACAACTGTTTGATTACCGAACAAAGCCCTTCTTTTTAAAATT